>CALFZO010000158.1 GCA_937952305.1 uncultured Anaerolineales bacterium | reverse complement strand
CGTGGAACGGGTCATGGCCCTGATCCAGCGCGCCGATCCGCCGGGCATCGGCGCGCCGACGCCGACCGCGTCCCTGCTCATCCAATTGGAGGCGCTGGCCGAAAGCACCCCGCCCGCCCTGCTCGAGATCGCCCGGCGCCTGATCAGCGACCACTTCGAGGCGCTGGCCCGCCACGACTATGCTCGGCTGGCGCGCTTGCTCCAGGTCCCGGCGGCCCGCGTGTCCCAGGCCGCCCGCTTCATCCAGCGCAACCTGACGCCGTTCCCGGCGCGGGCCTACTGGGGTGATGGCAAGCTGCCGGACATCAACGACACCGTCTACGGCGACCCGGACATGATCATCACGCGCCAGGCCCGCGACGCGCAGGACATCGTCATGGTCGAAGTGCTGACGCCCCTGGCGGGCTGGCTGCGCGTCAACCCCGAACTCAAAGCCGCGGCCTTGAGCCAGGAGCTCACCCAGACCGAACGCGAGAAGTGGGGCCAGGCGCTCGAGCGCGCCGCGCTGATGACCAAGTGCCTGCAGCAGCGCAACCACACCTTGCGGCGGCTGATGGAGATCATCGCCGGCGAGCAGCGCGGCTTCATCCTCGGCGGCGATGGCGACTTGCGGCCCATCACGCGCTCGCGCGTCGCCCATGCCCTGGGCGTGCACGAATCGACGATCTCGCGCGCCGTGGCCGGCAAGTCAGTGGCGCTGCCCAGCGGCCGGATCGTGCCGCTGGCCAAGTTCTTCGACCGCAGCCTGTCCGTGCGCGACCGGGTCCGCAGCCTGATCGAAGCCGAGGCGCGCCCGCTGACCGATGACGAGATTGCCGCCCGCCTGGCCGCCGATGGCGTGCAGGTCGCGCGCCGCACGGTGGCCAAGTACCGCAACATGCTGGGCCTGTTGCCGGCCCATCTGCGCGGCCGCGACCTGCCCCCCCGCCCGGCCGCCGCCCGACCGGCGCCCGCGCTCTCCCCCAGCCCGCTATGAACCTGGCCCGCACCGGCACCTCCCCGCTCAGCGCCTGGCGCGGCCTGTTGCAAGGCCGGCATGCCGAGGCGCGTTTCCAACACGTCCTGGAACAAATGCCCGGGGCCGCCTTCGTCGTGGTCCCGCGCACCGGCGAGTTCCTGGCGCTCAACGGGCGCGCCACCGCCCTCACCGGCTGGACGCGCGAGGAGCTGCTCACCCGCACGCTGGCCGAAGTCATCTCGACGCCCGATGTGCTGGCCCTGTTCTACACCCTGGAGCCCGGCAACGTCCGGGCGCAGACGGGCGTGCCTTTGCGCACTCGTTTTGGCCAAGCCGTGGCCGTCGACGCCCGCCTGTCCGCGCTCAGCGATCATGGCGAGGTGGCCGTCCTCCTGGTGGCCACGCCGACCGAAGAGCGTCTGCAGCAGGAGCGCGAGCGGGCCCGCACCGCGCACATGCTGGCCCACATGCCGGGCCTCCTGGATCTGCTGGCCGCGCCAACGGCCGAAGCTCTGCCGGCCGCCGTGCAGCAAACCCTGGCCATCTTCCAGGCCGACGCCGTCGGCCTGCTGCGCCGACTCCCGGAGGCGCCCGGTCTGCACCTGGAGACCTACCACAACATCCCGCCCATCTTCCCGGCCGTTGTCGGACCGAGCGAGCAGGCCTGGTTCATGACGCCGCTGGTATGGATGCACACCCAGCGCAGCGAAGGCTTCCTGGCCCAGGCCTTCCGCGCCGCCGGTTGGACGCACGTTTTCGCCCACCCGCTCGGCCAGGCGCCCGATATCCTGGGCGCGCTGTTGATCGCCTTCCGGCCCGGCAACCCGCCGGCCGCCGCCACGGCCACCTTCTTGGAGACCGCCGCCCACCAGTTGACGCACCTGGTGGAACAGATCAGCCGCCACGCCAAGCTCATGGATACCCAGCGGCGGGCCTTCCAGCTCGCCCACCAACTGGACGCCATCACCGCCCAGATCAACGAGGGCATCGTCACCCTCACCAGTTCGGGGACCGTCTATGAGCTGAGCCGCGCCGCGACGCGCATGCTCGGCTATCGCAGCGAAGAGGTGGTAGGCCTGCGCTTTGAGGATGTGCTGTGCGGCGACGACGGCCTCAATGCGCTCATCCGCTCGGCCCTGTCCAGCCAGGACACCCTGCCGCGCTCCAAGAACGGGCTGCTCCACCGCCGCAACGGCGAGCGCCTGCCGGTGCTGGTGCGGCTGCGGCCGCTGCCGGCCCCCAGCGGCGGATGCGTCCTGGTGGTTCATGACCTCACCCGCGAGCGCGAGGACGAGGTCCAGCGCCAGCACATGGACCACCTGGCCTATGTTGGCCAGTCCCTCCAGGCCTTTGCCCATGAGGTCCGGGCGCCCCTCAACAACATTTCGATGGGCGTGCAGTACCTGGCCACCCGCGCCAGCGCCGACGAGACGCTGCAGCCGGCGCTGACCAAGATCCAGGCCGAGGCCAGCCGCCTGTCTCAACTCATGAACGACATGCTCTCCTGGGCTAAACCGGTGGAGCCGCGCCTGGAGCCGGTGGATATCCCCGCGCTGCTGCGCCGCCTGATCAGCCGCTGGAGCGCCAAGCTGCAGCAGCGCAACGTGACCCCGACGTTGACGGTGTCCACCGAATGCCCGCCGGTGCTCGCCGATCCCCTGATGCTGGAGCGCGTTTTCATCAACCTGATCGAAAACGCCGTGCAGGCCATGCCGGCCGGCGGTGACCTGACCCTTTCGGTGGCGGCCGCCGACCGGGGCCCGCAGGGCTATTTGCTGGAGGTGCGCGTGGGCGATTCTGGCCCCGGCATTGCCGAGGAAAACCGCCGCCGCATCTTCGATCCGTACTTTACGACCAAGGCCGACGGCACCGGCCTGGGGCTGGCCATCTGCAAGCGCATAATCACCAGCCACAAAGGCGCAATCAGCGTGGACAGCTTCCCGGGCGTGGGCACCATCTTCACCATCACCTTGCCGCTTCCGGCAGGCGACCCGGTCCCGACGGAGGAGTCCGCTTGAACGCCTCAATCCTGGTCGTTGACGACGACGAGACCGCGCTGTCCTTCCTGTGCCCGATCCTGCAGGACAACGGCTACGACGTCCGCTCCGCCACCACGCTGGCGGCCGCGCACCAGCACGTCAGCCGCGGCGAAGCCGACATCGTCGTGCTGGACGTGCAGCTGCCGGACGGCTACGGCCCCAACCTGCTGGAACGGATGCGGCGCGAGGGCCTGCGCGTCCCCGTGATCGTCGTCACCGGCTACGGCGACATCGACATGGCGGTCGAGGCGATGAAGCTGGGCGCCCAGGACTTCATCCAGAAGCCCGTCGACATCAGCCGCCTCCGCCAGGCCGTCGACCGCGCGGCCGAACTGGTGGCCATGCAGCGCGAGCTTGAACAACTGCGGCAGACACGTTACCCCGCCGAGAGCTGGGTGGTCGGCGACACGCCGGTCATGAAGAAGCTGCTCAACGACCTGCGCCGCGTCGCGCCATCGGCCAGCACCATCCTGTTGACGGGCGAAAGCGGCACGGGCAAAGAGGTGCTGGCCGGGGCCATCCACCGGATGTCGCCGCGCGCCCAGAAGCCGTGGATGGCCGTCAACTGCGCCAACTTCAGCGAGTCGCTGCTCGAGTCCGAGCTCTTCGGCTATGAGGCCGGCACCTTCACCGGCGCCACCAAGAAGAAGGACGGCCTGTTTGTGACCGCCGACGGCGGCACGCTCTTCCTGGACGAAATCTCCACCATGAAGCTGGAGCTGCAGGCCAAATTCCTGCGCGTGCTGGAAGACAAATCCATCCGGCGCCTGGGCGGCACCACCGAGACCAAAGTGGACGTGCGCATCATCGCCGCCACCAACCGCGACCTGCTGGAAATGGCGCACGCCGGCCAATTCCGCGAGGACCTCTTCCACCGTCTGAACGTGGTCGCCTTGCGCCTGCCGCCGCTGCGGGAACGCAGCGAGGATGTGCCGGCGCTGGTAGGCTTCTTCATCCAGAAATACAACCGCGAAATGGGCCGCAATGTGCAGGCCGTCAACCCGGAGGCCCTGCAGCGGCTCAAGGCCCACGCCTGGCCCGGCAATATCCGCCAGCTGCGCAACGCCGTCGAACGCGCCATGCTCTTCGCCGACGGCGACACTCTGGAACTCAGCCACTTCGGCCCCGACATCAACAGCGCCTAGCTGACCGGGGCCCGCGCCCCGCCCTACCACCGCGCCGGACAGTGAGGCCGGGGTGCTGCTTCTCCTGGAGCGGCGCCCCGGCCTTTCGCTTCCGCCGCGGCCGGCGGCACGCATCTTGCACACTCCCCCGGCAGTCTCATGTCCTGTTGCTGGAGGTCACAATGTCGGAGTTCTTTTCCCCGGATGATCTGCGCCTGCTGATGGGCCTGACGTTCTTCGCTTTGGGCCTGGTCGCCCTGGGCGCCGGGATGTTGATGCTGATCCTGGGGCCGTATCGCAAGGAAGCCAAGGTCCTGGCCGCCCAATCGGCCCGCATCAGCCAGAAAGCCCTGACCGACAACATCACGCTGATTGCCCAGTCCGCGACGGAGCTGGTGAACGCCGTCAACAACCTCATCCGAACGTCGTCGGGCAATGCCATCGTCCTGATCATCGTCGGCGCGCTGTTTGAGGCCGCCGCCTACCGGCTGCTCGTCATCGGCGCCTGAGCATGTGGCCGGCCGGCCCCGAGGAGTCTGCCATGAAGGCTTCCCCCACCCCCAAGCTGATGGCCGCCCTGCCAGAGGCGCTGTGGCCCGAAGCGATCCGGCGCCTGCGCCTGGCGCCGGAGCTGTGGGCGCTGGCCAGCGACGAGGCCATCCTGCCCACTCTGGCCGCGCTCCGCACCGCGTCCGCGCGCTGGCGCCCCGGCCCGTTGGCCCTGGCCATCTATGCGCTCCGGCACCTGGACGGCGACCCGACGCCGGAGTTGACGCTGTTGGGCAAACACCATGAGCGGTTGGCGGCCGCCTACGCGCGCCTGCTGGCGCCTGATCAGAGCCTGGACCCCATCGACGATGCTCTGCCGGCCGCATTGGCCCTGCGGCTGCGCGGCCAGGCGACCACGGACTGGCACGCCATCGCGGCCGACGCCGCCGCCCAGCCGGAACGCTGGCGTCTGACGCTGCAATACCTGGCCGGGCTGGAGGGTGTGCCGGAGGCCTATTGGAGCGCGCTGCTGGAACAGGCGCCGGCCAGCGCTGAACTGGCCGCCGCCTGCTTGGCCGCCAACGAGGATGAGGACGCAGCGCTGCACAAGCTGACCGAACTGGCCGTCGATGCCCCGGCCGCCCACTGGCGCGCTTTTGCGGCCCGTTTAGAGGCGCTGGGCGAAGGAGCTCTGGCCGAGCGCGCTTTGCGCCACGCGGCCGAGGGCCAGCCGCCTGGGCCGGGCACGACGCCGGAAGCGGTGGCAGCCCTGGCCGACCACGCGCTGCTCCTGGCTGGCACCGGCGATTTCGTCGCCGCCCATGGCCCCCTGGTGGAGGCCTGGACGCGGGTGCGCCAGCTGCGCGCCGAGGTGGCCGCCGCCATCGGCACAGTCGCCACCCGCGCCGGCGAGCACGGCGTCGCCCTGGCCGCCTACCAGGACGCGCTGTCCGACCAGCCGAACGATCCCGTCCTGGCGCTGAGCCTGACCCGCACGCTGTTGGCTCTGCACGAGCCCGGCCAGGCCCTGGCCAGCGCCGCCGCTCTGCCGGCCGAGGCGCCCACCACCCGCCTGGTGCTGGCCCGCGCCCACCTGCAACTCCAGTCGCCGGCCGACGCCGCCGCCCAACTCAGCGCGCTTACTCCCGAAGCGCTCACACAGCCGGCGGACCTGGCCGAAGCCGCCGCCGCCTGGCGCGAGGTCGGCGACACCCCGCGCGCCCTGGCCTGCTTGCGCCGGGCCGCTGATCTGGCCGGGGTTGATGCCGCGCTCTATCTCACCGCCGCACGCTGGAGCGCGGAAGCTCACGACTGGCCCGGCGCTGCTGCCGCCGCCGCCGAGGCGGCCGCCTTGCGCCCGCAAAACCCCGAAGCGCGCGAAACGCTAGGCCAGGCGCTGTTGGAGTTGGGCCAACCCGAGCAGGCCCTGCCCCACTTCCAATCCGCGCTGACATTTGAGCCGGCGCGCCCGGTGGCCGGGCTCGGGCTGGCGCGCGCCGCGCTCCGCGCCGGCCAGACGGCCCGCGCCGAAGAGGCGGCCCAGCGGTTCCTGGCGGCCAGCCCGCAGCCCGCGCTGCGGGGTGAAGCGCACGTCCTGATCGGCGAGGCGCTGGCGCAACAAGGCCGCGAGGCCGAGGCGTTTGAACACTTCTGCCAGGCCTCGGCCCTGGTCCCGCAAGCGCCGGGGCCGTGGCGGGCGATGGCGCGTCACCATCGCGGCCACGGTGATCTCGGCGCGGCGGTCCAAGCCCTCGAGGCGGGGCGCCAGGCCCTCAAGTTAGCCGAGTCGGCCCACATCGCGCCGCTCCTGGCTGACCTGGCCGAGGCTTACGTCAGTGCCCAGCGCATTGCCGATGCTGTGGCGGCCCTGCGCGAGGCCTGTGCCCTTGATCCCAACGATGCCGAAGCCCAGCGGCGCCTGGGCACGTTGCTGCGGCAGCAGGGTCAGCCTGCTGAGGCCCTGGCAGCCCTGGGCCGCGCTCTGCAACTGCGGCCCGGCGACTGGCGGGCGCTGTACGAGTTGGGCTGCGCCCTGGAGAGCACCGGCCGGCCGGCCGAGGCCTGGGCCGCGTATCAGCGCGCCGCGCTGGCGCGTCCAGAAGAGGCCGGGCCGTATCTCGCTCTGGGGCGCCTGACCCTGACGCTGCACGCGCAAGGCAATACCGATGCCACGCCCCGGCAGGCGGCGGCCGCCCTGGCGGAGGCCGCGCGGCTGGCGCCCGCTGACGCCGAAGCCCACGCGCTTCTGGCGCAGGCCCAGCAGCTGGACGGCGATGCCGAGGCCGCTTTCCGGAGTTACCAATCCGCCCTGCGCCTGGCGCCGACCCGGGTGCCGTGGTCGCTGGGCTTCGCGCGGGTCTGTCTGCAGCTCGGCCGGCCGGAAGTGGCCATCGCCGCCTTGCACGATGCCCAGCAACACGCGCCCGCCGGCGGCGATGCCGCCGTGGCCATTGCCTTGACCGAGGCGTATATGCAGAGCGAGCTCTGGACCGAAGCGACCCGCAGCGCCGAAGCGGCCCTGCGGCTCGACCCCGAAAACGCGCCGATCTTCGCCATGCTGGCGGAGGCCCGCGCCCGGCTGGGCCAAACCCAACTGGCCGCGCAAGCCTGGGAACAGGCCGTGCGCCTCAATCCGCGGGACACCGCCATGCAGGTCCGCTACGCCCGCTGCCTGCTGGACATGGGCCAGGTCGACCAGGCGCGCCCGGTGCTGGCGCAAGCGCTGGCGCTGGCCCCTGACTCGGCCGACGTTCATCTGGCCGCGAGCCGCATGCTGTTGGAACTGGGAGAGGTCGAGACGGCCTATGCCACTTTGCAGGCAGCCGTCAACCTGGCGCCGCGGTCCGCCGACGCGCAGGCGTTGTTCGGGGAGGCCGCGATGCGCACGCAACGGTACGAGGCCGCGTATGCCGCCCACTTGCGGGCGGCCGAGCTTGAGCCGGACCAGACGCGCCATTGGCGCGAGGCCGGCGAAGCGTTGTGGCAGATGGGCCGCCAGGCCGCCGCCGTCGCCCTGTGGCAGCGCGCTGCGGCGCTTGACCCCGCCGACAGCGCCACGCTGGCCCGCCTGGGCGCAGCGCTCCTGATGCTCGGACAGCACGCTGACGCACTGGCCGCCCTGGAGCGCGCCGCCGCGCAGAACCCGCATGACGCCGGCGCCGCTCGCGAAGCCGCCCGCGCCGCCCTAGTGCTCAACGAACTGGACAAAGCCGCCCACTACCTGGAACGCGCCATCGAACTCAGCCCGGGCGACGCCGAGGTGCGCTTCCTGCTGGGCCAGGTCTATCAGCGGCAGAGTCAATCGGAGAAAGCGCTCGGGCTCTATCGGCAGGCCGCCCGCCTCAACCCGGGCGAGGGCCGCTATCTGGCCGCCTCCGGTGAGCTCCTGGCGCAGCACGGCCAGTTGGACGAAGGCGCCCAGTTAATGGCTAAGGCCGTCGGCATCAGCCCGGACAGCGCCGAAGTTCAGGAGCGCGCCGGCCGTGTCTTCTTGAAGGCCGGCCGGTCCGAGGCGGCGACCCACGCGTTCGAGCACTGGGTGGAAGCGCGCCCGCGCGAGGCGTCCGCTCACCTGGCCCTGGCCCAAGCCCTGACCGCGCTCGTCGAGGAGCGGGAACGGCTCGTCCAGTCCGGCTGCAAGGCGCCGGCCGAGGCCGATCTGGGGACGCGCCTGAACCAGGCCCTGCAGCAGGCCGCCGCCTTTGGCGCCGACCCGCAGGAGGTCCGCTACTGGCTCGGCCGCGCCAAGGCCGTCGCCGGCAATCCCCAGGACGCCCAGCAGCTGCTTGAGTCGGTCGTCACCGGACCGGGCGCCGCCCAATTCAAGACGCCCGCCCTCTACCGCGCCCTGGGAACCGCCCTGCGCAAGTCCGGCCAGCCGGAGCGCGCGCGGGAGGCGCTGCAGGCCGCGCTGGAGGATGACGCCCAGCCCGCCCTGACCTACCTTGAGCTCGGCCTGACGCTGGCCGCCCTGAACGACCGCCGCGGCGCCGTCGTCGCTTTCAAGCGTGCCACGGCCGCCGACCCGAGCGCCGCCCTCGCCCACTTTCACCTGGCTGAGTCCCTGGCGGCGCTGGGCGACCACGCCGAAAGCGTCCAGGTGCTCCAGCGCGCCATCGCGCTCAAGCCCGAGGTCGCCGCCTGGCACTACCGCCTGGCGCAGCGGCAGGCTGAACGCCGCGAGCCCGGAGCGCTGGCGCACTTCCAGCAGGCCGCCCAGTTGGAGCCCGCCAACGCCGAGTACAACGCCGAGCTGGCGCGGGCGCTGCTGCGCGACGGCGACAAGCCGAGCGCCGCGCACTACTTCCGCCGGGCCGTGGAAGCGCGGCCGGGCGATGGGCGCCTGTGGACCGAGTGCGGTCAGGCGCAGCACGCCATCGGCGATTGCACCGGCGCCGCGGAATGCTTCGCCAAGGCCACGCGCCTGGCCCCGGATAATGTGCCGGCGCTGCTCGGCGGCGCCCGCGTCAGCCTGACGCTCGGCGACCTGCACCAGGCCCTCAACTACGCCGAGACCGCCGCGCGCCTGACGCCGCACGCCCCGGAGACCCTGGTGGCGCTCGCCGATGTCGAGGCCGCCCGCGGTGATATGGCCGGCGCCGAAGCGCACTACGCCGCCGCGGCCGCGCAGGCCGCCGACCCCGCTCCGGCCTGGCTGGCCCTCGGCCGGCTGCAGCTGGCGCAGGGCAAGTCCGCCCAGGCCGTCGACGTGCTGCAGCGCGCGGCGCAGGCGGACCCCAACTCGGACGAGATCCTGGCCGTGCTCGGCGACGCGCGCTTTGCCGCCGGCGACTACAGCGGCGCCGTCCAGGTTTACCGCGACGCCGTGCGCATCGCGCCGCGCGACGCCAAGCACCTGCTCCGCCTCGGACGCGCCTGCCGCCTGCAAGGTCAGCTCGACCAGGCCATCGCGCACCTCATGCAGGCGCGCGAGGTGGCGCCGCACGGCGACGAGGTCATGCGCGAAGTCGGCCTGGTCTTCGAGCAGCGCAAGCAGTTTGACCGCGCGCTGGAGATGTATCAGCTGGCCATCCGCGCCGCGCCGCGCAACGCCGCCAACTACACCCGGGCTGGCATCGCCTTCAAGCACCTCAAGGACTATACCAACTCGGTCTCGGCTTTGGAGCGCGCGGTGACCCTGGACCCGAAGAGCCTGGAAGCCACCAAACAACTGGCGGCCGTGACGGCGCTCAACATCATCCACGGCGATACACGGGTGCGGGTCTAAGCCCACCCCGCTGGCAGACAGTTCCGGCCGGGCGGCCTGCGCCTGGCCCGCCTCCGACGGAGGCCGCGCACCGGCCTCCGTCGCTTTTTCCGGCGCTGGCACGCGTCTTGCACATAGGCTGGGTGCTATGAAACGCGCCGACCTCCTTTCCCTGCTCGAAGCCGCCCTCGCCGCCGGCCAGCCGCGCTATGCCGGTCAGGCCGCCCGCCGCTATCTCGCCGATTGGCCTAACGATCTCGGCCTGCGCGAGCTGGCGGCCCGCGCCAGCCTGGCCGAAGGTGACCGCCGCGCCGCGCTGGACGACCTGCGCGCCGTGGTGGAGGCCGACCCGGAAGCCTTCGCCGCACAGCGCCGGCTGGCCGCCCTGCTGGCCGAAGTCGACGTCTCAGCCGCCGCCCTGGCCTTCGCCTGCGCTCAGGTCGGCGACGGCCAAGGCGCGCCCGCGCCCGTGGTCCTGCCGGCCTGGGCCAAGGCGGTGCGGGCCGCCTATCTGGCCGAACGCGTCGGCGACCTGGAGACCGCGCGGCGCGAGTCCTGGGCGGGCCTGGCCGCCGATACGCCGGCGCCGCTGCCGTCCCTGGTGCATCTCACAACCGTGTGGCACGCCGGGCAGCTGGCCCTGGCTCTGCCGCTGGCGGAGGGTTTCGCGGCGCGCTGGCCGAAAGTGGTGGCGTTCCGCCTCTGCCTGGCCGAATGCCTGTTTGCGGCCAACGAGGCCGCGCGCGCGATGGCGCTGCTCCACGACGCCGCCGCGCAGGATGTCTCCGGCCAGGTCGCCCGGCGCCATTGGGGCGAGACGCATCCGTATCGCGCGTTGTGGGAGGCCGATCTCGCGGCGCCACTGCCCGGGCCTGTGCCCGCTGAGTTGATCCAGGCCCTGGGCCTCAATCGCCTGCCTGGCACGGTTGCGGCCAAGGCGGCGGAAGCCGCGCCAACACCGACCGATCCGGAACCGGTGATGTCGTCGGAGGCGCTGGCCGAGATCCAGGCTGAGTTGGCGGGGGTGGCCGAACGCCTGCGCCTCAAGACCGCGCGCGGCGGCCCGCTCCAGGACTGGTACATCCTCTTGTCCAGCCGGACGCGCCTGGCCCAAAAATTCGGCTCAGCCGGCTTCAGCCGCGTGGATCAGGCCATGCGTCAACTCGCCGCCGCGCAGACAGTCATGCGCGGCACCGTGGTCTACGTGGACGAGGCGGCTTCGCTGCAGCCCTTCCAACTGCAGCCCGTAGACGCGACCAAGGCCTGGGACATCAAGTTGCTGCTGCACCAGCTGGCACAGGCCCTCCGCGCCAAGGGCGATGGCCTCGGCGCGCTCCTGATCGTGGGCGGCCCGGATGTCGTGCCGTTCCACCACCTGCCCAACCCCACCGAAGACCCGGATGCCGATATCCCGTCCGACAACCCGTATGCCACCCTGGACGAGAACTACTTTGTGCCGGAGTGGCCGGTGGGCCGTCTGCCGGCCGGCGCCGGGCGCGATCCCGCCCCGCTGGTGCAGGCGCTGCACCACGCCGCCCGCCAGCACGGCCAGCGCAAAGGCGCCGCTCAGCGCGGCTGGCTGGCGCAATTCTGGCAGCGCCTGCTGGCGCTCACCCGCCGACCGGCCGCGCCCGCGGCGGCCACCAGCTTCGGCTACTCCGCCAACATCTGGCGGCAGGCCTCGGCCGCCGTCTATGACGTGATCGGCGACCGCGGCGGCCTGGTCACTTGCCCGCCGGTGGACGCCACCCGCCTGCCGCCCGAAGGTCTGGCGCCGGCGCACCTGTCTTACTTCAACCTGCACGGCATCGAGGATGGGCCGGAGTGGTACGGCCAGCGCAGCCATGACGACCCCGCCAACCTGCCTGAGTACCCCGTGGCCCTGCGCCCGCGCGACGTCGTTAACGGCGGCCGCGCCCCGCACGTGGTGTTCTCGGAGGCCTGCTACGGCGCCAACGTCTTCGGCAAGACCGTGGAGGACGCGCTCTGCCTGCGCTTCCTCGCAGCGGGCACGCGCGTGCTGGTCGGCTCCACCAAGATCGCCTACGGCTCGGTCGGCGAGCCCCTGATCGGCGCCGACCTGCTCGGCCAGTGCTTCTGGCAAAACGTCAACGCCGGGCTGCCGGCCGGCGAGGCGCTGCGGCTGGCCAAGATCCAGATGGCCCAGGACATGCACACGCGCCAGGGCTTTCTGGACGGCGAAGACCAGAAGACCTTGATCTCGTTCGTGCTGTATGGCGACCCGCTCGCGCTCGTCGCCGACCAGAGCGACAGCGCCGCGCGCGCGGCCAAGCGCCGGGCGTTGAAGTTCAAGGCCCTGCGGCCGGTCACCGTGCCGGCCACGCCGATCGAGTCGGCTCTGACGCCCGAAACCGTCGCCCAGATCAAGTCGCTGGTGGCGCAGTATCTGCCCGAGATGCGCGACGCCGAGCTGCGGGCGGCCCGGACGCGCGCGCTGCCGGCCAACGCCAAGCGTGCCGGAACGCGCGCCACCACGGTCACGCTCGCCAAGACCGTGCGGACCAAGACCAGCGTCCACCCGCATTTCGCCCGGATCACCCTGGACGACAGCGGCCGCATCGTCAAACTGTCGGTCAGCCGCTGACACTGCCTGCCACAGGATCGCCATGACGTCTCTCGGCTTTCACTACTTCCCGGACGACCTCCACTATCGCTCGACCGATCTCAACGCCTGGCTGCCGGAGCTGCGCGCCCTGGGTGCGCGCTGGCTGACGGTGGTCGGGTCTTTGACGCGCGCCGTGCCGGAGGCCTTTCTGCAAGGGCTCAAGCAGGCCGGCCTGGAACCGATCATCCACATCCCGGCCATGCCCATCCGTCCGCTGGCGGCTGACGATTTGGCGACGCTGTTCGGGACCTATGCGCGCTGGGGCGTGCGCTACGTCAGCGTCTTCACGGAGCCCAACACCCGCGCGGCCTGGCTGCCCGCGGAGTGGGGCCGCACCGGGCTGGTGGAACGTTTCCTGGATGTCATGGGCCCGATCTGGCAGGCGCAGCGCGCGGCCGGACTTGAACCGGTCTTCCCGGCGCTGCGCGCGGGCGGCGACTACTGGGACACCGCTTTTCTGGAGGCGGCTCTGGCCGGCCTGCAGCGCCGCGGCCAGACCGAACTGCTGCGCGCATTGACATTCGCAGTGAACCTGTGGACGGGCAACCGGCCGCTGGATTGGGGCGCGGGCGGGTTGCGCGCCTGGCCGCTGGTCAAGCCTTACCTCACGCCGCCGGGCTCCCAGGACCAGCGCGGTTTCCGCCTGTTTGACTGGCACAACGAGATCATCGAGGCGCGGGTTGGCGAGGCCCGGCCGCTGCTCTGCCTGGCCGGCGGCCCGCGCTGGGGCGAGGCCGGCGATCCGGCCTTTCCACCGCTGGACGAATTGCGGCACGCCTCTTGCACTGACAGCCTGTGGCAACAGCTGACCGAGAACCGGCTGCCGGCCAATCTGCTGAACCTAAACTTCTGGCTGCTGGCCGCCCCGGAGGCCAGCCCGTTTGCGGCCGAAGCCTGGTACCGGAGTGATGGCACCACGCTGGCAGCCGTGGACGTGCTCAAGCGGCGCGTTGCACCAACGGCCTCGCCCAAGAGCCCGCCGCCGCCGGCAGCGAAGGCGGCCCCGCCGCTGGCGGCCAGGGCCTTGCACCATTACCTGCTCTTGCCGACCTTTGAGTGGGGCATCTCGGAGTGGCATTGGGCGGCCGCGTTGGATTTCGTGAAGGCGCAGCGGCCGGTCTGCGGCTTCTCCCTGGACGAGGCGGCGCTGGCCCAGCGGGTGACAATCCTGGGCAATGAGCAGGGGATCAGCGCTGAAGCCGAGCAGACCCTGCGTCAGGCCGGCTGCCAGGTAGAACGTGTTTTGGTCAGTGGGCGTCCGGCCGAAAACGCGGCCGTGAGTTGACGGAGGGCAGGCCTGTGAGCGAGGAGCGAGCGATGAGCGACCCAAAACCGACGGTAATCAAGATCTTCGGGCTCGGCGGCGGCGGCTCCAACGCCGTCAACCGCATGATTGAACTCGGTCTGGAAGGCGTGGAGTTCCTGGCCGCCAACACCGATGCCCAGGCGCTCCGCCTCAGCCTGGCGCCGACCAAGATCCAGCTCGGCCCACGCGGCACGCGCGGACTCGGCGCCGGCGGCCAGCCCGCCATCGGCGAGGCTGCGGCGGAAGAGAGCCGGGACGAGATCAAGGCTGCCCTGCAGGGCGCGGACCTGGTCTTTCTGACGGCCGGCATGGGCGGCGGCACCGGCACTGGCGCGATCGCGGTCGCCGCCGAGGTGGCCCAGTCGCTGGGCGCGTTGACGGTCGCCATCGTTACGACCCCCTTCTCATTTGAAGCCTCGCGCCGCCGGCAGAACGCCGAGCACGGCCTGGAGAAGCTGCGCCCGCACGTCGACACCCTGGTGACTGTCCCCAACGACAAGCTGCTGCCGTTGCTGGGGCGCACGACACCGTTTGAGCTGGCGTTGCGCGTGGCGGACGAAGTACTGCGGCAAGGGGTGCAGGGCGTGGCCGAGCTGGTGACCAAGGCCGGCCTGATCAACGTCGACTTTGCCAACCTGCGCGCCTTGATGGAGAAATCCGGCACGGCCATGATGGCCATCGGCCAGGGGCGCGGCGACAGCAAGGCTGAGGAGGCCATCCGGCAGGCGCTCAAGATGCCCCTGCTGGATATCCCGTCCCTGCGCAGCGCGCGCGGCGTCCTGGTCCACTTTACCGGCGGGGATGACCTCAGCTTGCACGAGGTCAGCCTGGCAGCCGGGCAGCTGCACGGCTTCGCGCCGCAGGCCGAGATCGTCTTCGGCGCCAGCCATGACCCGCTGTTGACTGGCCGCGCCCAGGTCATCTTGATTGTCACCGGCCTGGACTCCCAGCCCGCGCAGCCGGCCGCGATGGCGGCGCCGGTCCAGACGCCGACCCCGGCGCCGCGGCCGGCGGTGGAACAGCCCGTCCCGGTGAACCTGGCCGACGCCTTGTTCAGCCAGGCCCTGTCCGGGCCGGCGGCCGAGTCGGACACGCCGCTGGCGGTCTCGGAACCCCCGGCCGCCAACCCCAACAACTTGGATATCCCGGCCTTCCTGCGCCGGCGCCGCAGCCTGCGCGATTTCCGCGCCTGAGGCCGCCAGTCTGGCACGAGTCTTGCAAGATCAGAGGGCAAGGAGATGATGCGATGAGCCTGTCTGCCAGCCAGATCGACGCCATCAGCCGGCAGGTCTACGGGCAGTTCCCGGACCTGAAGGGTGCGCGCCCAGCCGTCCAGCTGCAGGCCGGCGCCAAAACGGCCGAGGTCACCCCGCGTTTCCTGCTCACCTTCAAGAGCAACGGGCGCGGGCCGGGCGGGCAGACCATTCAGCGCATTGTCCGCGTTGTCGCCGATGAGCGAGGCCGTGTCGTCAAGATCAGCACGTCCCGCTGAATTGTTCCTGGAGTTGTTGCCATGTCCAAACGCCGCGCCCTGCCCGCTCCGCTCCGCCGCAAGCTCGCCCAACTGAACGACAACCTGCAGTTGGCTGTCCTGCGCCGCGTCATTTGGGCCAACCGCACCGTGGCCCGCGTGCGGCGCTGGGCGGCGCCGGTCCAGGACTGGCTCTGGCTGTGGCCGGCCATGCTCGTGCTCGGCTTTGCCGGCGGCTATCTGACCCGGTTGAACTGAAACCTCGCGCGCTCGGCTTAAGCGCACAACCCTGCCGGGACGTAACTCCCGGCAGGGTTGTGTGCTTTAACCATTGCGCGTAAGGTGGCTCAAGGTTGCGAAAGGTTGGCGGCGCGTTTACAGCGGGCAGAAAGGCGTGTAAACTGCCGTGGGGGAGAAGCGTGTTTGCCTAAAAGCCACAGGCCCGCCATGCCACAATCGACTACCACCCGGCCCCATGGCCTGCCTGCTAGTTATGAAGTCAACCAGATTCGGAGAACGCCCGGTCGAATGAGTGGCAAGTCCGTGCTGGTCGTCGCCCTCGGCGCTCTAGGGTTCCTCCTGGGTGGCTGGTGGCTCGGCCACAATTGGGGACAGATCGCTGGCAACGGGCCAGGGCTTGGGCCGACGGTCAGCCCGCCGCCGGCGGCAACACCCAACCTGTCCTCCAGTAGCATCGCGCCGGTCGGCCCGCAGACGACGCTACTGCTGGTGGTGGTGGACTCGCTCGACAGCCCGCGCCCGGCGCTGCAAGGGTGTTGGCTGATCACCTTCACACCGGGCACGCAGCGCTACTTCTTCGTCGGCTTCCCGCCCGACCTGGTGGTTGACGATCAGCATCGCCTGATCGACTACTACCGGGCCGCCCACAAGATCGGCGACATCAGCCAATTCTTGGCGGAGGCCATCGACCTAGCGTCCAACGGCGACATCTCCATTCAATACCCGATCGTGATTGACCGCGCCGTCATCAGCGGTGTCGTCGACCAACTCGGCGGCCTGCGCCTGGGAGATGAACTCCTGGACGGCGAGGCGGTGCTCCAGCGCCATGACGCCCAGTCGGCGGATTCGCCCCAGGCCCAATTGCAGTTTCAGAAGACGGCGCTCGAGGCCCTGGCTGAAGCTGTGGCCCGGCAAACCTGGACCGACGCGGCGCTGACCAGTCTGCTGAACAGTTATCAGCGCTACAGCCCGGACGCCGACGAGCTGCTGCAATTGGCACGCAGCGACCTGCCGTTCGAGAACACCCAAATCATCGTGCAGATCTGGCAACCCGTCCGCTGATCCGGAAGGGCCCGCTCCGCCAGGGCTCGGCCCCGACCGGGTGCCGCCCCTGCCTGCGGCACCCCGCTTGGCCTCCGGAAACTCGCGCCCCGCCACCCTGGACAAACGCCCGCAAAGCGATGAAGATTTCCTGGCCGACGGGTTCGCGCCAGGCTGCCAGCAGCCGACCAAGCCCACCCGACCAACGACAACCCGACCCCGCTGATCAGCCTATGCACCCAGAGCGAATCCAAGAAGCGGTCTATGCGCTCCTCGCGAGCGTGGGCGAGGACCCAGACCGGGACGGCCTGCGCAACACGCCGCAGCGTGTCAGCAAAATGTACGCCGAGCTGCTGGCCGGCTACGCGTTGAACCCCGAGACCGTCATCAACGGCGCGCTGTTCGACGTCGACTACGACGAGATGGTCCTCGTGCGCGATATCGAGTTTTACAGCCTGTGCGAGCATCACCTGCTGCCGTTTATCGGCCGCGCGCATGTGGCCTACATCCCCAAGGGCAAAGTCCTGGGCCTGTCCAAGATCCCGCGCATCGTCGACATGTTCGCGCGCCGCCTGCAGGTGCAGGAGCGCATGACCACCCAGATCGCCGAGTGCCTGGAGACCGCGCTGCGCCCCTTGGGCGTGGCCGTGGTCCTGGAAGCCAACCACCTGTGCGCGATGATGCGCGGCGTCAAGAAAGCCGAAGCCCACATGGTCACCAGCGCTATGCGCGGGATCTTCCGCAGCAACAGCAGCACGCGCGCCGAGTTCCTGGAGCACATCCGCCGGCCTCAAGGGCGCGACCTGTAGACCCGGCCCTGCCCGGCCGGCGGGCCTTTAAACAGACAGCCGCCACCCGGTTCAGTGGCGGCTGTTATTTTGCGCCGGCGACACGGCCGGGGCTAACCCGTGTAGCCCAGCCAGAGCGCCGCGCCAAAGACGATCGGCGACACCACGTAGCTCAAGACGTGCAGCACCGTGCCGGGCACACGGCCCCAGCGCTGGCGCATCGCCTCGAGTTTCCAGAAGCGCACCGGCGGCTTGAGCCCGACCAGGGGCGCTGCGTACGTCAGCAGGCTTCCTATACCGGCCACCAGCATGGCGACCCCGAAAAGCTGATACGGCGACATGGTCTCACTCCTTGAAAGATGGGTGTCCGGCGCGTGGCGCCGGGCGGGTCCGAAAGAAAGCGATGTAGAATCGGCGCCAACGCTCACACAGCTGGCCCCAACTGGCGGAGAAAGCAGACATGGCGAAAGAATCCTGGCGCTACGATCATTTGACTTGGCCGGAGATGAAGGCCGCGTTGGCGCGGCGGCCGCAACCGGTCGTCGCCATCCCCATCGGCGCGGTCGAGGACCACGGCCCGCATATGGCGCTCTCCACCGACAACGACATCCTGGAGGGCGTGCTGGCCGAATGCGGACGGCGCGCCGCCGGCGATCTGCTCGTCTTGCCGGTGATCCCGTTCGGCCTGGACGAGCACCACATGGACTTCCCCGGCACCATCGCCATCGACATCCAGACCACGCTGGCCTACCTGGCGCAGACGGCGATCTCGGTGGCGCGCCACGGCTTCACGCACATCCTGATCGTCAACGGGCACGGCTCCAACGCCTCCATCTGCGACCTGGCGGCGCGCGAGTGCGTGCTGAAGAGCGGCGTGATCTGCGCGGCCACGACCGTCAACGCCGCCGTCAACCCGGCGCTGGTGGCCGACGTCCTGGACGCCGAGCGCCGAGGCGGCTTCGGCTCGGTCGGCCACGCCTGCGAGTACGAAACGGCCATGATGCTGCACCTGCATCCGGACCGCGTGCAGATGGACCAGGCGACCCGCGACATCGGCCAGTTGAAACTGAAGTACTTCAATTGGGACTATCCGGAGCCTTCGGCGTATGCGTGGCAGGACTGGTGGAGCCGCTTCTCAGCGGCCGGGGTCTGCGGCGATGCGGCGGCGGCCACACCGGCCTTCGGGCGGCGGATGTTCGACCTGACCGTGGAGCGCTTCGGGGAGATGGTGCGGGAGTTCCGCACCATCCCCATCCGTGAGCGGGTCGACCATCACGACCGCTGACGCTGAGCGCGCTCAGGCGGCCAGGTCAGCTTCGACGCTTTCGGCGGCGACGTCCTGCTCCTCGGCCTTGCGGTCCAGCATTTGCATCTGGCCGGCCACGACCTTGGTGCGGAAGTGCGGCTCGCCTTTCTCGTCGGTCCAGCGGTCCGTCTGCAGGCGCCCCTCGACGAAGGCCAGGCGGCCCTTGCCGAGGTACTGCTGGCAGACCTCGCCCAGGCGCTCCCAGGCTTCCACCTGGAACCAGTCCGGGTCGGTGCCGTTGCCACGGCGGTTGACGGCCAGCGTGAAGTGGCAGACCTTCTTGCCGCTGGGCGTAAACCGGGTTTCGGGGTCACGACCGAGGTGTCCAATCAGTTGGACTTTGTTCAGCGCAGGCATGGTTTTGTCCTCCCTTAGTGATTGAGCGTGAACAAGTGAGGCGAGTATACGCGCCGGCCTCAACCCGGCGCGGAATGTGATTGTTTGGCCCGCGCCAGGAATGGGATAAGAAACATGGACAAACGCGAACGATTGTCGGCGGCGCTCTCCGGCGCCGCGCCTGACCGCGCGCCGGTCGCCCTGTGGCGCCACTTCCCCGTGGACGACCAGCGTCCCGGCGACCTGGCCGCGGCGACGCTCGAATGGCAGGCGCTCTACGACTGGGACTTCGTTAAGGTGACGCCGGCCAGCGCCTTCATGCTGCGCGATTGGGGCGCCGAAGACGAGTGGCGCGGCGAGCCGGAGGGCACGCGGCAGTACACGCGCCGGGTGATCCAGCGGCCGGAAGACTGGCTGACTCTTCGGCCGCTCGATCCGCAGGCCGGCGCGCTGGGCGCCCAACTGGAGGCGCTGCGCCTGATTCGGGCCGGCCTCGACCCGCACACGCCTGTGCTGCAGACCGTCTTCAGCCCTCTGAGCCAGGCCCGCAACCTGGTGGGCCCGGAGCACCTGCCCACCCACTTGCGCCTGTACCCGGACGCGGTCCGGGCCGGCCTGGCGACCATCACGGAGAGCACCCGGCGCTTCGTGATCGCAGCCCGCGCCGCCGGCGTGGACGGCGTGTTCTACGCCGTCCAGTTTGCCAGTGCGCGGCATCTCGCAGTCAGTGAATACGAAGCCTTCGGGGAGCCGCCGGATCGCCAGATCCTGGCGGCCGCGGATGGCCTGGGGCTGAACCTGGTGCACCTTCACGGCGAGGACGTGTTCTTCGACCTGGTGGCGCGCTACCCGGCCCAGGTGATCAACTGGCACGACCAGGAGACGCCGCCCAGCCTGGCCGAGGGTCAGCGCCGCTTCCCGGGCGCGGTCTGCGGCGGCTTGCGCCAGTGGCAGACCATGGTGCGCGGCACCCCAGACCAGGTGCTGGCCGAAGCCCGCGCCGCGCTGGCGCAAACGGGCGGCCGGCGCTTCATCCTGGGCACCGGCTGCGTGACGCCGACCACGGCGCCGCGCGCCAACTTGCGGGCGGCACGGACGAGCGTCGAGGCCGCCTGACGCCCGGCGGATAAACTCACAGATCTGGCGATTGCGATTCTCGAATAAGCGTATAATCGCCTTATCCAACTTGTCTCGAGGAGGAGACACTCATGCAACGGACATACCGCGTCATCTACCCGCTTGTCCTGGCGGCGCTGGTTCTGTCGGCCTGCGCCCCGGCGGCCACGCCGGCCCCCACCGACAAGCTGGCCGAGATCCTGGCCCGCGGCACGCTCGTGATCTCCACCGATCCGGCCTATCCGCCGCAGTCCGAGCTGAACCCGTCCGGGCAGCGGGCCGCGGACACCAAGTGCGCGGCTGACCAGAAGACGGCCGGCGAACTGACCGGCTACGACATCGACACGGCCGTCGCCATCGCCCGCGGCCTGGGCGTGGAGGCGTGCTTTGTGACGCCGGATTGGACGCTGATCACGGGCGGCGGCTGGTCTGACCGCTGGGACATCAGCGTCGGCTCGATGACGATCACGCCGGAACGCATGGAGCCGCTCTACTTCGCGCAGCCCTACTACACCACGCCGGCCGGCATCTTTGTCCACAAAGACAACCTGACCTTGTCGACGGCCGCCGACCTGGCTGGCAAGAAGGTGGGCGTGTGCGCGGGCTGCACCTACGAGGCCTACCTCAACGGCACGCTGCAGATCCCGGGCGAGACCATCAACTTCGCCGTCACCGGCGCCGACGTCAAGGGCTACGACACGGACACGTTCGCGCTGGAGGATCTGAGCCTGGGCGACGGCGCCCGGCTGGACGCCGTCATCACGGCCGTCCCGACCGGCCAGGGTTTCATCGCCGATGGCAAGCCGCTCAAGCAATTGGGTGACCCGATCTACTTTGAGTACCTGGCGCCCGCTATCGACAAGGCGGCCTCCAAGGACCCGGTGGCGTTCGTCAACAAGGTGACCGAGGTCGTCCAGGGCCTGCTGAAGGACGGCACGCTCAGGGCGCTCTCGGTGAAGTACTACGGCACCGACCTGGCTTCGCCGGCCGCCAATTTTGACGTCGCCGCGCTGAAGCAGCTGCCGTAGACGTTGGCGCCTCGCTCTGGCGGTGGGGTCCGGACTGCGGCCCCACCGCTTCTTTGTTGTCGGCCCGGCCCTCCCGGACCCGGCCAGACGAGATGAGAGCTGAAACGATGACGGCGGATAGCGCCCTTTCCCACCCCCCTGACCCGAGCCAGGCGATGGGCCTGAAGCTGATGGCGCAGCAGCGCCACGAGCACTCGCTGGCGCTGCTGCGCATCGGCGCAGTCTGGGCCGTGCTCATCCTTGGGCTGACAATCACCCTGACCCAGCTGCGCATCGACCCCGGCTATCTGGTGCGCCGCTCGGATATCCTGTTCAAGATCATCGACGGTCTGTGGACGACCATCGGCGTCTCCTTGCTGTCGGTCGCCATTGCCGCGGTGCTGGCCCTGGTCGGCGCCCTCGGCCGCCTGTCTGACAACGCCCTCGCCCAGGGGCTGTCTGGCTTCTACGTCTCGATCTTCCGCGGCACGCCGCTCCTGATCCAGATCTACATCATCTACCTGGGGCTGCCCCAGCTCGGCCTGCAGCTCCAGCAGGCCGGCTTCCGCGAGCTCGGCCAGCTCTTCATCCTGGACGCCCTGACCTCCGGCATCCTGGCCCTCAGCCTGAATTACGGCGCCTACATGACCGAGATCTTCCGGGCCGGGCTGCAATCCATCCACCACGGCCAGTGGGAGGCAGCCGAGGCCATCGGGATGACGCGCTGGCAGATTCTGCGCCGCGTCATCCTGCCGCAGGCGGTGCGCATCATCATCCCGGACGTCGGCAACCAGTTCATCGCCATGCAGAAAGATTCGGCGCTGGTCTCGGTGATGGGGGTCTGGGAGATCACGTACCTGGCCAACCGCTCGGCCCGCCTGGACAGCAAGTACATGGAACTCTTCCTGGTGGCGGCGGCGCTGTATTGGCTGCTCACCATCGTGTCCAGCTTCTTCCAAAGCCGGCTGGAGAAACGGATGGCGCACGCCTATGAACGCTGAGCCCGGCCCGATTGTCCAGGTGCGCGGCCTGCACAAGTGGTTCGGTCTGCTGCACGTGCTGCGCGACGTGTCGCTGACAGTCCAGCCGCGCGAGGTGGTGGTCATCATCGGCCGCAGCGGCTCCGGCAAGAGCACGTTCCTGCGCTGTCTGAACTTCCTGGAACAGCCGTCGGCCGGCGAGATCGAAGTGGCCGGGCTGCGCGTGGCGTTGGACGTGGGCCAGCGGCCGCCGCGTGATCGGGTGACCGCCATCCGCTTGCGCACGGGCATGGTCTTTCAGGAGTTCAACCTCTTCCCGCATATGACGGCGCTGGAAAATGTCATCGAAGGCCTGGTGACTGTCAAGCGCCTGGCGCGCGCCGCCGCCGTGCCGATCGGCGAGAGGTACCTGGACAAGGTCGGCCTGCTCGAGAAGCGCGACGTGCATCCCATCCGGCTGTCCGGCGGGCAGAAGCAGCGCGTGGCGATCGCGCGCGCGCTGGCCATGGAGCCGCAGGTGATGCTCTTCGACGAGCCGACCTCGGCCCTGGACCCGGAGTTGATCGGCGAAGTGCTCGAGGTCATGCAGCAGCTGGCGCGCGAGGGGACCACCATGCTGGTGGTGACCCATGAGATGCAGTTCGCGCGCGAAGTGGCTGACCGCGTGGTCTACATGGAGGACGGCGCCATCGTGGAGGCCGGCCCGCCGGACGTGATCTTCTCGGCGCCGACGAGCCCAAAAACGCGCCAGTTTCTGGAGCGCATCCTGTAAAAAAACAATCGGGCGGCCAAGCTTGGCCGCCCGATTGACTCTTTCCAGGCTGGGACGCCGCCGGGTTCAATCCGGCAGGACGTAGTGGGCGGCCGCGCGCGCCATCAGCGCGGTCCCCAGCACCAGCGCCTGCTCATCAAAATCAAAGCGCGGGTGGTGATGGGCGAAGTTCAAGCCGCGCTGAGCGTTGTTGGAGCCCACGAAGAAGTAACAGCCCGGGAGCGTGTCCATCATGTAGGCCATGTCTTCCGAGCCCATGGTGCGCTCGTCGGAAGACACGTGCGTGACGCCGGGCAGCGACCCGGCCAGCTCACGCACGATGGCGGCCATGGCCGCGTCGTTGACGGTGGCCGGGGTGACGCGCCAGGTCTGGATAGCGGCCTCACACTCGAGGGCGGCCGCCACGCCTTCGGCCACCTGCCCCAGCCGGCGCAGCACCAGATCGCGCACGCCCGGCCGGAAGGTGCGGATGGTGCCGCCCAGCGTGGCCGAATCCGGGATGACGTTGAAGGCCTCGCCGCCCTTCACCATCGTCGCCGAGATCACGGCGCTCTCCAGCGGATTAGCGTTGCGGCTGACGATGGTCTGCAGGGCCGTGATGATGTGCGCGGCAGCCACCACCGGGTCCTTGGTCTGGTGCGGCGCGGCGCCGTGCCCGCCCTGGCCGCGCAATGTGACGACGAAGCGCTCAGACGCCGCCATGGCCGGGCCATCGGTGGCCGCCACCCAGCCGACCGGTTTTTCGTTCCACAGGTGCATGGCCAACGACCGGTCCGCCGCCGGGCCGATCTTATCCAGCACACCGTCTTTGAGCATGGCCTCGGCGCCGCCCAGGCCCTCCTCCGCCGGCTGAAACACGAACTTGAGCGCGCCCGCGAACTGCCCGCGCAGCGGCGCCAACAGCTGGGCCACGGCCAGGCCCATGGTCGTGTGCCCGTCGTGGCCGCAGGCATGCATGACGCCCGGCGTCTTGGAGGCGTAATCCACGGCGTTGGCTTCCTGGATGGGGAGCGCGTCCATGTCGAAGCGCAGCAGGATAGTGGGGCCGGGCCGGTCGCCCTCCAACATCCCCACCACGCCGGTCTGGCCGACGCCGGTGGTCACCTCCAGGCCGAGGCGGTTAAGCTCCTGGGCCACGATGCCGGCGGTGCGCACTTCCTGAAAGCCCAGCTCCGGGTGGCGGTGGAAATCCCGCCGCCGCGCGCTCATCTCCGGCAGCAATTGCTCGGCCAGCGCAAGAAAATCCGGCTTCATGTTCTGCTCCTTATCGGCGCCAGGCGGCCAGGGCCAGACAGACCCAGCCGGCCAGGAAGGCTACTCCGCCCAACGGCGTAACGGCCCCCAGCCAGCGCTGGCCGGTCAGGCTCATGACATACAGGCTGCCCGAAAACAAAGCGGTCCCGGCCACGAAACACCAGCCGGCGATCACCGGCAGGTTAAGGTTGGGCCAACGCGAGATCGCCCAGGCCACGGCCAGCAAAGCCAGGGCGTGGTACATCTGATAACGGGCGCCGGTCTCAAAGTTGGCCAGCAGCCCGGCGTCGATCCGATCCCGCAGCCCATGCGCCCCAAAAGCGCCGAAGGCCACCGACAACCCGGCCAGCAGACTGCCCAGGAGGAAAAAGAGACGGTCCATAGTTGGAGAGGATGAGACATAGGGTCCGCGCCGCTCGCGGGCCGACCCACCGATTCTAACGCATTTGCCCCCGCCCGGCCGGCGTGGTCTTACAGACTCTCCACCACCGGCCCCTGCGGCGTATCCTTCACCTGCCAACCCAGCGCCTGAAGCCGGGCGCGCACGGCGTCGGCCTGCTTCCAGTCCTTGGCGGCCCGCGCCGTCTGGCGCGCGGCGACCAGGGCCTCGACCTCCGGCGGCAAGCTGGCGGCCGGGGCTGGAGCGAGACGCTCCGCCTGAGCGGCGCTCCACACGCCGGCGGCGACACCCGCCGGGACCGCCGGCAGATGATAGCGGCCCAACTCCGCCAGCGGGAAAGTCGTGCGGTTAGCCCAACGCTCCGTGGCGCCCTGGCGGACCAGCGTGACGCCGCCCGTCCCCATCACGTCGCAGACGCCGCGCGCCAAATCGATGACCAGGGCGGTGTGTTCGTCCAGGCCGACGATAGGCACGTCGGGCGGCAGCTGCCGGACCAGGTCCGCAAAGCGCTCGCGGCCCATGAAACAGTGGCTGGTGTCCAACTCGGCCCCGCCTTCGGCGTTGTTCCAATGCGGGATGATCACCAGCGGCAGGCCGTAGGCGGCCAGGAAATCCAGCCCGGCCAGCCAGTGTGGGTCGGCGCCAGCCTTGTAAATCTCGTAGACCGGCAGGGTCTGGGTGCTGGCCGCCAGCGTGGCCGCGCTGGCCAGCGCCACGGCCGTTCCCAACCGGTGTGCGGCCAACACCGTCTGCCAAACCACGCTGCCGCGCAGCTGCCGGGCCGCATAGGTCGGGCTGCCGGCGCCCATGAACACCAGGCTGGCCGCCCGCACGGGAGCGGCCAAGGCCGGATCGTCCGGGCTGAAGGCCGTGCCCCGCTTGCGGGCCGGGATCACGTCCACCTGCGGCCGGTCGTTTTGCAGGCGCACCCTCAAGAACTCGGCCACCCGCCCGGCCACCTGGGCCGAATTCAGTTCGAAGCCCGCCGGCGTCTCCAGCACGGCGATGCGTAACGGCCGCGCCAGGCGCGGGGCCAGGCTCTGAAAGATTTTGCTGCCGCTGGCCGAGGTTTCGCCGGAACCAAAGAGGATCACCAGACCGGGGCTGGCCTCGCCAGGTGTGGTCAGTGGACTCATAGCCGCCATCGCCCAATCCTTCCAGGCACGGCCAGGATTGTAGCGCGGATAGCGCCGTCCCGATCTAATCGGCGATATCTCTATTGCAAATACTCGCGCCAATCAACGCGCGGCGGCCAGTTCGGCCAAAGCCTCGACCCCGAGCAAGGGCGCGGGCGGGCGGGCATTGGCCTCACACCAGGCCCGCAGGGGCCGGGCCCAATGCAACAAGGCCCGGGCATCGGCCGGGTAGTGGCTGGGCCGGGCGCCGATGTTGGTCCAGCGCAGACCCTCCAGCGCCGCCGCCCATTCCGGCCACGGCACCAAGTCTGGCGTTCGGGAGAAGGTGGCCAGCGGTGAGAAAAAGACTGGCCCACCAGCCGGGAACTCCGGGCGCATCTGGCGCAGGAAGGCGACGGCGTCGGAGGTGTTGAAGACCAGCCACAGCGGCAGGAGGTCAGCCCGCACCACGGCCGTGGCGTCGAACTGCGTGAACATCTCGACCAGGACGCCGGCCGGGGCGCGGCCCGCCTGCGCCAGGCGCAGCGCCACCGCCTGAAAGGCCAGCCGCGAAAGCGCATGCGGCTCCGGGAAGGCCAGCCGCACGAACCGGTAGCCCTCGCGCCGCGCGAAAGCCTCCAAGGCCTCGCCCAAGCCCGGCTCGCTGCCCCACTCCGACTCTGGCCCGCGCTCCACGGGGTACTCGGCCAGGCGCCAGTCGAACTCGGTCAGCCCCTCGCCGGCCGCGCTCTGCCGCAAGCGCGGGCTGCCGGCCAGGAATTCCTCGGGCGGCAGACCGCCCCAGCCGCCCACCTGAAAGACGTGGCGCTCACCGATGCGGTGGCGCAGCCAGGCGGCGGCCGAGTCGAAGTACACCAGCGCGCCGCCGGGCTGCAGCCGCGCGCGGATGAAGTCGGCGTAGACGGCCGGCAGATCCAGGAGCTTAAGGCGCAAATGGTTGAGCCAGCGCGTCAGCCAGCCGTCGTGGACGGGGTCATAGTGCTGGATGACCAGCGCCTGCGGATTAGCGCGCGCCAGATGCCGGGCCAGGTCGGCCGAGCGTTGGAAGTAGGTGCGCACGGCGCCGGTGAGCGAGCCGCCGCGCAAGGTGAGGACGAAGGCCTGCGGCAGGAAGGGGCCGCCCAGGGCCAACGAGAGATGCGCCACCGGGCCGCTCAAGGCGGCGCCGACCGTGATCACGGGAAAGCGTCCAGGCAGATCGGCGTAGTCGCGCAGCCGGGCCGCCGCCAGCGCCTCCAGCGTCAACGCGCTCGCCTGCGCGGCCGTGAGAGCCTGATCGGTCTGCAGACGCGGGATCAGAAAGCGCGCCGCCGCTTGCGGCAAAGCGCCGAGCACCGTCAGGCCCGCCCGCTGCCAGCCCGCCAGCGGGTACGTCTCACAGTAACGGCCCTGCAGCCCAGCCGCGATGGCGCGGGTGGTGAGGGGGGACGAGCTCTCGCGGCTTTCTGGATCCAGGTCCATGCGGCCCTGGCCCTAACGCAGCCTCAACACCACGGTGGAGCGCGCCGCGGCTTGGTAGCGCCCCTCCGGCACCACCGGCTCCTGCCCCGGCTCGGCGATGTCTTCGGGTGAAGGCAGCGCCGTATCCAGGACCCGCCGCCAGCGCCGCCCGGGCGGCGCGGCGGGCAAGGTGAAGTCCAGGGCGTCCCAATAGGCGTTGAAGAGCACGTGCACGCGCTCATCCTGATGCGGCTCGTACAGGGTCATCGCCAGGCTGTGGGAGCCTTCGCCCCAATCCGGCTGTCCGAGGTTCACGCCGTGCCACTCGACACACGGCCCCTGCCCCGTGCCGCAGGCCTCCCAGAAGCGCTCCTGCTGAAACAGGTCCAGCCCCTGGCTGAACGCGATCAGGCGCCGCACGAAACGCAGAAAACCGGCGTGGCGTTGGACGTCCGACCAATCAAACCAGCTCAGCTCGTTATCCTGGCAGTAGGCGTTGTTGTTGCCGCGCTGCGTGCGGCGGACTTCGTCGCCCATCAGCAGCATCGGCGTGCCCTGGGACACGAACAACATCGTCAACAGATTCTTCATCTGGCGCAGGCGCAGCGCTTCGATCACGGGGTCGGCGCTCGGCCCTTCGGCGCCGCAGTTCCAGCTGAAGTTGGTGTCGTGGCCGTCGCGGTTGCCTTCGCCGTTGGCCTCGTTGTGCTTGTGGTTATAAGAGACCAGGTCATTGAGCGTGAAGCCATCGTGGCAGGTGATGAAATTGACGCTGCGGTTCGGCTCGCGGTCCGGCTGGCGGTACAGATCGCGGCTGCCGGTGAGGCGCGCCGCCAGCTTGCCCACCTGCCCGTCATCGCTCTTGACGAAGCGGCGCATGTCGTCACGGAACTGGCCGTTCCACTCCGCCCAGCGGTGCCCGATGAAGGAACCCACCTGGTACAACCCGGCCGCGTCCCAGGCCTCGGCGATGATCTTGGTGCCGGCCAGCACCGGGTCCGACTCGATGTCCCACAGGATGGGCGGGTCCTCCAGCGGCCGGCCGCGCTCGTCGCGCGCCAGCACCGAGGCCAGGTCGAAGCGGAAGCCGTCCACGTGCATCACCTGGACCCAATAGCGCAGGCAATCCAGGATCAGGCGGCGCACCACCGAGTGGTTCCCGTTGAGGGTATTGCCGGTGCCGCTGTAGTTGGCGTAGTAGGCCGGGCGCTGCTGATCCAGCAGGTAATAGGCCCGGTTCTCCAGCCCGCGCAGCGACAGCGTGGGGCCGGCGTGATCGCCCTCGGCGGTGTGGTTGAAGACCACGTCCAGGATCACTTCCAGTTTGGCCTGGTGCAGGGCTTTGACCATGTCGCAGAATTCGTTCACGGGCGCGAGCGGGTCTTCGGGACGCGCGCAGTAGCCGCGGTGCGGGGCGAAGAAGGCCACCGGGCTGTAGCCCCAGTAGTTGGGGCGGCCGCCCGGCGCATCATACGGATCGAACTGCTGAACGGGCAGCAACTCGACGGCGGTGACGCCGAGCGCCTTCAGGTACGGGATCTTCTCGACCAGGCCGGCGTAGGTGCCGCGCCGCTCGGGCGGCACCTCGGCGCTGGGGTGGCGCGTGAAGCCGCCGACGTGCAGCTCGTAGATGACCGAGCCGGCGTACGGCACCTGCAAGGGCTTATCGCCCTCCCAATTGTAGGCGCGCGGGTCCACCACCACGCTCTTCATCGCCGTGGCCGTGTTGTCGCCCGGCCGGGCGGCGGCGCTGCGGTTGTAGTGCTCGTCGTAGGCCACGGCGCGCGCGTACGGGTCCTGCAGGACCTTGTCGCCGTCAAAGCGCAGGCCGAATTCGGGCACATTCGGCCCGGTGAGGTGGTAGCCGTACAGCTGGCCGGCCTGCACACCCGGCACGAAAATGTGCCAGTAATAAAAAGTCCGGTTGAGGCGCGGGTCCAGGCGGATGACGCGCGCCGGACGCGCATCGGACACCCGGTCGAACAGGTGCAGCTCAACGGCGGTGGCGTTCTTGGAGAAGACCGAGAAGTTCACGCCGCCGCTGAGGAAGTTGGCGCCCAGCGGATAAGCCCGGCCGACGGGATGAGACACAGCCATGCAGCACCTCCCCGGCCGGCATCACTGCCCGCCGCCAAAGCCGTCGCCGGGCAGGGTGCGCCGGCCAAAGGTGACGTCGACGGCCCGGCCGCGGGTCAACACTTGCGGCGGCACCGGCGCCTGGCGGATGATCCGGTCGACCTCGGCGTCGCTCTCGACCTCGGCCTCCTCCACCGTGCCCAGCCGCAGATCGCTGGCCGCCAGGATCTTCTCCGCCTCGGGGCGCGTCAGCCCGAGCAGTTTGGGCACTTCCCGCTCGACCGGCGGCGCGACCTTGAACATGCGCGTGACCTGGGCGTCCAGCCAGATGAAGACCTCGCGCGCGCCATAGCCGGACAGGATGCCGAGGATGAGCGTGGACAGGCTCTGACGCAGATCGCCATCCTGAGGCACCATGTCGCCGCCGACCACGGCCACGCCGCTGCGGACCAGGGCGAAGACGAACAAGGCCAGCGTGGCGCCCAGCCAGGGCATGGTCAGGTACTTCCACAGGTAACGCTGCTCGAAAGCCCCCCACTCCACGTGCCAGGCCAACAGGCTGCGGATGCCGTTGACGGTGCCGCCCAGCCCGCCGCCGACGATGGCGTAGGCGATTAAGCGGAAGAGCGGGTCGGCCACCGCTTCCAGGCGATCCCCATAACCAAGCCAGAGCGCCAGCGTATAGCGCCCGACCCAGACGTCGAAGAGCTGCCAGAAGAACACGGCCAGCATCGCCAGCAGATAAACGCCGCTGGCGATGGCCGCGGCCTGATCGCCGGGCGTCTCCGGGCGCAGGCGCACCATCTTGCCGGTGGCCTCGTCGAGCACATAGTCGTTGGGCGCATCAGGTGTGGGCATCGTCACCTCCGACAAAGACTTCAGGGCAAGGACTGAATAAAGGCGGTCAGCGCCGCCAGCAGCGCATCCGGGCATTCCTCCTGCGGCAGATGGCCGCAGTCCGGCAGCGCGGCGAAGTCGGCGTTCGGCAGGGCGCGGGCCAGGCGCTCGCTCTGCTCGGCCGGCACAGTCACATCCTCGGCGCCGGTCACCACCAGCACCGGCAGCGTCAGCTCCGGCACGCGCGGCGCCAGCTCCAGCGCCCGGCTGTTGGCGAACACCTCCCAGAAGGCCCGGTCCCAGTTTTCCACCGTGAACGGCCGCTGATACCCGGCCAGGATGGCGGGCGTCACACGCGCCGGGTCATGCCAGAACGAACGCACCAGCTCCGGCAGGTTGCCGATGAAGCCGCGCGCGATCAACGGCCCGATGTGCCGCACCTGCGGCGAGTTGAGGACCGGCAACAGGAAGGCCGGCGAGCCGCCGCCGACCGAATAGACGGGCGCGTCCAGGAGGGCGAGCGCCTCCACCCGCTCCGGGTAGCGCAGCGCCGTGTAGGCGGCCAGCGCGCCGCCGGCCGAATTGCCCACCAGGATCGCGCGTTCCACGCCGTAGTGGTCGAGCAGGCCGATCACCAGATCGGCGGCCGCCTCCGGCGTGTAGGGGCTGGGGCCGGACCAGTCGCCCGGCAGCGGGCGCTCGGTGAGGCCGAAGCCGGGCCGGTCAAAGGCGAGGACGGTGCCCAGCGCGCCCAGCGGCGCCTGCACCTCGCGCCAGGTGAAGGTGCTGGCCGTGAAGCCGTGGATCAGGACGAGCACGCGGTCGCCAGCGCCGCTCTTTTTCAGATGGACGTCCAGGCCGTTAACGTTGACGAAGGCGCTCTCCGGCTCGGCCAGGGATTGGGCCGGCACCAGGCCGTCCAGCGGCGGCACCGGCACCAGGAATGGGCCGCCGAGCACCAGCCCGGCCAGGCCGAGCACCACAATGATTAGGCGGCGCCCCCAGCGGCGCCTTGAGTTAAGTGACGCGGTGTTCATGGAGTGATGATACGGCCAGCGGGACAATCTGGCAATTTTCTGGAGCGCCAGGGCGGACCCGGCCCCGGGATCCAGCCGGCCGTGTTATCCTGTGGGCCGCGCCGCCGGCCCGCCGCTCACCACCAGGAGGGACAACCGAGTGCTGTCTGAGACCCAACTGCTCGCGCGCATGGACGCCCTGACCCAGACCTGGGAAGCCCGCGCCGACCGCCGCGCCACGTTCCTGCGCTGCTACCGAATGATGACGGCTAACATGCTCGCCGCCATCGCGCGCGGGGAGTTCGCGGACCCGGCCTGGGTGGAACGGCTGCTGCACCGCTTTGCCGATTACTACTTCGTGGCGCTGGAGGCCCATGAGCAGGCGCCCGCGACAGCCCCGGTGGTCTGGCAATTGGCCTTCGCGGCGACCCGCCAGCCGCAGACCACGGCGTTGCAGCTTTTGCTCCTGGGCGTCAACGCCCACATCAACTATGACCTGGTCCTGACCCTCGAAGACCTGCTGCAGCCGGACTGGGCCGGCCTCTCGCCGGGCCAGCGCGAGGCCCGCTACGCCGACCACAGCCAGGTCAACGCCATCATCGGCCGGACCATCGACGCGGTCCAGGATCAGATCCTGGAGCCGGCCATGCCGGGCCTGGACTGGCTGGACCAGGTGCTCGGCCCCGTGGACGAACTCCTCATCTCGCGCGTGATCACGCATTGGCGCGAGGGCGTCTGGCGCCACGCCGGCCGACTGCTGGAGGCCGCTTCACCCGGGCAGCGGGCCGAGCTGGTCAGCGCGGTGGAGCACGACGCGGTGCGCCTCGGCGAGTTCATCCTGCTGCGGCCGGCCGGCGGCCTGCGCCAGGACAGCTTGACCACGGGCGGCCGGTGAGGCCAGCCGCCAGATCAGCGCTTGGGCGGGCCAGCCGCCCGGCGAGGCCGGATCCCAACGCCTTGGGAACGGGGCGCCTGACCAACAGAGGCTACGCGAGCTAAACACCACCATGCAGACTTACACCCTCCCCCGCACGGATCTAGTTGTCTCCCGGCTTGCCTACGGCTGCATGCAGATCGGCGGCCGTTGGGATGACGCGCCCCTGACCGAAGCCGAGCGCCAGACCGCGTTCCGCGCCATCCAGACCGCGCTGGACGCCGGCATCACGCTCTTCGACCACGCCGACATCTACACGCGCGGCAAGTCCGAGAGCGTCTTCGGCGACTTCCTGAAGTCCGCGCCCGGCCTGCGGCCGCGCCTGGTCCTGCAAACCAAGTGCGGCATCCGCTTCCAGGGCGAGCCGGCCGCCGCCGACCCGCAGCGCTACGATTTCAGCTACAGCCACATTGTCCGATCCGTAGAGACCAGCCTGCGGCGCCTGCAGACGGATTACCTCGACCTGCTGCTGCTGCATCGGCCGGACCCGCTGGTTGAGCCGGAGGAGGTGGCCCGCGCCTTCGCCGAACTGCACGCGGCCGGCAAGGTCCGCTATTTTGGCGTCAGCAACCACACGCCCGCGCAGATCGAACTGCTGCAGGCCGCCGTCGCGCAGCCGCTGGTGGTCAATCAGCTGGAACTCAGCCTCACCCACTCGCAGCTCATGGTCGAAGGCGTGGTGGCCAACCGGGCCGGGGCCGGCGCCGCCAGCGCGCTGGCGGCTGGGACGCTGGATTACTGCCGCCTGCGCCGCATCCTGGTGCAGGCCTGGGCGCCGCTGGCCGGCGGCCAACTGCTGAAGGCCGGGCAGCTGGGCGCCGCGTTGATCGCGCAGTTGGCGGAGCAGAAGCAGACCAGCCCGGAAGCGATCGCGGTGGCCTGGCTGCTGCGCCACCCCGCCGGAATCCAGCCGATCCTCGGCTCCACCCGGCCGGAACGCATCCGGGCGGCCAGCCTGGCGGACACGGTCAGCTTATCACGCGAGGAGTGGTACGCGCTCTTGGGGGAGGCCCGCGGCCAAGCCCTGCCCTGAACCGGGCAGCTGGCTCACGCGGCGTATTGCTGCAGCCACCAGCCCCGCAAGGGCAGATCGCTGGCGGCCGTCAGCGCCGCGAAGGCGGCCAGATCGAAGGGCACCTGGCGCAGGTCGATCCCGACCAGGCCGCGGTCCCACGTCACCAGCGCATACTCGGCCCAGGGCAGAAGGCTGGGCGTCGGCTGCTCCGGCCGTGGCGGAGCTTTGAAGGCGCTGCCCACACTGCCGGCGTTGAAGACGTACCGGCCGGACTCCTGGCGCAGCATCTGCAAGTGCGTGTGCCCGCCGACAAACAGCTTCGCCGTCGGGTGGCACAGCCAACGGTCGAGGTCGCCGCTGGGCGTGGTGGCCAGGAGCGAGTCCGTGTTCGAGAGCGGCGAGCCGTGATACGCCAGCAGGTCGGTGCCTGGCCCCACCGGCAGCTCCCACACCGGCCGGCAGGCGCGCAGGAACGCCCAGTCGGCCTCCGTGAGGCGCTCGGCGCACCAGGTCAGGGCCGGATTGAGCCGCGCCGGGATGTGCAGGGCCTGGGCCCGCTCCGGGTGGAGCAGCGCTTCGTCGTGGTTGCCGAGGACGCACGGGCAGCGGCGGGCGCGCAGGCTGGCCAGGACCTCGGCCGGCTGCGGGCCGAGCGTGGCCACATCGCCCAGGCAGATCAGTCCGTCGACGCCCTGGCGATCGATGTCAGCCAACACCGCTTCCAGCGCGATCGCGTGACCGTGGATATCAGACAAGATGGCTAAACGCGTCATGGTGCCCGCCGGAACGCGCGCCTCCCCGCACCCGCCGGCCGCCGGGCAGGCAGCGCGGCCGAAGAGCACCGGCTTGGGGGTCGGGGAAACGCCTGAGGAATGGCGCCGATTATAGCCTCAGCCGGCCGCCCGGCGCAGTTCCAAGAGAGCCTGAACGGCGCGCGGGTCGAAGTGGCGGCCGGCCATCTCCTGCAGATAGGCCAGCACTTTGGGCTCGGGCCAGGCCGGCCGGTAGCGGCGGTCGGAGCAGAGCGCGTCCCAGACGTCGGCCACGGCGAAGATGCGCGCCGCCAATGGGATCGCGTCGCCGCGCAGCCCGCGCGGATAACCGCTGCCGTCCAGGCGCTCGTGATGGCAGTACGGGATGCCCAGGGCCGGCCGCAGGAACCCTACCGGCGACAACCACTCATACGCGTAGCCGGGATGGCGGCGCATGACCTGCCACTCTGCCTCCGTCAGTTTGTCCGGCTTGAGCAGGATGGCGTCCGGGATGCCGAGCTTGCCGATATCGTGCAGCAGAGCGCCGCGCCGCAGATGGACCAGGTCGGCTCCGTCAACGCCCAGGGCGCGCGCCAGGTACACCGTCATCTCGGCCACCCGCTGTGTGTGGCCCTCTGTTTCGCGGTCACGCAGGTCTACGGCGCGGGACCAGCCTTCGATCGTGGCGTCGTAGGCGCTGGTCAAATCCTGGTTGGAGCGCTGCAACTCCTCAAACAGCCGGACCTGGTCGACGGCCAGCGCCCCCTGGCCCGCCAGCGCCTCCAGGTAGTCCAAGGCCTCCGCATCGAGAGCTTGGGGCGTGCCGTTGTAGACCTCCAGCAGGCCGATTGTCTGACCGTTGGACACCAACGGGACCGCGTGATAATCCGTGAAGCCGGGCTGGCTCAGAATCGCTGAGCGCTCAAAGTCGGTTGGCGCTAGGGCTGCCGGCGACACGTCCACGCGCGCCAGTTGGGCCGCCAGCCGCCCGACGCTGCCCACGCCGAGCTGCAACGGCGCCAGGCCGGGGGATGCCTCCGGGAGGCCGCGGCTGGCGGCCACCGACAGCCGGCCGGAGGGCCGCTCCGCCAGGGCCAGACTGGCCGCGGCCACGCCCGCCACGGCGGTGACCTCCTCCAGCAGAGTCCCCAGGATGCGCGCCAGCTGCGGTCCGGCCGCGATGGCGGCATCGATCCGGCGCAGGCCCTGCACGCGGCTCAGCCGCCGCTCGGTCTCGGCAAACAGCCGGGCATTGCGGATGGCGACCGCCGTCTGATTGGCAAACAACAGCAGCAGGCGCTCGGCCCGGTCGTTGAAGAACAGGGCCTGGCGGCTCAGAGCGGCCAGGATGCCGTACAGCTTGCCGGCATGTTCCACCGGCACCCACAGGCCAGACTGGGCCGCCGGGTCACTGAGCCAGCGGCCGGGCTCAGCGCCCCGATCCGCGATCTGCAAGGGCACGCGATGCCGGGCCACCCAGGCTACCGGCGAGGCCTCGGCCGTCGCGGCCGGCCCCGGCTCGGCCAAGGGCCGATGCGAGCCGGCCGGCGTCCGCTCCAACCCCATCTCAAACCCCACGGCCTGGCTCTCCGGCTCGCGCCGATAAAACGCGATCTGGTCCGCCTCGAGGGCCTGGCCCGCGATCTTAAGCAGGTAGGCCAGCTGGGTCGTCGGATCGAGCACGCCGTTGAGGGCCAGCCCGGCGTCATACAGCAGCGCCAACTGGTCAGCGCGCTGGCGCGCCTCGTCCAGCAGGCCCTTGTTGTGGATCGCGCCGGCCGCCTGGCCAGCCAGCAGGCCCAGCAGTTCGGCCTCGGCCTGGGTGAAGCGGCGCGGCGCCCGGTCAACATCGACCACGGCCAGCACCCCCACCAGGTGGCCAGCATACAGCATCGGCACGCCCAGGTAGGCGCCGAAGGGGATGTGCTCCAGTTCCGGCAGCCGGCCGGACCAATGGGAGTAGTCATCCAGGAGCAGAGGCTGCCACGTACGGGCGATGAGGCCGGCGGCGCCTCGGCCCGGCTGAATATGCAAACCCGATTCCAGCGGCAAGCCGCGCGCCACCGTCAAGTTAAGCACGCCGGCCGCCTCGTTGTAGAGAAAGACCTCGGCTCCAGTGGCCGGGATCAGCTCCAGCGCCCGCTCGATGACGGTGTTCACGAGCCAGTGCTCGTCTTGATGCAGGCCCAGCGCGCGGGCGGTCTCGACCAGGGCCGCGAACTCCTCCGCGCGCCGCCGGGCCACCTCCCGCAGACGCAGGTTCTCGATGGAGCCGGCCAGCTGGGCGGCCAATGTCTCCAGCCACGCGATCTCCGCGGCGGCAAAATCGCGGCCGACCTCCGTGCGGTCCACGCCGATAGTGCCGATCACGGCCTCGCGGCTCAGCAGCGGCGCGATCAACAGCGCCCGCGTCTGGCGCGCCGCCATCAACGCCTGCAGGGGCGCAGTGCGCGGGTCGGTCTGCGCGTCCGCCACCGCCAGCGATTGCCGGTTCTGCAGCACCCATTGCGTCGAGGCATTGTCATTGATCGGAAACTGCAGGCCCACCGCACTCGGCTCGGCCGGGTCGGCGTTCGCATCCGCGGCCACGGTCAAAGACTGGCCGGAGTTGTCGATCAGGGCGATGCCACAATTGCGCCCGTCCAGGAGCTGGCGGATCTCACAGGCGGCCGCCTGCAGCAGACTCCGCAGATCCTGAGCGGCGGCGGCGGCCACGATGATGCGGTTAATGGCCGCCAGCTCAGCCGTGCGCCGCTCCAGATCGAACTGAGCCAGCTGCCGATCGGTGACGTCGCGGACCGTGAACTGCAGCTCGCGCCGGGCGCCAGTCGCCGGCTCAGACACGGCCCGGCCCGAGGCCTCCAACCAGCGCACGGCCCCATCCTGGCGCCGCACGCGGCAGACCACGCTCTGCTGGTCAATCGTCGTCAACAGCGCCCCCTGCGCCGCCGTCCAGGCCGCGCGATCCGCCGCCTCGACGAACGTCAGAAACGGTTGACCCAGCAGGTCTTCCGGCGGATAGCCCAGGTGCGCCCGGCTGGCCGGCGAGGCATAGCGGCAGACGCCGTCCAGGTCGAGGCGCAGAATCAGGTCGGTGGAGTTCTCGGCCAGCAGGCGGAAGCGGGCTTCGCTCTCGTGCAGATCCGCTTCGGCGCGCCTCCGCCCGGTGATCAGGGCGGCCAGGACCAACAGGCCCGTTGAGGCCAGGCTTAGGTAGAGCTGCAGGGCCGAGACTCGATCGGCCGCGCTGACGCCGAACTGGCTGAAGAATCCGCGGCCCTCCGCCAACGCCCACAGGCCGGCCCCGGCCACCACCACCAAACCCAGCGTCAGCGCGCGCACGCCCGCGAAGGCCGCCAACCCCACCAGCACCAGCCAGAGCAGGTACAGCAGGCCCATCGCCGTCAGATCGGCGGCACCGGGCAGGCTGAACGCCAGCGCGCCCAGGAAGGTCAGAAGCCCAAGCGGCACAGCCGCCGCGCGCCAGCCACGCGGCTGGCCCGCCCAGGGCCGCTGCGGAATCAGCCAGGCGACGACGGCCGGGGCGACCACGATGAAAGCGATGGCGTCGGCGGCCCAGTGTTCGCGCCAGGCCGACCAGACCGCCGACCCAGTGGCCGCGCCGAGCGCAAGCGGGCCGACGAGCGCCAGGTTCAGCAGGGCGCCTGTGGCCACGGGCACGCCGATCAGGGCAAAAACGTGGGCGAGACGCTCAAAGGTGAAGGCCGGGCCGAGCCACAGGCGCAGCAGGCCGGCCGCCAACCCGGCCTGGCAGACGTCAACCCCCAACCGCAGCGCGGTCTCCGCCGACCATGTCCCCGAAAGCGCCAGGTTCAGGCCGCCGCCGACCGCCAAGGCCGCGACCAACGCCACCCAGTGGCGCCAGGGACAAACGACGAGCAAGGCCAGCCACAGGCCCACGCTAGCCCGAAAGATAACGAGCGCGCCCGCCTCAGTCTGGTACGAAGCCGTCACGCGCGCCGCCGCCAGCGAGGCCCCGGCCGCCGCCAGATACCAAAGCCACGGCCACCGCCGCAGGGCGGTGGCCGTCGTCTGTCTGAGGCGGGTCGAGTATGCCATCGTTCGGCGGCGTGAGCAGAGCAGTTACTGCGAGGACGGGCGCGGAGCAGCGCCATCGGCCTCACCGGCCAGGATGGTGCGCAAGGCGCTGGCCAGTGCGCTCGGCAGCTGATCCTTGGGCACGAAGGCGGCGGCGCCGATCGCGCGGGCGTCGTCACGGTAAAGGGCGGCGTCATGCATCGTAATGATAATGATGGGCAGGCTGGGAGAGCGCGCCAGCATTTGCTGGGCAACAGCCAGGCCGGACATGTCCGGCAGGCTGACATCCAACAGCACGACGTGCGGCGGCGTGGACTGCGCCAGGGCGGCGGCGCCGGTCTCGGCCTCGACACACTCGCAACCGGCGTAGGCGTGCCGCAGCCACGCGCACAGCGAGGCGCGCAGGCGTGGGTGATCCTCAACTACCAGAAAAGTAAGGACTGACATTGACGGCCAAACCTGCCCCGGCGACTGATGGCGCCATCGTACGGCGACTGGCCCGGCCTGTCTGTCAGCAATCCCCTACAGATCGCCGTCGTAACGGCAGACAATTTCCTGGGGGAACCAGCGGGGCCCGAGCAGGTCCGGGTTATTCCAGCTCGGTCAGGCCGTGGCGGAGCGCGAACTTGACCAGACCCACCAGGTCCTTGATCTCCAATTTGCGCATGAGGCGCAGGCGGTAGGTCTCCACTGTCTTGGCCGAGATCGACAAGCGTTCGGCGATGGCGACGTTGGAAAGGCCTTCCGCCAGGAACTGCAGCACCTGGCGTTCATGCGGACTCAGACGATCCAATGGGGTTTCAAAGTCGCCAGTGCGCGACCGGCGCGCGTAGTCGTCCAGGGCGATCGCCGTCGCGCGCGAGCACAGGTAGCGTTGGCCGGCGGCCGCCTGGCGCACGGCGCTCACCAATTCGCTGCCCAGACTCTCTTTGAACACATAGCCCAGCGCGCCGCCCTGGATGGCCCGGTAGACGTGCTCGGCCGTGGCATGCATCGTCAAAAAGACCACGCGCACTTCCGGGCCGTCCGCGGCGCGCAGCTCACGCAGCACATCCAGACCGTTGAGGCCCGGCATGGTGATGTCGAGCACCAGCACGTCTGGGCGGTGGCTCTGCGCCAGGGCCAGCGCCGCCTGCCCGTCGCCGGCCTCGGCGACCACACACAGATCCGGCTGCGCCTCCAATAAGGCGCGCAGGCCATCGCGCAGGACCGTGTGGTCGTCCGCCAGCAGGATCCGGATTGCCGCCGCGCTCATCGCGGGATCTCCACAATGATGTGTGTGCCCCGGCTCGGGCCGGACTCGGCGCGCAATTGGGCGCCTACGGCCGCCGCCCGCTCACGCATGTTGATCAGACCCCAGCCAGATTCAGGCCCTGGCCCGCTCACAGCGGCCGGATCAAAGCCCTGGCCGTCATCGGCGATCGTCAGCGTCGCCTGCGGCCCCTCCGCCTCCAGGTAAATGTCCACACGCTGGGCGCGCGCGTGCCGGTGGACATTGTTCAAGGCCTCCTGGGTGATGCGGAACAGCGCCAGTTCGGCCGGCGCCGGCAGGCGCGGCGACAACTCCTCGTCGGCCACCACGACGTGCAGGCCGGTGCGGCGCTGGACGTGCTCACCATACCAGCGCAGCGCCGCCACAAGCCCATAGTCGTCCAAAACAGGCGGACGCAGGTCGGACATGACGCCGCGGATACTGGCGATCACATCCGCCACCACACTCAGCGCCTCGTCCAGCACCGCCGGGCCGGCGCTGGGCGCCAGATGATCCCGCAGACGGTTCAACTCCAGCCCCAAGACGCCCAGATTCTGGCCGACCTGATCATGCAGCTCACGGGCCAGGCGCCGGCGTTCCGTCTCCTCCAAGTCCACAAGCCGGCGGGCCAGCGCCCGGTACTCGGCCTCGGCGGCCTGGGCGCGCTCGCGCAGGCGCGCCTCAGACAGCACCACGCCGAGTTCATCGGCTATCTCGCGCACCACCGCGATACGCGCCGCCGTGAAGTAGCTGCCGGCGACGGCGGCCAGGCCCAGCGTTCCGATCACGCGCCCGTCCGCGGACAGCGGCACGGCCAGAAAGGAACGGAGGCCGGCCTGAACGACCAAGGCCTGCACGGCGGGAAAGTCGCGCACCACCTCCGGCCCGCCCAGGATCATCTCCCCGCCCTGCAGCGCACGCAGACTGGCGACGTCCGAGACCGCCAACCGGGTCCACGCCGCCGCCGGGTGCCGCCCGGCCACGCGCGCGGCCAGAATGCGCAGGGTAGCGTCCGGGTCAAACAGGCCCACCCCGACGTGCTCACATGGGAGCCACTCGGCCAGTTGATCCACGGCCGTTTGAGCGATCTCAACCGGAGAGCGGGCCGCCAGGATCCCCTGGGTGATCTGGTTCACGATCCGCAGGCGGCCCAGCGTCAGCTGCAGTTCGGCCTCAGCCGCCAGGCGCTCCGTCACGTCGTGCTGGATCGAGGTCGAATACAGGATCTGGCCGGCCTCGTCGCGCACGACGTCCAGGCTCAACTCGATCGTGCGCGTCGTGCCGGTGCGCGTCGCTACAGACAAGGCCACGTCACGCAGTTCGCCGGTCGCGCGCCACTGGGCGTTGAGGCTGGCGGCCCGCTGCTCAAGCTCGGGCGTGTACAGGCGAGTCACCGGCTGGCCGACGAGCTCGGCGCGCGTGTAGCCGTAGGCCTGCAGGGCGGCCCGGTTGATGTCGAGGATGCGGCCGTCCGGGGCTACCATGTAACAGTAGAGCGGCGCATTCTCGAAGAAAGCGCGGAAACGCTGCTCGCTCTCGCGCAGGCGCGCTTCGGCCTGCTTGCGCTCGGCGATGTCCCAGGCCAGGTCGGCCAGCAGGCTCACCACCCGCACATCCTCGTCGCCATACGGCCACGGCTTGTTGCCGACACCCAGAACGGCCACGATCTGGTCGCCGCGGAAGACCGGGACCACCACCTCCCGGGTCACGGCCGCGTGCCCGTCCGGCATCCCCTGCCGGCCCGGCGCGGCGGCATAGTCGTTGTGAATAACCGGCCGGCGTTCGCGAATGCAATCCACCCAGATCCCGGCCCGGCTGACGTCGTAGTGCCGGTCAAAGCCCTGCGCCGTGCAGGACTCGCGGACCGTGCGCGTGGACCAGGCCTGCAATGACAGCGTGTGCTGGTCGGCCTCCAGAAAGTGGTAGAAGCCGATGCGGCTGTCGGTGAGGGCCTCCACCTCATCCAGGGTGGCGGTCAGCAACTCGCCCAGGCTGTGCGTGGACGCGAACTCGGCCAGCCGCGCCCGGGCCTGCCAGATCGCCTCCGACCGCTTGCGCTCGGTGATATCCAGCAGATAGCCGTGGGCGGCCCGCTCCGGGTCGTCCGGCAGGAAGCGCGTGTAGTCCAGCACCCAGCGCTCGGAGCCATCCGCGCAGCGCAGCCGGTACTCATACAGACCCCAGCCCCGGCCGGCCGCCTGGTCGGCCTGGATCTGGGCGCGCACACGCGCCCAGTCCTCGGGCGGCACCAGAGTTGGCAGGCTGACTGCGCCGGATGTGAAGGCAAGCGGGGTGTAGCCAAACTGGGCGACGTTGGGGGTGATGTAAGTGATGGTGCCGGCGCGGTCCCGCTCGTACCCAACGGCCGGGCCGGCTTCGAACAGGATCCGCTCGCGCGCCAGCGCCTGCTCGGCGCGCACCCGGTCGGTGATGTCCCGGCTGAGGCCCAGCACGCTCGCCACCCGGCCGTCCGGCGCAAACTCCGGCACCACACGGGCCTCCTGCCAGCGCGGCCCATCCGGGTCAGGCAGCGTGAAGTGGACCTCGGCGGGTTGGCCGGTGCGGACGACACCCTCCACCAGCGCCTCGGCCCTGGCCGCCACCGCGGCGGGGAGGCCCAGATCATTAAGCGCTTTGCCCGCCATCGCCAGAGGCGCCAAGGTTCCCAAAGACCGGAAGCGGCGATTGACGTACAGGCAGCGCATGTCCGCGCTCACCCGCATGATCAGGTCGGGTGAGTTCTCGGCCAGGGTCCGCAATTCGGTCTCGCGCTGGCGCAGTTCGGTCAGGTCGGTCACCAGCGCCAGGATCGAGGCCGGCTGGCGGGCCTCGTCCGGCACGATCACAGACGTCAACAGCACGGGCACGACGCGCCCATCGCGAGTGACATAGCGCTTCTCGTAACCGGCGCGGAAACTGGGCGAGGTTGAGGACCGCTGCCATTCGGCCTCGATGGCGACGTCGCGTTCCAGATCGGGCTGGAAAGTAATGTCGCGGACAGTCCGGGCGGCCAGGGCTTCCGGTGTTTCGCCGAGCAGGCGGGCGAAGGATGCATTCACGCGCGTCAGGGGCAGGTCCGTCAGGGGTCGGTCGCCGCGGAGCGGAATCTGCGCGATCCCCAACTGGCTGTTCTCAAAGAGGCTGTTGAAAGCGGCCTCGCTGGCGCGCCGGGCGCGCTCAGCCTGCACACGCTCCGTGATGTCGGTGACCACCGCGCCGACACCGATCCGGCGCTTGTCGGCGTCGGTCACCGGGAAGTACGAGGCCAGGTAATGGCTGATCTGGCCGGGGCGGTTCTGCGACGGCCCGGACACCTCCAGCCCCAGGCGAGGCTGCCCGGTGGCCAGCACTTCGCGCAGCAGCCCTTCCAGGTGCGCGGCCATGTCCGCGTCCACGGCGGCCAGGGGGCGGCCCAGGTGGGCCGAAACCGGCATTCCGTTGAAGACCGCCATCGCCTGGTTGACGGCCACAAAGCGCAGGTCGGTGTCGAGCAGGGCCATGCCGGACGGCGAGTGATCGAAGTACGTATGCAGGAGCTGCCGGCTCTCGCGCCAATGCAGCTCGGCCAGGCGCAGGGCGGTGATGTTCTGGTGGGCCACCACCGCGCGCGCCGGCCCGGGGCCCGAGATCCGGCGCACATGGCCGATGAACCAACGCCGCTCGGTGGGTGAGTGGCACGGGTACTCGTGTTCAAAACGGTCGCGCGCGCCGGCCAGAACAGCCTGCAAGCCCTGCGCGAAGACCCCGGCGTCGGCGTCACCGGCGGCCGCCGCACGCTCACAGACCGCCAGGTAGTTGACGCCCTCCCCCGAGGCCGCGGCCTGCGCGTCGGTCTCGCGGTTGGCGTCCAGAAACTCGCGCCAGGCGCGGTTGACAGCCAGCAGGCGGCCGTCGCCGTCCAGCACGCAGACATTGTCCACCAGGGCGTCGATGGCCGAACGGAAGAGCTCCGACGTGCCGCGCAGCAGCGCTTCCGCCTGGCGCGCCTCGGTGATGTCGGCGCAGGCCAGGCACACCGCCACAACAGCGTCCGCGTCAGACCGCACCGGGAAGAAGCGCACTTGCAGCCAGTGGGGCCGGCCATCCTCGCCAATCAGCGAGACTTCAATGTTACCGACCTGGCCCAGCCAGGCCGCCCGGCCCTGCCGCTCAAAATCGGCGCGTTGGGGAGCGGAGAAGTAATCGGTGAAGGCAGCGCCGCGGACGAGCGGCCGCCCGTAAAGGCGCCGCGCCTGGTCCGCGGCCAGGGCGTTGAAATCCAGGATGCGGCCCTCGGCCTCCAACAGGACCAGGGCATGGGAGGCGCCGGCCACCAGGGCCTGCCCGGCCCTGGCCCACAGCCCGCCGGTTTCGGCAGCCGGCTCGGCGCCGCGCTGAGCCGCCACCGCGCGCGTCACGACCCGAGGCAGACGCGCCAGCCGATCCAGGCAGAGACAGTCGCAGGCGCCGCGCTCGAGCCAGGCCAGCGCGGCCGCCTCATCGGCCGGCGCCGCGAGCGCTATCCAAGGCCGGCCGGCGTTGGCGGCCAAGAACTCGTCCAGCCCGTCCGCGGCGGGCGGGAAGTGGGCCAGGGCCAAGTCCACGCCGCCGGCCAGCAACGCCGGGGCCGCGGCCAGACTGTCCGCGCCGCGCCATTCAAAGTCCAGGCCGGCCTGCCGCAGGGCGGCCTGGACCCGCTGCCCAGCGACTTCGTCATCGCCAAAGAATGCCAGTCGGATGGACGCCTTAGTCATAGCCCTATCTCCCGGCAACTCACACGCCTGGCACGGCCTGGCCTGCTTGTCGCGGGCTTGCATAGACCTAGTATACCTTGGACAGGCCGGCCGTCTTGACCCTTTCTTGACCTCCCCGCCGTCTTTCTTGTCCCCGGCGTGACGCCGGTTTCCCTAGACTAATAGCGCACTGACTACGCCTGAGGGAGGTGACTCTTATGCTGGACCTGCTCTACATCGGTCTGACCATCGTCTTCTTCGCCGCCACTTACGGCCTGATTGCGGTCTGTGAGCGGCTCAGGGAGGGCAAGCATGAACGTGCTCTATCTCGTCTCGGGCTTAATCGCCCTGAGTCTGCTCATCTATCTTGTGGCCGCCCTGTTGAAACCGGAGTGGTTTGGATGACAATCGCTAGTTGGACCCAACTCGTTTTGTATATCGTCGTCCTCATCGCGCTGGCCAAGCCGCTGGGCGGGTTCATGGCGCGCGTCTATCAGGGCGAGCGCACTTTTCTGGACCCGGTCCTCGGCCCGGTGGAGCGCCTGATCTACCGGCTGGCCGGCGTCCGCGCCGACGAGGACATGCCCTGGAAGACTTACGCCGTCGCCACGCTGCTCTTCAACGGCGTGGGCCTGCTGACAGTCTATGCGTTGCAGCGGCTGCAAAGCGGCCTGCCGCTCAACCCGCAGGGACTCGGCGCGGTCACGCCGGACTCGTCGTGGAACACGGCCGTCAGCTTCGCCACCAACACCAACTGGCAGGGCTACGGCGGCGAGGTGACGCTGAGTTACCTCACCCAGATGCTGGCCCTGACGGTGCAGAACTTCGTCTCGGCGGCCACGGGCATGGCCGTCATGGTCGCGCTCATCCGCGGCCTGGTGCGCCACACGGCCAAGGGCCTCGGCAGCTTCTGGGTGGACCTGACCCGCTCGACGCTGTACATCCTGCTGCCCCTGGCGCTCCTGGTCGCCCTGGTGCTCGTCTCGCAGGGCGTGGTGCAGACGCTGGACAGCAACAAGACCGTAGCGCTCCTGCAGCCCACGCTCGACGCGAATGGCAACCCCGTGACCGAGCAGGTGCTGGCGGTGGGGCCGGCGGCCTCGCAGATCGCCATCAAGCAGCTGGGGACCAACGGCGGCGGCTTCTTCAACGTCAACTCGGCCCACCCGTTTGAGAACCCCACCCCGCTCTCGAACTTCGTCGAGATGCTGTCCATCCTGCTGATCGGAGCCGCGTTCTGTTACACCTACGGCAAGATGGTCGGCGACACGCGCCAGGGCTGGGCCATCCTGGCCGTAATGACCGTGATCTTCGTGGCCTTTCTGGGAGTGGCGGTCTGGGCCGAGCAGGGCGGCAACCCGGCCTTCACGGCCCTGGGCGTGGACCAGACGCAAAGCGACGTCAACCCGGGCGGCAACATGGAAGGCAAGGAGGTCCGCTTCGGCATCGCCAACTCGGCGCTGTGGGCCACCGCCACCACGGCGGCCTCCAACGGCTCGGTCAACTCGATGCATGACTCCTACATGCCGCTGGGCGGCCTGGTGCCGCTGTTCCTGATGCAGTTGGGCGAGATCATCTTCGGCGGCGTGGGCTCGGGCCTGTATGGCCTGCTGGCCTTTGTGATCGTGGCCGTGTTTGTGGCCGGGCTCATGGTCGGGCGCACGCCCGAATACCTGGGCAAGAAGATCGAAGCCTATGAGATGAAGATGGCGTCGCTGATGATCCTGATCCCGGTCTTGCTGGTGAAGATCGGCACGGCGGTGGCCGTGGTCAGCCCGGCCGGCCAGGCCACCATCTGGAACACGGGCGGCCCGCACGGCTTCAGCGAGGTGCTCTACGCCGTCTCGTCGGCCAGCAACAACAACGGCAGCGCCTTCGCCGGCCTGGGCGCGAACACGCCCTTCTACAACACCTTGCTGGGCGTCTGCATGTTTATCGCGCGCTACTGGCTGGTGGTGCCGGCCCTGGCGATGGCGGGCGCGCTGGTCGGCAAGAAGAAGATCCCGGCCGGCGCGGGCACCCTGCCCACGCACACGCCGCTCTTCGTCGTCTGGGTGATCGGCGTCATCCTGATCGTCGGCGCGCTGAGCTTCATCCCGGCGCTGTCGCTGGGGCCGATTGTCGAGCATTTGATGATCTACGAGTAAGACTGAGTGAGCCATGACCATTTCCACGGTGCCAACCGCACCTCTCAAGAAACCCAGCGCCTACCGGCGCGCCATCTACCAGCGCGCGGTGTGGGAAGCCGTGCGCAAGCTCGATCCGCGCGTCCAGGTCCGCAACCCGGTCATGTTCGTGGTGGCGGTCGGGAGCGTCATCACCACCGGCCTGTGGGTGCAGGCGCTCCTCGGACAGGGCGAGGCGCCCGCCGGCTTTATCGGCGCGGTCGCGGTCTGGCTGTGGTTCACGGTGTTGTTCGCCAACTTCGCCGAGGCCGTGGCCGAGGGGCGCGGCAAGGCCCAGGCGGACGCCCTGCGCCGGACGCGCCAGACCTCGCAGGCCAAGAAGCTGCGCGCCCCGTACCGGGCGGGTGCGGCGTTTGACCTGACGCCCTCCACCGCCCTGCGCCAGGGCGACGTTTTTCTGGTCGAGCCCAACGATGTCGTGCCCGCCGACGGCGAGATCGTCGAAGGGATCGCCTCGGTGGACGAGAGCGCGGTGACGGGCGAGAGCGCGCCGGTGGTGCGCGAGGCCGGCGGCGACCGCTCGGCGGTGACCGGCGGCACGCGTCTGCTCTCGGACTGGCTGATCGTGCGCGTCAGCGCCAACCCGGGCGAGGGCTTCCTGGACCGGATGATCAGCCTGGTGGAGGGCGCCAAGCGCCAGAAGACGCCGAATGAGATCGCGCTCAACATCCTGCTGGCCGGCTTCACCATCATCTTCCTGGCGGTCTGCGCCACCCTGCTGCCCTACTCGCTCTACAGCGTGCAGGCCAACGGCCAAGGCGCGCCCGTCACGATCACGGTGTTGATCGCGCTGCTGGTCTGCTTGATCCCGACCACGATCGGCGGCCTGCTCTCGGCCATCGGCATCGCCGGCATGGACCGCCTGATCCAGCGCAACGTCATCGCCCTGTCCGGCCGGGCGGTGGAGGCGGCCGGGGACGTGGACGTGCTGCTGCTGGACAAGACTGGCACCATCACGCTCGGCAACCGGCAGGCCGTGGACTTCATCCCGGTCGGCCCAACGACGCCGGAGGCGCTGGCCGAGGCCGCCCAGATGTCGTCGCTGGCCGACGAGACGCCCGAGGGCCGCAGCATTGTGGTGTTGGCCAAGGAGAAGTACGGCCTGCGCGGACGCGCCGTCAGCGTGGACGAGGACGCCCACCGCGCCGGGATGCACTTTATCCCCTTCTCGGCGCAGACGCGCATGAGCGGCGTGGACTTCAACGGCAGCCAGATCCGCAAGGGAGCGCCGGACACGATCCTGGGCCTGATCCAGAGCGCCGGCCAGCGCGCCCCAGCCGACCTGCAGACCACGGTGGACACGATCGCCCGCAACGGCGGCACGCCGCTGGTGGTGGCCCGCAACGGCGAAGCCCTGGGCGTGATCCACCTCAAGGACATCGTCAAGGGCGGCATCCGCGAGCGCTTTGCCCACCTGCGCAAGATGGGCATCAAGACGGTGATGATCACGGGCGACAACCCCCTGACCGCCGCCGCCATCGCGGCCGAGGCCGGCGTGGACGACTTCCTGGCCCAGGCCACGCCGGAGGCCAAGCTCAAGCTCATCCGCGAGAACCAGACGGGCGGCCGCCTGGTGGCCATGACCGGCGACGGCACCAACGACGCCCCGGCGCTGGCCCAGGCCGACGTGGCCGTGGCCATGAACACCGGCACGCAGCCGGCGCGCGAGGCCGCCAACATGGTGGACCTGGACAGCAACCCGACCAAGCTGATTGAGATCGTGGAGATCGGCAAGCAGCTGTTGATGACGCGCGGCGCGCTGACGACCTTCAGCCTCGCCAACGACGTGGCCAAGTACTTCGCCATCATCCCGGCGGCCTTCGCCTCGACGTACCCGGTGCTGACCAGGCTGAACTTCATGCAGCTGGCCACGCCCCAGAGCGCCATCCTCTCGGCCGTGATCTTCAACGCCCTGATCATCGTCGCCCTGATCCCGCTGGCCCTGCGCGGCGTGCCCTACCGCCCGGTGGGGGCGGCCCAGGTCTTGCGGGACAACCTGTTGATCTACGGCGTGGGCGGCGTCATCGCGCCCTTCATCGGGATCAAGCTGATCGACCTATTGCTGGTCGCGCTCGGGATGGCCTGACCCAGGCCGAGCGCAAGGAGACTCCCATGCTGAAATCCCCAGTGCGCTGGTGGCAGCTCTACGGCCTGGCCGGACTGATGATCGCGGCGCTCGTGTGGGTGCATGCCCTCGCGATCGGGGGAACCGCCGAGACCGGGCTGCAGGTCGGCATCCTGATCGTCGCGTTTGGCCTGATGTTCGCGTGGCTGGGCGCTAACCAGACCGGGTTTCTGGTAGACGCCGGGCCGGCTCAGCCCGCCGCCGACTACTCCGAGGACTCTCGGCTCGCGCCGGAACCGGAAGCGCCCTGGGCTCAGCCGGAGCGGAGCGGCGGTCTGGCGGGCCACTGAGCGGCCCGCCGTCGCTGAGCCTGGCTTTTGTCAATTCGGAAAGGACTTTCGATGCTTTCGCAACTTCGCCCCGCCCTGGTCATCCTGGCGGTCATGACCCTGATTACCGGTGTGCTCTATCCTCTGGCCGTCACTGGCCTGGCGCAGGTGCTGTTCCCCGCCCAGGCCAACGGCAGCCTGATCCTGAGCGGCGGCCAGGCGGTCGGCTCGGAACTGATCGGCCAGTCGTTTGACGGCCCGGAGTACTTCTGGGGCCGCCTCTCGGCGACGGGCACCTTCGCCTACAACGCCTTCAACGCCGACAATCTGACCGGGTCCTCAGGCTCGAACTACGGCCCGCTCAACCCGGCCCTGCTGGCGATGGTGCAGGCGCGCCTCGACGCGCTCAGAGCCGCCGACCCCGGCAACCCGGCGCCGATCCCGGTGGATCTGGTGACGGCCTCGGGCAGCGGCCTGGACCCGCACATCAGCCCGGCGGCGGCGCTCTACCAGGCGGCGCGCGTGGCGCGCGCACGCGGCCTCGCGGAGGCCAGTGTGCGCGCGCTGGTGGACCAGCACACCGAAGGCCGGCAGTTTTGGATTCTGGGCGAGCCGCGCGTCAACGTGCTCAAGCTCAATCGGGCGCTAGACCAGCTACAATAGACATTGACGCAAGCGCTCGAAGACTCTGAGCTTTATGCCTCCTCAATTTGACTCTGACGCGCGCCCGGCCGGCGATGGTCTTACTCCGCCCGTTATCGAGAGGATCCAGCGCCGGCCGCCGCCGCGCTCGTGGCGCACCTGGCTGATCGGGCGCCCGATGGCGACGCGGGAGGCCCCGCACCAGACGGTCAGCAAAATGGTGGGGTTGGCGGTCTTCGGCGCCGATGCGCTCTCGTCCATCGCCTACGCGCCGCAGGAGACGCTGGTCATCCTGGCTGCCGCCGGGCCGCAAGCCTTCGGCTACGCGTTTCCGATCGCGCTGGTGATCACGGCGCTGCTCGCGATCGTCACGATCTCGTATCAACAGACCATCCACGCCTACCCCAACGGCGGCGGCGCCTACACCGTGGCGCACGAAAACCTGGGCGTGCTGCCGGCCCAGATCGCGGGCGCGGCGCTGCTGACCGACTATATCCTGCTAGCCGCCGTCGCCATCTCATCCGGTGTGGCGCAGATCATCTCAGCCTTCCCGCTGCTGTTCCCGTACCGGGTCTGGCTGGCGTTGGCCTTGCTCGGGCTCATCATGCTCGCCAACCTGCGCGGCGTGAAAGAGTCCGGCGCCTTGTTCGCGCTGCCGACCTACTTCTTTCTCGGCATGACCGCCCTGACCGTGGCGGTGGGCTTCTGGCGCTATCTCACTGGCAGCCTCAGCCCCGTGGTCGATCCGCCGGCGCTGGAACTGCTCCACGGCGCGCAGCCGGTGACGCTCTTCCTGCTGCTGCGCGCCTTCTCCAACGGCACCACCGCCCTGACCGGCGTGGAGTGCATCTCCAATGGCGTCACCGCCTTCAAGGAGCCGCGCACGCGTAACGCCAGCCAGACGATCCTGTGGATGTCGGCCATCCTGGGCACGCTCTTTGTGGGGATCACGTTCCTGCTCAGCCAGATCGGGGCCGTGCCGGCCGAGACCGAAACCGTCATCTCGCAGCTGGCGCGCACGGTCTTCGGCGACCGCGGCCTGCCCTATCTGGGTACCATCGCGGCCACGACCATCATCCTGGTCCTGGCCACCAACACGGCCTTCGCCGGCTTTCCGCAGTTGACGGCCGTCATCGGCGGCGAGGGCTTCCTGCCGCATTACTTCACCTATCGCGGCAGCCGCCTGGTCTTCACCTACGGCATCGTGGCCCTGACGGTGATTGCCGGCCTGTTGATTGTTGCCTTCAAGGCCAGCGTCACGGCCCTCATCCCGCTCTGGGCGGTGGGCGTTTTCCTGTCCTTCACGCTCTCACAGGCCGGGATGGCGCGCCACTGGTGGCGGGCCCGCCAAGCAAGCGATCCGGCGCGCCCAACCGACCGCGGCTGGGCGTGGAAACTGGTGGTCAACGGCCTCGGCGCCCTCTGCACGGCCGTGGTGACCCTGGTCTTCGCCGTCACCAAGTTCGCCGACGGCGCCTGGATCATCCTGCTCCTGCTGCCGGCCGTGGTGCTCACCTTCTTCGCCATCCGCCGCCACTACCGGCATGTGGTCCGCGATCTGTCGCTGGACGCCTTCGGACGCCCGCCGCGCACCCGCCGCCATCGCGTCCTGGTCCCGATCAACGGCATCCACCAGGGCACGCTCGGCGCGCTCGAGTACGCGCGCAGCCTGTCGCCCGACGTCACCGCCGTGCACATCGCCCTCGAGCCGGCCGAGGCCGAGACGGTCCGGCGGCAGTGGGCCTATTGGGGTGACGGCGTGCGCCTGGTCGTGATCGACTCGCCTTACCGCGCCTTCCTCGAGCCTTTCCTGGACTACGTCGACTCGCTGTCGGCCGGCCAGCAGACCCGGGAACTGCTCACCATCGTGGTTCCGCAGCTGGTGCCGGTGCGCTGGTGGCACAACCTGCTCCACGCGCAGACGGCCTTCTGGCTGCGCTTCGCGCTGCTCAACCGGCGCGGCGTGGTCATCATCGAAGTCCCCTATCAAGTGGACCGCGCGACGGCGGCGCGGGAGCGCGCCGATGGCTGAGCGCACCCGCCCCAACCCGGACGACCTGCTCGCCCACATCCAGGCCGAGGCCAGTTCCGAAACGCGCGGCCGGCTCAAGGTCTTTCTGGGCTATGCGGCCGGCGTCGGCAAGACCTTCGCCATGCTCGAGGCCGCCCGCCAGCGCCGGGCCGAGGGCGTGGACGTGGTGGTGGGCTACGCCGAGACGCATGGCCGCGTCGAGACGGATGCGTTGCTGGCCGGTCTGGAGACCGTCCCCCGCCACTGGCTTGAGTATCGCGGCACGCGCCTGTCTGAGATGGATCTGGATGCGGTGCTGGCGCGCAAGCCGCAACTGGCGCTGGTGGACGAGTTCGCGCACACCAATGCGCCCGGCTCACGCCACCCCAAGCGCCACCAGGATGTCGAAGAGCTGCTGGCCGCCGGCATCGACGTCTACACCACCCTCAACGTCCAGCACCTGGAAAGCCTGAACGACGTTGTCGCCCAGATCACGGGCGTGGTGGTCCGCGAGACGGTGCCCGACCGGGCGTTGGACGGGGCCAACGAGATCGAGTTGGTGGACCTGCCGCCGGACGAATTGCTCCAGCGCCTGCGCGACGGCAAAGTGTACGTGCCCGGCCAGGCGGCCCGCGCCCTGGAGCGCTTCTTCCGCAAGGGCAACCTGACGGCCCTGCGCGAGATGGCCCTGCGCCGCACGGCCGAACGCGTGGACGACCAGATGCGCGCCTACATGCAGACGCGCGCCATCGCCGGCCCGTGGTCGGCCAGCGAAAGCCTGCTGGTCTGCGTCAGCCCGAGCGCGTTGAGCGAGCGCCTGGTGCGCTCCGCCCGGCGCCTGGCGGATGAGCTGAACGCGGCCTGGGTCGCCATCTATGTGGAGGCCGCCGGCCGGGACACAGAAGTCGACCGCGAGCGGGTGGCGCGGACCCTGCAGCTGGCCGAGGCGCTGGGCGCGCGCGCGGTCACGCTGCCCGGCCACGACATCGCCGAGACGACGCTGGCCTACGCCCGCCAGCACAACATCACCAAGATCATCGTCGGCCAACCGCTGCGCCCGCGCTGGCAGGAGCTGTTGTCCGGTTCGGTCGTCGACCGCCTCATCCGGCGCAGCGGCGCCATCGACGTCTACGTCATCAGCGGCCAGACCGCCGCCGCGCCGGCGGCCCCGCGGGCCTGGTGGCCGCATGCGCCCTTCCGGCGCTATGCCCAGAGCGCCGGCCTGGTCGGCCTGATCACGCTTTTCGGCTTCCTGTTGGATTGGCCGCTCAGCCGTGAGAAGTGGGCCCTCGCCCAGGTGCTCTTGACCACGGGCCGGCGGCCGCCGGGCCTCAGCTTTCCGGAGCCCGCCCTCGAGCCGACCAACCTGGTGATGCTGTACCTGGCGGCGGTCGTCCTGGGCGCGCTGTCGCTCGGACGCGGCCCCGCTATCGTGGCCTCCGCCCTGAGCGTTCTGGCCTTCGACTTCTTCTTCGTGCCGCCCTACCTGACTTTCGCCGTCTCGGACACGCAGTACCTGATCACGTTCGGGGCCTTGTTCAGCGTCGGCCTGATCGTGAGCACGCTGGCGGCGCGCGCGCGCGAACAAGCCCTGGCCGCCCAGCGGCGCGCGGCTGAAACCGCCGAGCTCTACGACCTCAGCCGCGACCTGGCCGCCGCGCCCTCGCACACCGCCATCGCGCAGGCCGTGCTGCAGCACGTCCAGCAGACTTTCGGGCGCGCCGCCGCCGTGCTGCTGCCCCATGCCGGCCGCCTGACCATGCACGCGGCCAGCCCGGACTTCCGCCTGGACGAGAACGAGCTGGCCGTCGCCGATTGGGTTTTCCGCAACGGAGAGCCGGCCGGCCGCAACACCGACACGTTGACCGGCGCGGCGCTGCGCTATCTCCCGCTCAAGACGGCGCGCGGTGTGGTGGGCGTGCTGGGCGTGCGCGGGCCGGACGACACGGCGCGCCATCTGACGCCCGAACAGCGCCGGCTGATGGAGGCCTTTGCCAGCCAGACCGCGCTGGCCTTCGAGCGTGATCAGCTCTCGGAGGCGGCGCGCCAGGCCGAAGTGCTGCAGGCGACCGAGAAGCTCCAGACGGCCCTGCTCAATTCGGTCTCGCACGATTTGCGCACACCGCTGGTCTCGATCACGGGCGCCCTGAGCACGCTGCAGGAGGCCAACCTCACCCTGGACGAGGCCGCGCGGCGCGCGCTGGTGGAGAACGCCCGGGAGGAGGCCGAGCGCCTCAACCGCCTGGTGGGCAACTTGCTGGATATGACCCGGCTGGAATCCGGCGCGCTGCGCCTGCGGCGCGAACCCGCCGACATCGGCGACCTGATCGGCGCTGCGCTCGAACAGCTCGGCAGCCGCCTGAGTCAGCGCCGCGTCCACATCGCCGTGCCCCCTGAACTGCCGCTCGTCGCGCTCGACTTCGTGATCATGGTCCAGGTGCTGGTCAACCTGCTGGACAACGCCGACAAGTATTCGCCGCCGGACGGGCCGATCGAGGTCAGCGCCGCGCTGGCCGGCGACCGTCTGCAACTGACGGTGGCCGACCGCGGCCGCGGCCTGCCGGAAGCCGACCTGCCGCACCTGTTCGATAAGTTCTACCGCGTCCAACATCCCGGGAGCGTCGCGGGCACCGGCCTCGGCCTGTCGATCTGCCGCGGCATGGTGGAGGCGCACGGCGGCGCCATCCAGGCCGCCAACCGCGCCGGAGGCGGCGCCGTGTTCACCCTGTCTCTGCCGCTGGCCACGCCATGAGCGCCGCTGGTCCGCGCATCCTGATCGTCGACGACGAGCCCGCCATCCGGCGCTTCTTGCGCACCGCCCTGGCCGCGCACGGCTATCACGTGTTCGAGGCCGAGAACGGTCAGGCGGCCCTGGCCGCCGTTATCGCCGCCCGGCCGGATTTGATTGTCTTGGATTGGGGTTTGCCCGACATCGCCGGGATTGAGGTGGTGCGCCAGTTGCGCGAGTGGAGCCGGGTGCCGATCGTCCTGCTGACCGTGCGGGATGCCGAAGAGGACAAGATCGCGGCCCTGGACGCCGGCGCCGACGACTACCTCACCAAGCCCTTCGGCGCGGGGGAACTGCTGGCGCGCCTGCGCGCCGCGCTGCGCCACAACCAGCCGCCGGAACAGCCGGAGCCTGTCTTCACGGCCGGCGATCTGCGCGTGGACCTGGCGCGCCGGACCGTGACTCGCGCCGGCCAGGCCGTGGCGCTGACGCCGACCGAATACGACCTGCTGCGCGCCTTCGTCAGCCACGCCGGCAAGGTCCTGACTCACCAGCAGTTGCTGCGCGCGGTCTGGGGCGGCGCCTACACTGACCTGCACATGCTGCGCGTGAACATCAGCAATCTGCGCCGCAAAATCGAACCGGACCCGGCCCGCCCAACCCACCTCATCACGGAGCCCGGCGTCGGCTACCGGCTGCGCGACGGGGCCTGAACCAGGCGCTGGGCCTTAGCGGCCGGTGCGCGCGGCCTGCCAGGCGGCCAGGCCCATGAGAGCCTGCTGGGCGCCGGCGGGAAGCTGCCTCGGCCAGACGCGGACCGGCGCCACCCGGTTGCGCTGGACGCGCCGATGGCGCAGGTGATGGTTAGCTGCGGGAAGGTGTGTTGTCGGTTTCATCCTGTGGCCAGCCTAGCCGCCCCGGGTTAAGCCCGGGTCAAGGCCAGCCCAAGGTCGTTTGCGCCAGCCGCCCGAACGACGGCGCGGCACGGCCTGGCTGGGTGGCTGGATCAAGGGAGCTGTAAAGAGGCTAGAAGGACTGAAGCGATGGGAGGAACCCAACAGCCGCCCGGGCGGCGCGCCGGGCTGGTCGGCGCCTGCGCGGGCGCGGCGCTGCTGGCGGTCTGCCTGGTCGGCCTGGTCGGTCTGGCCGTTGTGAACAACCGCGCCGCCGGGCTGCCCTTCGGAGGCCTGACGGCGCGCGTCTGCGCGGGCGTCACGCCAACGCCCAAGGTGCGCCTGGGCGTCAGTTGGGCTCTGCCGATTTCCAGCTACCTGCCCGCGCTGATGCTCTCGCCTTGGAAAGTGTGCGCGGATCTGCCGGCCGACTGGGTGCGGCCCCTCCTGCCCAGCATCGCCGGCGAATGGCTGTTCCCGCCGTAAGCGCGGGCGGCCGGCTCCGCTCAGGGGATCCGCGCCGGCGGCAACTAGCCGGAATTGTCTTCAGGCAACCGGAAGCTGGATGCGAAACGTGGTGCCGACGCCCAGGGTCGACTCCACCAGGAGCGCGCCGCCGTGCGCGTCCACCAGGGCCTTGGCGATCGCCAGGCCCAGGCCGGAGCCGCCCTCGTCGTCACTCCGGGCTGAATCGGCGCGATAGAACCGATCGAAGATGTAGGGGAGGTCGGCCGGCGCGATGCCCGGGCCGGTGTCCTGCACGGCCAGCTCCACGCGCTCGCCGGCCGGCGCCGCCCGCAGCTGGATCTGGCCGCCGGCCGGTGTGTGGCGCAAGGCGTTGCCGACCAGATTGGCGAGCACCTGCGCCATCCGCTCGGGGTCGGCCGAGATCAGCGGCAGACCGGCCGGTGTTTCCACCTGGACGCGCACACCCTTCTGGCCCGCGGCGTGAGCGTAGCTGGCCGCCAGGCGCTCCAGCAGCTCGTCCGCCTCGGTCGGCTCACGCCGCAGTTTCAGCTCCCCGGCCTCGGCCAGAGACAGCGTGCGCAGATCGTCCACCAAGCGGCGGAGCGTCTGGATTTCCTGATCCATCAGCCCCAGGCGCGGCGGCGTCGGCTTCAGCGTGCCATCGCGCATCGACTCGATGTAGCCCGACAGCACCGTCAACGGCGTGCGCAATTCGTGGGCGATGTCGGCCGTCATCTGCCGCCGCAACTCGTCGGCCCGGGTCAGCTCGGTGCTCATCTGGTTGAACGCGGAAGTGAGCGCGCCCAGTTCATCGCGCGTGCGCACGGGCAGCAGCGGCGGACGGGCGCCGCCGGCCAGCAGGCGGCTGGCCTCGGCCAGCTCATGCAGCGGCCGGGTGAGCGTGCGGGAGATGAGCCAGCCGAGGAGCAACGCCATCGCCGTGGCCCCCACCCCGCCCAGCAACAGGATTTGCTGCGTGCGCTCGATATAACGCGTTTCGGCCTCGCCCCGGCGCGGCGGCTGCGTGTCGGTGAGCACGGTGCCCACCGTCTGCCCGTCCACCACCACGGCCTTGCCCTGCGTCAGGCGCGCCTCGTCCACCGTCTGCCCGCTGCGGTAAGGCCCGGCCGGGATGAGGATGCGGCCGTCTTGGTCGGCCAGCGCGAACGGAGTCCCGGCCTCACCCGGGTAGGTGTGCGGGGCGCCAGGCTCCGGCACGCCGACAGAGGCCTCCACGCCGTCCCAGCTGCCGGTCTGCTGGTAATAGCTGACCAGTTGAGTCACGAACTGGTCGCGGCCCTGCTCCCGCACCAGGTCGTCCAGGGCGCGCTCGGTGGTGCTGCGGATCAGCAGCAGCGAGAACAGCGTGCCGGCGACGCTGACGACGATAAAGGTCAGGATGAGTTTGGCGCGCAGGGAACGCATGCGGGTTAATCGGTGCAGAAGCGGTAACCCACGCCGAAGACAGTCTCGACGTAGCGCGGCGCGGCCGGGTCCGGCTCGATCTTGGTGCGCAGGTTGCGGATGTGGACGTTGATCGTCCGCTCGGCGCCCTCCAGGGCCGAGCCCTGCAGCTGCTCCAATAGCTCGAGCCGCGAGAAGACGCGGCCGGGCGCCGACATCAGCAGGGCCAACAGCTCAAACTCGGACGGCGTCAGCACCACATCGCGCTCCGCCACCGTGACGCGCCGGCTGGCCCGGTCCAGCACGACGTCGGCCACGCGCAGCGCCGCCTCCTCCGGGCTAGGCTGGCCGACCCGGCGCAGGACGGCGCGGATGCGCGCCAGCAGCTCGTGCATGCCGAACGGCTTGGTGACGTAGTCGTCGGCGCCCAGCTCCAGGCCGAGCACCTTGTCCGTCTCTTCCAGCTTGGCCGTCAGCAAAATGATCGGCGTCTGCGCCTCGCGCCGGTAGGTGCGCACGAAGTCGTAGCCATCCATCTCCGGCATCATGATGTCCAGCAGGATCAGGTCCGGCTTCTCGTGCCGGGCCGTGAACAGGGCGATGCGGCCGTTCTCGGCCGTCACCACCCGGTAACCCTGTTCGGTCAGGTACTCGCGCAGCAAGGTGCGCACGTTGGATTTGTCGTCGACGACGAGCACTGTCTTGGGCATTTTGTCGTTTTCTGCGGCTGAGCCGCTGATCCGCGCGGAGCTTACCACATCTGGCCTCGGCCCGCCTCCAGCCGCCGGGGCGGTCCAGCGTGGATAGACTGGGCCATCCGGATGTAGATTGCGCCGTCCGGATACAGAGCGCGTCCAGACCCGATAAAGATCCGGTTTAGAGACGCCGCCGTCTGGGCCCGAAATCAGCCGGTGGTGCTAAACTTCGGCGCACGGCGGCCGTGCTGGGCCTGCCCTGATCTCAACACCATGCGCCTCCAACTCCTGCGCCACGCCACACTCCTGCTCGATTACGGCCAGCTGCGCGTGCTGGTGGACCCCATGCTCAGCCGGGCCGGCGCCCTGGACCCGGTTCAGAACGCCGCCAGCACCCTGCGCATCCCGCTGGTCGAACTGCCGCTGAGCGACGCGGACCTGCTCGCCGCGCTCAGCCGCCTTGACGCCGCCCTGGTCACGCACACCCACCGCGACCACTGGGACGTGCGCGCCGCGGAACTGCTGCGCCGGGACCTGCCGATCCTGTGCCAGCCCGAGGATGCGGACCGTCTGAGCGCGGCCGGCTTCAACGCCGTCCAGCCCGTGGTGAACGCGCTCACCTGGCGCGGCCTGACGCTGACGCGCACCGGCGGCGAGCACGGCACCGGCGAGGTCGGCCGCAAGATGGGGCCGGTCTCCGGTTTCGTCCTGCGCGCCGCCGGCGAGCCGGTGGTGTATCTGGCCGGCGACACGATCTGGTGCCCGGCCGTGGAGGCCGCCCTGGCTGCCCATCAGCCGGATATCGCCGTGGTCAATACTGGCGCCGCGCAATTCCTGAGCGGCGGCCCCATTACCATGCCGGCCGACGATGTGCTGCGCGTCGCCCGGGCCCGCCCGGCCCTGCGCGTGATCGCCGTCCACCTGGAGGCCGTCAACCACTGCCGGCTCAGCCGCGCCGAACTGCGCGCGGCGGCGGCGGCGGCCGGCCTGGAGGCGCAGATCGTCATCCCGGCCGACGGCGAACTCCTGGCGCTATGACGGCCCGGCCCGACCCCGATCTGGTTTACGGGCTCTTCTGGGGGGCCCTGAAGCCGCAGTGCGCGCGCCTGGCGCTGGAGTTGGGCGTCTTCGCGGCGCTGGCGGACGGCCCGCGCAGCGCGGCCGAGGTGGCCGCCGCCGGCGGCGCCGACCCGGCCGGCGTGGCCTTGTTGTTGGATTACCTCGTCAGCCTGAAGATCCTTGAGGGCCGCGATAGCCTTTACGCGCTCACGCCCACGGCCGCCCACTTTTTGCTGCCGGGGCGCCCGGCCTTTGGCGGCGACCTGGTCCTGGACTACGCCGGCCCGGAGTTCTACCCCCGGCTGCGCGCCGCCGTCCTGTCCGGCCAACCGGCCGTCCTCAAAGGGGACTTCGTCCAGGACGCCTGGTTGGAGAGCTATAGCCCGCGCCGGCCGGCGTCTGCGCTCGACTTGTGGCGCACAGTGGGCGTCCTGCCCGCCCCGCCCCGCCCTGTGCGCGTCCTGGACGTCGCCTGCGGCTGCGCCATCAAGACCTTGACCCTGGCCCAGGCCGCGCCGCAGGTGCGCGTCACTGGCGTGGACACGCCGGCTGTCCTGGCCGTCGCCCATGATTTAGCCCGCCGTCTCAACGTTCAGGACCGGGTCGACTTTCGGGCCGGCGATCTGCACCAGTTCGACTTCGGCCAGGCGGCCTGTGACGTCGTCCTGCTCGGCCAGATCACGCACTACCTCTGCCCGGACCAGAATCGCGCCCTCCTCGCGCGGCTGGCGCGCGCGCTCAGCGCCGAGGGCGTGCTCGTGATCGATTGCCCGATGCCGCCCGAGGCCGGCCAGACGGAGGCGACCAGCCTGTTGTCCCTGTTCACCTGGGCGGAGGCCGGCGGGCGCGTCCACGCCTTCGCGCAGTATCAGGCCTGGCTGGCCGAGGCCGGCTTCACGCGCATCGTCCGCCACACCGAGCGCTGGCTGTCCGCGCACCGGAGGGCCCCGTGACCACGCTCGTCATCGTCGAAAGCCCCACCAAGGCCAAGTCCCTGCGCCAGTACCTGGGCCACGACTACGTCGTCCGCGCCAGCCTCGGCCACGTGCGCGACCTGCCGCCCAAGGACCTGGGCGTCGAAATCGAGGCCGGCTTCCGGCCCACCTATCACCTCTTGCCGCGCGCCCGGCAGACCCTGGCCGGCCTGCGGGAGGCCATGGCCGGCGCCGACACCGTCATCCTGGCCACCGACCCGGACCGCGAGGGCGAGGCCATCGCCTGGCACCTCACCCAGGCCTGCCGCGCCGAGCTGAAGGGCAAGCGCGTCCTGCGCGCCCGCTTCCACGAGATCACGCCGGAAGCCGTGCGCGCCGCCATCGCCGCGCCGTCCAGCCTGGACCTGCGCCTGGTGGATGCCCAGCAGGCCCGGCGCGTCCTGGACCGGCTGGTGGGTTACCAGATTTCGCCCGTGCTGTGGCGCGGCATCGCCGGGCCGCCCGGCCTCTCCGCCGGCCGCGTGCAGAGCGTGGCGCTGCGCCTGGTGGTGGAGCGCGACCGCGCCATCGAAGCCTTTGTGCCGGAGGAGTACTGGACCCTGGACGCCGAGCTCTCGCGCCCAGACCAGACCCACTTCCGGGCGCGGCTCTTCCGCATCGGCGAGAAAAAGCCGGAGCTGAAGACCCAGGCCGACGCTCAGCGCGTCATCGCCGATCTCCAGGGCGCGGCCTGGCAGGTGGCCGACGTGGCCCGCACGCGCCGGCAGCGCCAGCCCTACCCGCCCTACATCACGTCCACGCTCCAGCGCGACGCCTCCGCGCGCCTGCACTGGCCGGCCAAGAAGGTCATGAGCATCGCCCAGGAACTGTATGAGGGTGTGTCGGTGCCGGGCGAGGGCCAGGTGGGCCTGATCACGTACATGCGCACCGACAGCACCCAGGTGGCGCCGGAGGCCCAGGCCGCCGCCCGCCAGGTGATCGAAAAACTCTACGGCGCGGAGGCCCTGCCGGCCCGCCCGCCGATGTACACCAAGCAGGTGAAGAACGCGCAGGAGGCGCACGAGGCCATCCGGCCCACCCAGCCTGCCCGCTATCCCGCCCACCTGCGCGCCACGCTCACGCCGGACCAGGACAAGCTCTACACGCTGATCTGGCGGCGCTTCATCGCCAGCCAGATGAAGCCGGCCGTGTACGACGTCACTACCGTCACCATCCGCACCCTGCGCGGCGGCCAGCCCCTGCCTTATCTCTTCCGGGCCAGCGGCCGTGAACTCGTGGACCCCGGCTTCCTGCGCGTCTACGATGTCGCTGAGGACACGCCCGGCGACGACACCGCTCACAACGAGCAATTGCCGCCGCTCGCCCAGGGCGACGCCCTGGTCTGCCACCAGCTTCTGCCGGAGCAGCACTTCACCAAGCCGCCGCCCTACTTCACCGACGCCGCCCTCATCCAAGAACTGGAGCGGCTCGGCCTCGGCCGGCCCAGCACCTTCGCCGCGATCGTCGACACGCTCTACCAGCGCCACTACGCCGAGAAGGTAGAGCGCACGCTGCGGTCCACCGGCCTCGGGCGCACCGTGTGTGATGTGCTGATCGTCCACTTCCCCACCATCTTCGAAGTCGGCTTCACGGCGCGGATGGAGGATCGGCTGGACGAGATCGCGGCCGGCGAGGCGCGCTGGACGGCCGTGATGGGCGAGGTCTGGGGGCCGCTGTCGACGCTGGTGGCGCAGGCCGAAGCCGCCGTGGCCGCGGCGCCCAAAATCCAGCCCGTGGAGCTGCCGCGCATCGGCGCGGCGGTGGACGCCGACCCAGAAGAAGAGGCCCGGCCCGCCCGAGGCCCTCGAGGCCGGGCACGCGGCGCGCGCCGGCCGCGCGGAGCCCGCTCGCCGCGCGCCCAAGCCGGCCAGGCGGAAACGGCCGGACCCAAAGCGCCGGCCGCCCCCACCGGCGAGGCCTGCCCCAAGTGCGGGAAACCGCTGGTGCAGCGCACCGGCCAGTATGGGCCCTTCGTGGGATGCAGCGGCTTCCCGGCCTGCCGCTACATCGCCGGCCGCGAAACCGGGTCACAGCCCGGCGGCCGCGCCCGACGCCCGCCTCGCTCCAAGTAAACGCCGGCGCCGATCACACCATGCCCAATCCCTACTTCCTCATCTTCGAGCTCATCGTCGCCGGCCAGTTCCTGCTGTGCGCGTGGCATGCCGCGCGGCGCGGACCGGCCGTGGTCTGGCGGCTGTTGGCCGGCGTCCTGTTCGGCGTACTGCTGGAACTGGCAACCATCCGCCAGCTCAACGCTTACCGGTACGGGGTGTTCACGGCCATGGTGCTGGACGTCCCGCTCGCCATCGGCGTGGCCTGGGGCTGCATCATTTACAGCGCGCAGTTGTTTTCGGATGCCACGAACCTGCCGGGTTGGGCGCGCCCGGTGCTCGACGGGCTGCTGGGGCTGAACATCGACCTGGCGATGGACGCCGTGGCGATCCGGCTGGGGATGTGGGACTGGGGGATGGGCCTGGAGCGCCAGTATTTCGGCGTGCCGTGGGCCAACTTCTGGGCCTGGTTCTGGGTGGTGACGTCCTTCTCGGCCGGCCTGCGCCTGGCCTTGCGCTGGCGTCATCCAGCCGCCGCGTGGCTGGCGCCGCTGGCCGCCGTCGTGGTTGGCCTGGCCGGCGTGCTGGGCACGAACGCCTTGATCGTGTTCGTGGTGCCGCGCCCGTTCTACGAGGCCGCCATTGCCGCCACACTCGGCCTGGCACTGGTGATGGTGCTGCGCCGGCGGCCGCGCCGGGCGGCGGCCGTGGACGCGCCCGCCGCCGGCGTGCCGCTGCTATCCCACGTCTACTTCCTGGCCGCCGGCCTGGCCTCCGGCGCCGTTTTCAATCCACCGATCCTGCTGGCCGTCAGCGTCCTGATGTTCGGCGTGGCCGCCTGGCTGCACCGCCCCGCCTGGCTTCGCCTCGGGCGCGGCCGCGCTCAGTTCACGGCCGGCAGCTGAGCCAGGCCGGCCTGCTGGGCCGCCCTGAGCGTCAGGCGCGTCAGCTCCGCCTCGACCGGCTCGGGCAGCGGCGGGCGCTCGTAAGCGTCCAACAGCTCGGCCACCCGCGTCCGCGCCCGGGCCAGCGTGTCCGGGCGGCCGCCTTCGCTCCAGGCCCGCAGCGAGGCCCGGTCCACCACGCCCGAGGGCAGATGCTGTTCGACCCGGAACCACTGGCGCGTGTGGCGGGCGCCCAGGAACTCGCCGCTGTGCCCGAGGCTGGCGAACAGCTCCACGGCCAGCGTCTCGCCGCGCGGCTGGATGCCGCCGAGCAGGCGCCGCGCCATCGCGATGGCCTCCGCATCCACCACCAGCTTTTCGGCGCTCTGGCAGGCCAGGTAGTCCAGCATCCCGGCCCCTGAGATCATGTTGATGCCGGCCAGCGCCCCCACCAGCGCCGTGATGCCGGATTCCAAACCGGCCTGTGCGTCCAGGGTCTTGGAGTCGCTCGCGCACAGGTAGGTGTGCGTCGGCAGGCCGAGGTGCTGGCCCACCTGGGCGTAGGCGGCGTCGATCAGCGCAGTCTCCATCGCGCCGTACGGCGTGGTCCCGTGGCGCATGTCGAAGATGGCCGGCGCCCCGCCCCACACGATGGCGGCCCCCGGCCGCGCCAACTGGTGCAGCGTGATCCCGCTCAAACACTCGGCCGCGTGTTGGACCACGGCGCCGGCCAGCGTTGCCGGCGCGGTCGCGCCTGCCAGCGGCATGGACACGATCTCGGCCGGCAGCCCGGCCCGCGCCAGCGCGATCAGGTTCTCGGCCGCGAAGTGGCTCCAATTCAGGGGCGGCGACGGGCACACGTCGAAGATGGCGCGCGGCCGGCCAGATTCTCCGCCGCCGTCCACCACCGCCAGCAGCTCACCCATCAAAGCCAGCGTCGGCACCGCGAACGCGCCGGTCACGATCGGCTTGCGTGAATGGCGCAGGACCAGGTACAGGCGATACAGGTCAGCGATCTCGGCCGGCACGTCGGCGCAGACCAGGGCCGTGCTCTGCGCGTCGAACTGCGGCAGGCCCTCGGCCACCTGCACCAGCCGCACCAGGTCGGCGGTGACGGCGGTGCGGTGCTCGCCGGTCTCCGGATCCAGCACGTGCACGGCCGCCGAGCCGGGGTCGAAGTGCACGGCCTCGCCGCCGTAGCGCACGCGCGGCTGGCCGTCCGCGTCGAAGAGCCGGAACTCGCGCGGCACCGTGGCCAAGGCGGCCCGGGCCAGCTGCTCCGGGATGTGCGCGACCTCGCCGGCGACGCGCGCGCCGGCCTCGGCCAGCAGCGCCCGCGCGGTTTCGCTCTGCACCTTAACGCCCGGCGTCTCCAGCAGTTGAAAAGCCTCGCCCAAAACGCGTTCCAGCAGCGGCGGAGCCAAAAGCTCTAGGGTCGGCATCGTCAGCGCTCCTCAGCCTGGTCCGCCGGATCAACGCCGGAGGACTGTATTGACGTCCAGGATCACGGACTCCGACCCCAGCCGCAGACCTGTGCAACGCGCCTTGTCAGCCAAGCAGGCCTGGGCATAGTCCAAAAAGAGGGCGTGATCCAGATCCCCCACGAGCACGGCCATGAGGTTGAAAGGCTCTCCGGCGTCCGCGTCCAGGCTGCCGAGTTGGATCTTCAACCGCAGGCTGCCGTTCCCGGCCACCGGCTCAGGCAGGCCGCTGAGGAGTTGCGGAAACACCAGATCCCCGGGCCTCACTTTGGGCACCTGGACGACGATCCACAAATGGCTGCCGGGCGGCAGATCGGTGTAGTTGACCAGGGCCTCACTTTGGGCCGGCACGGGGCCATCGAGATACTCGGGCGCCACGATCAACGCCGCTGGCGCCGGTGCCGGTGTGGGGGTCGGAACTGGGGTGTGGGTGGGCAGCGGCGTGTAGGTGGGATAAGGCGTCGCGGTGGGCAAAGCCGCCACCGTCGCCCGCACCGACAGTCCGACCAGGGGGGCGTTGTATTCCGGGCTGGCGGCCAACTTTTCTCGGCCGAGTAAATAGCCGGCCCCGGCCGCCGCCGCCAGCAAGGTCACGACCAACAGGACCGTCAGCACAATTCCGCGGCTGCCCTCAATCGACAGACCCAGAATCGAGACCTTCAACGACAACGGCTCGGGAGATGGTGAGTTGGCGGTTCGCTTGGACATTGGCGCCTCTCCTGCGGCTCCAGGGGTCAGCCGACGGTGCCGTGACGCGCGGCGCCGTGCAGCAACCCTACGCCGTCACCGCTTCGGCCTCGCAGGCCGCGATGAGGGCGCTCAGCTCATCGTCCAGCCGGGCCTCCAGCGGCGCGGGCCGATGGTCGCGCAGCAGGCTCTGCGCCTTCGCCCGCGCCCACTCGCGCGCGCCGTCGCGCTGCGCCTCCCAGGCGCCGTAGGGCCGGCGGTCCATCAGCGTCGGCAGCCACAGCGAGCGCATGTGCCTCCTGGTGTGCTTGTGCGCCAGGAAGTTGCCGCCCGGCCCCACCGCCCGGATCGCGTCCAGGGCCAGGGCCTCGTCGTCCACGCTGATCCCGCCGCACACGGCCCGCACCAAGCTCCACAGCTCGGCGTCCATCACCAGCGCTTCGTAGGACAGGAGGCGCGAGCCGTTCAGCAGGCCGGCCCCCAGCAGCATGTCGGCGCCGGTGGCGGCGGCCATGAAGGCCGAGAAGGCGCCGTCCACGCCGCTCTGCCAGCCGGGCTCCTTGGCGCCCGTGGCGAAAGCGCCCATCGACAGCGGCACGCGGTAGAAATCGGCCAGCGCGTTGGTGGCCGCGCCGAACAGGTAATCCTCCGGCCCGCCGCCGGTGTAAGCGCCGGTGCGCAGGTCCATGGCCGTCTGCGCGGCGGCGTAGTACACCGGGCAGCCCGGATAGGCCAGCTGCAGCAGGACCAGCGCGCTGATGACCTCGGCGTTGCCCACGATCAAACTGCCGGCCAGCGTCGCCGGGCCCGTGGACGCGCAGGACGTCATCGTCATGTAGCCCACGGGCAGGCCGGCCTCGGCCGCCACCAGGCCCGCCTCCAGGCTGCCGCCGTCATGGCCCAGCGGTGAGAGCGTGCATTGCATGATCGAGAGCACGGGCTCCGCGCGCAGCGCCGCGCGTCCGCCCACCAGCGCCGCCGCCATGTCCACGGCCGCGCGGGCCTCACGCTCGGTCACGATCGACTCGGTCTGCACGTGCTTGCCGCTCACCCGCCACGTCGCCAGCAATTCGTGCAAGCTGCGGCTCTCCGGCGGGCAATCCTGGGCCGAGACCGGCACCCAGTGGAAGGCGATAGCGTCCAGGGCGTCGGCCACGCGGGCGGCGTCGGAGACATCTTGCAGCGTGGAGCGCCGGCGCTCGCCGGTGAAGGCGTCCAGGACCTCCACGCCGCAGCCGTCGGTGCCCAAGTACGAGTGCCGGCCGTCCAGAGGCAGCGCCAGGGCGGGGTCGCGCGCGGCCAGGGTATAGGTCGGCGGCGCCTGCGCCAAGGCCTGTTCCACCACAGCGCCGGGGATACGCGCGATCTGCGTGGCGGCGTCAACCGTGGCGCCGTGCGCGGCCAGGATCGCCAGGGCGCGTTCAGAGGGGAAACGCACGCCCACGGACTCGATCACGTCCAGCGTCGCCGTGTGCAGGCGACGGACGGCAGCCTCGTCCAGGACGTTGACGCTCAGTTTGCGGTCGGAGACGGAGATGATGGCCATAGCGCCTCCTCAGACCGCCACGCCGGCCAGCAACTGCTTGGCCACGACCACGGCGCCGCCGGCATCCTCGGAGTAGCCATCGGCGCCGATCTGACCCGCCCACTCGCGCGTCACCGGAGCGCCGCCCACCAACACCTTCACGCGGGTACGCAGGCCGGCCTTATCCAGGGCCTCGATCACCTTCGCCTGCCCCACCATCGTCGTCGTCAGCAGCGCCGAGACGCCCACCAGATCGGCCTGCACATCGACCGCTTTGTGCGCGAATGTCTCGTACGGCACGTCTACGCCAAGATCGTGCACGGTGAAGCCGTTGGCCGTCAACAACGTGCCCACCAGGTTCTTGCCGATGTCGTGGATGTCGCCCTTGACGGTCCCCAAGACGACCACGCCCGCGGACCGGCGGACGGCGCCGCGCCGCAGCAGCTCCGCCTCCAGAATCTGCGAGGCCAGCTTCATGGCCGCCCCCGCGCGCACGAGGTCCGGCAGGAACAGCTCGCCGGTGCCGAAGCGGCGGCCCACGTCGTCGAGGCCGGGGACGAAGCCGCGATTGAGCGCGTCCAGCGGGTCCAGGCCCAGCGTTAACGCCTCGCGGGCCAGCCGCTCGGCGTCCTCCGGTTCGCCGTCGACGATGCTCGCCGTCATCTGCAGTAACAACTGGTCGGGGTCGGTCGGCATAGGGCCTCCTATTCAATTGGATGGGCGTAGCGCGGTCAGGGGAAACGGACGATGCGTTCAGTCTAGCCCGGCCGCGGGCGCGCCGTTAGTGAAGAACGTCGCCGTTTGCGGCGCCAAGCGGTTAGCGCCTGATCGCCGGTAGGGGAGCGACTTGATCGCGTTCGCTGGCGGCCGTTCGCGCGCCAACTCGCCCGGACGCGGGCGTGCCTCTGGCATTTGGCAAACTGGAGGAAAAACGGTGAGTGCGCGGGGTGCCGGTGGGCAGGCTGGGACAGGCGAGCCCCCTCTCCTTGCGGAAGGAGAGGGGGCCGTAGCGGAAGCCGGCCCCTCAGCCGGCGACCCCCCTCAATGGATTCGCAACTGCCCGTGGTGCGGCCGATGCCGATCGGCCTGGCGGTCGCGCTGGAGATGGCGCGCTGGAAGAGATGGCGGGACCATCCCTGCTGCTCAGGCTAACACGGCCACGTTGGAAGCTGGATAGGAGATACCGCCTAATCAGGGCTGCCGGCGCGCCGCCATCGGTTGGAGAAGCGTAAAGGCACCCGTCCAAAAGGCCGTCCATTGCGGCACGGCGTTAGAGGCCGGTAGCCCAGCCGCCGACTCGCCGGGAGGTTGGCCTGATCGGGCATAGCGGGGACTAGAAATCCGTTTTGGCGGAGAGCGGCCTTGTGATACAACTGGCCTTGTGGCTGATCCCTTGATCGAGCAAGCGCTCACCCGCCGCGCGCCGCTGTTCACGTCGGCCGAGACCGATGCCTTCCGCGTCCTGCACCGCGCGGCCGATGGCTTGCCGCAGCTGGCGGTTGATCGCTTCGCGGATGTGCTCGTGGCGCACCTGTATGACGACCAGGCGCCGCTGGCGCGGGTGGAGGCGCTGGCGCGCCGGGTCGGCGCGCGCAGCCTGTACGTCAAACGCCGGCCCGCGCAGGCCAGCGTCCTCAGCGCAACCGACCGCGCCGCGTTGGCGCCCGCAGCCCCGCACTGGGGCGCCGCGTGTGAGTCAGTCGTGGTGCGTGAGAACGGGCTGCGCTATCTCATCCGGCCGGGGGCGGGGTTGAGCGTGGGCCTGTTCCTGGACATGCGCGAGACGCGCGCTTGGGTGCGCGCGCAGGCGGCCGGCCGCATGATCTTGAACTGCTTCGCTTATACCTGCGGTTTTGGGGTGGCGGCGGCGGCTGGCGGCGCCGCGCGCGTGGTCAACCTGGATCTGGCGCGCGCCTACCTGGAGTGGGGCCAGGCCAATTACCAGTTGAATGGGCTGGCGCCCGCTCCGCGCGACTTCATCTTCGGCGATGCCCTTGACTGGCTCGGGCGGCTGGCCCGGCGCGGCGAGCGCTTCGACCTGGTCATCCTGGATCCGCCCAGCTACGCCACCTCCAAGCGCGGCCGCTTCACGGTGCAGCGCGACTACGCGGACCTGGCGCGCCGGGCGGCGCAGGTGGTGGCGCCGGGCGGCTGGCTCATCGCCTGCGCCAATGCCGCCGAGCTGTCGGTGCGCGCCTTCCACCAACAACTGCGCGCCGGGCTGGACGGACTCCCGGCGCGCATCACCCACACCACCCACGAGCCCGAGTTGGATTTCCCGGTTGCGCGTAGGGAGACCCCTTATCTAAAAGTCGCTTTCGTCCGCCTGGCCGCGTGACGCCGACCTCGCCCTCAACTGGTCTTGGGCCGCACCACCAGCATCGCGAAACGATGGCTGTTGTGCAGCACCTTCTCGGTCACGCTGCCATACACCCAGCGCTGCGTGCCCGTGCGGCCATGCGTGGCCATCGCCACCACATCGACATCCTGCGCCTCAGCCTGGCCAAGGATGGCGCTGGGCGCCGGGCCGGACCGCACGGCGATCTGCACCTCGGGCCGCGCCAGCCGTTTCACCAGGCCGTTCAAGTAGGTCTCGGCTTCTTCGGCCAGTTCACCCTGCACGCGCAGCCCCAGGCCGTGCTCGACGTCCTCCAGGGCCTCGATATTGCGCGTCGGCATCTCCTTGACCGCGCGCAGTAGAGTGACCGATGCCTGGAACGCCGAGGCCACGTCCAGGGCCGGCCGCAGGGCGGCCTCAGCCAGGTCTGACCCATCCAGCGGGACCAGCATCTTGCGGAACGGGATTTCGGACCGGATGATTAGGACCGGGCACGGCGCGTGCGCCAACACCCGCTCGGTGACGCTGCCCATGATCCAGCGCGTGATGCCGGAGTAGCCGTGGGTGGACATGACGATCAGATCGGCGTGGCGGGCCACGGCCGTCTCCAGGATCGCCTCGGCCGGGTCGCCGTCGATGACCTCGGCATGCAGCACCACGTTGGGCTGCGCGCGAGTCCGGCGCAGCGCTTCCAGATAGTCCCGCGCCTCGTGCCGGGATTTCTCCACGGCCTGATCCAATCCACGCAGGCTGTAGTTGCCGAAGAACTCCACGGTCGGGACCATGGTCACTTCGACGACGGGCGTCCGCAGCAGCGTGATGTGCCCCCCATCTTGACTCCCCAGGGTCATCGCCGGCAGGAGTGCCCTCTCGGATAGCGCTGACCCATCCAGCGGTACGAGGATGTTCTTGAACATGGCGGCCTCCTAAGTAGTGCCCCATCCACCGGAAACAACTGGACAGGGTTTGCTCTGCGCGACAAGTGGTCGGCCAGCACCCGCCCAGCCTCGTTCGGTGGATGAGGTGCCAGCAGGGACTTTACAATAGTAGTGTGTGAGTGTTTCACCATGTGGGGAAGTGCCAAACGTCATCGCAGAATTACATATCGAAGCCAACTGAATCTCCTATAATGCGGTGCGTCAAGGGATGCTATAATGCGATGCGTCATGAGAGATTAGGGCTGGCAATGAGCACCTTGGCAACTTTTCCGATAGAATCAATCGCATTACGCGATGGAACGCCGGTCCAGGTGCGAAGCCTGCGCCTTGACGACACCGAGCGCATCAAAGCCTTCTTCTATCGGCTTTCTCCGCAAAGCATTTTCTACCGCCTGTTGGAGTACCGGACCGCGATCACGGATGCCGAGGCCCGCCTTCTATGTGACATGGATGGGCGCACGCGCGTCGCTATCGCCGCGACCAGCCTCATGGACGACGCCGAACACATCATTGCGGTCGCCCGCTACAGCCTGGTGGATCCCGCCGACGGCGAGACGGGCGAAGCCGCCATCGTCGTCCAGGATGACTACCAGAAACGCGGGCTGGGCACCATTCTGATCCGGCGCCTGGTTGAGTACGCGCGCGCGCACGGTGTGCGGCGCTTCGTGGCGACCATTCACTCCAACAATGCCCAGATCCTGCGCTTCATCGAGCGCAGCGGCTTACACGTGGATCGCCACCTGCGCCACGGCGTCTGGGAGTTCACGATCGACCTCGACCCCACCAGCGCCCGCCCAGGCGCCTCCCTCGATCCCTACCCCAACTGATGGATGTCTGGGAGAACGACCTCGCGCTGGCGTTTGGCCTCACCGACCAGCCCTGGGACTTCCGCCTCGGTCTCACACCAACTTACCCTGTCCGCCTCCCCGCCGCCTGGGAGAGCCATCACCCCGATAAGATCAGCGACGGACCGGCCGTTTACACGCGCACCGTGACGCTCTCACCCGATTGGACCGGCCGCTCGGTGCGCCTGGACGCAGACGCCATCAGCCACCACGTCACCGTGCTCGTCAACGGCCAGGTGGCGGGCGAGCACACCGGGGCCTGGGCCGCGTTCCAGGTGGACCTCACGCCGCACCTGCGGCCCGGCGCCAACCTGCTCGCGCTCGAGGTCTGGAAACCGGGCGGCCGCTTCCCGCTGCGTGAGGCCCTGGCCGGTTTCTTGCCGGACGTGTGTACGTCCTTCGGCGGCGTCTGGCAGGCGCTGCGGCTCCTGGCCTTTGCCGAGGCCGCTTTCACCTCGGTCCGTGTCCACGCTCACGTATCCGGGCAGGTGCGCGTCGCCGGCGCCTTCACCCTGCTCGGCGAAAGCGGGCCGGTTGAGGTCGAGGTTGGGCTGGCGGCGCCGCGCGCCGGATCGCGCCTGGCTGCGGCCGCGGCCGTCTCCGGCAACGCCTTCGCGGCTGAGTTGGACGTTCCAGCGCCGGCGCTCTGGCCGGAGGAGGTCGAGCTCTATCAACTGACGCTCACGCTGCGCGCCGCTGGCCGCACGCTGGCGCAGACGACGCGGCGCTTCGGCTTCCGCGCGCTGACGGCCTTGAGCGACCAGACGCAGTTGAACGGCCGGCCTGTGCACCTCCGCGGCGTGCTGGACTGGGGCTGGGATCCGGTTGAAATCGCGCCCCGCTGGCCCGCAGGCCCGGCCGCCGCTTTCGCAGCCGCCCGCGCTCTCGGCTTCAACCTGTGGAAATGCTGCCTCTACGTTCCGCCGGACGCGTTCTTTGCGGCCGCTGACAGGCTCGGTCAGCCGGTCTGGCTGGAGATGCCGCTGTGGCTGCCGCGGGTGACGCCGGCGCTGAAAGCCCTGGCCCTGAGCGAATATGCCGCCGTCTTCCGCCAGCTCCACCACCACCCGGCCATCGTCGCCCTGAGCCTGGGCTGTGAGCTGAACGCCGAGGCCGACGCCGACTTCCTGTGCGCCCTGCACGCCCTAGCGCGGGCCTGGTTCCCGGACAGCCTGGTCTGCGATAACAGCGGCTCGGCCGAGGCCTACGGCGGGGTGGAAGCCGCGCTGGCGGACTTTTACGATTACCACTTCTACACCGACCCGCACTTCTTCGCGCCGCTGGTCCAGCACTTTGCGCGGGCCGGCCGGCCGCGCAAGCCCTGGCTGTACGGCGAGTTCTGCGACGCCGACACGCTGCGCGATTTCGACGCGGTGGGCGCGGCCTGGTGGCTGACCACGCCCACCGCCTTGGACCGCGACGACTTCCGTTACCAGCGCGAGCACCGTCAGCGTCTGGCGGCGGCCGGCGTGGAGGATGGCGGCCGCGCCCTGACCGCCCGAGCGCGCCGCCAGGCGACGGCCGTGCGCCAGTTCATCCTGGAAACCGTGCGCCGCGAGCACGCCACTGGCGGTTACGTGGTGACCGGCTGGAGCGATACCCCCATCACCACCTCCGGCGTGGTCGACGACGCGGGCGCGCTCAAGTTCGACCCGGTCGAGTGGCGGCGCTTCAATGCCGACGTGGTGCTCTGCCTGGACCGCGAGCGGCGCCGGCGCTGGGTGGGCGGCGATCGGCCCAACCCCAAGGACCCGTTCACGTGGTGGCAAGGCGAGCGCGCCGAGGTCCGCCTGAGCGTGTCCAACGGCGGCCCGGCCTGGGCAGCGTCTGAATTGCGCTGGGAGCTGCGCACGGCCGAGGGCGCGCTGCTGGCGGCTGACACGGCAGCCGTGGCCGAGGTCCCAGCCGGCACGGTCACCGAACTGGCCCGCGCGGCCTTCACGGCGCCGGGCGGGCCGCGCCCGGTGGAGCTGGAGTTGCGCGCCCAATTGGGGGATGCGGCCGCTAACACCTGGCGGCTGTGGGCGGTCCCGCGGCCGCACCTGCCCGAGCGCATCGCCCTGCCCACGGGTCTGCTCTTTCGTCACCCGTTCGCGGCCTTCGCGCGCCAGACGCAGTTTCTTGACGCCGCCGGCGCCGACGACGACCTCCCGCTCGTCGCCGACGCATTAGATGAGGGCGTGCTGGCCCGCGTCCGCGCTGGCGCCCGCGCGCTCGTCTGGCTGCGTCAGCCCGACAGCCGCTTTACGGTCTCCGTCCCCTTCTGGCGCGAAGCTATCCACACCTTCGCGCCCGATCCGCTCTGGGAGGTCGTGCCGCCGGCCGGGGCCTCGCCCGACTATCACGCCGACCTGCGCTTCTTCGGCGTCGCCACTGATTTCGCCATCGACCTACGGCAGTTGGAAGGCATAGTGCCGGCCGTAGATGTGCGCACTGTTTGGCGGCGCTTCGATGCGCGCCAGATGCTGTGGGCCGAGTATGTGGGCGCGCTCCGCCTGGGCCGCGGGCAAGTGTGGCTGACAACTTTGCGCCTGGACGGCGGCCTGGGCGCTCAGCCGGTGGGCTTCGAGACCAACCCGTGGGGGGCATGGCTGCTGGGCGCGTTGCTGGAACGTTTGCGCGGCGCCTGAGCGGGTGTTGCGTGGCGCGTCCTCCTTCCCTATACTTCGGCCATCCACAGCCCAGACGCTCCCGGGCTGCCTGGTCGGCAAACACGCCATGGCCTATCGTCCCGTCCATTTCCGCTGGGTCTGGGATCTGCGCTCAACACCCGAGGCCTTCTGGCCCTTCGTCGCCGATACCGACCGCCTGAACCACGACAGCGGCCTGCCGACCGTGCAGAACCGGCTGGACAAGGGCGAACGTTTGGACAACGCCCGCCGACGGCTGCGCATGACGATCTACGGCGTGGCCATGGACTATGACGAGCAGCCCTTTGAGTGGGTGCGCCCGGTCCGTTACGGCGTGGCGCGCCGCTACCTGCCGCACCCGCTCAACCCCGTGGCCGAGTTCCGCATGCTGGCCGAACTGGAGCCGCGAGCCGGCGACGGGACGCGCCTGACCTATCAGGTGTGGGCCACGCCCGCCAACTTCCTGGGCGTCCCCGCCATCCCCATCCAGATCGGCCTGCTCAACTACCGCCTGATTGACCGCGCTGTGCGCCGCTACGACCAGGCCGCCGCCAGCCGGGGCACACGTCTGGACCTGCCCGCCTTTGTGGAGTTAGCGCCCGGCGCCGGCGAACGCCTGGCGGCCGCGCGCGCGCAATTGACGCAGGCCGGCCAGCCGGCTGACCTAGTGGATCGGTTGCTCACAGTGCTGGAGAAAGCCGACGACCAGACGGTGGCCCGTCTGCGCCCTTACACGCTGGCCGACCGGTGGGGGAAGCCACGCCGGGAGGTGCTGGAGCTGTGCCTGCGCGCCACCCGCGCCGGCCTGCTGGACTTCCGCTGGGACGTGCTCTGCCCGAACTGCCGCGGCGCCCAACTGCAGGCCGGCACCTTGAGTGACGTGAGCGGCCGCCCGCTCGTGCATTGCGACACCTGCAACATCGACTACACGGCCAACCTCGAGCGCTCGGTGGAGCTCACCTTTCACCCGAACGCTGCCATCCGGCCGGTCGTCGCGGCCGAGTTCTGCGTGGCCGGTCCGCAGGTGACGCCGCACATCGCCATCCAACAGCTGCTCAAACCCGGTGAGCAGCGCGACCTGACCGCGGCCCTGGAGCCCGGCCGCTACCGTCTGCGCGCCCTGGAGCTGCCAGGCGGCCAGTTTCTCAACGTCGCCGACGACGGGCAAGCCGCGGCGACCGTGCCCGTGAACCCGGCCGGCTGGCCGGCCGCCGAACCAACGCTGGCGGCGCGCGCCACGCTGCGCCTCGTCAACGGCGCGGACCGCGAGCACCTCGTGATCCTGGAGCGCGCGGCCTGGAGCGACCAGGCCGTGCTGGCCGCCGACGTCACGGCCCTGCAGGTCTTCCGCGACCTGTTCGCCAACGAAGCGCTGCGCCCCGGCGAGCAGATCTCGGTCGGCAGCCTGACCGTGCTGTTCACGGATCTGCGCGGCTCCACGCGCCTGTACCGCGAGATCGGCGACGCGCCGGCTTTCGGGCTGGTGATGAACCACTTCGACGTGCTGCGTGACGCCATCGCGGCCGAAGACGGCGCCATCGTCAAGAACATCGGCGACGCCGTCATGGCGGTCTTCCGCCGGCCGGCGGCGGCGGTGCGCGCCATCCTGCGCGCGCAGCGCACCCTGGCCGCGCCGGCCGAACCGCTGCGGCCGCTGCTGCTCAAGGTCGGCATCCACTCCGGGCCGTGCATCGGCGTGGCCCTGAACCAGCGCCTGGACTACTTCGGTTCAACCGTGAACGCGGCCTCGCGCCTGGTGGAGCTCTCCGACGGCAGCGAGGTGGTGCTGTCCACGGTAGTGCGCCAGGATCCGGAAGTGGCCGCCCTGCTGGCCGACCCCGTCAACGGCTTGCGCGCCACCCCGGACATGACCACGCTCAAGGGCTTCGACGACGAGCGCTTCGAGATCTGGCGGGTGCGCCGCGCCGGATGACGCGGTGCCCGCGGCTGGCGGTATAATGGCCGCCTGCCCACAAGGTCATCGCCGTGATATTCTCCCAACCCAAACCGCAGAACATCAGCCTGAAGTCGGCCGCCGACCTCGCCGCGATGCGCGAAGCCGGCCGGCTCGTGGCCCAGTGTTTCGATCTGCTCCAAGGCGCCATCCAGCCGGGCGTGCGTCTGCTGGACCTGGATCACCAGGTCGCCGCCCTGATCAAGGAACGCGGCGCCCAGCCGTTGTACAAGGGCTACCGCGGCAACCCGCCCAGCCACCCGCCCTTCCCGGGCGTGATCTGCGCCTCGGTCAATGACGAGGTCTGTCACGGCCTGCCGGACAAGCGCCTCCTAAAAGCCGGCGACATCGTCGGCATCGACATCGGCCTGCGCTACAACGGCTACTGTGGCGACGCCTGCGTGACCTTCCCGGTGGGCGCCATCGCACCGGAAGCCCAACGGCTGCTGGACGTGACGCAGGAATGTCTGCGGCGCGGGATCACAGCCGCGCAGGTGGGCCGGCACCTGAGCGACGTCGGCGCCGTCATCCAGGCCTATGCCGAGAGCCACGGCTTCAGCGTGGTCCACGACTGGGGCGGCCACGGCATCGGCCGCAACCTTCACGAGCCGCCGTCGGTGCCGCACACCGGCCCGGCCGGCCAGGGGCCGCGTCTGCGGCCGGGCATGATTTTCACCATCGAGCCGATGATCAACGCCGGCGGCCCGGATTGGAAGCTGCTCAAAGACGGCTGGACGGTGGTCACGGCCGATCACGCGCTCTCGGCCCAATTCGAGCACACCATCGCGATCACCGAGACCGGGCCGGTCATCCTCTCCCAGCTATAGGCCGCCCGCCCGCGGATCGCCTGGAAACAAAAAGGCGCAGCCAAAGAGCTGCGCCGGTGTGCCCCTATGGGGATTCGAACCCCAGTTTTGGCCTTGAGAGGGCCGCGTCCTGGTCCACTAGACGATAGGGGCTAGAGCGGCGAGAGTATAGCATACGCCAGCGGCGCGCGTCAATCCAAAAACGACTTCGCGGTGCCCTACCCGCTCGTCGGCAATGTTGCGAGCCCCAAAGCCTGGACAAGCAGGGTTATAATGAATTTCAGACAGTTTCTATCAGGTATACAAGGAAGTAGCCGATGACCCCCGCGCAAATTGAGTTGGCCCTGGACCGCATCCTGCCCAACGTCAGCAAACCCGGCCGGTATACGGGCGGCGAGCTGAATTCGGTCGTCAAGGACTGGGACGACGCCGCCATCCAAACCCGCGTCTGCCTGGCCTTCCCGGACATCTACGACCTCGGCACGCCCAACCTCGGCCTGGCGATTCTGTACGACCTGGTCAATCAGCGCCCGGACATGCTGGCGGAGCGCGCCTTCAGCCCGTGGACGGACATGGAGGCGGCCCTGCGCGCCGCCGGGGTGCCGCTCTACTCGCTAGAGACCAAGCACCCGGTCCGTGATTTCGACCTGCTCGGCCTGTCGCTGCCGTACGAGCAGCTCTACTCCAACGTCCTCAACCTGCTGGACCTGGCCGGGCTGCCCGTGCTGGCGGCCGAGCGCGACCCGCGCCGCCACCCGCTGGTTGTCGCCGGCGGCCACGCCGCCTACAACCCGGAGCCGATGGCGGACTTCATCGACGCCTTCGTCATCGGCGAGGGCGAAGACGTACTCTTCGACATCACGCGGACGCTGCAACGCTGGAAGGCCTCCGGCGGCGACAAGGCCGCCCTGCTCCAGGCGCTGGCCCAGATCTGGGGCGTGTACGTGCCGGCCCTGTACGAGCCGCTCTACAACGAAGATGGCACCGTCGCGGCCGTGCTGCCGGCCACGCCCGAAGCGCCGGCCAAGGTGCTCAAGCGCATCGTCCCGCTCCTGCCGCCGCCGCCGACCAAGCTCATCGTCCCCTACATCAACACCGTCCACAATCGTTTTCCAGTGGAGATCATGCGCGGCTGCACGCGCGGCTGCCGTTTCTGCCACGCCGGCATGATCACGCGCCCGGTCCGCGAGCGCCCGGTGGAGCAGGTGCTGGCCGCGCTCGAGGCCGGCCTGCGCAACACGGGCTTCGAAGAAATCGCGCTGCTGTCGCTGTCGTCGTCGGACTACGACGACATCCTGGAGCTGGTGCGCCAGGTCGGCGAGCGCTTCGCCGGGCGCAACCTGAAAGTCTCGCTGCCGTCGCTGCGGCTGGAGACCGCGTCCGTAGAGCTGATGGAACTGCTCAAGGACAGCAAGCGCGGCGGCTTCACGTTCGCACCGGAGGCCGCCACCGAGCGGATGCGCGAGATCATCAACAAGCCGATCTCCACCGAGAAACTGCTGGAGGCCTGCCGGGCCGTCTTCGAGCGCGGCTGGACCACGGTCAAACTGTATTTCATGATCGGCCACCCGGCCGAGACCCTGGACGACGTGCGCGCCATCGCCGACCTGTGCAAGCAGGTGCTGTGGGAGGGGCGCCGGTTCCTGGGCAACAAGGCCACCGTCCACGCCGGCGTGAGCACCTTCGTGCCCAAACCGCACACGCCCTTCCAATGGGTGCCGTGCGACTCGATCGAGCAGATCGAGGCCAAGCAGGCCTTGCTCAAACGCGAGTTGCGCGGACCGGGCCTCAAGCTGAGCTGGAACAACCCGCGGGAGACGCAGATGGAGGCCTGGTTCTCGCGCGGCGACCGCCGGCTGGGCCGCGTCCTCCTGGAGGGCTGGCGGCGCGGCGCCAAGTTCGACGCCTGGCAGGAGCACTTTAACTTTCAAGCCTGGCAGGACGCCTTCGCGGCCTGCGGCCTGGACCCGCGTTTCTACACCCACCGCCCGCGCCTGATCGATGAGACCTTCCCCTGGGACCACATCGACGTGGCCGTCAAAAAGCAGTATCTGGCGGAGGACTACCGCTGGAGCCTGCGCGGCCAGACGCGCGTGGACTGCCGCGAGCGCTGCTTCGCTTGCGGCATCCTGCCCAAGTTCACGGGCCTGCGCGAGCAGACGCCGGCCGAGGCCTGGGAGTGCCCAGAGGTGAAGCCCAAACACCAGCGCGGCCGGCCAGCCGCGGCCGAGCCCATCCACCTGGAGCTCCCGGTCGCCGGCGACTAAGGCCCCGGACCTCGGGTCGAGGCGCACAGCGGTGGACCGGGACCGGTCTGTGCGCGCGCTGCGGGCCGATCTCGTCCAGGTGACCGGCGCCTGGGCACCCACTCTGACCTCCCATGGCAAATTGCCGGGAAGCCCGGAAACGGGGATAATCGCGTTAACGTGACCCGCTTGTGAGGGGAAACTCGCTTGACCCGACGCGACCCATTTTTCGGCACCTGGCACCTCGACCCGGCCTACAGCGACTACCAATTCGGCCTGGCGCCGCTTAACGGCACGTATGAGTTGCGGGCCGAGGGCGCTGGCTTCCAGGTGAGTATGCGCTGGACAGGCGCCGACGGCCACGCCCACCACCTGGCTTACAGCCTGCTCCCCGACGGCCAGCCGCATCCCTACGCGGGCGGCTCGGCGGTCGACACCGTCGTGTCGGTATTTGTGGACGACCGCCGCCTGGACAGCACCGCGCTGAAAGACGGCCAGGTCGTCAACCACGCCAGCCGCGTCCTCTCCGCCGACGGCCGGCGCCTGACCATCGTCCAATCCGGCGCCGACGGACAGGGGCGGCCCTATCGCAACCTGTCCATCTACGTGCGCGCGGATTGAGCCGCGCTCCTGCCACCCTACCCGCCATGCCCGCCCATCCGCCCCGTCACTTCCTGCTCAACCGCCTGGATGACATCGGCCGCGCCCTGGAACGCACCGGCCACGCGCTGGCGCTCATCGGCCTCGGCTCGGTCGGCCGCGAGACTGACCGCCTGGACGATTTCTCCGACCTGGACTTCTTTGTGATCGTCGAGCCCGGCCACAAAGCCCGCTACCTGCACAATCTGGATTGGCTGCGCGCCGCCGGGCCGCTGGCCTACAGCTTCCAGAACACGCCGGACGGCTATAAGGCCCTGTTCACCGACGATGTCTTCTGCGAGTTCGCGGTCTTCGAGGAGCCGGAGTTGCGCCAGATCCCGTACGCGCCGGGCCGGATCGTCTGGAAGCGCGCCGGCATCGACGAGGCGCTCGCCAGCCCGGCCGAACCGCCCGCCCCGCCGGCCGAACGCAGCGTGGAGTGGCTGCTGGGCGAAGCCCTCACCAACCTGTATGTCGGCCTCGGCCGCCACCGGCGCGGCGAGAAGCTGTCGGCGGCGCGCTTCATCCAGGGCTACGCTGTGGATCGCGTGGTGGAGCTCGCCCACTGGGTGGAACGCGCCGGACCCGCCCACGTCGACCCGTTCGTGAGCGAGCGGCGCTTTGAGCGGCGCTTCCCGACCGTGGCGCATGAACTGCCCTATTTCATGCCCGGCTACGAGCACAACGTCGCCGCCGCCCGCGCCATCCTGGCCTTCCTGGCCCGGCACTTCGACATCAACGCGGAATTGAAGCAGGCCATCCTGGCTCAGTGCGCTGAGGCGGACGCCGCCGCAGAGCCGGGCTAGGGCGCCGTGCCTCCGGACCTCGGCCGGCGTTCATGCTGAACCGCGCATCCCTCGCCGCTGTCAACGCGGACCAGGTGCGCCCCGCTTACGGCGGCTACTGCTTCGCGCATCTGCCCGCCACGGTGCTGCGATTGCTGGGCGCGCCGGACCGGGCCGGAGCGCTGCCGCTGCCGCCGGAGGCCTGGGACGGCGAGACCGGGACCGAACGCGTCATCGTGTGCCTGATCGACGCCTTCGGCTGGCGTTTGTTCGAGGAACACGCCGAGGCTGCCCCCTTCCTGCGCGAGATGCTGGCGGGCGGCGTCGTCTCCCAGATGACGTCCATGTTCCCGTCCACCACGGCCGCCCATACGACCTGTGTACACACCGGCTTGCCCGTCGCGGCCAGCGGCGTCCATGAGTGGTTTTACTACGAGCCAGCCGTGGACGCCGTCATCGCACCGCTGCTCTTCTCCCCAGCCGGCGAGACCGAGCGCGACGTGCTCCGACGCCGCGGAATCACGCCGGCCCAGCTCTTTCCGGCCCAGACCGTGTATCAGGATCTCCGGGCGGCCGGCGTGCCCGCCTACGCCTACCAGAGCCGAGCCTACGCGCACTCGGCGTTCTCGACGCACGTCCTGCGCGGCGCGCGCCTGCGGCCCTACACGACCTGGCCGGAGGCACTGACGAACCTGCGGGCGGATTGGGAAGCGGCGCGCGGCCGGGCCTACTTCTTCTTGTACTTCGACGCGATCGACGCGCTCAGCCACCACTACGGCCCGGCCTCGCCGCAAGTGCGGGCTGAAGTCCGCGCGCTGCTCCACAGCCTGGACGAGTTCCTGCGCGCAGCCAGCGGTCAGCCGCGGCGTACCCTGCTGCTGGTCACGGCCGACCACGGCCAGACCACCCTGGACCCGGCGGCGGCCATCGTCCTCAACACCCTCCTGCCCGATTTGCCCGCCCTGGCCCGGCCCAATCGGCGCGGCCAGCCGCTGCTGTTCGGCGGCTCGCCGCGGGACACTTTCCTGTACATCCGGGACGAGCACCTGGCCGAAGTCGAGAGCCGGCTGGCGCGTGCCCTCGCCGGCCGGGGCGTGGTCCGCCGCACCGCCGACCTGCTGGCCGACGGTCTGTTCGGGCCGCCCCCGGTCTCGGCGCGCCTGCTGGAACGCCTGGGCAACCTGGTGGTCCTGCCGGCCCCGGGTGAGGCCGTCTACTGGCTCGACCGCAGCCGCCCAGAGGCGAAGTATCGCGGCCACCACGGCGGTCTCACGCCGGATGAGATGTTGGTCCCCCTCCTGGCTTACCGTTTCTAAGCGGAGCCCGTTGTCCGCCGGCCAGGCCCTAACGGCCTTCCAATTTTCAGGCGAATCGGATGACCTCCGTCCCCTTGTGCCGGGCGGGCAAGCATGGCAGTCTTAAGGGAGTGTTTTGATTCTCCTTAAGGAACCTGCTATGACGCGCCGTCCCGCCCGCCTGCCGCTTGCCTGGATCCCCCTGATCGCCAGCCTCTTTCTAGCCGCCTGCTCCGGCGCCAACCCCACTGCCGCGCCAGCCACGGCCACGGTCGTGACGGGTCCGCCGCAGCGCGGACTGGCCGTGGTGGAACAGGTGACCGTGGCGCCCCTGGCGGTCCAGTCCGCCCAGGCGCAGGTGACGGTGCGGGGTACGTTGGGGGATGCCTGCACGGAGTTGGCCGATATCGCGACCGAGCGCAACGGCCAGACGTTCGTGGTCACGGTGGCGACGACGCGCCCGGCGGGCGCCGCGTGCGCGGCGGTGGCGGCCCCGTTCGAACGCCAGGTGTCGCTTGACGTCGCCGGCCTGCCCAACGGCGATTACGTGGTGGTCGTCAACGGCCTCAGCACCACCTTGAACCTGGCGGGCGCGCCGGGCGGCCCAGCCCCCACTGCCACGCCCGCCACCAGCGCCGCGGCCACGCCCACGCAGGCGGCGCCCAGCCCCACACCCGAACCGACGGCCGCGCCGACCAACGCGCCGGCGCCGACGGCGGTGCCCACCACCGCCCCCGCGGCCGCGCAACCCGCCAACTGCGTCGACAAGGCCGCGTTCGACAGCGACGTGACCGTCCCCGATCATACGGTGTTTGATCCCGGCGAGAAGTTCCAGAAGACCTGGCGCGTGCAGAACGCCGGCACCTGCGCGTGGCAGGGCTACACCCTGGTCTTCGACAGCGGCGACAAAATGAGCGCGCCGCTCTCCACCGCGCTGCCCACCGTCAAGCCGAACGAATACGTCGAAATCACCGTGGACATGGCGGCGCCAGCCGACGGCGGCAGCCACATCGGCCGCTGGATGTTCCAGAACTCGGCCGGCCAACGCTTCGGGCTAAGTGTGCCCGCCACGGGCGCGCTGTGGGTGTGGATCGACGTCAGTTGGGGGGCTGGCGGCGCGAGCGCCGGCGCGACCGCGTCTGGCGGCAGCGGCGGCGGCAGCGGCGGCGGCGCCTGCGGGACCACGCGCAACACGGCCGGCGAAGCTCAACTCCTGAGCCAGATCAACGGCGCGCGCGCCCAAAACGGGCTGGCGCCGCTGAACGTTAACCCGGCCCTGAGCGAGGCCGCCTGGCGTCACGCCCAGGACATGGCCTGCAACGGCATCAACAGCATCAATCCGCATCGCGGCTCGGACGGGACGACCTTTCAGGAGCGCATCTCCCAATCCGGCTATGGCGGCAACGCCCGCAGCTCGCGCGAGAACGTCTACTACGGCGGCACCCCGGCCGACGCCTTCGATTGGTGGATGAACAGCCAGATCCACCATGATAATATTCTGTTCCCGACGGCCACCGACATCGGCGTGGCCTATGCGGTCAGCGCCAGCGCGGAGTGGACCAACTACTACACGCTGGTCTTCGGTCAGCCGTAGCCGCCGCCTGGCGCGCCGGCCACGGCACCCGTTTTGCCCTGGAGGCGCGACCCGGCATGCAACGTCCCGACCTGAGCCAGAGTTCGTCCGAAGTCCGCGATTACATCGCCTGGCTGGAGAGTGAGAATGCGCGGCTGCAGGCGGCCGCTTTCGCAGCCGAGGCCGGCGCCGAGGGCGACGCGGCCGAGGCCCTGCCGCCGCTGGAGCCCAGCGAGCCGCCGACCACGCGCAATGTAGTCGTCATCACGCGCAGCGGCCTGGGCAAGCGCACGCCGCGCCACCTCTACCTGCGCCAGCGGCGCGGCGGCATGGGCGTCTTCGACGTGGAAGCCGCCGACGACGACCCGGCCGCGGCTCTGCTGATCACGGAAGAGCGCTCCGACCTGCTGGTCCTCACCTCCCGCGGGCGCGCCTTCCGGCTGCCGGTCTATTTCCTCGACGAAGCCATAGCGGTGCGCACCCGGCCGCAGCCCTTCATGGTCTCGGTGCCACTGGCCGAGGGCGAGCACTGGGCCGTGGCCGTGCCGGCCCAGACCCAGGGACACCTGGCCGTGGTCAGCCAGCAGGGCTTTGTGCGCGCCCTGCCCGGCCACCTCTTCAGCGAGACGATGCGGGCCGGCCTGGCCGTGTTTCGGCCGGAGGAGGCCGGCGCCCCCGCCGCGGCCTGCTGGGCGCCCAGCGGCGACTCTGATCTGTTCCTGGCCACCCGCCGCGGCCTGGCGGTGCGCTTCCCGCTCAAGCAAGTGCCGACGCCCGGCGGCCCCGGCCTGCGGCTGGAGGCCGGCGACAGCGTCGTCGCGATCACGGCCGTGCGGCCCGCCGCTCTCGGCGACACCGGCGTCCTGCTGGTCGGCGCGGACGGCCGCGGCACCATCCGGCTGATGTCCGGCTTCGCGGCCAACAAGGCGCCGGGCGCGGGCGGCAAGCTGGCACTCAAGACGGACGCCCTGATCGGGGCGTCCGCCGTGGACGAGGCCGATGACGTCTTCATCCTGTCCCAGCAGAACAAGATCATCCGCTTCAAAGCCGGCGAAATCCCGGCCAAGGAAGGCGTCGTGCAGGGCGTCAACTGCATGGCTCTGCGCGCCGATCAGTGTCTGGCGCTGGCCGTGAGCCGGGCGGCCGCCTGACGGCGCGCTGCGTCCCGGCTTGGTCGTCGGCGCGTCGGCAGGAACCACCTCGGGCTATAATAACGGTCACATGCAGCGCCTACGCGTCACCTTCGCTAAGACCGCGGCGATGAAGTACACCGGCCATCTTGATACGCACCTGGCCTGGGAGCGGACCTTCCGCCGCGCCGATCTGCCGCTGGCCTATTCCCAGGGCTATCACCGCCAACCTAAGATTCAACTGGCGGCGGCCCTGCCGCTGGGCTTCACCAGTGAGTGCGAAGTCGCCGATATCTGGCTGGAGGCCGCGCGGCCGCTGGACGCGGTCTGCGCCGCGCTGACGACCGTGGCACCGCCCGGCTTGCAGGTGTTGCAAGTGGGCGAGGCCCCGCTGGACGCCGCGCCGCTGCAGGCGCTGATGCGCTCGGCGCGCTACCGGGTTGATGTGATCAGCCCGCTCAGCCCGGCGGCCGTGGACGCGCGCCTGGCTGACCTGCTGAGCCAGACGGCAGTCCCCCGCGTCCGCCGCGACAAGGCCTATGACCTGCGGCCCTTGATCGAGGCCTTGACCCGGCTGACCTCAGCCGAAACGACGCACACCCTGAGCATGCAGTTGGCGGCCCGCGAGGGGGCCACCGGCCGCCCGGAGGAGGTCGTCGAGGCGCTCGGCTTCTCGGCCGCGGAGGCGCGCTACCACCGCCTGCAGTTGTTGTGGGCCGAACGCGCTCAAGGCGGACAGCCGTTGGAGCAACCGCAATGACCACTCAGCTCAGCCTGCCCCGTTACAGCCCGGCCGAAGAACTCGCCAACAGCGTGACCCACGGCATCGGCGTGGTCCTGTCCATCGCCGGCCTGGCCGTCCTGACCGCCTTCGCCAGCCTCTTCGGCACGGTCTGGCACATCGTCGCCTGCAGCATTTACGGCGCGACCCAGATCCTGCTGTACGCGGCCTCGACGCTCTATCACAGCGTCCCGGTCTCGCGCGCCAAAGCCGTCCTGCGTCACTTCGACCACGCCGCTATCTTCCTGCTGATCGCCGGCACCTACACGCCCTTCGCCCTCGTCAACCTGCGCGGCCCGTGGGGTTGGTCGATCTTCGGCCTCATCTGGGGGCTGGCCGGGCTGGGGATTCTGCTGCAAAGCAGGCTGATCCGCCTCAAACCGCTGGTGACGGCGCTCCCGTACGTGGCCATGGGCTGGGTGGCCATCATCGCCATCAAGCCGCTGTTTGAGACGGTGGCGCCGGGCGGGCTGGCGCTGCTGTTCGGCGGCGGCGCGGCCTACACGCTGGGCAGCCTGTTCTATGTCTGGCGGCGGCTGCGCTTTCACCACGCCATCTGGCACGTCTTCGTCCTGCTCGGCAGCGGCCTGCACTTCTTTGCGATCTTGTTCTACGTGATCCCGCTGGCGCGCTAGCCTGGCGCAGCGGGGTATTGTCAGACCGGGCAAAGCCCTTAAAATAGCGCGAGCACCCATCCCACAGGAGGCCGTAATGCTCGTACGAGACCGCATGACTACCAATCCGGTGACCGTCTTCCCGGACACGTCCCTGCCGGAGGCCCTGCGCCTGATGCGCGACCGCAAGGTCCGGCGCTTTCCGGTCGTGGATCACCACGGTCACCTGGTGGGCATCGTGTCCGACAAGGACTTGTTGCTGGCGTCGCCGTCGCCGGCCACGTCTTTGGCGATCTGGGAGATCACGGAGCTGCTGGCCAAGCTCAAGATCGCCGAAGTGATGACCCGCGACGTGATCACGGTGACCGAGGACACCCCGCTGGAGGAGGCGGCGCGTCTCCTGGCGGATCGCAAGATCGGCGGCCTGCCGGTGGTGCGCGGCCAGACCGTGGTCGGCATCATCACCGAGACCGACCTGTTCAAGTCGCTGCTGGAACTGCTGGGCGGCCGGCGGCGGGGAGTGCGCCTGACCATCTCGGTGCCGGGCGCCAAGGGCACGCTGGCCAAGATCACGGGCGCCATTTTCGGCGTCGGCGGCGACATCGTGGGGTTGGGCTTCCGCGAAGCGACCGGCGAAAGCGGCACGCACTGGGACGTCACCTTCAAAGTTCAGGACGTCCCGCTGGACAAACTGGTGGAAGCAGTGCGCCCGGTGGCGGGCACGATCCTGGACGTGCGCGAGACCTGACGAGCCCGGCTTGACGCCGGAACCTGACGAGCAACCGGGCCGGTCGGCGTGCCAGTGGCACGCGGCCGGCCGGTTCGTTTAACCCTCCAGCAGGGCCAGCGCCACAACTTGCTCCAACGCCAGGGCGCGCCCCTCGGCCCAGAAGCCCGCCCACTCCGCCGGCGCGCGCTCCCGCGGCAACTGGCCGCTGACCCAATCCAGCGGTCCGGTGGGCCGGAAGAGGCCGAGGCGCTCGCGCAGGGCTTCCGCCGCCCCAGCCAAGGACAGGGCGCGGCCTGGATGGCCGCCCGCCGCCGCCACCACGGCCAGTTCCTCCAGGCACTCGGCGACATCGACGTGATTGCCGAGGGCGTCGAAGACGCGCAGCGCCTCGCGCAGCGGCGCCGCGGCCGCCGCCGGCCGGCCTTCCCGCAGAGCCAGCCGTCCCAGCCCGTTCAGAGCCAACGCCACCCCGCGCCGGTCAGCGCAGGCGCGCAAGACTGCCACCGCTTCGTCCAGCAGTGGCCGGGCAGCCTCGGTCGAGCCATGATCGACATGCAGGCGGCCCAGGCTGTAGAGGGACAAACCGATCGCGGCCTGGTCACCGAGCGCCCGCCGCAGGGCCAGGGCCTCCGCGTAGCAGCGCTCGCCCGCCGCAAAGTCGCTCTGCGACCAGGCGATATCGCCCAGGGCATCGAGCGCCGTCGCCATCCCGGCCTGGTTGCCGGCGGCCGTGAACAACCGCAGGCTGTCTTCCTGCAGCGCCCGCGCGCGCGCATGATCGCCTTGCTGGTTCAACAGCCAGCCCCACAGGTTCAGGGCAGCCGCCCGATCGCCCGGCGCCAGGTCCGGGGCGTGCGCCAGGCCGCGCTCCAGCCAGCGGATACCCTCGCGCAGGTTGCCGCGCCCCTGCCAATAGCGGTCCAGGTGCACCATCAGACGCAGGCCCTGCGCCACCCGCTCCGGGCGGGCCGCCGCCCCCGTCCCCAGCGCCCACTCCAATGCCTTGCGCAAGTTCTCGTGCTCCTGGGCCAGCCGCGCCAGCCAGTCCGCCTGCTCGGGTCCGTACAACTGCGGCGCCGCGCACGCCGCCAGGGCGGCGAAGTGGGCCAGGTGACGCTGGCGCGTCGGCTCCAGCTCCGCGCCCTCTTCCTCGGCCAGGCGCGCAGCCGCGTATTGCTGGACCAGTTCGTGCAGATCGTAGCGGGCGCGCGTTTCCGTTTGGGTGCGCCGCACCAGCGACTTGTCGATCAGCCCGGCCAGCAGCGGCAGCGTCGCCCCGGCGACCGCCTCGGCTGCGTCCCGGCTGCAGCCGCCGCGAAAGACCGAGAGCTGGGCCAGGACGGAGCGCTCGGCCGCGCTAAGCAGCGCCCAGGAGTGGTCGAAGACGGCGCGCATGTTGCGGTGGCGGGCCGGCATGTCGCGGTCGGCCAGCGCCAGGAAGTCGGCGCTGCGCGTGATCTCGTCCGCGATTTCGGCCGGCGTCAACGCGCGCACCCAGGCGGCGGCCAGCTCGATCGCCAACGGCAAGCCCTCCACCAACTGGCACAGGCGCGTGACGGCGGCGGCGTTCTGCGGCGTCAGGACGAAATCGCCCACCACCTGGCGCGCCCGCTCCAGGAACAGCAGCACGGCCTCCGAGTGCTCGGTGGGCGAACCGGCCGTCGGCAGCGACAGGCCGGCCAATTCCACCACATGCTCGCCGCCCACCCGCAGGCGCTCGCGCGAGGTGACGACGAGCTGGACCTCCGGCGCGCAGTCCAACACCGCCTTCACCAGCAGCGTGGCATCGGCGGCGCCAGAGAGCAGGTGCTCAAAGCCATCCAGCACCAGCACCAGTTGGCGCGGGGCCAGGGCGGCCAGCAATTGCGGCCACGGGTCAACCGAGCCGGGATTCGATCCGCCCAGGGCAGCCAGGATGGCCGCCGGCACATGGCGCGCCGACTCGATCGGCGCCAGCGAAACAAAGACGGCGCCATCGGCCAACCGCCCGGCCAGCTCGGCGGCCACGGATAGGGCCAGGCGCGTCTTGCCGATGCCGCCCGGGCCGACGACGGTGACCAAACGGCAGCCGCGCTCCTGGAGCATCTCGACCAGCTGCCGGGTTTCGGCACCGCGGCCAATCAGGGCCGTCCCGAACGCTGGCAGGTTTGGGCGCGGCGCTGCCGCCGGGGACGGGCGCGCCGGCTGTGCCTCCGGCGGAAGCCGCGCCAGGCGCAGGAATTCGGCGCGGTCTGGGCCAGGCACGGCCAGACAGTCCGCCAGGCGCTCGGCCATCGCACGCGACGGGCGCCGGCGCCCGGTCTCAAACGCGCGCAGGGTCGGAGTGGCACAGCCGATGCGCTCAGCCAGCTTCTCTTGAGTCAGGTCCTGCTCGGCGCGCAGGCGCTTCAACCATTGCGCAAAGGTCACCAGGATTATCCTTCGCCGGGTGCGGCTGGAAAACGCTGACTGGTCTGTGGACGGAGGACTCACGCCGCTGCCGCCATTTTAGCAGTTGGCGGCCGCGGGACGGCGTATACTGGGGGACTGCCGATCAGCCCACTCAGCCCGTTAGGAGACGACCATGGACGACATTCTGCTGGAAGCGCCCGCCGTGCTGAAGACCACGCCGCTGCGCTGGGTCCAACTGACGCAACTCGTCACCGCCCCGCTCCTCCAGGCCGCGCCCGCGCGCGGTGAATGGTCGGCCTTGGACTGCCTGCGGCATTTGCTGGAAGCTGAGCGCACAGTCTTCCCGGTGCGCGTCCGGGCGCTGCTGGCCGGCCAGGACTTCGCCGCCTATGATCCCGATCGTCAGGGCGCGGTCGCGGCCCAGAAGGCGCCAGCGGAATTGGCGGCCGAGTTCGCGGCCCTGCGCACGGACAGCCTGGCCCTGATCGAGACGCTCACTCGGGCCGATCTGGACCGGCAGGCCCGGCACCAGGAACTAGGGCCGGTCACTCTGAGCGAGTTGCTGCACGAATGGGCGGGCCACGACTTGATGCACACGGTCCAGGCGGAGCGCGCCCTGATGCAGCCCTTCATTGACGGCTGCGGGCCGTGGCGCCGGTACTTCCGCGACCACCTCGCCACCGAGCAGCCGTAAGCGGCCCGCGTCCGCCCGGCCGGAGGGTGCCTAACGGCCAATGGACCCCGCGAGATGGCCGCTGCTCGCCAGCCAAAAATGGATATAGAATATCCGAAAAGCCGGCGGCCATTGGAGGCTGCTCCGCGCATCTAGCGCAGAGGGAGGCTGGCCATGACGAACCGCAAGACAGCGCAACCCAAGGGGGCCCCGATGCACGAGCGCGGGCGCGTCGATCGCCCGCGCTCTCCGGGTCCGGACTACGGCATCCCCAAGACCACCGAGGGCCTGCTTCCCTGGCAGCACGTCTCCGACCGAATGGCCGCCGCCCACTGCTATTGGGTCAGCACCGTAAGCCCGGATGGCCGCCCCCACGCGACGCCGGTCGATGGCGTCTGGCTGGACGACCAACTCTACTTCGGCGGCAGCCCGGCGACACGCCGCCATCGCAATCTGGCGGCCAACCCCGCCGTCTGCATCCACCTGGAAAGCGGCAGCGATGTCGTCATCCTGCACGGGGACGCCCAACCGCTGGGCGCCCCGGACAACGCCCTCGCCGTCCGCCTGGCGGAGGCGACCCGGCGGAAATACGGCTATGGTCCCAAACCCGAGGACTACGCGGCCAACCCCGCCGGCACGTATGTGTTTCGCCCGCGCCACGTGTTCGCCTGGCAGGCGTTCCCCAAAGACGTCACGCGTTGGCGGCTCGCGTGAGGCGGCCGGAATCGAGCTTGACCCGGACGGCCAGGGTGAGCCCGGGTGCTTCCGCGACCCAGACAACCTCCAGGTGGAATGCTGTGTCGGCGACTCTACGGACTGAGGCGCGGTCTCGCTCAGCGACCCAGATACGGGCACAAGGAGGCAGGCCATGGACAACGTCAGGCACTTAACCGCCGCCGAGCTCGCGCGCGGCCTCGATCACATCCGCCAATCACCCCAGTCAGCCGGCGTCCTGGAACTCATCGTGCGCCGGCCCGCGGTTGGCGAACGCGAAGTGCTGGCCGAAGGGGTCCTCGACCTGCGCGTCGGGCTGGTGGGCGACAATTGGGGCACGCGCGGCAGCGCCCGCACCGCGGAGGGCGCGGCCCATCCGGATATGCAGTTGACGGTGATGAATGCGCGGGTGGCGGCGCTTCTGGCGCAAGTACGCGACCGTTGGCCGCTGGCCGGCGACCAGTTGTACGTCGATTACGACCTGAGCGTGGCCAACCTCCCACCGGGGACGCGGCTGCGGATCGGCCAGGCCGTGGTGGAGGTCACCGCCCTGCCGCACACCGGCTGTGACAAATTCGCTGCCCGCTTTGGGTCGGACGCGCTGCGCTTTGTCAACGCGCCGCCTCACAAAGAACTGCGGCTGCGCGGCCTCAACGCCCGCATCGTTCAGGCCGGCGTTATCCGGGTCGGCGACCCGCTCACGAAAATCGCGGCTTAGTACCCAGGTCACTTGACCTGGGCCGGCGACAAAGTTAATATGTAACCGAGCGATATGTCGCCAGGCTACATATTAACGCCATGCTACTCATCTCCGGCCTACGCCTCCCCACCCCAGCAACTCGCGTTTTCCCCAGGCGAGACCCGCTGCCCGGCTGGAACACTCACGGCTCGAGGCCTGCGCCATGTTGAGCACCCTGTTCTTCCCGGCCGCGCTCCCGGCGGTGCTGATCGTGGTGGCCGGGATGCTCGTGAGCCGGGCCGGCGACCCGGATGCCAGGCGGCGCCGCTTCCGGCTCCTGCTGTGGTGCGGCCTGGGGCTGCTGGCCGCCATCCTAGCCGAAGGCTGGCTCAGGCCCGGGCCCGGGATCCGGATAGGCGTGCTGCTGGCGCCCGCCGCCTGCGGCGCGCTGGCCGCGGTGTTGATCCAGCGTGTTGGGTTGACCGACCTCAGCCCCCAAGAAAGAGGCGTGTCGCTTCTAGCGGCCGGCCTGATAGCGGGGGCCGCGATTGTGACGATCGCGGCGGAAGTACTCAGGCCCGGCGGGCCTGACATAGAGACGACCCTGTTGACGCTGGCCTGCCTCTCGGCCGCCGGCATGCTGGCGCACATCTGGACGGCGGGCGCGCGCCGGCCTGCCCTCGCCGCTCTGGCCGCGCTGGCAAGCCTGGCGCTGTTCAACGCCGCCGGCGTTGGGGCATTGCCGGTGCCCAGCGAACTGCCGCCGGCGCTTCCGCCCTGGCTGTCCGTCTTGAGCGTGGTCCTGTATCTGGCCGTGCCGGGCCTTGTGCTTGGGGCGGCGGCGCTGGCGCTCGTCACCGCGTTGCGGCCCCTGCCCGCGTCCGCGCCAGTGGGCCGGACCACCTGGCAACCGGTTGCCGGCGGGCTGGCGCTGGCCGGCCTGCTGCTGGGCGGCTTTGTCTACACGCTGGTGTGGCTGTGGATCTGGGACCAGGCCGATGATGGCGTGCGGGCGTTCGCGTTCGGGCTGGAGTCCCTGGTGGCCGCGATCGGGGCCGGGATGCTCATCAGCCTAGCCACCTCCGGCTGGCGCCGGCTGGCTGGGCTGATCTATGCGGCCGCCGTTCCGACTTTGGTGGCCGGGACGCTGCTGGTCTACGACTACAGCTTCATCCACCATCGGATCACGGAAGACCGCGCCGCCCGGCTCCGCAGCGCCATCGAACGCTTCCACGCCCGCACGGGGAGCTACCCCCAGGAACTGGGGCAACTCGTCCCCAGCGAGGTGGGCTGGCTGCCTCGGCCCGTGATCGCCTATGGTCAGGACTGGTGTTACCAGGCCAGCGCCGACTCCTACCGCCTGGGGGCTCTTTATCGGGAGTTCTCCACCGCTCCGTTCACAGTGCGGGTATATGCCGCCGCTGGAAGTCCGCCGGAGGCGGGTTGGCGCTGCGATGACGAGTTGGCCGTTCAGAACGCGCGCCACACCGCGGCCAATCCTGGCGCCGCCTCAACACCGGCGCCCCTCCCCACCAGCGTCATCAGCCTGGAGCGCCTTCCGGTCTCGCCCAGCCTGCGGGCCGACACCCTGGCGGTGGGCGGCTGGTCGCCGCAGGGCGAGTACCTGGTCCTGGGCGTGCGGGAGGCGTCCGCCCCGGCGGAAACCGGCCTATATTTTCTCCGGGCCGATACGGGCGAAGTCTGTCCGGCGGGCGGCCGAAAGTGGGCCACGGCGGCCGAGTCCGATGGCGTCTCCCAACACTTCGCCTGGCTGCCGGATGGGCGTCTGTTGTATGTCTCCGAGGCCGGGGAAGTCGTCGCTCTCACGCCCTGCAGCGACGGACTGGAAGACTTGACCGCCCGCTACCCGGTGACCTTCACACAGGTCGTTTCCTTCGACGCGCGCAGCGGGCGCGTGCTGCTGAGCGCGGGCGGCGCTGACTGGCTCCTGGAGGGCGCCACGCTGATGGCGCGGCCGATTGCGGGTGGGGCGTCCGCGCCGGGTGAGGCTCAGGCGGGCAACGCGGCCTGGTCGCCGGATGGTCAACGCCTCGTGCTCGCGCGGCTCGACCGACAGGCCGACGGAGGCGACAGCCGCCTGGACCTGGTGACGGTGTCCACCGGAGAACTGGAGCGGACTGTGCGGCTGGGCTACACCCTGGAACGCGCCGCGGACCGGGCCCCGATCGTCGACTGGCTGACCAACGAGCAACTGCTGATTCAGGCCGAGGGCGGCCTGATAGTGATGGATCTGCGGACGGAGCCGCCCGCGACGACCAACCTGATCCGCGACGTTTTCCTGCTGGACGCCGCTTTTCCGACCGACTTTGCGACGGTCGATTACGCGCGCGCCCCGGATGGGGACAGCTACACCCTCGGGGTGCGCGTCAACCACCCGCGCAACCAGGCCGGGTACGTCTACTCTTCGGAGACCGGCCAGACCCAGGTTTTCGATCTGGCCGCCGACACCCTGGTCTTCCTCCCAGATGGCCAATGGCTGCGGCTGCTGAGATGGGAGGACAGACCGACCTACCAGGACACTTACGAGCTGGTGTGGCCGGATCAGCCCGGCCAGGCAGCGCGGCTGACAGTGGAAGGCCATACCCCGCGCCGCTACCCGCAGCTGTTCCCACTTTACCGGCCGGCCGCGTCCCAGCTGATCATCAGCTCGTCGCAGGGCGTGTCCTTGATCTCACTGCCGGATGGAGAAACGCTCCACTTCTGGGAACTGGCCGGCGCCGGCGGCGCATCCAGCCACCTCTACCCCTCGCCGCGCGGAGAGGCGTTGGCGATTGTGGCCGAGGGCGGCGGCCTATACTACATCCCTCTGCCCAGCGACTGACGCCGATGCCGGTCACGCCCTTCCCTGGCCGGTCTGCTGTAGGGCGGACTGCCGGAGCTTGTTGTCGGAACTGCTGCCGGGCGCGCCGGACATGAAAATCCTGGTGACCTCGCGCGAGCGCCTGGCCAGCTGGTCGCCAGCCTGACGCTGGACCGCGCCAAGTTCCGGCTAGATTTTTTGCGATTTCCGTGTGGGCTGGCGTCACCCCGGCTTGCGCCGGGGTCCAGTTCGTGGCGAAATCGCCTGGCTTCCGACTCCCCACTGCGCGCCGCCGCGGGGGCCATGGTTCGCCGGGATGACATCGGCGCAAATCAAATCGGAAACAGCCATAGGCCAGCTTGAGTGGGCGCTGCCGCTGTTTGAGGCCGGCCGCGCCCACTTCCAAAAGGTGCCCAAGCCCAAACAGCTGGCCCGCTGCCTGGTTCAGGGAGTTCCGTACAACTGGACCTGCCCGCCGTAGAAGTCGCGCGTCCGCATGAGTGTCTTGTGCGCGGCCAGCACCTGCGGGATCAGCCCGAGCGGATCGGTGTAGGAGGCGTGGCTGTAAACCAGCCAGACGCGCTTGTGCCCGGTCAACAGTGCAACAAGCCCAGGGACATCGCCTGGCGTCATGGGCGGCTCGGGGACACCGCTCGCGAACAGGTCCAGCGGCACGCCCTGCTTCACGACCTGGATGTCGTAGTGGGTTTCGTAAGTCTCAAAGTAGTAATCGAACGGGATTTCCGCGAAGTTGGAGTTGAACAGGACCAGGTCATCCTTTTCGGCGAACAGGGCGACGAAACCGGCGGCGGTGCTCCAGTCCTCTTTCTGAAAGAACCGGTAGTAGTCGCTGACGGCGAACAGGTTGAGGGCGCTCAGGGTTCCGAGCACCACGATGATCAGATACCGGAACTTGAATTGAGCAACGCCAGCCGCCAACAGCAGGAACAGCGGGAGCGTCGCCCAGATCAAGGTTCGGCCCAAGAATACCGGCCGATAGACGCTGACCAGCAACTCACCCAGGAAAGGGGTGGCGAACAGGGCGGCCAGGAGCAGCACCGCCGCCGCTCGCTTGCGGAAATAGGCCAGCCCCAGACAGAGCACCAGCCCGTACAGGAGCCAAATCGCCAGCGCCAGGCCGGCTGGAAGCGGTGCCGAGGCATTCAAGAAGGAGCGCAGCACCTGGAGCACGCCGTCCCAATCTGGCTGGGGAATCCAGAAGCGCTGAGAGACGGCGCGGGCTTGCTGGACGAAGGCGCCGGCCCACGGGCTCCACAGGACCGCGATGCCAATCTGGACCTTCGCCCAATTCCCGAAGGAAGGGGCGTGGAAAGCGGGCTGGGCCGCGGATGGCACCAGCTTCTGATAGAGCATCAGGCCCAGCACGAAGACGTTCGCGGCCAACGGGAAGAAGATGGCCGTATTGTGGCTGAGCATGGTCGCGGCCGAGAACACGCCAAACGCGATCCAGGCCAGGTCCGTCTCGATGGCCGCGATAAACAACCCGCGCCGGCGAAGGCCGCCGGCTTGCGGACCACCGGGGGCCTGGGCCAGAGCGCCAAGGGTGCGCTCCGCCTGCGCGGCTGGCTCGCTCGGCCCCGGCATGCGCCCGGCTCGCAGAAAATCCCAGAACCGGCGGCCGATGGGTTCCCGGGACCGCGCATCGGTCAGCAGCCTCACCAGGGCATACAGCGCCGCGGCGGCATTGAACGCCAGGAGCGTGTACATGCGCGTCTCCTGGGCGAAATAGATGTGAAACGGGGAAAGGGCCAGGATCACGGCGGCCGCCAGGCCGACCAGGTCCCCGGCCAGGCGGCGGCCGATCAGATAGATGAGCGGGATAGTGCCCAGGCCAAACAGCACCGAGAGCAGCCGGGCGTAATAGGGCGTGTCACCGGTGAGCGCTAGCCAGTAATGGAGCAGCAGGTAGTAGAGCGGCGGGTGCTGATCGATCTTGACCAGCCAGTGCAGCAGCTCGGGCACGCTCTGGTTCGCCAGCCACACGCTGAACGTCTCGTCCAGCCACATCCCCTTGTCCGCGAGCAGCAGCCCGCGCAGAAAGCCGCCGGCCAGGGTGATGACGATCACCAACCAGGGCGCCAGCTCCTCCAGGTCAATTTCCTCGTTCATCGTCCTTCACGATCCGGCCGGCCAGCGGCCCTGCATCAGCCAGGGCCGACTCGGGGCTGTCTTTTTGCCGTCCCAAAAGTGGCTCCCGCATCAGTATAGGCTTCCTAAAAACTGTGGACAAGGGGCCAGCGCCAGACCACCGACCGGCGATTGCCGATACGGCGTCCATTGCGGCGGCCAAACGGCCAGCGGAATCCCCGCCAGCGGCGGCCAGTCGCCACCGGCGATGATAGAATTTGGCTGGTTGCGGCGAGCGCCCTTTTCCTGTGATCCCCCAGAAGGAGCCGTGCATGGCCGAACTCAAGACGAAGCCGACCGAAGCCAGTGTCGAAGACTTCCTGAGCCAGATCAAAGACGAAGAGACCCGCCAGGATTGCGTCGCCATCTCCAAGCTCATGCAGCAAGCCACCCGGGCCGCACCCAAATTGTGGGGATCCAGCCTCATCGGTTTCGGGAGCCGGCGCCTGAAGTACGCCAGCGGACGCGAACTCGAGTGGATGCTGATGGGGTTTGCGCCGCGCAAAGGCAAGCTCACGCTCTACCTCCCCGGAAGCCTGGATGAACAAGCCGCTCTGCTGAAGAAGCTCGGCAAGCACACGACCGGCAAAGGCTGCCTGTACATCAAGAAACTCAAAGACGTTGACACCCGGGTCCTGAAGGAACTGATCCGCCAATCCGCGCGGGCGGCCGAGGCCGGCCCGTGAACGGCCGTCCGCCTGGTTCGTCTGCGTCAATCCGCTGAACCTGATTAGGCCAAGGCCGCGCCGCCGACTCGGTCAGTCCCGGCCGGGCTTGGCCATTGTCCCGGCCCGCGCCGCCGCTGCCCAGCATCGCAACTCATCCATTCCAAGCCGGAGGTCGAAGACGTGAAACTCAAGGCTGCCAATCTCTCGCTGGTCGTCGTCATGGTCGCCTTAGCCGCCTGCTCAAAGCCGCTGGCCCAGCGCGATTTGTCGCAGATTGCTCTCCAGGCCTCGGATCTGTCCGGCCAGGATCTGACATCGCACGTTCAGACCAACCCAAAACTGACCTGGTCGGAACTGGGCGACGGATTGACGACCCAGTACAACGTGATGCATTCTGAGGAAGGCAGCGGCTCCTCAATCCTCACGGAGATTTACGTGTACTCGGATGTGGCGCACGCCGGGCAGGCCGTGGCCTTCTTTGCCGGCAAACTGCCGGGCGAGGCGGTTGAGGCCGCGGCGATCGGCGACGAATCCCATGTGATCCGGGACACAAATTATATGCTGGGCGTAAACGTCGTGGCCATCGTCTGGCGCCACAAAGAAGCGGTCGTGCGCCTGATGCAGTTTCGCCCGGTTGATCAGGAAGTCGTTGTCGACACGCTCGTCCAGCTGGCCAAGACCGTCGAGTCCCGGTTGAGCAAATAACGCTGCCGCCAAACACCGACCGCACCTGGCCGGCCGCCCCGGACTGCTGCCCACACCCAACCGAAAACGAGCCACGGCCGCGCCGCCTGACCTATTTCTGTTCTGACCTGAGCCTGGGCGCCGATCCGAGACGTCCCCGCCGAGTCAGGCCAGGGACAGGTGCGCCGCCAGCCTGCGAAGGGAGGTCCCGCCGATGAAAGCCAATCCGCCCCACGCTCAACAGCCATCCGATGCAGTGGTGCGGTGGCTGCTGGACGCGGATCCCGCCATCCGCTGGCAGGTAAAGCAAGACCTGCTCGGCGCGCCCGCGCCGGCGGTGGCGGCCGAACGCGCGCGAGTCGCCAGGGAGGGCGCCGGTGCCCGGCTGCTCGCCCTGCAACAAGCCGATGGCCGCTGGGGCGGCGCGGCCTGGAACCGCGGATGGGACTCCACGCTGCATGTGCTCATGCTGCTGCGAGACCTGGGGCTCGACCCGGCGGGCGACGAGGCGCGCCGCGCGGTCGGCCACGTCCGGGAGCACGTGACCTGGAAAGGCTGCGGACCACAGGAATGCGACGACAACCCTTTCTTCGCCGGTGAGCTGGAGCCCTGTATCAACGGCCAGGTGGGAGCCGTCGGCGCCTACTTCGGCCAGGACGTCCGCGGCTTGGTCGACCGGCTTCTGGGCGAGCAGTTGCCCGATGGCGGCTGGAACTGTGAGGCCGAAAACGGGTCACGGCGGTCATCGTTCAACACCACAATCTGCGTGCTGGAGGCCCTGCTCGAGTACGAACTGGGCAGCGGGGGTCGGCCTGAGGTGGCCGCGGCCCGTCGCCGCGGGGAGGCCTACCTCCTCGAGCGGCGCCTCTTCCGCCGGCGGTCGACCGGCGAGGTCATCGAAGACCGCAAAGCGCGCGGCGTCGCCTGGACCCGGTTCGCGTTCCCGACCTGGTGGCACTACGATGTCCTGCGCGGCCTGGAATACCTGCGCCGCGCCGGCGTCACGCCTGACGAGCGCCTGACCGAGGCCGTCGTCCTGGTCGAGTCTAAACGCGACGCTGAGGGGCGTTGGCCGCTGGAGGTCCGGCACCCCGGCCGGATGCCGCTCGAACTTGAGGCGGGCGAGGGCCAGCCGAGCCGGTGGATAACCCTGCGCGCCCTGCGCGTGTTGAACTGGTTCTCGAGCCGAACACCCTAAACTGGCCCGAGGCGCGCTGATCGGGGTCCGCCCAAGAGCGATAGCCCGCCGTTGGCTGCCCGTGCGCCAATCACCTGAGCCGCGACCCAGATCGCCGGTCAAGCCTGGACCCTCACAGCGGCTTGGCCCCTCGCGCCCAGATACGGCCGGGACCGCTCAACAATTGTCATCGACCGGGCCTGGATCTCAGCCCCTGTTTCACGGGGAGCGAAGGCGCGGGAACGGACTGGCCGCCGCGCACGGGGACACTCGGCCGGCGCTCGAACCGCCCCTTCAGGCGCGCTGGGCCAAGCTTGATGCGATAATGTGCCCTGCGGTGAAGTTGTGAAAATACCCGTGATGCTTGTCGACGTGACGGCTCTCGCCCAAGAGGCGGGCCTGCCAATCACCCAGCCGGAAACCGGTATCACGTCTTGGTTGGAGTCATGGACACCCGCCCGTGGTCAACCCGTGTCGGTCTATTTCACCCGCCGGCTATGGGAAGAATTGGGCGGTTCGGGCCCAGGTCAGACGGCCTATCACGACAAAGCCAGCCTGGTGCTCAAAGCCGCTAGAGAGGCCCTGGCTGCTAAAGTCATTGCCCAGCATGCTTGGCGCAGCTGGTTCGAAGCAGAGTGGGAGGGGCAGCGTCATCGCCTTTGGCTGATCGTCAATCATAGCTATTCGGATGGTATCGCCATTGGATTTGGCCCTGGAGATTTCTGGTGAGGCAACGCTCTGGGCAGCAAGAAGACCAGGGCTGCGGGCAGACCCAGGCTAACGAGCGCTGGCCGGTGACCAGCTTTTGGCCTTCCAGATCGCGGGCGCAGGCCTTCGTCGCCCGACTGGGCAGACTTCGCTTTCTGCCGTCTTGCTTCATCGTGGGTCACCGGTTGTTTACTGAGCAGCGATTTACGCAGGCTGTCCAGCGCGACTGGCCAGGCATGCTCGCGGTTGGGAACCCCGCCTTCCGGACAGCGTAAGTTTTGAGACAAGATCGAGAGCGCCTTGTGTCGAAAACGGATGAATACCGAGCCAGACTGAGAACTCTCGCCAAGTGGGATTCGTATTTACTGGAAAAGTCCGGACTGCCTGGACCCCGGGGCAATCTCGAGCTGGCCCAGGTCGTTGCCGACGAAGGCGATCTCAAACTCTTTCAGCGCTACGCTGCCTACACCGCCGAGCAGGCCCCGGTGAACTCGCCCCATGAGTTCTTGGCCTTCTGCGGAGTCGTCGGCCTGGGGCGCTTGCTCGCCGAAGGCAATCGCAACCTGCTGGAGACACTGCGAACCCACGCATCTGATCCACGCTGGCGGGTCCGCGAAGCGGTGGCGCTGGCGCTCCAACGGCTCGGCGACGCAGACATGGAACATTTACTCAGGGCGATGCAGGCGTGGAGCACAGGCAGTCCGTTGGAGCAACGAGCCGCCGCCGCAGCGCTCTGTGAGCCACGGCTGCTGATTCAGGCGAAACACGCCCGGGAGGTCTTGCGCCTCTTGGACAAGATCACGGCCAGGCTTGCGCGGGCCGATAATCGACGCGGCGCAGATTTCCTGGCCCTGCGAAAGGGGCTGGGATACTGCTGGAGTGTCGCGGTGGCCGCCCTGCCCGACGAAGGTAAAGCGCTGATGGAGAAGTGGCTGGTAAATATCGACTCGGATGTACAGTGGATTATGCGCGAGAATATGAAGAAGACACGGCTGGCTCGGATGGATGCGGGATGGGTCAAGCAATGGCAGGGCAGAACAGCGGGATGAAGTGCGCCCAACACGCAGCGGCAAGTTTGCGGCCATCCGTTGCTGGCGGATCGACGGCGCCGGCACTCAATCCCAGCCGGCGCGCCGCCCGGCCTGCTGAGGTCTCGCGCAACTGAACGCATCGCCGCGCCTGGGTCGAGAAGTTTCATGAAGAAGCGAAAGGGCTGTTGGGCTGCGACCATCACGCCCATCCCGCCAACTGCCAGCCAGAAGTGCGCGTGCTCCTGACCAGCCTATGACCCACGTCCAGCAGATTGCCGCTGAACTCAATATCCGGCCAGGGCAGGTCGAGGCCACAGTCGCGCTGCTGGACGCCGGCAACACCTTGCCCTTCATCGCCCGGTATCGCAAGGAAGCCACCGGCGCCCTGGACGAAGACCAGCTCCGCCGGCTGCAGGCCCGGTTGGCCGCCCTGCGCGCCCTGGAGGCACGCCGCAGCGCCATCCAGGCTTCGCTGGAAGAGCACGGCCAGCTGACCCAGGCGCTGCACGCCCAGATCCTGGCGGCTGAGACGTTGACCGAACTGGAAGACCTGTACCTGCCCTACCGGCCCAAACGCCGCACCCGCGCGAGCAGCGCCCGGGAGAAAGGCCTGCAGGCGCTGGCCGACCTGATCTTGCAGCAGCCGGTGACCCGGCACACCCTGGCTCAACTCGTGGCCCCGCACTTGTCGCCGGCCGCGCCCACCGAAGCCGAGGCCCTGGCCGGTGCCCGCGACATCGTGGCCGAGACCATCAGCGACCACGCCGCCGTGCGGCAGGCGGCGCGCGTCAAGGCCCAGCAGTGGGCCACCCTCACCGCCGCCCGGATCCCGGACGCCGAGGATGCCCGCGGCGTTTACCAGACCTACTCCGCCTTCAGCAGTGCGGTCAGTCGGCTGCGCCCCCACCAGGTGCTGGCCCTCAACCGGGGCGAGGCCGAGAAAGTCCTGCGCGTGACACTCGAGATCCCCGAACGGGACTGGCGGGCCGCTGTCGCCACAACCTTCCGCCCCGACGCGCGCTCGCCACTGGCCTCTCAGCTGGAACTGGCCATCCAGGATTGCGCCGAGCGGCTGCTGCTGCCCGCCATGGAGCGGGATGTCCGCCGCACGCTGACCGAGCAGGCCGAGGCGCACGCCATTGAGGTCTTCGGCCAGAACCTGCGCGGGCTGCTCAGTCAGCCGCCGCTGGCCGGCCACACGGTGCTCGCGCTCGACCCGGGCTTCCGCACCGGCTGCAAGACGGCCGTCGTCGATCCCACCGGCAAAGTCCTGGCCACCGCCACGGTCTACCCGCATGAACCGCAGAAACAGTGGGCGGCCGCGCTCAGGGAACTGGGCGCGCTGGTGAGCCAGCACGCGGTCACGCTGATCGCCCTCGGAAACGGCACGGCTTCGCGCGAGACCGAACAGCTGGCGGCGGAACTCATCCGGGGCCGGCCCGGTCTGAAGTACCTGGTCGTCAACGAGGCCGGCGCCAGCGTCTACAGCGCCAGCCCGCTGGCGCGGGCGGAGCTGCTTGAGCTGGACGTGACCCTGCGCGGCGCGGTCTCGCTGGCCCGGCGCGTGCAGGATCCGCTGGCCGAACTCGTCAAGATCGATCCCCGCTCGATAGGCGTGGGGCTGTATCAGCACGATGTCGATCAGGCGCAATTGCAGGGCGCGCTGGAGGGCGTGGTCGAGAGCGTGGTCAATCAGGTCGGGGTGGACGTCAACACGGCCTCGCCGTCCCTGCTCACGTATGTGGCCGGGATTGGCCCCAAGCTCGCGGCCCGCGTGGTGGCGCACCGGGATGAACACGGGCCGTTCGCCAGCCGGGCGGCGCTCAAAAAGGTAGCCGGGCTGGGGCCCAGGTCCTTTGAACAGGCCGCCGGGTTCCTGCGTATCCTGAACGGCCGGAACCCGCTGGATGCCAGCGCGATCCATCCGGAGAGCTATGCCCTGGCTGAGGCCGTGCTCACCGAGGCCGCGGTGACGCCGCGCACGCCGCTGGCAGAACGAGCGGCCGCCTTGAAGGCCCTTGAGCAGCGCCGGCCGCCGGCTGCCCTGGCCGCCGACCTGGGCGCCGGCCTCCCCACTCTGCGCGACATCTTCGAGCAGCTCCTCCGGCCCGGCCGGGACCCGCGCGCGGACCTGCCGGCCCCACTCCTGCGCAGCGATGTGCTCTCCCTGGCGGACTTGCAGGTCGGGATGCGCCTGAAAGGCACTGTCCGCAACGTGGTCGACTTCGGCGCGTTTGTGGACATCGGCGTCAAGCAAGATGGCCTGTTGCACCGGAGCCAGGTGCCCGCCGGCACGCACCTGAGCGTGGGCGCTGTGCTCGACCTTGAAGTCCTGAGTGTGGAAGCCGAGCGCGGCCGGATTGCGCTGGGCTGGGTGCGAAACCAGTAAAGGCCATGGACGCGCAAACGGCCGCTACCTGCGAGGCCGCCAACCGGTGGGCCGGGCTGGGATACGCCGGCTAGCCGCTGCTGACGGCATAGTCACACGGGCGAAGGGCCGTGAGCCCTGAGGCTCCGCGCTCCAACAGCATTGGCGCCGGTGGCGCTCGAAGCGCTCAGGTTCTTTCTTCTCTGGTGGACCACGGTAGCTGGCTGCTCCAGCGCGTTCTGCCCGCCTGGCATTTGAGGTATGCTATCAGTCGGCCCTCCCTGGAATTGCTTCTGCTCAGGTTGTGCGGCGACCACACTGAGCCGACGCTCACAGAAGGCGGGCACAGCGAGCCCATCAGCGGCCGGCTCTGATACGGTGGGAAAGCGGGCCAGCCGCCACGGACCGCACACCGAGCAATGCACGCTGCAGCCGTGCGACCAGGACAGCTGCGGGGCGCTTATCCGCTAGCATGCCCGCGGACACTGCCGCCAAACGACCGAGGAGCGCGACCATTCCAGCGAACGACCAAACGCCGCTAACCGCCGCCGAGCGCGCTGCGCTCCGCCCGTTGCGCACCAGCCTGAAGATCCACTTTGACCACGCCCCCGGCCACATTCTGCGCCGGGAGGCGTTCCTGAATCTCGTGGGCAGCCTGCCCACGGCTGAACTGCTGCTGCGGCCGGGCGGCGGTTTCGTCGAGTTCAGCAGTCCGGCCATGACCGGCGAGCCCACGCACTGGGTCCGGCCGGCCCGAGCCGATGTGGTCGCCGCCGAAGACGCCGCGCGCCAGGCCGCCGCCGGAGAACTGGGCGTGCCCTGGGAGGCTTGCCTGGAACTGTGCGGCGCTGTGCTTCGACCCGGCGCCCGCGATGGACACACGGCCCACCTCCGCGTCGCGGCCCGCAGTTATCTGCTGGCGGCAGCCGCTGCCCGCCTGAGTCTGCCCGAAAGCACACTGGAGGCCGCCGTGGACGCCCGGGCCATCCCGGCCTTTCACGATCCGGAGGGCCGGCTGCGCCTGCCGGCCGCCGCCGTGGAAGCCGCCGCCGATGATGAGGACCAGCGTGAGGTTGTGGCCGCTTTCCAGCCAGTGAGAGTCCGCGACCTCGCCCTGGTGAGCGGCCTGGCCCTGGGCGCCGTGCGCGGCCGGCTGGCCAAGGCGGGCCTGAGCCGGGCTGCGCCGCTGTGGGGCCAGGTGCGCGGTCAGTGGGGCCTGCCCCCCACCCTGCGGGCGTTTCAGACGCTGGCCGTCACCCGGCGGGAGGCCTGGCTGGCCGGTATCCGCGAAACCCGGCGCGTGCCGGCCGTCGCCCGCAACGCCCTGGAGGCTGCACACAACGCGGCCCTGGCCGGCCACCGCCGCCAGAATGCAGAGCTGCGCCGGCGTCTGCTGGAGGTCTTCCCGGCCTGGACCGCCGGCGGCCGACCGGGCCAGCGCCTCACCCTCCACGTCGGGCCGACCAACAGCGGCAAGACCTTCGACGCCCTGCGCCACCTGGAGGCCGCCGGCAGCGGCAGCTATCTGGCGCCCCTGCGTCTGCTGGCGTACGAGGTCTACCAGACCCTCAACCAGCGCGGCGTGCGCTGTAACCTGCTGACCGGCGAGGAGCGCATCGATGTGCCCGGCGCCCGGATCACGGCCAGCACGATCGAGATGTTCGCGCCCCAGTTCAGCGGTGCCTGCACCGTGATCGACGAGGCCCACATGCTCGGCGACGAGCAGCGCGGCTGGGCCTGGACGCAGGCGCTCATGGAGACGCGCTCACCGGATATCCGCGTCATCGGGGCGCCCGAGTCGGAGCTGCTGGTCACGCGCCTGGCCGAGGCGGCCGGCCTCGAAATGCGGATCGAACAGCACCGGCGGCTGGCCCCGCTGGAGGTCCACGACCGCCCCTGGGCACTCGCGACGCTGCCGCCCCAGACGATTCTGGTCGCGTTCTCGCGGGAGGTCGTGCTGGGGCTGAAGCACGAGCTCGAGCAGCGTTTCCGTCGGCCGGTGTCCGTGGTGTACGGCGCCCTGCCGCCCGAGGTGCGCCACCGCCAGGCGGCGCGCTTCGCCGCGGGCGAGACCGAGATCTGCGTCGCCACCGACGCGATCGGCATGGGCCTCAACCTGCCGGCCCGCAACGTGTGCTTCTTCGCCACGGCCAAGTTCGACGGCCGGCTGCGGCGCTCGCTCTTGCCCGGTGAGATCCGCCAGATCGCGGGCCGGGCCGGCCGCTACGGCCTGATGGACGCCGGCCGGGTCGGCGCGCTCAGCCGGGAGGACCTGGAGCTGGTAGCCGACGCCTGTTCGCTGCCGATCGAGCCGGTGGCGCAGGCGCGCGTGGCCCCCACGCCGGAGGCGCTGGCCCTGCTGCCGGGCACCCTGGCCGAGAAACTCCGGCGCTGGATGGAGCTGAACTCGATCCCAGAGGAATGGCGGCGGCTTCTCAAGCCCACCGACCTATCCGACGCGATCGCTCTGGCCGATCTGCTGACCCCCGACGATGTCGCTGCCCTCGGCGAGGAGGCCGCCCTGCGCCTGATCCGGGCGCCGGCCACCGAGAGCACCCAGGCTTACTGGCAGCGGTGTGCGGCCGCGATCGTGCGCGGCCGCCCCATGCCGCGGCCAGTCCACGGCAGCCGGGACCTGCGCAGCGCCGCGGAGATGGAGGCAGCGGAGACGGCTATCCGCGCCGCCGACGTTTATCTCTGGCTCAGCCAGAGGCCGGAATTCGCCAGCGCGGGGCCGGACGCGGACCTGGTCCGGGAGGCGCGGGCGCGCTGGGCGCTGCTGCTGGACGACGCGCTGCGGCGCCGGGTCAACACCGCGCGGCGCTGCCGCCAGTGCGGGCGCAGCCTGCCGCCCGACCACCCCTACGGTCTCTGCGACCGCTGCTTCCGCAGAGGCCGCCCGCGGGTTGGCAGGCGCCCCTAAACCGGACGCCGCCCGCGAAGTGAGGGGCCGGAATCCAGGCGATTTCGCCACGAACAGAAGATGAGATCGAAAACCAGGCCAGCGATGCTCGAGCTCTGGACGATCCAGACGCTGCCAGCGTGGACGACGTTGCAGCAGTTGGGCGTCCTCCGCGCCAGCCGGGAACACGCCATGGAAGGCCTGGAAACTGCCTACCGGTGGATGGCCGCGCAGATGCGCCTCCGATTGCGAGCCCGCCCCCAGCGCGGCGCCCTGCCCCTCTGGGCCTGGGCCCAGTGGCGTGGCGCGGCTGCGGCCCGCCCCGATCTGCGGAGCCGGACGCACCTCCCGACTGGCGCCCGGGGAGTCCGCCTTCAATTTGTGCTTCCAGCCGACCAGGTGTTGTTGTCCGACTTTCTTTTGTGGCACTTCGTGTCGAACGGCCTTTATCTGGCACGCTCCCGAGCAGAGGCGGCGGAGTTCGAGCGCAAGCTGGCCCGGGCAGGCCTGGCGGGTTTCGTCGGCGGACACCTCCCCAATTCCGACTTACGCCGGGCCAGGGAACAGAGTTGGACGCGGATCTTCGAGCTGGGCGGGCGCCCGTCACGCGCGAAGCGCTCCATCCAGGCCACTTTTTGGGAGCTGCCGCTTAGTGCGGTTCGGGTTGTGGATGAGTTCGTGGCCCGCTGAGTCCAGCGCCAGTTGGGGGATGGGCTGAACAGCCTGGCGCGCTCACTGCGCGGCCACCGTGAAGAAGGCGTTCAGCTCACGCGTCGAGCCGTCTGCGAGGGTGATGGTGATGAGGAGGGTGTAATCGCCCGCGTCCACAGCCCGGCCGCCAGGCTCCCAGCGGTACACTTCGCCGTCGAGAGGCAGGCCGCTGCAGGGGCCGTCGCCGCCCAGGAGGCAGTACGGAGCGCGCAGCTCGGTGTGCTGATAGACCTGCTCGCCGTTGTAGAAGACGCTGAAGTCCACTTGCTGGATCCCCTGCCCATCGGCGTCCACCGGCGTGGGCGCCTCGGTGAAGGCCTCCGGGTCCGCCTGGACCTGGAACTGCAGGATGCCGTCGTCCAGGGCAACGAAGTTCCAGATCAGACCCGCCGACGCGCCAAAGACAGCCGTGTTCTGCACCTGGGGCGGGCGGCGGGCGGCGGCCACATTCTCCACGCTGACAGTCCGCTCGACGACGGCGCCGCTCAAGTCCACGACCCGGAGGGCGTAGACGGCCGTCGTGCCGGGCGCGGGGCAGGCCGGCCGCGAGTCGTCCCCGGTCACGGCTTCGCCGGGCTCCGGGCCATACTCGCCCCCGTACAGGCGCACTTCAGCCGGCCGGGTGACCACCCAGCGCAGAGTCGCACACTGGCCGGGCCCGTCCACGGTTGTGGGGTCAGCCTCGAAGATCACGACCAGCGCGGGTGTGTCCGTGGCCGTGGGTGGCGCGTCCGTCGAAGTCGGGGAAACGGCCGTCGTGGGTTGAGCTGTGGGCGGGCGGGTCGCGGCCGGCAGCGTCGCAGTGGGTGGGGGTGCCGGGCTAAAGAGGCCGCAGGCCAGCGCGGCCAGCAGGGCTGCCGCCAGGGAGGCGAGGGGCGGGCGCCAGGTGTTCATCCGCTGCCGCCTCCATAGTCGGCCTGCAGCCGGTCGCGGTAGGGCACACACCGTTTGGCGACGATCTCGTCCTTAAGGAACAGATCCACCGGAAACAAGCGGCCCTGCTCAATGCACTGCTCGTAGGCGGCGATGGCTTCCCGATAGAGAGCCGGGTCATCATCCTTGAGATAGGCCTTCCACTCGTAGAGGGTGCCGAGCCCCTGGAAGGCCTGGGCCTTCAGCCGGTAATCGCGCTGCCCGTCCTCCGGCAGCGAGGCCAGGGCCTGCCCCATCAGGGCGAGGCCCTGATCGATCCACTTCAGGGCCTGGACCGGCTCCCCCAGGCCGCACGTGACCTCGGCCTTCAGGCGATAGGCCAGCGCCAGCGAGATCTGAGCCGCCCGTGCCAGCGTCTGATCTGTGCCTGGGCGAGCCTGCTCTTGCTCCAATGCCTTTTGATAGTTCGCGCTGGCGCCGTCCACGGTCTCCAACAACAAGCGATAGAGGTCAGCCTGTGCGCCGGTGCAATCCGTGGCCGGGTTGGCGGCCAAGTCCCGCTGCGCCCGATAGAACAGGACGCTGCCCAGGCCGATGGAGGCGCGTGAATAACCAGGGTCCAGGGCCAGAGCCTGGGCAAAGGCCGCCTGAGCCTGATCCAGGCTGGCATCGATGTCGGCCGCGGCCGCGGGCTGCTGAGCCAGGAACAAGTGCTCCTGCCCGATGAGGAAACGCACGACAGGCGAGTCCGGCTGCCAGCTTTGCGCCTGCGTGAGGTACTCCAGCGCCGATTCGCTGAGGCCCCCGCGCCCATAGACCAGGCCCAGCGTGACCAGCGCCAGGCCATTGACGTGCTTGAAAACTTCGGCTTGAGACTCAAGGCCGGGGTCGGCCACGTTGACGGTGAGCGGCGCCCCGAAGGTATAGTCGCCCACCAGCCCGCCCAGGTCCTGCTCCAGCTCTGGCGCGATGTAGAACTTCAGCTCCAGCTGGCCGAAGCCGTTGCCGGTAGGCGTGATCAGGCCATAGATGACAAGGTCGGCCCCGATGCGCTCGGCCAGCTGATCCGGGGTCTGCCCGCCCGTCTGACCCTCGTCCACCACGACGCCCAGCGGGCTGGGCGCGACGCTGTCATGCCAGAGCTGAACGGGGAGCCCAGCCTTAGTCGCGAACAAAGAAGCCAGCGACTCGTAAGCCCACAGGCTGAATTGCTCGTCGCCCGCTGACCCGGCCACGCCTGCCTGCGGAGCCAGCGCTGCGAACCGGGCGATGGCGATGTTGAAGCCCCCGGTCATGCGCGCCTGTTCCCGGCTGGATTGAAGGAACCACTGGAACGCGATCAGGCCGACCAGCGCCAATACGGCCAGGCCCGCGACAGCGCCCAGAATTCTTTGGGAACGGGCGGCCCCGGCCAGGCGGCGAGCCTCGGCAGATTCGCGTTCGGCGTCGGCGCGGCTGAGATCCAGGAACTCCTGCTCCAGCAGGCTGAGAGGCTCCGGGAAGTGCGCGGCCGCCTCCAGGGCGTTCTTCAGCCGGGCCCCGCGATAGAGCGCGCCGGGGTCACGGGCCAATTTCTGCCACTCGGCGGCGTCCTCGGTGAGCTGGCGCTGACGGCGCAGGCCCTCGCGGTTCTCATTGAGCCAGGTCCGCAGCGTGGGCCAGGCGCGGATGATGGCCTCGTGCGCCACCTCCACTACGCGGCTGTCGTTCGGCGGGGCGGTGCCGGTTGTGACCAGGCGCGCATCGGCCAGGACGCCGAGCACCGCATCCACGGTCAGGGCATCCGTCGCGCGCGTGATCAGCTCCGAGAAAGGCACGCGCCGGCGCGTGTCGGGCGAGTCGGCCTCCCCTAACTCGGTCAGGCGCAGGAAGATCATGCGCGCGATCGGCCGCTGGGCGGAACTCAGCCGCTGCTCGAAGACGCTTTCGGCCGTGCGGGCGATGGCGCCCTGCAGGCCGCCGGCCTCCGTGTAGCCGGAGAGCGTCAGCTTCCGCCCGCGGCGCCGGGCCCAGGTCTCCAGCAGCGCGTGGGAGAGCAGGGGCAGCGCGCCGGGCTCGCCGCCGACCTCATCCAGCATCAGCTCCACCAGGCCGTCTTGGATTTTCCACTCGCCCAGGGCGGCCGGCTGCACGATCGCGCTGAGCAGCTCCTGGCGGCTCATCGCGCCGATATACTCCTGCTGCTGCGAGACCACCTCGCGCAGGCCGGCGTGCTGAGCGCATTGGGCGTAGAAGTCCGCGCGCAGGGCGACGAGCACTGTCAGCGGCCCGCCCGGCTCGGCGGCGCCGACCAGGTTGTCAATGAAAGCGTCGCGTTCGGCCGTCGAGCGGCAGAGCGTGAAGACCTCCTCAAACTGATCCACGAACAGCAGCCCGTGACGCCGGCCGGTCCGGGCCAAGCGCTGGCGGGCGGCCAGCGCCAGCGTCCGCGGCGCCTGGGCCAGCTCGGTTTGCAGCGCGCTGACCGCCGACACGCCCTCCCCCTCGCCGCTGAGGGCTGCCGCCAACGACTCCAGCGGGTGGGCCGTGGGGGTCACCGTGAGGATGTCCCAGTGGCCGCTATCGGTGGGAGGCAGACTATCGTCGGCCAGGCGTTGGCCGCGGCGCAGGGCCGGAATGACGCCGGCGCGGATCAGCGAGGACTTGCCGCTGCCGGAGGCGCCGATCACGGCCAGGAAGCGGGTCTGAGCCAGGCGGCCGACGATCCGGGCCGTCAGGGCCTCGCGGCCGAAGAAGCGGTCGGCGTCGGCTTCGTCGAAGTATTGCAGGCCCTTAAAGGGCGGGTCGCCGGGGGCGGGCGGCTCGCGGTCGTCCTCAGCCGGGCCGGGCGAGACCACCTGCTGGTAGTAGTTGTGGATGATGATGTCACGGCCGGCGACGCTGCCCGCGATGAACACATCGCCCTCGGCGCGGATGCTCGCACCGCTGGCGGGCGGCTCTTGAGAGTTGGGCGGCTCGGGCCGGTCGGACGGGGAGGCCATTAGGATCGTTGTTTGGGCAGCACCTGTTCAGGTGGATTGTAGCACGCGCCTCAACCCAGGCTGACCGGGCTGCGCCTGGCCCAGTAAGCGCGATGAAGGACGCCGCAGAGCACCTAGCGGGGTGATAACGCCGGGCGTTGGGGCTTGGGTTGTGCCGGAAGCAAGAGCGGCTGCAGGTGTGCCTGGCGTTCGCTGGCTCAGTCGCCCCGCTGCCTGCGACTGGTGTCCGTCACCTTGCCCGACTCCGTCAGCTCGGCCCAGTCGTCCGGAGTATCCGGCAGTCAATGCAAGACCAGAGTCAAGTAGCGGGGCTGGATTGGTCATGGCGCTTGACCATGCGCGAGTCTGACAGATTGGCGCAACCCACAGCGAGGGCCGCTGGCGGTCGCCCGCTGCCCGACCCGGTGGTCTGCCAGACAGGCGGAGGGTACTGCTACGGCTGGACGATCTCGACGCGATGCTCCCCGCCCGCGACCGCGATTTCGACCTGGCCACCCAGATCGTCTGGGCCGCCCACCGGTCCACCTTGCCAGACGATCTGACCGTCCAGGGTGATGGTGGACTGGGCGTAGGCTTCCGACAAGATCAGCCGGCCGGATAAGCCCTGGGGCGCGTGGATGGAGAGGGACGCCTGGCCCGGACCGGTGACCTCCCAGGAAACCGCCAGCGCCCCGTTGCGCAAGGGGAGAGCGCCGTTGGCCGAGCCAACGCCGGCCAGGGCCGGTTTGATCGTCCAGTTGAGGCCGTCTACCGATTGCGTCCCCAGGACATAGGTGGTCAAGAACCAGGTCGGGCTTCCACTCCAGGCGTGAAGCAGCCCGGAGTTGAAGTTCTCGTCGGCAAAAAAGTTCTCCCACCAGGTGGTCGCGCCTCGATCGAGCATATAGCCATAGCAGTGGCGGAGTAACTCGATGCCCTCAGCCACGTACCCATATTGCCCCAACCCGCCCAGAATCCAGCGGAAGGCATAGGTGCCAGTTAGCCGATGATCGAAGGCCTCTTTCGCCATTCTCGCCAAGTTGGCCGCCACAACCGGAGCTTTCTCGGCTGGGACGACGCCAAAGTTCATCGCGTACCCCTGGGTCAAAGCCGTCGCCGGCTTGTACTCGCCGTTGAGCAGGGTAGCGTAATAGACGCCGTTCTCGGCATCGTACAGCAGGGCGTTAATGCCGGTGACCACCCGCCCAGCCTCGGCGGTGAACCGCTGTGCGTCACCAGTCTGCCCCAACCGCTCAGCTAGGTAAGCGGTTGCCTGCAGGGTGTGGGCGTACAGACTGTTCATGGCGGTTGACACCCCCCACCGATCCCACCAGGCGCAGGTATCCAGGTAATCGGTCTCCGACCAGTGCGCCTGGGGAATGTCCAGCAGGCCGTCGGCCCGAGTGTAACGGCCCAGGTAGGTCAGGAGCTGCAACACCTGTGGGTAAATTTCCCGCACCAGTTGGAGGTCATCGGTGTGACGGACATACTCGGCGGCATCATGCACCCACAGCATGGCATAGTCCATGAGGTGACCGCCGCCGCCATAGGGGGCGACGGCCTCCGGCACGCCGGTGAGCGCCAGCGGCTCGGCCATCAGCCGCAACCCGCGCGCCAGCAGCCGATAATCCCCCATGGAAACCTGGTTGATCTCATGAGTGACCGAGGCGTCGCCCCACCACTGGCCGCGCTCGCGCCAGGTCTCGCCGTAGAAATCGGTCATATTGCTGTACAAGGTATCCACGCCGATTTGCCAAATGCGGTTGATTCGTTCGTCGTCCGATACAAATGAGCCGGTCAACTGGGCTGGGTAGCGGGTCTCCACAACTCGCAGGTTGCTCAAGCGCACTGTCCCCTCGCCCCAGGCGGAGATGACGATGTACCGGCCGGCGCGGGTGTCCACCGTGGTGAGCAGGCGCTGGCCGCCGTCCAACTTCCAAGAGTCGGTTTGATCCCACAGGCCCCCGGCCACTGAACCTGGGTAAGGGAGCGGGCGCTGGCCCTGATACAGGCGATCGGCCCACCCAATGTCTAAGACCGTACCCGCTGGGCCGTGGACCTCCGCCAGCAGCCGGCCGTGCACGCTGCGGCCCGCGTCCAGCACCAGGTATGCACTCGGGCCCCGCAAAGTGACCGCCAGGGTCTCACCGGTCTCAGCGATCTGGACGGCGCTGCCATCGGTCACAGCCCGGCCGAGCAACTGCCGGCGGCCGGGCTGAATCCCCAGACTCATAGGCAAAGCCGGGATTGTGATTTTGTCGCCCTGCAGCCCGAAGGTCAGGCCGCTGGCTGGCAGGCTCTGGACGTCGAGCGAGAATTCGCCTGCCGGCAGGTCCCAGGAGGCTGCATAGATATCCACCCGCTCCGGGCCGAGCGCTGTCCAGGACAATCGCTCGCCGTCCAGCGTCATCATGTCGGGTGCCGGCGCACCCTCTGGTGAGGCCACCTCGACATTCAGCCGGGTGGGCGCTGCCACCTGCAGGGTGATGCGGTAGGGGAGCTGGGTGGTTGGATGCAGCTCGCCGATGGCAAACCCCGGCGACAGGCGCCCCGAGGCGAACACCGCCAGCGGCATCGGGTATTCTGTGAGCAGAGGGATGGAGCGAGGCCGCAAGCCCCTGGCCGGCAGGTAGCGGTCGACCACCACCGCGGCGGGCCAGTTCTGATCGTCAAAACCAGGCCGCTGCCAGCCAACAGGGAGATAACTCAGGTCGAGCAATTCGGTGGGGCCAATCAAACCGAAGCTGTGGACCAGGGTTGAGTCGGAGGCCCAGGCGCTGGAGCGCGTGGCTTTCCAGGTCTCGTCGGTGGTGGCCAGCACCCCACCCGTCTGGTCCACCAGGCGGGCATACAACGCCGGGCGGGTGGACTCGGAACGCCGGGCAATCGGCGCATACTGCACCAAGGCGGCAATCTCATGGTCGCCGCTTCCCAACAGAGGCAGATCGTAAACGTCGTACTCCTGGGTCTCATGCGAGAACACCGCCGGACCGCGCCCAATCAGCACACCGTCCAGGTAGATTTCGAAGCGAGTGTCGGCGAAGACGTGCAGGGCGAGGTCAGACCGGGCGGTCTGCAGACTCACCGATTTGCGAAACAGGGCCAGCTCCCGGCTGGAATAGCCGCCGTGCTCGGCCCAGATGGGCTGCATGGGCGGGTAAACGGGGGGCGGACGGAAGCCTGAGGCGAACGGCAGGTAGAGGTGCGCGGGCCAGCTCTCCGGTTGGGCTTGATCGTGGGCTGCCACCGAAACGGGGCCGATCGGGAGAAGGGCCTGCAGGATGCAGCTGACCAGCACCAGGGCAATGATGTACGGCTTTGTCTGCATCCCGGTCTCCTAGGCCGTCAGACTTTGGCCGCCGGCTTTTACCGCGGCAATCACGCGCTTACGCAAAGCGGTGGAGTAAGGCCTGCCCAAAGTCTACCCGCTGACCAGCTTAAGTCACAAGAGAAACAGCTCTAAAAGCTGTCATTCCCCAGCCTTCCCATCCCAACCAAAACAAAAAGTCCCCGGCCTGTGGGGACTTTTTAGCTGTGGGCCATGAGGGACTCGAACCCCCAACCAACTGATTACGTACCACTTCGGCTTTAGCCGCCCATACGGTTCGTGGTCTGGACTATCCCTTCGCCTTATCTCGCGACTTAGGTGGGTGCCGTCTAGTCTCTACACCTTCCCGGCGCCGCGCTTGCGCGCCGCACTGGGCTTGGCTCGGGGTTGCCATTCCAGGGTTCCCCGACTTTGACACCATTCCACCGCCCGGTTTCCCGAGCGGGCTCCCATTGAGAGTCAGCTGCTCTGCCAGTTGAGCTAATGGCCCATGCTCGCAGTACTTTTGATGTACCGCTTGGTTATTCTGTTGTTAATCCCCTTGTTTTCCGGGGTCTTTGGCCACTCGCCAACTGCTGAAGAGTCAGCGGCTCGGCCAGTTAAGCTGCTGGCCCGGAGAGAAGAGCAGCGACCTACGAGAACAATCGCGGCGGCGGCTCTGTTTCACTTCAGGTTTCAAACAGCTCATCGTCTGTCCGGAAAAATGCTCTGGGCGCCTGCGGCTTCCAGACAGCGACCGGCCCGTATGATAGCGTGTTTCAAGACCTTGTCAAGACATTCAGTGGGCGCGGGCGCGCAGGCTGAGATCATCGATGAGCTCGGTGGTCAGGCGGCACTGTCCGCCGGGCACACCCCAGCCGCGGCCGGCCGCGCCCAGGCCAGCAGGCCAAGACCGATCACCAGGCACAGCCCCCCACCCGCCAGCAGCGGGCCGAGCCACTCCAGTACCAGGTTCTCGCCATGCAGCCAGTGGCCGGCGCTGGCCCAGGCTGGCGCCGTGACGGCCAAAAGGCCAGCCACGCACAGTGACAGGCCAGCGGCCGGCCGCGCGTTGCCCCGGCCCGAAGCCGCATCCCTGAACACCCCTTTCCACAGCCGGGGCATGATCACAAAGGCCAGCAGCGTCAGCGCCGCTGCGTACAGGCGCAAGTCGTTGGGCATGCTCTTCCCGCGCAGCAGCCGCGAGGTGCCGATGTGGATGCCGGCAGCCACGATGATGGCGGCCAGCGTGATCAGCGCCGCCCGGTAAGACCAGGCCCGCCCGCGGATCAGGCCATAGACCACCCCGGCGCCGGCCAGGCCCAGACCCACGGTGACAACCACGAAGATCTGGTACAGCCACTTGAACGGGATGAGGGCGGCCATGGAGGCGTAGGCCTCCGGGTTGAAAGCCGCGCAGTAGGTGCCGGCCCCGCTGACCAGGGTGACCAGGGCAGTGGCCGCCATCAGCACGATGGCGACGATGCGCGCCGCCCCCCCGGATCGGTTCGTCTGAGTCATGGCTTCGCCTCCTGAACGATCACGCGGCGCCCAGCAACAGCATGGACGCCAGCATGTAAAGGGACGCGAACTTGAAGAGCCCGAAGTTGACGCGCGGCGAGGGCCGCCAGACGCTGACGGCCGCCAGCCCCGCTAGCCCAGCCCCCAGGCCCGCCAACACTTGCAGCGGTCCCTGCGCCAGGCCCACCGTCACCGCCGCCGCCAGCATCAGTCCGGCCGCGGCCAGGCTGGCGCCAGCAATCAGGCCGCGCGTGACGGCGGCGCCATAGGCCGCCGGGAAGGTCGGCACACCGGCGGCGCGGTAATCATCGGCATACTTCAAGCTGTAAGTGAGGATGTGGGTGGGGATCCAGGCCAGCACCGCGGCCGTTAACAGCCCGCCCGCCAGGTCGAACTGGCCCGTGGCCAGGACGCGGCCGGCCAGCGCCGGCATTCCGCCGGAGAGCCCGCCGATGATCACCGAGTAAGGGGTGCGGCGCTTGAGCCAGACCGTATAGATCACGGAATCCAGAAACCAGCCGGCCAAGACCACGGACCCAAACCCCGAGCCCAGGGCAAAAGCCCAGCCCACGCCGGCCGCCGAGGCCGCCAGGCCCAGGCCCAACACACCGCGCGCATCCACCTGGCCGGCCGGCAACGGGCGCGCACAGGTCCGCTTCATTTTGGCGTCGATATCGCGGTCGTAGACCATGTTCAGCAGCGTGCTGCCGGCGATGGCCAGGCCCAGGCTGCCAGCCAGCGCGCCCAAGGTTGCCCAGGTGCCGGGCTGATTCAGGGCCGCGCCGCTCAGGTAGCCGGCCAGGCCGGTCACCAACAGCAGCCCGGTCTGCAGGCTCTTGATCAGCGAGAGATAGCGGCGCAGCCGGGCCATGCTCACCTCGCGCAGCGGAAACCCACCGCCGGGCTGAAGTACGTGGGGGTGGCGTTGTTAATGGTGTAGGCCCGCAGGTTGTAGGCGTAGGTGTCCTTGCTGCCGCCGCGCAGCGAGCGGTAGTGCACGCCCTCGTAGACGCTGCCCGTCCACTGCCAGACGTTGCCGGCCATGTCGTACAGGCCGTAGGGGCTGGCGTTGCTCAGCGTGGCATAGCCGGCGTGCGTCCCGCCGTTGTAGAAGCCCACCGGCGTGGTGTCGCCGCCAATGCCGGCCAGGCTCTCAAACAGATCGTGGCTGCTGTAGAAGTTGGCTTGGTTGCGCGCGATGTCCTCGCCCCACGGATA
>CALFZO010000157.1 GCA_937952305.1 uncultured Anaerolineales bacterium | reverse complement strand
GGTATGGGTTACCACGGAGACTGAGGTGCCCGCCAACCTGGTCGCCGCCGTCGACGCGCTTGAGAAAATGGTGCGCTCGGCCCGCGAAAAGGAATAGGGTCGAGCGTCGGCACCTCTGAGCAACTGGGAGACGAAGGCATGCCTGTGCGACGCCTGAACACAAGCTACAACGTCAGCCGCAATCGGTGGCTGCTCGAGCGCTATGCCTATCTGGAGGAGCGCCTTTTCTCCATCCAGGCCGGCTGGGTCTGGACGACACCGCGGTTGGAGCACAAGATTGAGTTGGGCCGCCTCTCGTATGACGCTATCCAGCACGCTGATGGCCTTCGTCGGCGGGCGGCCGAACTGGCTCCAGGGACAGAAGCGCCGGTGGAAGCGCCGGCGGTGGATGACTTGGCGTTGTTCTGCAACGAACTGGGTAATGCTGCGGACACGCCCGAGCGCCTGACCGGACTCATCCGCGTTGCCAAGGCTGGGCTGCTGGCCGCGTACCGGCGCCACTTGGCGGAAACCGACGACCTGCTGGATGGTCCGACCGCGCTCTTGCTGGAGCGGCTGATCGCCGCCGCAGCCGAGCACAGCGCCTGGGGCGAGTCCGCGCTTGTGGCCCTGCTGGCCGAGCCGGCGGTGATGGAACGGGCGGCCGCTTGGGAGCGCCACTTGCGCGCGGCCTGGCAGTCGTTCGGCGGGGTGCGGGGCGAGGCGCCCGCCGGTCCGCCGCCGGTCTATCTCCGCCCTGAGCCGCCCTTCACGGATACGACCCGCTTCCCGGCGCGGGATGGCCGGCACCGCATCGTTCCGGTCGAGGCCTACGCGGTTCCTACGATGGGCGAGACGCCGAACGAAGTCATCCGGCACTTGCTCTACCAAAACACCTACGGCGAAATGGAGGCCGAAGACGTCCTCGGTCAGGTGCTGGCGAATACCCCGAACCTCCCTTGGCAGATGCGGTTGGATCTGGCCCGCCAGATGTGGGATGAAGCCCGCCACGCGGAGATGAGCTGGCGGCGGATGGAGGAGCTGGGTGGGGCACCTGATCCGCTGCCCCCCGTGCCGCCGCTGATCCTGGGGGTCGTGGGCGAAGCCGTCGATCCACTTGAGCGGCTGCTGATCCTGCAGCGCACGATCGAGGGCCGAGTGACCGAGCGGCACCGTTTTCGGGTCGTGCATCTGGCGCGTGAACTGAACGACCCCATCACCGCTCGCCTGTTTGAGTATATCGTCGCCGATGAGCGCTCCCACATCGGGAACTCGGCCTGGATCGACCGGCTGGTGGGGGAAGACGCCGAGAAGATCGAGCGCTTCCATCGCATCGCGGCGGAATCGGAACGGGCCCTGGAGGCCATGCTCAGCCGGCGCACCGATACGACGGTCCGCCCGCACTGAGCAGGAAACGAGGGTGACGTGAAGTTTGCCATTGACGAGTCCCAGTGCGTTGAGTGCGGCGCCTGCCGCCGGTATTGCCCGGTAGGCTGCATAGCCTATGAGCAGCTTCAGCATACGGTCCGGTTGACCGATTGCATCGGGTGCGTCATCTGTTACGCCGTGTGTCCAGCTGACGCGATTATCCCGGTGCCGGATGGCTCAGCCGCGCCCCGTCTGACCTGGCCGGTGGTGGAACAGGTGCGGCTGCGCGCCTTCCGGAGGGGGCCGGTCCGTCGGCCGGCGGAGACGTGCTGAGACGTTCGGGTTCAATGCTGCGGGCCGGGGTGGGGGCTGGTGGCCGAAGCCTGACCCGTTTGTTTGAGGAGGGGTAACCGTGTGCGTCAAAATTGCGGTGTTTCCCAAGTGTTTTGAGTACGACATCGGCCTCCACCACACGATGTCGGTCTTTGATTGGATCGCGACTGCCCGGGCCGAACTCCCCGTCGAAGGGCTGGAAATGTATGACCGCTTTCTGACCCGGCTTGATCGAGACTATATCGGGCAAGTGGCGGAGGCGGTACATGAAGCGGGCTTTGTCGTCCCCATGTTGATCTGCTCCCCGGACTTTACGCATCCGAACCCGGACGAGCGCAAACGCGCGCTGGAATACGAAGCGCAAATGATCGAGATCGCCAGTCGGCTGGGGGGGGAGGGCGTGGTGTGCCGGATCCTTTCAGGGCAACGCCACCCTGGGGTTGGCCGTGAGCAAGGCGTCGAATGGGTGGTCGACTCGATCCGAAGCCTCCTCCCCATTGCGCGTGCCCATGGCGTGATTCTGGGCATGGAGAATCATTACAAGGACAGCCAGTGGCAATACCCCGAGTTCGCTTTGAAACAGGAGATCTTCCTGGAGATCGTCGGCGCTATCGATGAGCGTGAGTGCTTTGGCGTGCAGTATGATCCGTCCAATGCGCTGGTCGCCGATGATGACCCGATTGCCCTCCTGCAGGCCGTCCGCGACCGGGTAGTGAGCATGCATGCGAGTGACCGTTATTTCCGGGACGGCAAGCGCCCGGCGCGCCTGGAGCAGGCGGAGGCCTCGATGGGTTATGCGCCCTACCTGGTCCACGGAGTCATTGGCCGCGGCCTGAACGACTACGAGCGGATCTTCCAGATCCTGGCCGAGGCCCGTTTTCGGGGTTGGATCTCAATCGAAGACGGCCTGAATGGCATGGAGGAAATGCGAGCGTCGATCCGCTTCCTGGAGGACCTCCGGCGCCGGTACTTCCCGCAGGCAGCGGCCGGATCTGAGTTGGGAAAGGAGTCGCACTCATGAAGCCGATTGTGCAGGTTTCGCTGGATGTCGAAACGCTGGATGAGGCGCTGGCCCTGGCCGAAGTGGCGGTTCGGGCGGGCGTCGACTGGCTGGAAGCCGGGACGCCCCTGATTCTGGGAGAAGGCGTCCATGCCATCCGGGCGTTGAAGCAGCGCTTTCCCGACAAACCGCTGGTCGCGGACCTCAAGACCATGGACGGCGGCTACCTTGAAGCCGAGATGATGGCCAAGGCCGGAGCCGACCTGGTGGTCGTGATGGGGGTCGCGCACCCGGCGACGATCCGGGCGGTGGTCCGGGCGGCCCGGCAATACCACATCCGCGTCATGGGCGATGTGCTGGCCGCGCCAGACAAGCCGGCCTGCGCGCAAATGCTGGAAGCCAATGGCGTCGACTTCATCATTGTACACACCGGTTTCGATGAGCGGCACGAAGTGATCGGGGCCAGTCCCCTGGACGATCTGGCGGCGGTGGTGGCGGCGGTGAGCATTCCGGTGCAGGCGGTTGGGGGGCTTAGCCTCGAGCAGGCCGTTCAGATGCCCGGCCGAGGCGCCCCCCTGGTTGTGATCGGCGCCCCGCTGGCAATTGACGACCAGGCCTTTCACGCGGCCGGCACAGACGTCGAACAGGTGCTGCGCGAGATCGTCCGGCAGGTGAAAGCGTCGGGCGCTCCGCTGCCATGATCCGCACGGGGACACTGCACGGTCATCCCGTCGTCTGGCTGGAGAACGAGGCGCTGCAAGTTGCAGTGTTGCCGGCCAAGGGCGCCGACATCTATCAGTTGGTCCACCGCGCCAGCGGCGTGGACTTCCTCTACAAGACCAAGGGCGGACTGGCATCGCCCGGTGCCAGCCCTGCCACCAGTGTGATCGAGAATTACGAGGGGGCCTGGCAGGAACTCTTCCCGAATACCGGCGACGCTTGTACGGTGGACGGAGTGCCCCTGCCCTTGCATGGAGAGGCGGCCCTCAAGCCTTGGGATTGGTGGGTCGTGCTGGACGATGCGGCTGAGCCGGCTTTGGGCCTGTCGGTCGACGTTCACGCCATCCCCTTGCACCTGGAGCGCCGCATGCGGCTGCGCCAACAGCCGGCCACGCTGGAAATTGAAGAAACGGTTGCCAATCGCGGCGAGCGCCCGGCCAACTTTGTCTGGGGCCACCATATCATGCTGGGGGGGACGTTCCTCGAGGCGGGTTGCCGGTATGAACCAGCCGCGCGGACCATTGTGGTCCCGCCCGAGCCAAAGCTGCCGGCTCGGGCGCGGTTGGCGCCCGGCCAGCGCTCTCCGTGGCCGTGGGCGTTGGCGCGCGAGCCCGGCGAGCCGGTGGACCTGAGAGTGATCCCAGGCCCGGAAGTGCAGAGCCATGATGAGGTCTACCTGACCGACCTGGATCAGGGTGCCGTGGTGGTGACCAACCCGCGCCTGGGCTTGGCCTTCCACCTGACTTGGGACGCCCGGGTCTTTGGCTGCCTGGTGATGTGGCAGCCTTTCGGTGGCGTGGACGTCTGGCCGTGGGCTGACAGTTATGGCGTGGGCGTGGAGCCCTGGACCACGCCTTCCAATCTCGCCGGCGCGCTTGCCGCAGGCCAGGCGCTGCGTTTGGATCCAGACGAAGCGCTCACCACCGCGTTGCGGATCAAAATCATAGAGGTTGGCGGCGAGTCATCGGGCGGGCCAACCACGGCATAGGACTGAGACGCTATGGAGACCATCCTTTACTCCAAGACCCGTTCGCTTACCCTCGGCGTTGGCCGCCCGTTTGTTATGATTGGTGAGCGCATTAACCCAAGCGGGCGCAGCAAGCTCGGCGCTGAGATGGCTGCCGGCGACTTCCGCCGGGTGCGCCGCGACGCCGAAGCCCAAGTGGCGGCCGGCGCGCAAATGCTGGATGTCAATGCCGGCTACCCAATGGGCGACGAGCCCGCCATGCTGGTGTCCGCGTTGACGCACATCGCCGCGGTGACGGATGTGCCGCTGTGTATCGACTCGTCCCTTGCCGAGGCGCTCGAAGCGGCTCTGACGGTCTACCCGGGCAAAGCCCTGGTCAACTCCGTCACTGGCGAGGACGACCGCTTGGAACGGCTGCTGCCCTTGATCAAGAAACACGCTGCGGCCGTGATTGGCATCACCAACGACGAGACCGGCATCGCCAGTGATCCTGCCCAGCGACTGGCCGTCGCCCGGAAAATCCTGCACCGCGCGCAGGATCACGGCATTCCACCGGAGGATGTGCTCTTCGATCCGCTGGCGCTTACCGTGGCCGCCGACCCGGATGCGCCGCGGGCGACGCTGGCGACGATACAACTCATCCGGGCCGAGCTCGGCAGCAATCTGGTTTGCGGCGCCAGCAACGTTTCGTTCGGCCTGCCGGATCGTACGCCTGTCAACGGCGCCTTCCTGGCTATGGCGATGGCGGCCGGGTTGACTGCCGCCATCACCGATCCGACCAACCCCGTCATCCGGCAGGCTATTCTGGCTGGCGACGTTTTGCTGGGCAATGATCCCTATGCCGGAGCGTGGATCGCGGACTTCCGCGCTCGCCAGAAGGCGATGAGCGCACCGGTGGAGCCCGCCGGCCGATAGCCCGGGCCGAGTCAGCCGTGAAGCATTCTGTTACCTTCCGCCCCCAGAACGTCACGACGCATGCCCCCGAGGGCACCACCCTCTTTAACGCCGCCAACTGGACGGGTTTGGCTATCGACAGCACTTGCGGCGGGCGCGGCACTTGTGGCAAGTGCAAGGTCCGCCTGTTGCAAGGTGCCCACGCCGCCACGGAGGCAGATCAACGCTTTCTCCCGGCAGCGGAGTTGGCCGACGGCTGGCGGCTGTCGTGTCAGGCCGCCGTCCACGCTCCCTGTGTGGTAGAAGTGCCTCGCCTGATGACGTCGCCACAGGCGGCGCTGCTGGGCTATGGGCGGCATGTCTTGCTGGCTCCCAATGTCGGCAAGGTCTATCTTCAACTCGCCGAGCCGTCGTTGGAGGATCAGCGCGCGGATGTGACGCGACTCACCGACGCGCTCCGGGAGGCCGGCCATGCGGTCCGCGTCGTGCCCGCAGTCTGGCGCGCACTGCCCGTACTGCTGCGTGCGAATCGCTTTGCCGTCACCGCCGTCATCTGTGGCGATGAGTTGATCGCGGTTGAGCCGAACGACACGACCGCGGCGGCGTTCGGGTTGGCGCTGGATGTTGGGACAACGACTGTGGTTGGAGCAGTGATCAATCTGAAGACCGGGATGGTCGCGGCCGTCCAGTCGGTCCTCAACGGGCAGGCCGCTTACGGGGCGGATGTGATCGCGCGCATCAGCCAGGCCATGCTTGAGCCGGGCAGTCTCGCGGCACTGCGCGCCGCCATTGTCGACACCCTCAATCGCTTACTCGATGACCTGTTGGCGGTCTCGGGCCTGGCCCGCGAACACATCTACGAGGCCGTCGCTGTCGGCAACACGACAATGCTCCACCTCCTGCTGGGGATAAACCCCGAGCCGATCGGCGTGTGGCCGTTTATCCCGGCGGTACAGGCCGCGGTGACGTTGCCGGCGGCCGAGATTGGTTTGCGCCTTCATCCAGAAGGGCGCGTGAGCACCTTACCCCATCTCGGTGCTTACGTCGGCGCGGACATCGTGGCCGGTGTGCTGGCCACGGGCCTGGTGCGTCATCAGGATGACCGCTGGCGGCTTTACATCGACGTGGGGACGAACGGTGAGATCGTCCTGGCGTCAGCGCAGGGCACCCTGGCCACGGCGGCCCCGGCCGGTCCGGCGTTTGAAGGCGCCCAGATCAAATGCGGGATGCGGGCCAGCCGCGGCGCGATTGAGGGGGTGGAGATCACGGACGATGTGCGGTTACAGATCATTGGCGGAGGGGCGCAGCCGTTGGGTCTGTGTGGGTCCGGTCTGGTGGATGCGGTCGCTGAACTGCTCCGTGCTGGGCTGATAGACGGCTCCGGGCGCATGAGGCGGGCGGAGGAGGTGCGGGGCCGCCTGCCCGATGCGCTGGTGGAGCGGTTAGTGGAAGTGGACGGCGTGCGTGCCTTTCGGTTGGGCCGGGCCGGGGACGGTATCGTGCTCACCCAACCGGATGTCAGGGCGCTTCAGTTTGCCAAGGCCGCTATCGCGTCCGGGGCGAATGTGCTGATGGCTCACCTGGGCATAACGGCCGAGCAGTTGCACGAAGTATTGCTGGCCGGTTCGTTTGGATCGTACCTCAACCCGGCCAGTGCGCGCACGATTGGGCTAGTGCCTTGGCTCCCCCTGGAGCGAATCGTGGCGGTCGGGAACGCGGCCGGCGAGGGGGCCAGAATCGCCTTGTTGTCTTTTCGCGAGCGCGAGGCCGCCAGCCGCCTCCCGGAGTACATGGATTATCTTGAACTTTCCGGCCGGTTGGAGTTCAATGAGATCTTCACCGAGGCGCTGGCGTTTCCGCCGCGACCGGCAAACGAGGCCAGGAATGCCTAATCTCCGTGACGACGTTCTCGCTCTTCTGGCCGGCCAGCCGTTGGCGCGTTGGCCGGTATTCGGTGGGCTGCCTAGCCTGACGGCGCCCGGGCTGAGCGCCGCCGGGGTGCGCTACGGCGAGGCGCACACCGATGCCGCCCAAATGGCCAGGGCCGCCGCCAGCACCTATGAACTCTTTGGCTTCGAGGCGGCCGTGGTGCCGTTCGATCTGTGTGTCGAGGCGGAGGCGTTGGGCTGCACCGTGGACTTTCATGACGGGTCGGAGGCCTTTCTACCGCCCAGTGTGGACAGACCGCTGGCGGGAGACCTTGTGCAGGAACAGCTGCGTGTGCCGGAGCGCCTCGAGCAGGCGGGGCGGCTGCCGCTCGTGGCGGAGGCCATTCGACGCCTAAAGGCCGGTGTTGGCCGGCGAGTGACTGTCGGGGCCTGGGTGCCGGGACCGTTCACGCTCGCCTGGCAGCTGCTGGGGACCGAGGCCTGGCTGATGGCTTTCCAAAACGCGGCCTGGAGCGGATGGCTGCTGAGCCAGTTGGAGCAGTTTATTGAGCGGGTAGCAGTCTACTACCGCGCCGCTGGGGCTGACTTTATCACGGTGCACGAAATGGGCGGCTCGCCGCAGGCGCTGGGGATGCGGGCGTTCCGGATGTGGGTTGCGCCCGGGCTGCAACGGCTGTTCGCGAGACTGCCGTCGCCGACGGTGCTGAGCGTGTGCGGCCGCACGGACAACGGTGTGCTGGACTTGGCGCAGTGCGGGGCGGACGCGTTGAACGTGGACCACCTCACCGACTTGGCTCGGGCGCGGCAACTTCTCGGCCCACGCGCAATACTGCTCGGCAATATCGACCCGGTGGGCGTGCTCAGTCAAGGCACACCGGAGCGAGTTGCCCAGACTGTGGCGGCGGCTATTCGGGCTGGCGCGACGGCCATTTGGCCAGGCTGTGATCTCTGGCCCGCGATCCCCGAGGCCAATTTTCGGTCGCTGATGGACTCCGCCCAGCAGGCGCTGCCCGGAGAACCCCCGGGCGCCGGGCCTGACTGAGCGGGGCATCCACTCCGGGCCGCTCCGGGGGCTGAAGCAAAGCGTCCAGAGTTGCGCAACTTCAGCCCGTCCGCATCGCTGTCGCCGCCCTGGCGCACTTCCTCGCCCGGCGTGCTCGCCGTCTTCCAGCCCAACGACTACTCCCCAACGCCGTGCGGCGGCCCTGTCACGCGGCTGATTGCGGCGGCCTGTCCGGCGGGGGTCACCGGCCTGGGGTGGCCGGGCCAACCGGACACGCCGCCGTTCGTCAGCGCAAGCCGTTGGGTTGTGGCAGAGGACCAGGCGCAGGCACCGGCCCGGCCGGGCTAGTTGAGCGGCCGGCCGCCGTCTACGGGGATGATGCAGCCGGTTGAGAAGCGCAGCGACGTGGCCACCGCCAGGACCGCTTCGGCCACATCCTCCGACTGCGCCAGCCGCGCCAGCGGGGTCTTCTGGCGCTGCGCTTCCAGGATGGCCGGGTCCATGCGCTTGGCGTATTCGCCCTCCACCCAGCCGGGCGCCACCGACACCACCCGGATCGCCGGCGCCAGGGCGCGGGCCAACGAAAGCGTCATGGCATTCACCGCCGCCTTGGAGGCGCAATAGGCCACGTTGCTGCCGATACCGGTGGTGGCCGCGATGGACGAAATGTTGACGATCAAGCCGCTGGCCCGGGCGGCCAGCAAGCCGCGGAAGGCGCGCACGCAGGCGAACGAGCCGCGCCAATTTACGCGGAAGATCGCGTCGATGAGTTCATCATCCAGGCCGTCCAGGTCATCGTGCGCCACCGGGCGCGTGATGCCGGCGCAGTTCACCAGCACGTCCAGCCGGCCGTAGCGCTCGGTGATCTCGTCGGCCAGGCCGCGCAGCGCCGGGCTGTCGTCGACGGCGACGGCCACCCCCCAATGCCCCGCGCCGGGCAAACTCGCGGCCACTTCCTGGGCGCGGGCGGCGTTGAGATCGGTGATGACCACCCGGGCGTCGGCCTCGGCCATCCGGCGCGCGATGACGGACCCGATGCCGCCGGCGCCGCCGGTGATGACGACCACTTGCTCAGCGAGTGAATAAGTCGTGCCCATGACGTGTTCTCCCTCCGGCTAAAAAAGGCGGGGCGCGGAGTCGATCATCCGCGCCCCGGGGATGCTCCGATCGACGTTTACGCAACCGAAGCGGGTTGCGCGTCGCCGTAACGCGCCAGGCGTAAGTCGGCCTGAGCCTTGTGCGCCCAGAAGTATTCGATGGCGCACAGGCGCGAGCAGTATTCGCCGATGACGACGCTGGCCTCCGGCGTCACTCTCTGGTAGGTGACCGTCTTCAGGAACTTGCCCACCCACAGGCCGCCGGTGTAACGCGCGGCTCGATTGGTGGGCAGGGTGTGATTGGTGCCGATGACCTTGTCGCCGTAAGCGACGTTGGTCTCCTTGCCGAGGAAGAGCGCGCCGTAGTTGGTCATGTGATCCAGGAAATACTGCGGGTCGGCCGTCAGGATTTCCACGTGCTCGGAGGCCACAATGTCACCCTCCCAGACGGCTTCGTCGAGGCTGTCCACCAACAGAATGCGCCCGTAGTCGCGCCAGGATACGCTGGCGATGTCCGCGGTGGCCAGGGTCTTGAGCTGCCGGTCGATCTCGCTCAAGGTCTCCTGGGCCAGCTTCTCGCTGGTGGTGATCAAGACGGCCGGCGAAGTCGGGCCGTGCTCGGCCTGGCCCAGCAAGTCGGTGGCCACCATCTCGGCGTCGGCGGTCTCGTCGGCGATGACAAGCACTTCCGTCGGGCCGGCCAGTAGGTCGATGCCCACGTGCCCGAAGAGCGCGCGTTTGGCCTCGGCCACATAGGCGTTGCCCGGCCCCACCAGCATATCCACAGGCGCGATGGTTTCGGTGCCGAGGGCCATGGCGGCCACCGCCTGCACGCCGCCCAACAGGTAGATCTCGTCGGCGCCGGCCAGGTGCATGGCCGCAATGGTGGCGGCCGGCGTCTTGCCGGCCAGCGGCGGCGTGCAGCCGATCACGCGCTTCACGCCCGCCACCTTGGCGGTCAGGATGCTCATGTGCGCGGACGCCACCATCGGGTAGCGGCCGCCGGGGACGTAGCAGCCGCAGCTGTTGACCGGGATGTTCTTGTGGCCCAGCGTCACGCCCGGGAGGGTCTCCACTTCCACATCCTGCAGGGCCGCGCGCTGAACCTCGGCGAAGCGCCGGATCTGGGCCTGGGCGAACTTGATGTCCGCGATCGTCTGGGCCGGCACGGTGGCCAGGATGGCCTCGATGTCGGCCGCGGAGAGGCGGAAGCTGGGCGGCGACCATTTGTCGAGGCGCTCGGAGATGGCGCGCACCGCCGTGTCGCCGCCCTGGCGCACTTCCTCGATGAGCTCATCCACCACCTGCCGGACTTTGGCCTGCGCGACCACCGCCTGCGGGTCCTGTTTGGTGATGCCAGACTTGATAATCTTCATGACGAACCTCCTGTGCGTGAGTGAAAGATCAGGTGGCGCGGGCCACGCGGCAGCGCCGTGGGTGAGTCACTTCGGGTGGACTCGAAAACCCGCTCCGTCCTGGATGCCGGTTGTCGCCTGGGTGGTGCGCGGGTCTGCGCCGAGGCGGTTGGGCAGGGTCAGGCGATCGGCGCGTAAAACTGCTTAAGCAGTGCGAATTCGTCAAAGCACGTCCACTCGCGCACGAACTGGCCGCCCTGGATCAACTGATGCGTGATCCCGATCAGGCGGATGCGCTGGCCGGAGGGTTTGCCCCACACGCCGGGGCCGCGATGCGTGCCCTGGAGCGTCCAGCGGGTGGCCACCCGGTAGCCCTGGCGGTCATCGCCGAGCCAGCAGATATGGTCGATATCCAGCGCCAGGTCCGGGAAGGCGGCCATGAAACCCAGCACGTAGGCCTTGTAGTCGCCGCGGCCATAAAGCGAGCGGTTCGAGGCAGTGCGGCAGGCGTAGTTGGGCGCGTAGAGCTGGTCGATGCGGTTCAGCATGCGCCAGTTCCACAGGTCGTGGAAGGCGCGGCGCGTGAAGTCCTCGACGTCGAAGGCGGCGCCGGCCGCCGGAGGGGCCAGGACCGCCGGCGTGGCCTGGCCGGCCAAGCGCGCTACCTCGCCGCGCCCGATGGGCGTGGCGGTCCGCAGGCCCGCCGCCGCCTCGTCTTCGGCGAACTGGCGCGCCAGGGCGTGCTCGTCAAAACCCAGCTGCCGGATCAGGGCCAGCTCGTCGCGGCAAATCCACTCTTCCACCACGCGGTTCTCTTTGACAAAGCAGTGGGCGATGCCATAGCGCATGACGCGCCGGCCGGTGGGCGGGCCGTACAGGCTGTAGCCGGTGTTGTGCCCCACCCAGCCGATGCGGTGGGAGGAGTGAAAGCCGTCGACGTCGTCCCCGGACCAGATTACGTCGTCGGCAAAGAGCCGAATATCGGGGAAGGCGGCCATTGTCCGGAGCGAGTCCGCGATGACCTTGTCGCGGCCGTAGGTCAACCCGTCCGCTGTGTGGATGACGGCATTGTGCTGGTAATGGCTGTAGATCAGGCCGATGCCGCCCTCTTCCCAGATCTTGTGCGTGCAGCGGACGATGTAATCGACGATGTCGACATAGTCCGGGTCAAAGCCGCGCATGCCCTGGCGCCGCTCGGCGCCCGGCGCCATCAGGCGGCTGATATCGGGTTGGTCGTGGCCGACGTCGGTGATGGGCAAGTCTGGCATGGGTCTCCTGGAGATGGGTGGCGCCGGAGTCAGGCCGGCCACGGGCTGGGTTGCAGGCTGGCCAGATCTTCGGTGGTCAACGTCACGGCCAGAGCGGCCAGGCTGGACTGCAATTGAGCCGGGGTGCGCGGGCCGATGACGGGATAGGTGGGGAAAGGCTGCGCGAGCAGATAGCTCAGGGCAATTGCCCCCACCGTGGTGTGATAGCGGCCGGCCAGAGCCTTGACCTGTGGATACAGGGCCCGGTTGGCGGGGCTATCGTATTTGCGCCGGTCGACGTCAGCCAACCCCTCGGCGCCCAGCCGGTCCAGTTTGTCGAAGTAGCCCTGGCCCTGCGCCGACCAGGGCGCCACGGCCAGGCCGGTGGCCTGGTGGTAGGCATAGGCCTCGGCGTCGAAGATGACCAGCCCTTTCGGGTCTGAGAGCGCGGCGCGGTTCGGGACGGCCAGGCTCCATTGAGGCTGGTTGGCCACGAAGCCGGCCAGGCCGTGCTGGCGGGCGTACTCTTGGGCGGCGCGCAGGCGCGGCGCCCGCCAGTTGGAACAGCCGAAATAGCGAATCTTGCCGGCGCGCCGAAGGGCGTTCAGGGCCTCCAGAATCTCACTGACGGGCCGCGCCGGATCGTCGCGGTGGAGCCAGTACAGGTCGATCCGGTCGGTTTGCAAGCCGACCAGGCTGGCGTTCACGTCGTGTTCCAGATCGGCGAGCGCTAGGCGCGAGCGGTGCAGGGTGGCCAGGTCGGGGTGTCCGCCTTTAGTGGCCAGCACGATCTGGTCGCGCCGGCCGCTGGATTTCAGCCAGGCGCCGAGGGTCTTTTCGCTGGCGCTGCGCGGAGCGCTCGGGATCCAGTCGGCGTAGATGTGGGCGGTGTCGATGAAGTTGCCGCCGGCCGCGACGAAGGCCTCCAGCAGGGCCTGGCTGGCGCCGGCCTCTAGTTCGCTGCCGAAGCGGTTGGTGCCCAGGCTAAGCACGGAGGCGTTGAGGTCGGTGCCGGGAATGGTGACGCGGCGCATGGCGGTTACGGCTCCAGTCCGGCCAGGGACTCGAAGACCTTGACGAGGCCGATGAAATCCTGCCCGCCCTCGCCCCGCGCCTGCATGGACCGGAACAACTCGCGCGTCACGGCGGTCAGGGGCAGAGGGATGTTGAGCCGCTTGGCGTCAGCCAGGGCCAGGTCGATATCCTTGGCGGCTACATCCACGGTGGACTGCGGGTGGGCGTAGTCGCGGGCCTCCAGCAGCGGCGCCTTATAGTTGAACAGCGGGGAGCTCAAGGCGCTGTGGTTCAGCACGTCGATCATCTGGCGCCAATCGACGCCGCCGCGTTCGCCGAAGGTCAGGGCCTCGCCCACCAGTCCGGCCGTAAGGCCCACCATCAGGCTGTGCACCAGCTTGAGGTAGATGGCCTCCTCACCGGCGCCGACGTAATAGGCGCGCTGGCCGAGGGCGCGGAACACCGCCTGGCACTGTTCGTAGGCTGCGGGCGGACCGGAGGCGAAGATTGTCAGGGTGCCGTCCGTGGCCGGCTTGACGCTGCCCGAGACCTTGGCGCGGAGGAAGGCGATGCCGGCCGGCTCGGCGGCTTCGGCGACGCGGGCGGAGATGGCGGCCGAGACCGTGCTCATATCCGCGAAAATGGCGCCGGCCCGCGCGCCGCGCAAGACGCCGTCCGGGGCCAGCGCCACCGCCTCCAGCACCGCGTCGTCCAGGATCATCGAGATGATCAGGTCCGCGTCGGCGGCGGCCTCCGCCGGCGAGCCGGCCTGGGCGGCGCCCTGGGCGGTCAGGGCCGCGATCCGGTCCGGAACGGTATCGAAGACCTGGAGTGCAAAACCGGCCCGCAACAAGTTGCGGGCCATCGGCTGGCCCATGCGGCCCAGCCCGACAAAACCGATCCGGGTGATAGGCTCACTCATGCGAGGCCTCACTTATGCCGCTGGACCGCCGCGGCGCGGGGCGGCCGGGATGGCTCCGGGGCTCGGAGTCTCGGCGGCCTACTGGTCCGGATTAAGGCAGACCAATTCAATCAGGTGACCATCCAAATCATGGATATAGGTCTGGGTGGGGCCGTCGCCGCGCGGCCGCGGGCCGGCCACGATCGGTACCTGATGGGCGCGCAGCCGCTCGAGCAGCGCCGCGACGCTGTTGATCTGCAGGCAGACGTGCCGGGCGAAGGTGGCATCCCGGTCGGGGCGCGGCTGGATCTCGCGGTCACCCGGCGCCTGCACGGCGTCAGAGGCCTGGACCAGGTGCAGTTCAGCCCGCCCCCGGCGCACCCAGGCGACGGTGAAGGTGAAGTTGGCGGGCGTGGGCACGGCCTCCATGCCCAGGACTTCGCAGAAGAAGCGCCGCGACGCGGCCACGTCGCGGACGATCAAGCTGACGTGATGCAGACCCTGAACCTCAAGCATCGGCGGGTCCTAAGCCGTGATCTTCAAGCGGGCTTTCAGGTCCCGCACCAGGGCGCTGCCGTTGGGCGCATAGCCGTCGGCGCCCGCTTTCTGGGCGTATTCAGCTGTCACCGGGGCCCCACCCACGTAGATCAGTGTCTGGTCACGCAGGCCGAGGCTAGTCAGGTAGTCGATATTGACCTTGAACATCGGCATGGTGGTGGTGAGGAAGGCGCTCATCCCGAGGGCGTCCGGGTGATGGGTGCGGATGGCATTGGCAAAGGCTTCCGGCGCCACGTTGACGCCGATGTCGATGACTTTGAAGCCGGCGCCCTCCAGCATGATGTTGCACAGGTCTTTGCCGATGTCGTGGATGTCACCCTTGACGGTGCCCATCACGAAGACGCCGAGCGGCTTGGCCCCGGTCTGGGCGATGAGGGGCTGCAAGATGGTCATGGCGGCGCGCATGGCTTTGGCGGCGATGATCATCTCCGGCACAAAATACGTGCCTTCCTCGAACAGCCGGCCCACTTCTTCCAGCGCCGGGATCAGGCCGTCAAACAGGACTTCGACGGCCGGGATGCCCAGCGCCAGGGCCTCGTGGGTCAGCGCGACGACTGGTTCAGCCTCGCCGTTGAGGGTGTGGTTGTAAAGCTCATCGAGCAGTTCTTCGCGACGTTCGGACATGAATGCGCTCCTAAAACAGGTCAGCGGCGGGGCCGCGGGCGGGCGCGCTGAGGCTCGGCGGCCGCGGCGGCCGGTTCCGGGACGACAGGGCGCAGGTGTTCGGGCTTGAGGACGCCCTCAAGTTTCAGCGGGTATTGGCCGTATTCGCGCGCGGCTTCGAACATGGCGAGCACGTTCTCGGGCGGCACATCCTCGCCCACATCGTGACAGGACGAGAGGATGAAGCCGCCGCCGCGGCCCAGGTCCCAGATGCGCTTGGCCACGTCGTACTTCACCTGCGCCGGCGTGCTGAACGGCAGCATCTGCTGGACGTCCACGGCGCCGTGGAAGCACAGGCGGTCGCCGTAGGTCTCCTTCATCATGTACGTATCCATGCCCATGGCCGAAGTCTGGATCGGGTTGAGGATGTCCACGCCCATGTCGGCGAAGTCGCCCAGCACCGGCACGACCGAGCCGTCGGTGTGGTACATGAACTTGACGTCGGCCTGGCCCTTGATGTGGTCGATCAGGCTCTTCAGGCGCGGCTTGATGAGTGTGCGGAAGGTGTCGGGCGAGATCATCATCGAGTTCTGCGCGCCGATGTCGTCGGTGAAGTACACCAGCTGCACGTACGGCCCGACCTCTTTGAGGTAGCTCGTCCACATCTCTTTGTACAGCCAGAGCAGTTTGTCGAGCAGGGCTTCGGCGAAGGGTTGGTTGAGGGCCAAGTCGGCGAAGAACGCTTCGTAGCCGCGGATCTGGAGCGCCTTGGTCAACAGGCCGCCCTTGATACTGTCCGCCACCACGACGTAGTCGCTGTTCTCATGCCAGTGGCGGGCGATCGCGCGCAGGCCCGTGAAGATGGCGGGGTTGTAGGGATCCGGCCAGGGGTGGCGCTCCAGCTCCGCCAGCGTGGTGATGTTGCGCAGCGGCGAGCCGGTCAGGCTGTAGGCGTTGAGCATATAGGTCCAGGTGATGCCCCACATATCAATGTAGGCGTCCTGGCCGGGCACCTCGCGCACGCCCACCCAGTGGGGTGAGAGCCAGCGGAAATCCACGTGGAAGCGCTGGAGCAGTTTCTCGTCCAGGACCACGTTCTGCACCATGCGGTCCAAGATGACGTCCTTGTTCTGGAGGTCGGGGTCGCCCAGGTAGGCGGCTAATTTGGCGTAGCCGTTGCGGTGGATCGAGCCGACGTGGCGGCCCCAATCGATGGGCACCCGGTCCGGCTCACGGTGGTTGACGACGGCGTGGAAGCGCTCGCGCGGGTTCATAAGCTGTCCTTGTCTGGCGTCTAGCCGGCGCTGCCCGGGCGGGGCCGCGGCCGGCTGCGGGGGGCGGGAGCGGCCGCCGGCGCCGCGGCCTGGGCCGAAGCCGGCGCGGCGGGCTGGGCGGCGACCCGTTCGCGGGCGGCCGCGATCCAGCGGGCGCAATTTTCGTCGTGGCCCAGCAACGCGTCGGCGGCTTGGATGGAGCGGCGCACGTCCGGCTCCAGGGGGTTGATGATGGCCGACGTCAGGCCGGCTCCGATCGCCATGGCCGCGAAGGCCGCGTTCAGGCCGGCGCGGTCCGGCAGGCCGAACGAGATATTAGAGGCGCCGCAGCAGGTGTTGACGCCCAACTCCTCGTGCAGGCGGCGGACCAGGGTAAGCAGGGCGGCGCCAGCGTAGCGCACGGCGCCGATGGGCATGGCGAGCGGGTCGATCAGCACGTCGGCGCGCGGGATGCCGAACGACTCGGCCCGGGCCACAATTTTCTGGGCGACGGCAAAGCGCACGGCCGGGTCTTCGCTGATGCCGGTTTCGTCGTTGGCGACGCCGATGACGGCGGCGCCGTGCTGGGCGACGAGGGGCAAGACGGTGTCCAGGCGCTCGTCTTCGCCGGTGACCGAGTTGACCAGGGCTTTGCCTTGATAAGCGGCCAGCCCGGCCGCCAAGGCGGCGACGACGGACGAGTCCAGGCTGAGCGGCACGGCCGTCACCGACTGGACCACGCGCACCGCTTCGGCCAACAAGGCCGGCTCGTCGGCCAGCGCCACGCCGGCGTTGACGTCCAGCATTTGGGCGCCGGCGGCCACCTGCGCCAGGGCATCCTTGCGCACCCGCTCAAAGTTGCCGGCCGCCATTTCGGCCGCCAGCAGCTTGCGCCCCGTGGGGTTGATGCGCTCGCCGATGATGATGAAAGGCTGATCGGGCCCGATCAGGACGGCCTGGGTTGGGGAGGTGAGACGGGTATTCATCGGACCGGTGTGGAAAAGGTGATGGGAGCGTGAACGCCGGGGAGCAACTCGGCCGCGACCTGTTGGCGCAGCGTTTCATAATTGGCGGGCTTGATCATCTTGCCGAACTCATCGGCCTGAAAACCGTATTGAGCCGCCTGGCGGGTCACCTGCGGCGCCCAATAGGGGTCCTTGCCCGCGAAGACCTCGTGAGGTTCCAGCACGGCCAGCAGCCAGGCGGGTTCAGCGCTGACGTTCTCGAAGCCGCGCCACAGGCCGGGCGGCAGCGAGATCATGTCCCACATGTCCAGAAAGGCTTCGCCATCGGGCACGCCTTCCGGGCTGTTGCCCCAGTAGTAGCGCCAACGTCCGGTCAGGACGACGAACAACTCGATGTAATCGTGGGTGTGGTAGGCCGGCCCACAGTTGGGCGGCGCATTGACCATGCCGATCTGGAACTTGTGCGGCTGGGTGAGGTAGGGTCGGAAGTCTGGGTTTTCGCTGGCTGTGTCGCCGACCACGGCGAAGTTCATGCGGTAGTGACGAGGCAGGATGCTGTCAATGAACATAAGCGGCGTGCCGCGATCCCTGAGTTCCGCAAAACGCACAATCCGTTTCTGCATCTCATCTGATGAAGTGACAGGGTGCGGCATGTGTTTTATGTCCTTATGGGTACAGGAAAACGACAATTGAATACGCATGCAGACACTACCACACAATATCTTAGGTGTAAATACATATAATACATAAACTAAACATTATATCGAGCGATGTTATTTTATGTTGTATACCTAGGCGAATTTCGAATGGAAAGTATTGACACAATGGCGATCATCAGCCTATAATGCATCCGTATTCATATAGTATTCAACGAATTCGCACTTGGATGCGGTGCACTGCGTGAATGCGCATTCAAATTTGTGCACAGACCCTGGATTTGACGTGACGATGGCCAACTGCTGAGCATAAATGCCTTCAAAAACGATCACTTCGGTTGATGTTGCTCGTCGGGCCGGTGTCTCCCAGTCCACTGTGTCCCGCGTTTTCAGTGCCGAGAACCACGTCTCCGAAGCGACCCGGGCCCGCGTCCTGGCGGCCGCCCAGGAACTGGGCTATCAGCCCAACGTGCTGGCGCGCAGCCTCACCACCCAGCAGAGCAATATCATCGGCATCGTCACCCATATCAGTAACCCCTTCTATCCCTACATCATCGAAAAACTCACCCGCCGGTTGCAGGCGATGGGGCGGCAGACTTTGCTCTTCAGCGTGGAGCCCGATCAAGAAGTGGACGACATCTTGCCGCTCGTCCTGCAGTATCGGGTGGATGCGCTGATCATTACCTCCGCCAGCCTGTCGTCTGAGATGGCGAGCCAGTGCGAGCGCCAGGGCACCCCGGTGGTCCTCTTCAACCGGTACGCCTTGGGCGCCAAGGTGAGCGCCGTGTGTTGCGACAACATCGAGGGCGGCCGTCTGGTGGCCAATCTGCTGCTGGATGCCGGCCACAAACGCCTGGCTCACATCGCCGGCCGCGCCCCCACCTCGACCAACCGCGACCGTGAGAAAGGCTTCTCCGACCGGCTGCGTGAGCGCGGCTACGCCAATTGGCTGCGCGAGGAGAGCGACCACGCCTATCAGACCGGCCGCGAGGCCGCCTGTCGCTTGCTCCAGCGCCCGGATCGGCCGGACGCCATCTTTTGTGTCAGCGATATTGTCGCTTTTGGCGCCATCGACGCCGCGCGCTACGACTGCGGCCTGCGCATACCCGAAGACGTCTCCATCGTCGGCTTCGACGATCTGCCGACGGCGGCCTGGCCGGCTTATTCCGTGACGACGATCCGCGAGCCCGTCAATCGCATGGTCGAGTTGACCCTGAAGCTCCTGGTGGAGCGGATCATCAACCCCCAGGCGGAACCCGTGTTGGAGCTCCTGCCCGGACAGTTGATTAAACGGACCTCGGCCCGCCTGGCCGAATAGACCTTGGGAAGCGAGCAGCCTGACCCATGTTGCGGTTAGTGGATGCGGAACCGCGCGGCGGCCCTGAGACCGTCACGGCGCAGAGGCTTGAGTTGGAGGTGCGCGATGCGCGCCTGCTCGACCTCTTCGACCCGGCCGCTGACCTGGAGTGCCTGGCATCCGGCTTCCAGTTTGTGGAGGGGCCGGTCTGGCACCCCGTGCGGCAGGATTTGGTCTTCAGCGATATCGCCGGAGACCGCCTCTACCGCTGGCACCCGGTCGACGGCCTCGGCGTGTGGCGCCAGCCAAGCCGGATGGCCAACGGCAACACCTATGACCGCCAGGGCCGGCTGATCACGTGTGAGCATGCCGCCAGCCGCGTCACCCGCACCGAGTTGGATGGGACGCTCACGGTCCTCGCCGCGCACTATGCCGGACGCGAGCTCAACAGCCCCAACGACGTGGTGGTGCGCTCCGACGGCGCCGTGTACTTCACCGATCCGAATTTTGGCCGGCGGCCGACGCGCGTGGGCGTGCCCCGCCCGCAGCCCCAGCCCAGCCAGGGGCTTTACCGGGCGGACCCCGTCCGCCTGACCCTGACGCGGCTGGTCGATGACTTTGACCAGCCCAATGGCCTGTGTTTCTCGTTGGATGAGCAGCAGTTGTTTGTCAACGACTCGCCGCGCGGTCACATCCGCGTCTTCGCGGTGCAGGCGGAGGGCGGGCTGGGCAACGGACGGGTGTGGGCGGAGGTGCGCGGCGATGGGCCGGGTGTGCCCGACGGGATGAAGGTGGATGCGCGCGGCAACTTGTATTGCGCCGGGCCTGGCGGGCTGCACGTTTTCAGCCCAGACGGCCAGGCTCTGGGCCGTGTCCGCGTGCCCGAACAGGCCGCCAACTTCACCTGGGGCGACGCCGACGGCCGCAGCCTGTTCATCACGGCCACGTCGGCGCTTTACCGGCTGCGCGTACGCGCGCCCGGCCGGCCGGTGTTCTAGCCAAAACAGGGGCCGCTCACGCCCGGCAAGGTCAATGAGCGGCCCGGTGACATCCAGAAGCTTGGTGCGTGCCCCCGGATTGGCTGGCAGTATAGCATGGCTATCGCCGGAGTTCGAGGGGCGCACCGCTCTGGGCGGTGATAAGCAGAGGAGGTTGCACTCACATCCCAAGCGCCCCCTGACTCGAGCTCGTTCACTGGCCGATATTCATGTTCACGCCACGCCATGGAGGATAGAAGAATGTCTACGGCACGCTCCCGAGCGCAATGGGCCCTCAGCCGGGTGCTCATCCTCAGCACGCTCCTTGCCGCCTGCGCGCCCACGGTGGTGACGCAAGTGGTCACGCAGCCCGCTCAAGTCATCACCCAGCAAGTGGAAGTCGAAGTCACCCGCCAGGTGGATGTGCAAGTCACCGCCCGGCCCGACCTGCTGCCGTACGGCCTGCTGCCCGGCAAACCGTTCAATGGCACCAAGCTCAAGTTCCTGATCTGCTGCCAGTCGGCGGCCCAGTTCTTCCTGCTCAACCAGAAGAGCCTGGCCTTCACCGAACTGACCGGCATCGAAGTCGAGTGGGGCAACGTGCCCTTCGGCGAGTTCCAGACCCTGACCCAGCAAGAAGGCGCCACCGGCGCTGGCGGCTGGGATCTGGTGACCTGGGTGGACGTTTGGGGCCCCGGCCTGTATGACACGGTCGTGCCGCTGGAGGAGTGGGCGGCCCGTGACGGCTATGACCTGACCGACTTCCCCGAAGCCTACCTGGCCCCCGGCCGCAACAATGAGGGCCAGCAGGTGGGCATCCCCTTCCGCGGCCACGCCTTCACGTTCTTCTACCGCAAGGACCTGTACGAACAGCTTGGTCTGACGGTCCCCGCCACCTGGGCGGAGATGGAGGCCAACGCCAAGGCGATCCAGGACGCCACTGACCTGGCCGGCCTGGCCCCGTACTACGGCGTCGCCGGCGGCCAGAACATGTTCCTGTGGCAGTCCCTGCTGTGGAGCAACGGCGCGGACCTGTTCGACGAGAACTGGAAGCCGATCTTCAACAGCCCCGAAGGCGTCGAAGCCACCCAGCGCTACGTCGACTGGCTGATCGGCCCCGAGCCGATCGCGCCTCCCGGCGCCGTGGACTTCAACGAGCAGGCCGGCCAGACCGACCTCTCCCAGAACCGCTCGGCCCAGTTCATCGGCTGGTCCTGGATGTACGGCAACTTCATCAACCCGACCTTGGCCGTGACCGATGTCGTCGGCAACGTCGGCTTCGCGCCGGTGCCGGCCTGGGAAGGCAAGGGCACGCCGGCCACGTACGGCTACATCTGGGAAGTCGGCATCTACAAGAACTCCCCCAACCAAGAGGCGGCCTGGGAGTATCTCAAGTGGATGACCAATGCCGAGAACGAGAAACGCGTGGCGCTGGATCACACTGACCCGCGCTTCATCAACGTCGTCGTGGTCCACAAGTCCAACATGGCGGATCCGGAGATCAACGCGCTCTATGACGGCCTGCAGCAGAACATGCTGGCCATTCTGGAGAACGCCCGCGCCCTGCCGATGCTGCCGGAATACTTGGAGATCCAGGCCATCCTGGAGGTGGCCATCAACGAAATGGCTAACGGCGCTCCCGTCCAGGAGACGCTCGACCAAGCGGCCGAGGACGTCGAGACGCTGCTGTCCCAGGCTGGTTATTACTAGCCACTGAGTGGGTGAGGTGAGGCGCGGGGGCAGGGCCGGTTGGGCGCCCCCGCGCCTTGTTGCCCCGATAGTCCCGCAGCGGCCGGTGACGCCCGAGCAGCCGCGCCCGGACGCCAGCGGGATGGATGGGAGGACACGGACAATGCAAAGCCCACGCCGCCACGGACTGGCGCGGTATGTCTTGCTGGCCCCGGCGCTGATCCTGGTGTTTGCCACGACGGTCTACCCGATGGCCAACGCCTTCTGGCTCAGCTTCCAACAATGGCAGTTGACGAAGTCTAAGGCTCCGGTCGGATTCGTGGGCCTGGACAACTACCTCCGTGCTTTTGACGACCGGTTCTTCATCAACAGCGTGGTGGTGACGGTCGAGTACACGGTCCTGTCAGTCGTGCTCACCCTGGTGCTCGGCCTGGGGATGGCCGTCACCCTGCAGAAGCGCAGCTTCATCAACACCATTATTCGGACTTTCCTGATCTTTCCCTTCGCGGTCAGTCCGGCCCTGAAGGGCTATTCTTTTCGCTTCATGCTGCAGCCCGACTACGGGATTATCCAGCTGACTCTGGGCCGGCTCTTCCCGCCGCTGGCCGACATGGTCTGGCTTTCTGACCCGTGGTGGGCCATGTTCTGGATCTCCATCTCGGAGGTCTGGGGCTGGGCGCCGCTCTATGCCCTGATGTTTATCGGCGCCATGGGCTCCATCCCCACGGATGTCTTCGACGCCGCCAAGGTGGACGGGGCCAACAACTGGCAGATGTTCTGGCGCGTCACCCTGCCCATGATCAAGCCCGTGATCATCATCGCCACTCTGCTTAAGATCATCGGTTCGCTGCGTATTTTTGATCAGGTGGTGACGATGACGGGCGGCGGCCCCGGCCGGGCCACGCAGTCCATCAACTACTACATCTACCAGACCGGCTTCCGCTTCACCAATATGGGGTATTCAGCGGCGCTGGCCTATCTGTTCCTGGTTGTGCTGGCCGTCTTGGCCTATATGTACATTGCCCGGTTGTACCGGCAGGAGAACTAACCGTGGCAACCACGACTCCTACGACGATCAATCGCCCAAGGACTCAGGGGGCGCGCCCGATCCGTTGGCGGGCGGTGGCGGGGCAGATCTGGGAAGTCTTCTGGGCTTTGCTCACGCTGTTCTTCGTCATCTTCCCGATCTTCATGCTGGTCTACACGTCCTTCCGGCAGCCGCTGGATGTCTACTCCGACCGCTTCTTCAGCCCGCTGACGCTGGAGAACTTCCGGACCATTTTCTTCGGCGAGTTTGCCGTCGTCAGGGAGTTCTTCACCAGCCTGTTCATCGCGAGCGTGACCGTGGCGATCGGGATCCCGTTTGCCGTCATGGCGGCCTACGTCTTCTCGCGCTACCGCTTTCGCGGCGCCCAGACCCTGCTGGTGGCGGTGCTGACGACGCAGTTCATCCCGGCGCTCATGATTGCGCTCCCCTTCTACAACCTGTTCCGGGATACGGGCATCTATGACACGCCGTGGGCCCTGATCATCGTGTACCTGTCGCTGGCCCTGCCGTACTCAATTTGGATGATGCGCGGCTTCATCGACTCGCTGCCGATCGAGATCGAGGAGGCCGCGGTTGTGGACGGCTGCAACGAGTACCAGGTGCTGGTCTACGTTACTTTCCCGCTGGTCCTGCCCGGCATCATCACCTCGCTGGTGTTCTCCTTCATCTTGTGTTGGAACGAGTTCACCTATGCGCTCCTGTTGGCCGGCCAGGACACCATCACGCTGCAAATCGCCATGACGCGCACGATCGGCATCCAGGGCATCTCCTGGGAACTGATCTCGGCCATCGGCATGCTGGTGATGATCCCGATGTTCGTGCTCTCGTTTACGATCCGCAAGTACTTCATCGAAGGCCTGACCATGGGGGCGGTGAAGTGACCAAACGCGCCGCGAGCCGCCGGCCCGGTGCCGCCCAGGCTTTCCTGGCCCCGGCCGGCCCGGCGGCGGACCAGCCGCCGGCCGAGACCACCGTCCGGGTGCACGGCGCCGATTTCGCGCGGCTGATGCAGCCGGGCGCCGGGCGCACGCAGCGCCTGGCCGGCTTCGACCCCGAGTACACGGACATCGTCCAGTACATCGTCGCCTGCACCCATCGCATCTGGGAAGAAGGCGGGATCGGCCTGATCTACTCTCATTACACGCACAACGTGAAGGTGCACACGGCCGATGGGTGGTATCTGGGCCGCGACAAGGTCGTGGGCGACTCGATCGGGACCAAGGCGGCCTTCCCGGACGCGCGCGCCACCACGCCGGCCGTGGTCTGGTGCGGCAACGAGCGCGACGGCTTCTACACCTCGCACCTGATCTTCAACGTCAGCCATAACACCGGCCACTCGGTTTACGGCCCGCCCACCGGCCGCAAAGTGACGCGCATGGGCATCGCCCTGTGCCTGGTCAAAGAAAACCTGATTGTCGAGGAGTGGGTGGTGCGCGATGACCTGAGCGTCATCCGGCAGCTCGGCCTGGACCTAGACGCCACCGTGGCGAAGCTGGCCCGGCGCGACGCCGCCCAACCGCCGCAGAATTACGGCGACACCGAGCACCGGCTGGGTCAATACGCGCCCGAGCCGTATCCGGCGTCGAAGCCGGCCACTGCCGACTTCGACGTGGACGACTTTGTCCGCCGCAGTTATCACGAGATCTGGAACCGGCGTCTGTTCAACGTCGTCCGCGACGTCGTCCATGCGAATTACCTGTTCCACGGCCCCTCCGGCCGCGAGTTCTATGGGCGCGGGGACTACACGGCCTTTGTCTTGTCCCTGCTGGCCGCCTTCCCGGACGCGCGCTTCAGCATCGATCAGCTCTTCTGGAACGTGGATGAGGCCACCGGCGGCTGGCGGACCTCCCTGCGCTGGAGCCTGGTGGGCACGCACGCAGGCTACGGGATCTACGGCGAGCCGACCGGCGTCCGCTTCCGCCTGTGGGGGCTGACCCAGCACGTCATCGTGGACGGGCGCTTCGTGGAAGAGTGGACGGTCTTCAACGAACTGGCCCTGCTCAAACGCCTATACCTCGCCCGCGCGGGGGTCACCCGGCCTTAAGGCGGCTATCCCTCGCGCCGCATCGTGTTTGACGCCGGCCGGCTGCCGCGACCCAGCCGAGCCAGAGATCCACAGCCATGACCACACCCGACGAAGCTCAGATCCACTCGGACCCCAAAGACGACCTCAGCAAAATGCTGGCGCCCGACCGGCCGCGCACCCAGAGCTTGCAGGGGTTTGACCCGGACTACACCGACATCGTCGACTACATCATCCGCTGCACCCACAAGATCTGGGAAGAAGGCGGCGTGGGCCTGATCTACACCCACTATGCCCACAACGTCTCCATCTGGACGACCGCCGGCCTGACCTACGGCCGGGAGGCCATCGTCGAATCGACCTTGCATTCGCTGGCCGCTTTTCCCAACCGCCGGCTTTACGGTGATGCCGTCATCTGGGCTGGCAATGACCGCGACGGTTTCCACACCTCCCACCGCTATACCAGCGTGCTCAAGCACACCGGGCACGCCTGGTTCGGCCCGCCCACCGGCCAGTGGGCCGTTCACTCCGGCATCGCCAACTGCTTCGTCAGAGAGAACCGGATCATGGAGGAGTGGGTGGCCAGCGACGAGCTGGGCCTGCTCCTGCAGTTGGGCCTCGACGAGCGCGCCGTCCTGGAGCCGATGTTGGAGGCTGACCGGCGCCGCAACGCTCCGGCGCGGGAGTACAGCCTGCCCGAGCGCGTGCTGGGCCAGACCACGCCGGCCGTCTACCCGCCGCGCACCGGGGAGGGCTTTGACCCCGAAGACTTCGTGCGGCGCAGCTTCCACGAGATTTGGAACTGGCGCCTGCTGAACAAGATCGCCGACTACTACGCCCCGGACCACACTTGTCACACCACGCGCAATCGGCACTTGCACGGCCGGGACCACTTCAAAGCCTTCGTCCTCACTCTGCTGGGCGCCTTTGCCGATGCCGTCCTGACCATCGAGCACTTCTACTGCCAGGGCAGCGCCGCCGAGGGCTACCGCACGATGACGCGCTGGAACCTGCAGGGCACCCACAAGGGCGCCGGCCCATACGGTGAGCCGACCGGCCGGCCATTCTATCTGCTGGGCATCACCCACCACACCATTCGGAACGGCCGCTTTGTGGAGGAGTGGACGTACTTCGACGAGATCGCTCTGCTCCGGCAGATTTGGAAATAGCGAGGCGGCCATGTCGAAAGACAACACTCAATTTCAGCCGATTGACCAGGCCGCCAACGTCGCCGGAAAAAAGCGCGTGCACGCAGCCCTGCAATCCCTGATCGAGGCGCCGCTGGCCGAACTGTCCGACGCCCTGGGGGCCGCCTACCACCCCGAAGCCCCGATCCATATCACGCATCCCATCAATGACCTGACCGGACCGGACGCGGCCAGCCTGCAGTTCTGGCGGCCCCTGCGCCAGGCCCTGCCGGACGGAGAGCGCCGCGTGGATATCGTGGCCGGCGGCTGGACCCGCGGCGCGCACTGGGTGGCTTGCCTCGGCCACTACGTCGGCACGTTCGCGCAGGATTGGCTCGGCATCCCGGCCACCGACCAGGTGGCGGCCGTGCGTTTCGCCGAGGGCCACGAGCTGCGCGACGGCCGGATCGCCCAGAGCTATTACTTTGTGGATTTCCTCGACCTGATGCGCCAGGCCGGCTACTGGCCCCTCGCGCCCAGCCTGGGCCGCGAGTTGCAGTGGCTGTCCCCACGCACCCAGGACGGCCTGCTTTTCGCGCCGCAGGCCGAAGCCGACTCCCAGCGCACCCATGATTTCATCCGCCGCATGCATACCGGCCTGGACGTGGCCGAGGGCCGGCTGCTGACCAACGAGATTATGGACCTGATCGAGGCGGAAGATGCCCGGCACTTCCATCCCAACTTCCTGTGGTACGGCGCGGCCGGCATTGGAACCACTCGCGGGATCAAGGGCTTCGACGACTACCACGGCCACCCGTTTCTAACCGCCTTCCCGGACCGCGGCGTGCGCGACATACCGCATTTCATCAGTATCAGCGACGGCCACTACGCGGTCACCGGCGGCTGGGGCTACCTGCAGGCCACGCACACCGGCGACGATTTCCTGGGCCTGCCGGCCACCGGCCGGCACGTCAAGATGCGCGTGATGGATTTCTACCGCTGCGACGATCACACCATCTGCGAGAACTGGGTCCCGTTTGATATCCCGCACCTGCTGTATCAGCTGGGCGTGGACGTCTTCCGCCGGATGCGGCTGCAGGCCCGGCAAACCGACCGCCTGAGCGTCCGCGCCTGGCTGCTGCGGGCTTGAAGGTCGCTTGCCAAAGGCTGAGAGATGCTGCTCAACGTGGTCGACGACGTCAAGCGCACCGATATGGCGAAGCTGATGAACCCGGGGACGGTCCGTCAGCAGAGCCTGGCCGGCTTCGACGCCGATTACGTAGACATCGTCCACTACATTGTCAAGTGCACCCACCGCATCTGGGAGGAGATGGCGGTCGGCCTGATCTACACGCACTACCTGCACAGCGTCAAGATTCATGGGGCGGACGGCTGGTACTTAGGGCGAGACCGGGTGGTGGGCGACACTATCCAAAAGCTCTCGGCTTTCCCGGACCGCCGCACGTTGGCCGAGTCCGTGGTCTGGACGGGCAACGATCGAGACGGGTTTTATACCTCCCATATCGCCTACAGCGTGGAGCACAACACCGGCCACTCAGTCTACGGCCCGCCCACCGGCCGCAAGGTCATGCGTGCCGCCATCGCCCTGTGCTTCATCAAGGCGAACCTGATCTGCGAAGAGTGGGTGCTGCTCGACGACTTGGCGGTCATCCGCCAACTGGGGCTGGACCGGGACGAGACGGTGGCGCGCTTCGCGCTGCGCGACGCCGCTCAGCCAGTGCAGAACTACGGCGATACCGAGCACCGGCTGGGCCAGTACGCGCCCGAGCCGTATCCGGCTAAGTCGAACCCCGGGACGGGGTTCGACGTCGGCGACTTCCTGCGCCGCAACCTGCACGAGATCTGGAACCGGCGCCTGTTCAATGTCCTCCGCGACGTCTGCCACGAGAACATGGAGTTTCACGGGCCGGACGGGCGCGAGCTGTACGGGCGCGGCGACTACACCGCCTTCGTGCTCTCGCTGCTGGCCGCCTTCCCGGACGCGCGCTTCAGCATCGACCAGCTCTACTGGCAAGGCGATGCAGCGACCGGCTACCGCACTTCCATGCGCTGGAGCCTGATCGGCACGCACGCGGACCATGGCATCTACGGTGAACCGACCGGGATCCGCTTTCACCTCTGGGGCCTGACCCAGCACCTCATTCAAGACGGCAAAATCAGGGAGGAGTGGACGCTCTTCAACGAATTCGCCCTGCTCAAGCGCCTGTACCTGGCCCGCCACGCTCCGGCGACGGTCACCGCCGCCAAGGATTGAAGCCCATGCTGCCGAACAGCGCCCTCGTCCGACGCACCGACATTGCCAAGTTGATGAATCCAGGGACCGGGCGAGTCCAGAGCCTGGAAGGGTTTGACCCCGAGTACACCGACATCGTCAATTACATCGTCAAATGCACGCACCGGATTTGGGAGGAGCGGGGCGTGGGCCTGATCTATACCCACTACCTGCACAACGTGAAGGTGCACACCGGCGACGGTTGGTTCC
>CALFZO010000156.1 GCA_937952305.1 uncultured Anaerolineales bacterium | reverse complement strand
GGCGCGCCATCTCCGGCGATGGCCCGAGGCAGACCGCCAGGCCGGCGCCGACGAAATCGAAGAACTTGTTAGGGGTGGCGGCGCGGTTGTTGAAGCTGTTCGGCGGCAGCCGGTACAGGCCGACGTCGAAGGCCTGGAGCTTGGCGATGATCTGGTGTGTGGACACGGCCGGGTGGAAGACGACCCGGCCCGGCGCGTGCCGGCGGGCGTACGCCTGCAACTCGGCGGTGTAGGCCGGATCGCCGACCAACATGAAGTGCAACTCATAGCGCTGGTCGGCCAGGGCGACCACGTCGATCATGCGCTCCAATTCCCGGTCCCGCACGGCCCCGCCGTGATGGATCAGGCGCACGCGGGCGGGGTCGGTGGCCCGGAACTCGACGCCCGGCTCGCACTCGGCCGCGTTCATCACCACCAGCGGCCGCAGGCCGTAATCCAGGGCGTAGCGGTCGGCGATAGCCTGGTTGACGGTGACGGCGGCGGTCACCGCCGGCAGATACCGGCGCAGGAAGCAGCGCACCATCGGCGCCACCAGGGCCTTCCAGGCGGGGCGGTTTTCCATCTCCAGCGGCGCGTATTCATGCAGATCGAGGACGACGCGGGCGCCGCTGGCCTGGCTGGCCCGGCAGGCGGCCGGCAGGGCCAGCAGGTCGTTGGCGTGGATCAGGCGCGGGCGCTGGGCGGCGAGCTGCGCGGCCGCCTGCCGGTACTCCGGCACGCCCCAATACCAGGCCTCGTAGGCGGCGGGGGCCAGGCGGCCGAGGGCCAGGTAGAGCGTCTTGCGCAGGCGCAGCCTGAACCCGGTGGAGAGCGGCAGGGACGTGTACGGGAGGCCGACCTCCGGCGCGGCGCCGTAGCCCAGCGCCGTTACGCTGTGCTGCGGGGACAGGTAGCGCAGTTGGCGCAGGACCCGGGCGTCCCGGGCCACGGGCGAAAACGAGAGGATGGCGATATCACTCACGCAGCTGACCTTGGCCGCTGGCCGGCCCGCCTCGGCGCGGCGGCTAATTGAGCGTCGCCACCGGCAGAAAAACAGTGTACAGCGGCAGGCCGGGCTCGGTCATCCACGGTTCGTAGCGGACCCCATGGACGGCGTCGCCCAGGCCCGCCGGATTGCCTTTTGGCTCGTATGGCCCGGAGGCGTCTCCCCACCACTGCCAGCGCGCGTTGACCCTCAACTCGGGGGTGGCGTTGCGCAGTCCGCAGGCGCCGTTGCCAAAGATCTGATTGCCCGACAGCACCGGCTGAGACTGCCACAGCCACAGCCCGCAGTTCAGGCTGTTGGTAATCACTGAGTCCACAAGGGAAGGCGCCACCGCGTCCAGGGTCACGGCCCCGCGCGCCGGTTCGCAGCAGCCCAGAGGAGCACCGGCGAAGCGGACCACCATCTGCTCCAAGACCGAGCCGGCGGCGCCGGCATACAGGCGCAAGCCGATCCAGTCACCGGGGGCCGGCGTTGACGCGGCGCCGTCGCCATTGGTGTCGCCGCCGGCGTCATCGTAAGAGGACGTCAACGTCACAGGGTCGGCGGCTGTTCCCGCGATATGCAGCCGCCCGCCGGCGAAGAGACCGGTCCCGGGGTCGAACTTGACCAGCGCGCCGGCCGTGATCGTCAGCGTCGCCCCGGGCGCGATGACGACCGGGCAGGTGACGGTGCGCGCGCCGGCCTCCCAGACCGTATCCACGGCGATCAGGCCGCACACCTCTGGCAAGAAGTAATAGTAATCGCGCCGCCAGCGCCAGGCGCCGGGCGTGGCGGTGGTGTGGACGTCCACAAACTGCAAATACCGGCCAAGCGTCTCGTAGAAGTACCACACTTCGCTCGGCCGATAAGCGCCGGCTGACAGGGCCGCCCGGACCATGCCCCGGAAGGCCTCGACATTGGCGTCGTCCCACTGATAGAAATCGATCATAGCCTCCGGCGCCACCGGCCGGCCGCTCAGCACGTCGTCGAGCGTGATCTGGGCCACCAGGCCGATAGTCGGGTCGAGCAGCAGCGCCAAACCGGATTCGCTGTTGGTGTAGAAGACCTGGACGTGATCGCCCACCGCGTCGCCGTGCAAGCCCACATAGTGGAATTGCGTCTCGTCGTCGGGCAGGCCGCCGAACTCCACCAGGAACCCCATCACTTGCGAATAGCTGACGCAATCCAGAAACGACAGCGCCAGCAGCGCGTCCAGGGTCTTGCCGCCCGGGTTAGCCCCGTAAGGGGCCAGACGGTTGGCCACGATCATGGTGAAGATGGCGAAGAGATCAGATTGATCGGCGGCGGCGTAGGCCGGGCCGAGCTCCAGCATCAGATCCGCCTCACAGTCGGCAAAGTGCTGGACGATGCTCTCCGGCGCCGTGCGGACGGCGTTCAGCAGCGCCTGGTCCACACAGACCAGGGTTAGGCGCTCTCCGCCGCCAGCGGCGGCCGCAACAGCAGCAACCGCAGGCGCCGCCGGCCAGGCCTCGGCCGGGCGCGGCGCTGCCGCGGTCGCTCCCAGGCTCTGGCGCAGACGCCAGGCCGCCGCGGTGGTCCAATAAGCCGCGTCGTCGTATTGCTGCGCGCGGCTCAGGTTCTCGTGGAAATAGAGCAGGTCGGTCGGCCGGTAGGCGCCGGTTTGCAGCGCCGATTGCACCGCCGCGCGGTCGGCGTCCAGGTCCATCCAGACGTGAAAGTCGGCGATGGCTTCTGGAGCCACCGGCTGTCCCTGCAACACGCCGTCCAGGGTGGCAAGCGCCACCAGGCCGAGGGCGGGGTCCAGCAGCAGCCCCGGGCCGGCCGCCGGCCGGGAAAAGAACAGATGCTCCTGCTGGCCGGCGGCGCCCCCATAAGTGCCGACGATGTGCAAGCGGCTGCTCTCCAGCCAGGTATTGTCGAGGAAGACCAGGTGCTCCAGGAAGGCGCTCACCAGACTGGTGTAACCGCGCCGGTCCAGCGCGGGCTGCGCCAACAGCGCCTCCAGCTCCAGGGGACCGAGGTCAGTTTCCGTATAGGGCGCCAGCCGATGGGCCACCAATGTCGCGAACACGGCCAGGAGGTCAGCCTCCGCCAACACGGCAAAAGCCGGGCCCAACTGCGCCTGTAGTTCAGCCTGGCACGCCTGGAAATAATCGGGCAAGGCGGTCGGCGCGGCGCGGATCGCGGCGACGGCCTCAGCGGGCAGACAGGCCAGGGCCAGCGGGCCTTCGGCGGCTGAGGTCCGCGCCGGCCAGACCGGCGCCGCCTGACAAGCCACGAGCAGGGCGAGCAGCGCCAGGGTCCTGGTCCAGCGCGCGCGGGTGCCCGCCGTCATCGGCCGGCCACCGCCGCGCCGGCCGGGGAATCGGCCAGCTGCCGCAGGCGCCGGAACTCGGCCTGGCGGTCATGGAACGCCTGCTGCCACAGTTCCAAGCACAGGAAGCCCCAGATGGTGCGCCCGAACTTGGCTTCACGGGTGAGTTTCTGCAGCACGCGGCGATTGTCCACCAGCGGACGGGTGAGGGCCGGCTGGCTGGCGAAGACATCCTGCACGAACTCGCGCGCCGGGCCTTTCACCCAATCGGTCAGCGGCGTCGGGAAGCCCATCTTGTCCGTGCGCGTGACGATGATCTCCGGCAGGTGCGGCTCGATGGCGTCCTTGAACACGTTCTTCATCGTGCCGTCTTTGAACTTCACATTGGCCGGGATGGTGGCCGCGAACTCCACCAGCGGGTGATCGAGCAGAGGCACGCGCGACTCGACGCCGTGCGCCATGCTCATCCGGTCCTCCACCTGCAGCAGCGCCGGCAGCAGCGTCTTGAAGTCAAAGTGGGTCATCTGGTCAAAGTAAGACTGCGGGCCGACGTTCTCGCCGTGGAAGATGCCGTGGAAGGTCTCGTAGGGCGAATACGGGCCAAGCGCGTCCCAGCGGATCTCGTCGCCCAATTGCGGGGCGCGGTTGATCAGCCGGAAGTAGCGGCGGTCCATGTCCTCGAACAGGCCCTCGCGCCAGAACTCCTGCAGCAGCGGCTTGTACTGGCGCAGCGCGCTCAGGTTGGGGATGATGGACTCGTAAGTGACGACGAAGTTGGCGGCGTGCATGGTGCCGTCGATGGCGGCCTTGATGCACTGCTCGAAGTAAGCGATCAGGTAGCGCGTGTAGCCGCCGAAGATCTCATCGCCGCCCTGCCCGCCGAGCACGACCTTGCGGTGGCGCCCGGCCAGCTGGGACACCATGTACTGCGGGAAGGAGCCCGGCCCGGCCACCGGGTAGTCCAGGTGATAGATGACGCGGCCGATGTTCGCCAGGAAATCGGCGGGGGGGATATCGACCTCGTGCAGCTCCATGCCCGCGTACTCGGTGAGGGCGCGGGCGTAGCGGCTCTCGTCGTACTCCGGCCCCCACGAGAACTTGCCGTTGAAGCCCAGGAAGGCGCCGTTGGAGTACTGGCGCGCCAGCGAGGCCACGATGCTCGAATCCAGGCCGCCGCTGACGTAGGCGCCGAGCGGCACATCACTGCGCAGGTGGACGTTAACCGAGTCGGAGAGCAGCGCCCGCAGACGCTCCACGAAATACTTGGAGGTATGATCCAGGTCAAGGTGATAGTACACCTCCCAGTAGCGGCGGGCCGCCACCTGGCCCTGGGCCACGCGCAGCGTATGGGCGGGCAGCAGCTCCTGGATGCCGGCGAAGAGCGTCTTGCCGGCCAGCGGGAACTGGAAAGTCAGATAATCCTTAAAGCCCTCCAGGTCAGTCTGGATCTGGTCCACAAAGGGCAGCAGCGCCTTGACCTCGGACGCGAAGTACAGGTCCTGGCCGACGACCGTGTAATAGAAGGGCTTGATGCCGAAGCGGTCGCGCGCGCAGAATAGGCAGTGCCGGGCCTCATCCCACAGCGCGAACGCGAACATGCCGCGAAAATGCTGGACGCAGTCCTCGCCCCAGCGCTGGTAGGCGCGCAGGATGACCTCCGTGTCGGAGGTCGTGCGGAAGTCGCCGCCCAATTCGGCGCGCAGCTCCAGGTAGTTGTAGATTTCACCGTTGTAGGCCACCCAGTTGCCGGCCGCGTCGCACATGGGCTGGTCGCCGGTGGTCAGGTCGATGATGCTCAGGCGGCGGTGCGCCAGGCCGGCCACGGCGCGCGGATGGCACCAGACGTCATGGCCGTCCGGCCCGCGGTGTTTCTGGAGGTCGTTCATGACGCGCAGCCGGCCCTCCAGGCCCGGCAGCGGCTGCAACGGCAGGCTCACAACTCCGGCGATTCCACACATACCCAACTCCTTGTAGTTCGGCGGCGCTGAGCGGCCAGGCTCCGCGCCTATGGCCCCGGTGCCTCATCGCCCACCACCGGCCAACCGATACCATACAGATCTCGAAAGTAGGTGTGGCGCGTGGCGTACTGCCGAAAGAACCAGTCATCGGTCTGGTCCGCCAACGCCTCCAGCTGCTGGATATTGAAGTTCTGATACTCCGGGCCAACGTACCAGCCCATGTCCTGCGGGCGGAGCAGGAAAACGGCTTCCTTCCACTGTCCGTCGCCCACGCACGTCCAGCGCCCCTGGCGCAGCGGGAAGAACCGCAGCTCATCGCCCAGGTGAATGGCCTGGGTCTTGAGGCGGAATTCACCCGGCGCGGCATCCTGATAGCGGATGATCAGCCGGTGGGGCAGGATGTCAAAAGTATCACCGAACTCCAGCGTCGGCAAAGCCATCCCCAGGAATACATTATGCCGGGCGCCGCCCGGCACGGCGGCGACGCGCTGTTCATAACCCGAGGCAAAGCCTCGGACCGTGTGGCCGTCGACGTTGGCCGTCGCGAGCCAGTCGGCGCCGGACAGGAAGGGATAGCCGTCCGCGTCGCCGGCGGCGCCCACATCCACGCAGGCAGCCTGGCCGGTCTGCGGGTTCTCCAGACAGACCGTGTCGATAAGTGGCGAGGCCGCGCCCGCAATCCAATCGATCTGGAACAAGATCTCGGACTTGGGCTGAAGATCATACCTCAGCCAATAGCCGGTATCAAAGGCGTGCAGCTGCTCACGCAGCGCGGCGAGCCCTTGTTCAGACAGCATCTGGGTCCAGGCTTGCCTGTTCTGGCGCCAGGTCTCGCCCAGCGTCACAGTGGAGACCAGGTGCGCATTGAGGATATGAGTCTGGTTGGGGACTTCCTCATAGAAGACCTGGCCGGAGCGGTTCCAGACCTGCAAGCCTCCCTGGGCCACGGGCACCTCGTAGGCACGGGCCGCCCGATTCAGCAGATCACTATAGGCCAGCGGCGGATCGGTCCGGCCTTCCCGGATAGCGGCCAGAAAAGCCTGCACGGCGAAGGCCTGCGAGAAGGCCGATTGCCAGGGCGCCCGGGTCAGCACGCCGTTGTAGGCGTTGTCAAAGGGGAAGGTCCAGATCAGGGCCTCGCCCAGGGGCAAGGCGTGGTCGGCCAGCCAGCGATAGCCTGGCTCGCGGGCGATGGCCGCCGCATTGGCG
>CALFZO010000155.1 GCA_937952305.1 uncultured Anaerolineales bacterium | reverse complement strand
CAGCTTAGTCGCTGTCGCTCCGCGCCAGCTTAGTCGCTGTCGCTCCGCGCCAGCTGAGGCGCTTACGCGCCGTCGCTGAGCAGGCCGCGCGCCAGGGCATACTTCACCAGCGCAGGCCGGCTATCCAGGCCGAGTTTCTCCATGATCCGGGCGCGGTAAGTCTCGACGCTCTTGGGGCTGAGGCCCAGCTGCTCGGCGATGTCGCCGGCCGTGTGGCCGAGCGCGATCAGCTTAAGCACTTCCCGCTCGCGTTCGCTCAGGCGTTCGTAGGCGTCCTGCTCGTCGCCGGAGTGGGCGCGGGTGAGGTAATCCTCCAGCACCATGCGCATCGCCGACGGGTACAGAAACGCGCCGCCCTGGGCCACGGCCCGGATGGCGTCGACCAGCTCGGTATCGACTGTGGACTTGAGCACGTAGCCGGAGGCGCCGGCCTTGAGCACCGGGAAGAGGTAGCGCTCCTGCGCGTGGACAGTCAATATGAGGATGTGTGTATTCGGGCAGATAGCCCGGATGCGCCGGGTGGCCTCCAGGCCGTCCATCTCGGGCATGGAGATGTCCATGACGACGACATCCGGCTGCAGCTGCTGAGCGTTGGCGACCGCTTCGGCGCCGTTGCCGGCCTCGCCGACGACGACCATATCCGGCTCATCTTCCAGCAGCGTCCGCAGCCCCACCCGCACTACGAAGTGGTCATCGACGATGAGCAGGCGAATCTTGGTCATCCCAGTCCTCTCAGGCCAGCGGCACGGTGGCGCGCAGACAGGTGCCGCGGCCAGGCGTCGACGTGATCCGCAGCGTACCGCCGACCAGCCGCAGCCGTTCCCGCATACCGGACAAGCCGAGGCCGCGCGGATGAGCCAGGGCCGCGTCCGCGTCGAAGCCGGCGCCGTCATCTTCAATCGACAGCGCCACGGCGCCATCGGCCTGCTCCAACACCAGGCGGGCGTTGCGTGCCTCGGCGTGGCGGGCGATGTTGGTGAGCGCCTCCTGCGCCACCCGGTAGAGCACCAGCTCCAGGTCTTTGGGCAAACGGTGGTCCAGGCCCGCGATCTGGAGCGAGGCGTGGACGGCGCCGCTGGCGTTGAGTTCGTCGACGCGCCAGGCCAGGGCCTCGCCCAGCCCCAAATCCTCCAGGATCTTGGGCCGCAGCTCCAGGGCGATGCGCCGGATCTCCTCCAGCGCCTGCGCCGTCAGCTGGCGCAGCTCCTGCACCTGCTGACGAGCCTGGGCCGCATCGGCCGAACGCTCCAGCAGGCGCAGCCGCACCAGCATCAGGGTCAAGGATTGGGCACTCTGGTCATGCAGCTCGCGCGCCACCCGTTGGCGCTCGTCCTCTTGCGCTTCCAGGATTCGCTGCGAGAGGCGGCGCAGCTCCTGCGTGGCCGCGGCCACCGTCGCCAGCATCTGGTTGAAGGTTTCGGCCAGGCGCGTGAACCGGTCGTCGTCCAGCCGGCCGGCCTCGACGCGCGTCTCAAGGTCGCCCTGGCGGACGCGGTCCACGGCCGCCTGCAGCCGGTCCAGCGGGGTCAGGGCCAGCCGCAGCACGCCGTAGTTGACGACAAAGCTCAAGGCCAGCCCGGCCGCGCCAAAGAGCACGATCAGTTCATAGTGCGGATCGTCCGGGAAGGTCTGCACATGCCAGACGGTGACGAGCGTCCCCGCCACCGCGCCAAAAGCCACCAGGGCGGAGTTCGCCAGGAGGATTTTTAAGAGGAGCGGCAGGCGCAGGAGCGGTCGTGCGATGCGCGGCCAGAGTTGGTGAAACATGACCGGTGCCTGACTTTCCGGGGGTTGGGAGGCGGCCGGTGGGCCGTGGCCGTACACCTCCGCGCCGGGCACCAACCTCGCGGATTGAGGATTGTACCTCAGCCAAAACAGCGAGCGCGAGGGGGACCTCGCGCTCGCCATGATCCTGGTCAGAGGCCGGCCCGCCGCGCTTAGGCCACCGCCACCGGCTCAGGCGTCTCGAGCTGATAATCCCACGTGATCGTGCTGACGCCCCGGATCGTCGCCGCCACCGAGCAGTACTTGTCTTGCGAGAGGCGGATGGCCTGCTCCACGCTCGCCGGCGTCAGGCCGGCGCCGCGCAGCCGGTAGGTCAGGTGGATCTGCCGGTAGGCCCACGGCGGGTTGGCGTCTTGCTCGCCCCGGACCTCGATCTCCAGGGCGGCCAGCGGCGTCCGCTTCTTGGCCAGGATCTCCACCACATCCACGGCCGCGCACGACCCCAGGGCGATGAGCAGCAACTCCGACGGCTTACAGCCGATGCCGTTGTCCTCGTCCTGGGTGCTGAGCACCACGGAATGCCGGCTCGAATCGACGCCGACGAATTGTTTGTTCTGCAGCCACTTGACAGTCGCCTGTCCCATACCGCTCTCTCCCTGAACGCCACGGACCCACACCGGCCCGCGCGTCGCCGATGGGCGCTCTTGCCCGTGGGTTAGATGCCGCCCGGGGCCAGAGGTGACAACGCATTCAGGTTGACCGCCGGGCGCGACGGCGGACGGCCAGAGCAGGGTTACGACGGGTTGGCGCTCGGCTGAAGCGGCAGGCTCACCGTCAGCCGCGTCCCCTGGCCGGGCGCCGAACACAGGCTGAGCGACCCGCCCAGAGCGCGCACCCGCTCCTGAATGCCCAGCAGGCCGAAGCTGTCGCGCTGGGCCAATTCCGTCAGGGCGGCCGGCGCCTGAAAACCCTGGCCGTCGTCGTTGACCTCCAGCCGCACCAGCCCGGGCGCGAACGCCACCTGCACCTGCAGCCCGGTGGCTTGGGCGTGGCGCCGGATGTTGGCCAGCGCCTCCTGAGTGACCCGGTACAGGGCCAACTCTTGTTCCGGGCTCAGGTCCGCCACCTGGCCGGCCACCTCCAGGGTGGCGTGCGGCACCGCGCCCTGGCCGGTGTGGGCGGCGCGCACCAGTGTCTGGAGCGCCGGGATCAGGCCGAGGTCCTCCAGAATGGGCGGACGCAGATCACGGCTGATCTGGCGCACACCCTGGACCGTGTCGGCCATCAGCGCTTGCAGCTCGGCCAACTTGGCCTGCCGGTCCGGGTTCGGCGCGGAAGCCTGCAGCAGTTCCAGGCGGCGCACGATCGTGAGCAGATTCTGAATGGTCTCATCGTGCAGCTCGCGCGCGATCCGCCGCCGCTCGTCTTCCTGCGAGCGCGTGAGCGCGTCAACGTAGCGGCGCAGGCCGGCCCGGTAGGACGCCATCTGCGTCGCCATCTGGCTGAAGGCGCGCTCAAGCGCGTCGATTTCGCGGACGCCGGAAGCCGCCACCGGCTGCACGGTTTCACCGCGGGCCAGCCGGCCCGTCTGGTCCATCAGGGCCCGCAGCGGCGCCGCGATGCGCCGCACCCCCAGCCACAGCCAGTAGGCGGTCACGCCCACAGCCGCCGCCACGGTGAGCGCCATCAGCGCACCGTAAGTCCGGGTCGGCGCGACCACGCTTTCCCAGGGCTCACGCACAATCAGACCCCAGTCCGTGTTCGCCACCGGGGCATAGCCCTGGACCACCTCTTCCCCAGAGCGGGCGCGCCACAGGGCGCCGCCGGTCTCGCCGGCGGTCACGTTCTGCACATGCGGCCGATCTGAGTAGTCGGCGCCGATGTTCTCGGCGAGGGGATGCAGGATCACGCGCCCGCGGCCGTCCACCAGGTAGACAAAGCCGCCGTCACCGATCTTCAGGTTGTCGATCGGCGCGCTGAAGGACGTATGCTCCAGGTCGACCGCGCCGAGCAACGCGCCCGTCAGCTGAGCGGCCTCATCCAGGATCGGGACCGCGATCACGACCAGGCTGCGCCCGGTGCGCGCGTCGACGAGCACGTCGCTATAGGCCGGCGCCCGGCGCTCCCGCACCGACTCGAAGTAACGCTGCCCGGCCACGGACGGCCCCACCGGCGACGCCTGCGGCGGGGCGACGGCGACGACGACGCCGGCCGCGTCGACGACCACGATCCCGGCCGTGAAGAGAGGCGCGGCCTGATCAGCCGCCGCCAGGGCGGCCGCCCGGGGCTCCGGCGCGGCGCCGCGGACGGCGGGCATGGCCGCCAATCCGGTCAGCTCACGGGTGTAGCTGGCCAACGCTTCGGAGACATAGGCGGTGGCGAGGGTGGCGAGCTGCTGGTCGCGGTCGATCAAAAGCGAAGCGATGGCCTGTTGATAGGCGAACTGGCCGGCCGCGAGCATGGCCGCCATGACCAGGGTCAGCGGCACGATGACGCGCAGCGCAAACTGGGTCAAGAGCGAGTGCGCGGCCGGCGAGGGGCGCATGGGGTTAGGGTTCCAGCTTCAGCCAGCCGCGGCGGACGGCCGCCAGCACCGCCTCCAACCGCGAGGTGACGCCCATCTTGGCGAAAATGCTGGTCAAGTGGGCCTGGACGGTGCGGTCGCTGACATACAGCGTCTCGGCGATGGCGCGGTTGCTCAACCCGCGTGCCAGGAGCTGCAGCACTTCCAGTTCGCGAGCGGTGAGCTCCGGTGTCTCGGCGGCCTCCGCGGCCGCCCCGCGGCCGCCGCCCAGATGCAGCACCACCTTGCGCGCGATGGCGGGGTCCAGCGGCGACTCGCCCGCCTGGACCTGGCGGATGGCTTTCACCAGATCGGCGACAGGCGCCGTCTTCAGCAAGTAGCCGGCGGCGCCGGCCTGCAGCAGCGAGAAGATGTACTGGTCGTCGTCGTGCGCCGTGAGCACCAGCACCTGGACCGCCGGCAGGGCGGCGCGGATGCGGCGGGTCGCTTCGATCCCGGACAGCACCGGCATGCGCACGTCCATCAGGACCACATCCGGTTTGAGCGCCTGGGCCAGCTCAACGACCTGCTGGCCGTCGCCGGCTTCGCCGACCACGTCCAGGTCCGGCTCGCGGCGCAGCAGTTCGGCGGTGCCCTGGCGCAGCAGCGCGTGGTCGTCGGCGAGGAGCAGGCGGATCCGGGCGGACATACAGGCCATTATAGGGCAGGCCGGACGCCGCCGAATCCGCGCTTTCGCTTACCGGCTTGCGCGGTTTCGCGGTAGGCCGCCGGCGCTCGGAGGCGTACAGTCAAACGGGGCCGGCTGTCCGGCCCAGGTTGAGGCCGCCATGATCCGCCATATCCTGCTCGCCACCGATGGCTCCTTCGCCGCCGACCGCGCCGCGGACTTCGCGGCCTCGCTGGCCGTGCGTTACCGCGCCCGCGTGACGGTGCTGCACGCCTTCTCCACCAGCGGCGAGCCGGCCGGCCTGCCCGGCCCCGCCTGGACATGGGCTGCCGCCCAATCGGCGGTCGCCGGCACGGCCCGGCACCTGACCTCAATGGGGGTCGCCGAGGTCGAGACGACGGTGGTGGAGGGGCCGGCCCCGAACGTGATCCTGGGGGTGGCGGAGACGCTCGGGGCGGACATGGTGGTGATGGGCGCGCGCGGGGCCAGCCCGTGGCCGGGCCAGACGCTGGGCAGCGTCAGCCACGCCATCGTCGAGCGCGCGGCCTGCCCAGTCCTGGTCGTGAAATGAAACCCGCTGAGCAAGGCCCAGCCGCTCACCCAGGGGGCACGCCTGTGTCAGACAACAGCGAAACCGACGACATCAAAGTGGCGCGCGCGGCGTTGGCCGGCCTGGCCCTGTTGTTGACAGTGGCCGGGCAGCTGGCGCTGCAAGCGGGGCCGACCGGGCTGGGGGCCGGCACGCTCCTGACCGCGATGGGCCTGCTGCTCTTCATCGGCAACCGGATGAGCCCGCCGGCGGAATGGTGGGTGCGGCTAGTCCGGCGCCTGGCGCTGACGCGGCGGTCACTGCTGGTCCTGGGCGCCGTCACCCTGTCCATCCTCGCCACCCTGGTCGATATCGCCTGGCCGCAGCTCGGCCGCAACAATTATCTCCCGGTCATCATCCTGTGGGCTGGCGCGGCCCTGCTGTACGCGGCGGCTTTCGTGGACCCCGCGCCCGACCGCCTCGATTGGCGGGCCTGGCTGCGGGCGCAGCGCGGCGAGTTGATCGGGCTGGCCGTCCTCCTGGCAGTGGCGGCGTGGCTGCGCTTCCAGCAGCTCGGCAGCCTGCCGCGCGTCATCGACGGCGACGAGGGCCGCCTGGGGATGGTGGCGCTGGCGTCGGGCCGCGGCACCCTGGCCAACCCCTTCGTGCTGGTGGAAAACTTCGGCGGCCTGTATCTGCAGACGATCGGCCTGGCGCTGGCCGTTTTGGGCCGCACGCCCTTGGCGCTGCGGCTGGCGCCGGCGGTGGGCGGGCTGCTGGCCATCCCGGCCGTCTACCTGTTGGGCCGGTATCTGTTCGGTCGGCGCGTGGCCTGGGTGGGCGCCGGCCTGCTGGCCGTGGCGCACGCCCACATCCACTTCAGCCGCATCGTGGCGGTGGCGTACCTGCAGGAGACGTGGCTCATCCCGCTGGAGCTGTATTTCTTCTTCAGCGGCCTGGAGCGGCGCAGCCGCCTGCGCCTGGCCCTGGGCGGTCTGCTCCTGGGCGCTCACTTCAGCGTCTACATCAGCGCCCAGATCGTGACGGCGCTGCTGCTGGTCTACCTCCTGATCGCGGCCTGGTTGTGCCGGCCTCTGGTTCAGGCGGGCGCCCGATCCCTGTGGGCCTTCGGCCTGGGTCTGTTGGTGACCGGTCTGCCGCAGTTCGTGCACGCCGCGCGCAACCCCAACGACTTCTTCGCGCGCCTCAACATCGACGGGACGTTCCAGTCCGGCTGGCTGGCCGGCCAAATGGCCGCCACCGGGCAGCCGGCGGTGCAAATCCTGGCGGAGCGCGTCGCGCACGCTTTCCTGGCCGTGATCCATTACCCGGCCATCGACTTCTACGGCGCGCGCCTGCCGCTGCTGGATCCTTTCACCGCCACCCTGTTCCTGCTGGGCCTGGCTTACGCGTTCTGGCGGACGCGCGAGGCGCGCTTCCTGCTGGTGAACGGCTATTTCTGGTCCCTGACCGTCGCCATCGGCGTCTTCGCCATCCCGCCCTCGGCGGACTCGTACCGGATGCTGGTGGCGCTGCCGGCGGCCATCCTGCTGGCGGCCGTCGGGCTGGAACAGGCCAGCGCCGCCGTCCGCCTGACGAACGGCCCAGCCAGTGCCGGCCTCCAGCGCTGGGTGCGCCCGGCCCTGTCTGTGTTCCTGGCCGTGGCCCTGCTCACGCTGAATGTGCGCGCCTACTATTTCGATTTTGTGCTGCGCTGCCAGTTTGGGTTGGATTCACAGACCCGCTTTGCGTCGTACCTGGGGAACTACCTGCGCACCGTCGATCGGGACGTGACCGTCTACCTGCTGAGTGACAGCACCTACCGCTATGGGACCCATGTCTCGGCGGAATTCCTGGGCGGCAAGACCGGCGTGACCAATTTCGACGAGCCGGCCCTGGGCCTGCCGACCCACGCCGGCCTGCTCATCATCGCCCCACCCAGCCGCATGGAAGAGCTGCGGCAGTTCGCCGACCAGGTGCCGGGCGGCAGCCTGCACCGCGAGGACGACTGCGAGGCGCCGATGCTGCTGGCCTATGCGCTGCCGTAAGGCAGGGTGAACCAGAACTCACTGCCCTGCCCCAGCTGACTGTGGGCGCCGATCGCGCCGCCCATCGCCTCCACCCAGGCTTTGGCGATGGCCAGCCCCAGCCCGGAGCCGCCGCGCGCGCGCGCCTTGTCCGCCTGATAGAAACGCTCAAAGACGTACGGCAGATCCTCGGGCGCGATCCCGACGCCGGTGTCACGCACCCCGAAGCGGACGCCGCCCGCAGCCGCCTCGGCCGCCAGGGTGATCTGGCCGCCTTCGGGTGTGTGGCGCAGGGCATTGGCTACGAGGTTGCGCACCACCTGCGCGGCCCGGTCCGCGTCCGCGCGCACCGGCGGCAGCCCGGCCGGGACGGTCACCGTCAGGCTGATCTGCTCGGCCTCAGCTCCAGCCGCGAACTGGGCCGCCGCGCGCTCGAGCAGTTCCGCCGGCGCCCAATCGCTCAGGGCCAGGGAGAGCTGGCCGGCATCAGCCAGCGCCAGCTCGCGCAGATCATCCACCAGCCGGCTGAGCAGACGCGTCTCGTCGTACAGTGTGGCGATCTCCGCGGCCTCCAGCGGATAGACGCCGTCCAGCAGGGCGCGCAGGTTGCCCTGCATCACCGTCAGCGGGGTGCGCAGTTCATGGGCGATATCGGCCATCAGGCTGCGGCGCAGGGCCTCAGCCTGTTGGAGCGAGTCGGCCATGGTGTTGAAGGCGCGGCCGACCTCGGCGACCTCGTCCGCGCCGGTGACCGGCGCCCGGCGCGTCCAATCCCGGCCGGCGAAGCCGCGCGCCGCCTCGGCCATTTTCGCCAGCGGCGCCGCCAGCGAACGGCTGACCACCAGCCCGAGCCCGATCCCGAGGCCGCCCGCGATCAAGGCCGCCGCCAGGAACGCCAGCTGCAATTGCCCTAGAAACGCCTGCTGAGACGCCGTGAACGCGCCGCCCTCGGGCGTGTTGAAGACCACATACCCCGCCGTCGCGCCGGCGGCCGTCACGGCCAGGGCGCGGGCCCGTTCCTCCGCCGTCAGCGCCGTGCCCGCGCGCTCGCCGCGTTCGTCGAAGATCACGCGCCCGCTGGCCTCGGCCAGCAGCAGATTGGGACGGTTGCGGCCGCCCCGCCCTTCGGCGGCGCTGGCCTCGGTCAGGAGCGTCTCCACTCCGGCCCAGCCGCCAGTGCGCGCATAGTAATCCGCCAGCTCGTCCAGCCGGCCGCTCTGCACGAACTCGGTCTGGCGCGCCACATAGTTGGTGAAAGCGCGCGTGGCGCTCCAATTGGCGAGCACGGCCACCGTCCCCACGGCCAGCAGCGTGACGGTGATGAAGGCCAGCGTCAGGCGCACCCCCAGCCGGTTCACGGTTCGCCCTCCCGCAGCCGGTACCCCACGCCGAAGACCGTCTCGATGTAGCGCGGCTGGGCCGGGTCGGCCTCGATCTTGCGGCGCAGGTTCTTGATGTGGCTGTCCAGCGTCCGGTCGAAGCCCGCGTAGGTGTAGCCCAGCGCCTTCTCGATCAGCTCGGCGCGCGTGAAGGCGTGATTGGGCGCCTCCAGCAGGGCGCGCAGCAGCGCGAACTCGGTGGGCGTGAGGTCGACGGGCTGATCATCGACTTGCAGGGTGTGCGCGTCCACGTCTAGGCGCAGGCCGCCGGCCTGCAGGAGGTGGGCCGTGACAGGCGTGCCCGCCGCCCGGCGCAGGATAGCGCGCACACGGGCCACCACTTCGCGCGGGTTGAAGGGCTTGGTCAGGTAGTCGTCGGCGCCCAGCTCCAGCCCCAGCAGTTTGTCCTCGTCCGCGATGCGGGCCGTGACCATCAGCAGCGGCGTCGCCGCCAGCGTCTCCTGTGACCGCAGCCAGCGGGTGACGGCCCAGCCATCACGCTTGGGCAGCATCAGGTCCAGGACCACCAGGTCCGGGCGCTCACGCTTGAGCGTATGGATGGCGGCCTCGCCGTCGTTGGCCGTCAGCACCACGTAGCCGGCCTGCTCCAGGTAGGAGCGCACCAGCCGCACGATCTGAGGGTCATCGTCCACAACCAGGATACGCTGGGCCATGTCGGTTCTCGCTGGGGAGGCGTCCAGTATAGCCGCAAGTGTCTCAGGGAGCCTGCAGCGCCGCCACCGCCGCCTGGACCGTGGTGGTCTCGGCGACCAGACCCTGGCTGATGAGATCCTTCACTTTGAGGGCCGGATCGGTCTCAGCCGGCAGGCCGAGCGCCGCCAGCAGGCGGTCCAACGGCACCGCGCACTGCGCGCTGATCTCGGCCAGCGTCAGGCGGCCCTTGATCTGGTCGGCGGGCAGGATCTGGCCGGCCGGCAGCGGGGTCGGCCCGGCGCCGCTGCCAGCGCCCGCCCCGGTATGGCTTACCTCGGTGGGCGCAACGGTCGGGAGCGCTGTGGGCGGCGCGGCCACAGTGGGGAGCGGTGTGACGGCCTCAGCGGCGGGAACCGCCGTCGCCGGGAGCGCTGCGGGCGCCGGCGTTTCGGCCGGCAAGCCGCCCGCCTGCCAGGCGGCCAGGCGCTCGCGCAACACGGAGACCTCGAAATCGGACACGAGCGCTTCCAGGTCTTTCAGGGCCGTGCCGGGCGGGATGTCGGCCGGGATCGCCATCAGCGCATACAGGTCAGCGGCTGGGATAGACGCGCCGTCCATCACCTGTTGCAGAGTCATCCAGCCCTTGATGTCGGCCGGCGCGAGCTGGCCAGCGTCCACGCTGGTCCGGCCGCTGATCGACCACTGGCCGAGCGCCTGGGCCGTGAACACGGTGCCCAGCAGCGCGCCGACGACGAGGACGGGCATGAAGAAGGGGTTGAGGCGCATAACAGGTCTCCAGTTCTCGGGCGGGCCGCTCAATCGCTGGCCGGTGTGTGTTCGGGCTGCGGCTTGGGGGCCGGCAGCCAGGCCGGGGCCAACTGCACTTCCAGGGTGTTGTGGCGCGGACAGGCCTGCACGCAGGCCAGGCAGCCGATGCAGTCGCTGCTGACCGTCTTGGCCGTGGCGACCGGCAGTTTCACCGGGCACGGGCGCTCGCACACCGCGCACGCCTTGCAGGCCGCGCCGTTGCGCCGGATGCGCAGCAGGCTGAAGTTACCCAGCAGGCTGATGAGGCCGCCCAGCGGACACAGGTAGCGGCACCAGGCGCGCTCCACCAGGAAGGAACCGGCCAGCACGCCGCCGACGACGGCGTACGCGAGCCAGTGCTCGGCCAGGTTGAACGCGAACAACCATTCCAGGCCGAACAGCGTGCGGTAGGGATCAAAGTCCGCGAACCACAGCTTCACGGTGCTGATCGTCTGGAACAGGATCACGGCCAGCACAACGTAGCGGCCGAAGCGCAGGACTTGGTCCAGCCGGGCCGGGACGCGCACTTCCGGCAGGCGCAGCCGCGCGCGGACCCAGGTGAGGAAGTCTTGCACGGCGCCGAAGGGGCAGACCCAGCCACAGAACGCCCCGCCGGCCGCCAGCACGCCGAGGACCAAGCCGAGCAGCAGCACCAGGTTGGAGAGGTGCGTCTTTGGCACAAACTGGCCGCCGCTGGTGAGCCAGCGCCAGAGCGTCTCCACGCCCCCGAACGGGCAGAGCGCGTCCAGCGACGCGGTCGTCCCGTCCATGGTGGCCAGATTGTGGATGACGGCCGTGTAGACGATCAGGCCCACAAAAGCCAGCTGGCTGAGCCGGCGCAGAACCTGGGTGGTCGTGATCCGGGCCCGATAGGCTTGGGCCGGGGTGGGTTTCTGGATTGGGGCGGGCGAATTCGGCATGCGGGCCTCCTGACGAAAGCGGGATCTGGCATCAGTCTAGGCAGCGCTTGTGGAGATCTAATGGAGGCCAAAAAACACCCGCGCGAGCCGGAGACAGCTCGCGCGGGTCAAAAGGAGTGCGGCGGGCACCGGCCGTCGCGCTTCAGTATCGGCCGGGACAGGACAGTGCGGCCGCGAGGGGGGCGGCCGCCGGCGCTCGGCCCGGAAAAGCGCCCCTGGCCTACACCTCGTTCAATAGCACTTGCACCTGCGTTCCACGGCCGGGTGTGGTCGCCAGGGTGAATTGCCCGCCGATCGCCTCCGCGCGTTCACGCATGGTCATCAGGCCCCAGCTGGCTTGATGGCGTGGCGCGTCGGGGTCGAAGCCCCAGCCATCGTCCGCGATGAGCAAGCAGATCTGGTCTGAAGTGCGATCGAGGCGCACGGTGACCCGGCTGCCGGGCGCGTGCTTGCTGGCATTGGTGAGCGCTTCCTGGGCGATCCGGAAGAGGGCGATCTCGACGGCGATTGCGGGACGCGGCGAGAGATCCCGGCCTTCCACCTCGATCGCCAGGTCGGTGCGCCGCGCGAATTGAGCGACAAACCACCGCAGAGCCGCGAACAGGCCAAAATCCTCCAGTGTCGGCGGCTGCAACTCGAACATCAGATCGCGCGTGTGGGCCGTCAACGCTTCGACCAGTTTCAGGGCGTCGTCCAGGCGCGGCCCCATCAGGGCCGGCTGGCCCTCGGCCAGCAGATTGCGGGCGAGCGTGAGCGTCACGCCGAGCGCGGACAGGTTCTGGCCCAAGCTGTCATGTAATTCGTGGGCCAGGGCGCGCCGCTCCGTTTCCTGGGCGTCGGCCAGGCGGGCCATCAGGCCGCGGGCTTGCTCCAGCAACTGCCGGCGCTCGGTGATGTCGCTGATAATCACGCGCAGCCCCGGTGTCCCTGCGTCCCGGGCGTCGGCCGGCGCCGCCTCCAGGTTGGCCCAGAATGACGTGCCGTCCTGCCGCACCATCCGCACTTCGCACACCTGCGGTTGGCGTGTCTCCCGCAGCCGCCGGCAGTGCAGGTAAAAGACGTCCTGATCGTCGGCGGCGATCCAACGGGTCAGCGGCGCTCTCACCAAGGCCGCGCGGCCGACCCGCAACAGGGCTGCGGCCGACAGATTGGCTTCTTGAATCAGACCCTTGTCGCTGAGCGTCACATAGCCGACCGGGGCCACATCATACAGGTCGAAATACCGGGCGCGCGACGCTTCCAATTCGAGTTGGGCCTGCCGCAGCTCTTCGTTCTGCATCTCCAGTTCGATCTGGTGGACTTGCAGTTCGTGCACCAGGCCGCGCACTTGCTCCGGCGTGAGCGCCGCGACATCGACGTTCTTCCCGGCCGCCGCAGCGGCCTCAGCCCGTTGACGCAAAGACGGCGGTCTTGGATGGCCGGCAGCTTGGTTGGGCATCGCAGTCGCCTCCTGCAGGCAGGCCTGGCCCGGGCGGCGCGGTGCCGAGGCGCCCGGCCCGCCGGGCGCTAGGCCTCTTTCCCGGTGATGTTGAGGATGAACGTCAGCACGTGCGGCGTTCCGGCGATTTCGATCTCCACCCTGGAGGTGAGGGCCTGGAAAGCCTGGCCGGATTTGGCCAGGAACGCGCGCACCTGTTCCAGGTTGGCGGCCTCCCCCGGCAGGGCGGGCGCCAGATCAACGCGCCCATCGGCGGTGTCAAACAGGCCCAGATCGAGCACCGTGCGTCCGACCACCGCGGGGCGGTCAAAGCCGAACAGGGCCAGGAAACGGTCGTTGACGTCCACAATCCGGCCGTCCGGGGTCGTGATGCTCAACGCGGCCGGGCTGGCCTGAAAGGCCTTGGAGAAGCGCTCTTCCGAACGGCGCAGTTCGGCGTGCACGCGCCGGGATTCGGTGACATCGCGGATGATCGTCAGCAGGCAGGGCACCGCCTCCACCTCGAGCTGCTCGGCCCACAGCTGGGCCCAGCGTTTCTCCCCGGCCTTGCGCCGGATCTCGACCTCCAGATTCCGGACAGCGCCGTGCGCCTCGAGCAGCGCCAGCCCGCGCTCCCGATCGGCCGGATCCACGTAGAGCCCCAGGTCGAGCGAGCTGCGCCCGACCGCTTCCTGCCGGCTGAAGCCGAAAAGGCTTTCCCAGCTGTCGTTCACCTCGATAATCACGCCGTCCGCCTTGCGGCTGATGGCCCTCCCGTCCGGGCTGGCGCGGAAGGCCAGCGCGAACCGTTTCTCGCTGCGGCGCAAAGCTTCTTCCATCTGCTTGCGCTGGGTGATGTCCACGAAGGTGATAACGGCCCCCTCGATCACGTTCTCCAGGGTGCGGTAGGGCCGGATGCGCATCAGGTACCACACGCCGGCTTTGGTCTGCACCTCGGCTTCCTGGGGGACCAGGCTCTCCAGCACGCGCTGCACGTCCTCCACCAGACGGTCGTAGCCCACCAGGTTGGAGACGATGTGCCCCACCGGCCGCCCGATGTCGGTCTGGATCAGGTTGATCACATGCGTGATGGCGGGCGTAAAACGCGCAATCCGCAGCTGATAATCCACGAACAACGTGCCCACGCCGGTGCCGGCCAGCAAGTTGTTCATGTCGTTGTTGGCCCGCGAGAGGTCGGCGACTTTGTTCTGCAGTTCGGCGTTGACGGTGGCCAGCTCCTCGTTGACCGACTGCAGCTCCTCCTTGGAGGTCTCCAACTCCTCGTTGGTGGATTGCAGTTCTTCGTTGACCGATTGGAGCTCCTCGTTGGTGGATTTCAGCTCCTCGTTGGAGGTCTCCATCTCCTCGAGGGTGGTCTGGAGGTACTCCTCCTTGCTGCGCAATTCCTGCTCGAGCGTGGCAATGCGCTGATCAATGTGGGGCGCCGCCGCGCCGGCTTCCCCGGCGCTTTCTGCGGCCGGCGCGGGCTCGGCCGGGGCCGCCTCTTCCAGGATCACCAGGAACATATCCGGGAAGGCCGCCCGGTCCGGGCCGGCCGTGACCCGGCGCACCGTCAGGTTGGCGCTGATGAAGTCGCCGTTGGTCCGGACGCGCAACCCCTGGTATCGGACGGGCTCGGGCTGGGTCACGGCGCGGTGCAGGGCGGTGGTCAACTCGCGGCGCAGGCCCTCGCGCGCCATGGCCAGGATGTTCAAGCCGGCATCGCCCGCCGCCGGCTCCAGGAACTGGCCGGTGCGGCCGAAGATATGGAGGATCTCGCCGCGGCTGTTGATGAGCACCCCCGCCTGGGCGTAGTGCTCCAGCAGGGTTTGTTCGGCCAACGCGCGCAGATTGGCCCGGCCCTCGCCGCGGCGCTCGGAGCGCAGCTGTTGGCTCTGCGCCTCCGCCTCCGTCAGCGGCGGGACGAACTCGGTCAGCGCCGGGCGCGGCGTGCCCGGTCCGCCCTCCTCGCGTTGATAGAGCTTCCACTTGCGGTCCACGGCGGTGAAGATCGTGGCAAACTCGCCCACCGTCTCCGACGTCCCCAGAAAGAGCGTGCCCCCGGGGTTCAGGGCATAGTGGAAGAGCGGGATGAGTTTCTTCTGCAAGTCGCCGTTCATGTAGATCAGCAAGTTGCGGCAGCTGATCAAATCCAGCTTGGAGAACGGCGGATCCTTGAGCACGTCTTGTTCCGAGAAGATCAACAGGTCGCGGATGGTCTTCTGGATGCGGTACAACCCCCCATCCGCTTCCAGCGAAAAGAAACGCGTCAGCCGGTCGGCGGAGACATCGGCCGCGATGCTGACCGGGTAGACGCCGCTGCGCGCCTGTTCGATAGCCCGCTCGTCCACATCGGTGGCGAAGATCTGCACCTTGAAAGCTTGTTTGAGCGTGTTCAGGTGCTCCTGGATCAGGATGGCGAGGGAATAGGCCTCCTCGCCGGTCGAGCAGCCGCATACCCACACCCGCACGATCCCGCTAGCGGACGCGTTGGCGAACAGGCGCGGGATCACCTGGTTCTGCAGCACGGCAAAGGCTTCCGGGTCCCGGAAAAAGCTGGTGACGCCGATCAACAGGTCGCGGAACAAAGCCGTGACTTCCGGCGGGTTCTTGTGCAGGAACTGCAGGTACTCGTCGGGGCGCTCGATCTGGTGCAGGGCCATCCGGCGTTCGACCCGGCGGACGAGGGTGTTCTCCTTGTACTGCGAGAAATCGTGGCCGGTTTGCGCGCGCAGCAGGACACAAATCTTCTTGAGCGTGTCCTCGGCCCGCACGGCCGGCACGGCCGCCGGGCGCGGACGCCGGCCGAAGATGTGCGTGACGTAAGCGAGGAGCTGGGCCGGCATCTCGGCCGGCGGCAGCACATAGTCCACCAGGCCGGTGGCGATGGCGCTGCGCGGCATACCGTCGTACGCGGTCGACTCGGGGGTCTGCGCCATGACCATGCCCCCCTCGCCCTTGACCGCCCGCGCCCCCAGCGTGCCGTCGCTGCCCGTGCCGGAGAGCACGATGCAGATCGCGCGTTCGTGCTGATCCTGGGCCAGGGAGCGGAAGAAAAAGTCGATCGGCAGGCGCATCCCGCGCGGCGCGGTCGGCTCCAGCAATTGCAGCGTGCCGTTCAGGAAGGCCATGTCGCGGTTGGGCGGGATGATGTAGGCGCAGTTCGGCTGGACCTTCATCCCATCCTCGACCTCGAAGACCCGCATGCGCGTGTACCGCTTGACCAGGTCGGTGAGGATGCTCTTGTGGTCCGGCGAAAGGTGCTGGACCAGGACGAAGGCCATGCCGCTCTCGGCGTCGGCGGGCATGGCCGAGAAGAAGGCTTCAAAGGCCGCCAGCCCGCCGGCTGAGGCGCCGATGCCCACGATCGGGAAGCCCGGCTCCGCGGGCGCTTCCAGGCGCGAGTCCGGTTCGGCCACGACCCCGGCGCTGGGGGGCTGGGCCGGCGCGGACGGCTGACGATTCGGTGAGACCTTCTTGGTGCGGCCAGGCTTGCTTTTTGGGTTCATTGGATTTTGAGGTGATCCGGCGCTTACGATAAGTATAGTCTTCTTTCGGGTTTCGGTTGGGCCGACTGTACGGCCCCGGCCCGCTCACAAACGACTGGGCGGGCTGATCCTTGATCAGCCCGCCCGGCTTCTTGTTTAGGTTGCGAACGCGGTCGCGCTCGAGCGCCGCCGCGCCTCAGGCCGCGACCGGCCCGGCCACGCTGGTGGTGGCCTCAAACTGCGGCGGCGATTCGAAGTGCTTCTTGACCGCGCACTGCTCGGCCGAACGGATCACGGCGCCGCGGTACTTCTCGGGGAAGTCCGGAGGCAGCTGAATGTCCAGGCGGACCTTGCCCACGCACTGGGGGGACGGGTGGAAGCTCGTCGAAGTCTCAGAGCGTTCGCAGGCGGCGCAGGGCCAGCGCCGAACCCACCAGGGTGCTGACGGCCACAGCGCCTGGCAGGCCCACCAGGGCCGCCACCCGCCAATCGACCGGCGGCAGAGAAGCGGCGGCGGTCTGACCAGCATGGGAGGCTGCCCCGGTCTGCGCCAGCGGCTGAGGATTGGGCGCGGCGTTGCTGCGCTGCCAGGGCGGACCGCCGGCCCCGGTCGTCTGGGGCACAGCCACCGCCGGCGCGGTCGGTTCCCAACTGCGGATAAAGGCGACGATGCCTTCGATCTCGCGCTCGGACAGCCGATCACCCCAGGCCGGCATGGCGGTGCCGGGCACGCCCTGGGTTATCACCTGGATCAGGGCGGCGTCAGCCGTGTACTTCTCGAAGAACGTCTGCACATCCAGGGCGGGCGCGCGGCGCGTGCCCTGGCCTTCGGTCCCGTGGCAGCGCGCGCAGCTCTGCGCGTACAGGCTCGCGCCGGTCGCCAGCAATTGTTCGGTGACGATGATGGGCTGCGCCGGCGGCGCGGGGATGGCGTCCGGCGGCAGATCGCCCCAGCGCTGGACCAGCAACACCAGGCTGGCGATCTGCTCAGCCGTCAGGGTCTGGTCCCAGGCCGGCATCACGGTCCCGGCCACGCCGAACTGGATGGCGTTGGTCAGCTGAGCGGCGCTTCGTTCAGCGCGCAGTTGATCCGAATTGAGCGCGGGCGCCAGCGTCGTCCCGGTCCCGTTGGCGCCATGGCAGGCCACGCATTCAGCGGCGTAGACCTGCACACCGTCCGCCAGCCGGTTCCCCTCTGGGAGCGCCGCGATCAGGGCTAGCGTTTCGGCCGGCACCGTCACGCTCACCGGCACTCGCGGCGCCAGGCCCAGGTCAGCCACGATCATCTGGGTCACGGCCCAGTCGCCGTGCTGGATCAGGGCGATGAGGGCCTCGATCTGCGCGTCGTTCAGCGGGCCGCCGTCGGTGAGGCTCCAGGCCGGCATGGCAGTCTCATAGCGGCCGCGGGCGATGACTTTGTAAAGCGTGGCATAGTCCATGTCGCGCAGGCCGGCCGAGTCCAGCGGCGGGTTGGCGCCCAGGCCCTCGCCGGCGGCCCCGTGGCAGACGGCGCAGTTCTCGGCGTAGTACACCTGCCCATCACTCACCTGCCGCGCTAACAGCGCAGACTGCGCGTCTTCGAGGCGCACCGCCTCGAACAGCATGTAAGTGCCCAAAGCCGCAGCCAGCCCAAAGGCAGCCGTAAAACCGATCAGATAATGCAGTCGCATGGCGGCCTCCTAGGCGTAGACCAACTGGCTGGGGTCGAACTGCTCGCGTTCCAGTGGCCGGCTGGTGTCCACCCGCACCTGCCCGTCCTGGATCGCCACCGCAAACCGGTCCAGCGGGCGCGGCGCGGGCGGGTTGAGCACCTGGCCGGTCTGGTCAAAGGCCGAGGCGTGGCACGGGCACACAAACTGGTTTGTGGTCGGGTCCCACGGCACGGCGCAACCCAGGTGCGTGCAGCGCCGGTAGAGGGCCAGGAAGCCGCCGTCGTCCAGGCGCAGCAGGTAGAAGCGGCCTTCGTTGAACGGCGTGACCGAGCCGGGCGGAAAGGCCTCCACCGGCCCGCAGGTGAAGACGCCGCCAAATTCGCCGGCGGCGACCCGCGGCAGCGAAAACTGCACGGCGGCCAGGCCGCCCTCCAGCGCGGCGACGCCGGCCAGCAAGCCCCACCCCAGCTTCAGAAACTCACGGCGCGAGACCGCGCCCGGTTGGCTCACTTGAGTTGTCATTGCGGTTTAACCTCTCTGCGCGCCCGCCTCACTCCCAGCGGACGTCTGTCTGGGTCGGCGAGCGCGTGGTTCAGTGCCCGGCCACTTCCCACGGCCACAGCAGCGCCATGCCCGGCCCCCGGAAGAAGATACCGATCAACGTCAGCCCGATGAAGCCGGTCAGCACCAGGACGAAGACGCTCAACGTCGCCTCGCACCGCGTCGCTCGGAAGAAGCGCCGCATGGCGCCGTGATAACCGATCAGCCCCAGCAGCAGCGCCGCCAGGGGCACCACACCGTTGGACAGCAGCGTCGGCAGGCTCGGCAGCAGGGCCGGGAGATCCAGGTAGAACTCATCTACCAGCACGTAACCCACCGTCAACAGGGCGCCCGCCGCCGCGCTGAAGGCCGCCAGCCAGCGTCCGCGCCGCGAACGGAAATAGACGCCGACGCTGTCCATATCGCCGCTGAGATACGGCAGCGCCGCCAGGGCGGCCAGCGCCAGCCCCGGGATGACGATCGCGCCGATCAGCGGGTGGAAGTGCAGCAGCAGCTCCTGGATGCCCAGGAAATACCAGGCCGCCTTGGCCGGGTTCGGGCTGAGATCAGGGTTCGCCAACGGTTCCAACGGCGCGTTGACGAACATCGACCAGAGCACCAGGGCCGTCAGCGTGACCGTGGCCCAGACGGCCTCCGGCCGCACCAGGTCGGAGAAGGTGGTGACGTTCTCGTCTTTCAGGACGGGCGCCTCGTCCACGCCGCGCGGCACAGACAGGCCGCCGTCTTTACGGACGCGCCAGAAGTGCAGGCTCATCAAAAAGAGCATGGCGATCGGGATGACGGAGAGGTGCAGTCCGTAGAAGTTGAGCAGCGTCGCCGGGCCGATCTCCGGCCCGCCGAGCAGGACCTGTGACAGCCAGTTGCCGACCACGGGCACATACGCCAGGATGCCGGCCCCCACGGTGATGCCCCAATAGGCCAGCTGGTCCCACGGCAGCAGGTAGCCCGTGAAGTTGGCGACCACGGTCAGCAGCAGCAGCGCCAGGCCGATCAGCCAGTTGAAGGCGCGCGGCTCGCGGAAGGCGCCGGTGAAGAAGACCCGCAATAAGTGCAGCGCGACGACGACGACCAGGGCGTTGCCCGCCCAATGATGCAGATTGCGGACGAGCTGCCCGTACCAGACCTGCGTATTGAGGGCCAGGATGGATTGATAGGCCTGGTCCGGCGCCGGCGTGTAGACGAACATCAGCATCGCGCCGGTCACGGCCAACAGCACCACCAGCAGCGCCGAGAGGCCGCCCAGCCCCCACGAATACGTGAAGCGCAGCGTCCGCACCGGCACCTGGGCCGGATGTAGATGCAGGATCAGGTTGTTCATCACCAGGCGCAGCCGGCTGCGGCGGTCGCCCGTGTACGGCTCGCGGACCGCGCTGCGCCACAGCTTCTTCCAAAACGGGTCGGGCGCCGACGTTGACTCGCTCATGGTTCCAACTCCTTGAAAGCTCTGGGAACAGCATAGCGAGGCCGCGTGGAGGATCTATGGAGGCCGGCGGCCCAGCTGCCGGCCGGCCTCGGCCGCGCCTCTCCACGAGTCCTCCACAGCCGCGCCGTATCCTGAAGGCCAGAGATTGCTGACCAGTTCAAGGAGACAGCCATGGTTAAGAACATCGTGATCGGGGCGCTCGCCCTCATCCTTATCGGAGCGGTCGCCGTCGGCGTTTACGAGTGGTGGCGGCTCGGCCCCGCGCCGGCGCAGGCAGCGACGAACGGCAGCCAGAGCGGCCAGAGCGGTCAGGGCCAGGGGCAGGGCTGGCGCGGCGGCCAGGGCGCGGCCGCGTCTGGCCACACCACCCAGGCGGCGCCAGCCGGCGAGCCACAGTCCGTGCCCAGCAGCGCCTGGACCACCGTCGCCGGCATGGTGCAGGCCGTGGAGGTGAGCGGCCTGTCCGTAACCACCGCCGACGGCCAGGCGCTGTGGATCCAGCTCGGGCCGAACCATTTCTGGAGCGGCGGCTTCACGGTGGCAGTGGGCGAAACGGTGACGGTGACCGGGTTCACCGAGAACGGCCAATTCATGGCCGCCCGCATCGTGAATGACGCCAGCGGGCAGGCGTTCACGCTGCGCACGGACAGCGGCCAGCCGCTGTGGACGGGCGGGCAGGGCAACCACTAGACGCCGCGCGTTGATGTGGCGTGACCATCCCTATCCGGGGAGTGCGGATAGGGATGGTCACGTTTTGCCTTTGAAGGACCGCCCGTATCTCGCAGCGGTTTTCAGCGTCTCAATAAGAGAGCTTATGGAGAAGGCGGCGACCGATCTGCTGGAGGGCGTGCGCTGTCTCGACGAGCGCGCCTTGACGGAGGTTTATCAGGCGTACAGCGCGCCGCTGTATCGTTACGCCTACCGGCTGCTCGGCGAGGCGCAAGAAGCCGAGGAACTGGTCGCTGAGACCTTTCACCGCTTCCTGGCGGCGGTGCGGCGCGGCCACGGGCCGCAGACCTCTCTCTCGGCCTATCTCTATCGCATCCTGCACAATGCGATCACGGATCGCTTCCGCCGCTGCCCGCCGCCGGATCTGCCGCTCGACGAGGAGCTCACCGACGGCGCCGCGGGCGACCCGGCCCAATTGGGCGCTGCCCATTGGGAGCAGGCCCGCGCCCGGGCGTTACTGCGGCGCCTGACGCCGGAGCAACGTCTCGTCCTCACGCTGAAGTACTTCGAAGGGTTGAGCAACGAGGAAATCGCGGCGGTGCTGGACAAGCCGACCGGGGCGGTCAAGGCACTGCAACACCGCGGCCTGGAGGCCTTGCGGCGCCTGCTGCGCCGCGAAGGAGCATGGGCATGAAGGAGCTACCCGAGCGACTCGATGAGGCGTTGGCCGGCCGGCTCCCGCCGGACGCGGAGACCGCGCCGTTGCTGGCCGCGCTCAGCGCGCTGGAGTCGCTGCAAGCCGGGCCGCCTCGCTCAGCGGAGGCCGCCCGCGCCGGCCTGGAGGCATTCCTGCGGACCGCGCGCCAGGCGCCAGCCCCTTCGGCCGTATCGCCCGCGCCGCCCGCGCGTCTTACTGGGTGGAAACTCACTCTCTTCCGAAAGGAGCTTTCACCCATGAACGTGTTAGTGCTTCTAGCCCTGGTCGCGTCCCTGGCCTTCGGCGGCGCCGGCGCCACCGCGTATGCGGCCCAGGGCAGCCTGCCGGACGAGCCGCTCTACGCCGTCAAACTGCTGACGGAGGACCTGCGGCAGGAGTTGGCGGGTGACCCGTCGGCGCAGTTGGCGCTGGCCCTGGAGCTGGCGCAGACGCGCACGCAGGAGATGGCGCGCCTGGCCGAGGCGGGCCGCGCCATTCCAGAGCCGGCAGCCGCCCGTCTGGGAACCCACCTTGAGACCGCGCTGCAATTGACGGCCGAAGTCGGCGAGCCGCAGCTGGCCGCTGCGCTGGCCCAGTTGCAGCAGCAGACTCAGGCCCAGCTCCAGAGCGTGACCGAGGCGCGCCGGAATGCGCCCGCGGACCTCGGCCTGCGTTTGGCCGAACAGCACCTCACGCAAACGCAGGCGCTGACCCAGCTCGGCCTGGAAGCGCCGGCGCAATTCCGGAATCAGGTGCGCGCCGGCCAGCTCGCGCCCAGCGTGACTCCGCCAGCCGGCTTAACGCGCCCCGGCCCGGGCGCCGGCTTTGGCCCCGGCGACGGCGCCTGTGATGAAAACTGCACGCCGGAACTGGACGGCAACAGCTATGGTCCCGGCCTGCAGCACCCGGCCGTCACACCGGCCGGCGGCGCCAACGGCCAAGCCGACCCAGCGGCAACGCCGGCCGGCGCCCAGCACGGTTTCGGCCCCGGCCCCGCGCCGACGCAGCTGCCGGCAGCCAGCGGCACGTGCACACCCGAGTACGATGGGAACAGCTACGGGCCCGGACCTGGCAATCCGGCTGTAACGCCTTCCGGCGACAACAACAGCAACAGCTTTGGCCCAGGCGGACCGACGCCGGAGGTGACACCGGTTCCGGATAGCAATGGCTATGGGCCGGGCGAGCCGTCCACCCCGGCACCGGCGGGTGAGGCCAACACCGACCCTGGGCCGCAGCCGACCGCGCCGTCTCAACCGGGCGGCGCCGGCAACGGCCG
>CALFZO010000154.1 GCA_937952305.1 uncultured Anaerolineales bacterium | reverse complement strand
CTTCAACGGCAGCGACAGCTTCACCTATCGCGCCAATGACGGCGACCTGAGCTCGAACGTCGCCACCGTCAACCTGACCGTCACGCCCGTCAACGACGCGCCCGTGGCCGGGGACAACGCCTACGTCACGACCGAAGACACGGCCCTCACCCTCGCCGCGCCCGGCGTCCTGATCAACGACAGCGATCTGGACGGCGACATCGTGTCCGCGATCCTGGTCACCGGCCCGAGCCACGGCACGCTCACCCTGGCCGCCGACGGCTCGTTCACCTACACACCCGCCGCGGACTACCACGGCGCGGACACCTTCACCTACCGCGCTAACGACGGCCTGGCCGACAGCAACGTCGCCACGGTGGCGCTCACCGTCACGCCCGTCAACGACGCGCCCGTGCTCGCTGCCTTCGCCGGCCAGTCCGTAGCCGAACTGGCGACGTTGACGGTCAGCGCCGCCGCCGATGATGTGGACCTGCCGCCCGACCCGCTCACCTTCAGCCTGACCGGCGCCCCGGCCGACGCCGCCATCGACGCCAACACCGGCGTCCTGGTCTGGACGCCGAGCGAGGCTCAGGGCCCGGACACTTACACCTTCGACGTCTGCGTCAACGATGGCGCCCTGTCTGACTGCGAGGCCATCACCGTCACCGTCACCGAAGTTAACGCCGCCCCGACGGCGGCCGATCAGGCGTTGACGACCGGGGAGGACGGCACGCTGGCGATCACGCTGGCCGCAAGCGATGTGGACGTCCCGGCCAACACCCTGACCTTCAGCGTCGTCGCCGGCCCAACCCACGGCACCCTCGCCGGCGCCGCGCCCAACCTCACCTACGTGCCGGGCACGGACTACCACGGCCCAGACAGCTTCACCTTCCGCGCCAACGACGGCCTGGCCGACAGCAACGTCGCCACCATCAGCCTGACCGTGACGCCCGTCAACGACACCCCGGTGGCCCAGGCCCAGACCCTGACGACGGGCGCGAATACGCCGGCGGCGCTGACGCTCACGGCCAACGACGTGGACGGCGACACGCTCACGTACGCCGTCGCCAGCGCGCCCGCGCACGGCACACTGAGCGGCACGCCGCCCGGCCTGACGTACACGCCCGACGCGGGCTACGCCGGACCGGACAGCTTCACATTCACGGCCAGCGACGGCCAGGCCGTCAGCGCGCCGGCCGTGGTGTCGATCACCGTCGCGCCGCCGCCGTCGCCTACGCCGACCCCGATCGTCGGCACTGCTCAGGCCCAGATCAACCTGGGGTCGGACGACGTCAACGAAAACGGCTCGACTTTCAGCGCCACCGGGAACACCATCTTCCTCGGGAACGCCAGCAGCACCACGGCCAGCTACACCGGTCTGCGCTTCAACAACGTCGCCATCCCGGCCAACGCCACCATCACCAGCGCGCGGCTGGAGTTCGCCGGGCCCACCAACCAGTGGATCTCACTGAGCCTCAACATGCGCGCGCAGAACGCCGGCACCTGTGCCACGTTCACCACCACCAGCCGGCCCAGCCAGCGCCCGCTGACCACCCAGGCTGTGGCCCACACCAGCAATACCCAATGGCTGGCCAACACCTTCTACGCGCTGGACGATGTCAGCGCGCTCGTCCAGCCGGTGGTCAGCCGCAGTGACTGGGCCAGCGGCCACAGCCTGTGCTTTGTGTTCACCGGGACCGGCTCGGCCTGGGCGCGCAAGTTCGCTTACAGCTTCGAGGGCAACAGCGCGCTGGCCGCCCGCCTGACTGTCGGCTACCTCGTCACCGGCGGCGGGCCGACGCCCACCAACACGCCGACGGCCACGGCGACCAGCACACCGACTCCCACGGCCACGGCGACCAGCACGGCGACCGGCGTCCCGCCGACCAACACACCGACCTTCACACCCACGCCCACGGCCACCGCCACGAGCACGGCCACGGTGACCGGCGTCCCGCCGACCTTCACGCCCACGCCCACGGCCACCGCCACGGCGACCAGCACGGCCACTGGTGTCCCACCGACCAACACGCCGACCTTCACGCCCACGGCCACGGCGACCAGCACAGCCACTGGCGTCCCGCCGACCAACACGCCGACCTTCACGCCCACGGCCACGGCGACCAGCACGGCGACCGCCACGGCGACTTTCACACCGACTCCCACGGCCACCGCCACGAACACGGCGACGCCCACCAACACACCCAGCGCCACGCCGCCGGCCGGGACCTGCCCGGCCACCTCCGTGTTGGACACGTTCAACCGCGCCAACGGGACGGTCGGCACAAACTGGTCCGGCAACACTGCGGCGTCCGCGTACAGCATCGTCAGCAACCGCCTGGATGTAGGGGTGGGCGGCCTGCTGTACTGGCGGACGACCAGCTTCGGCGTGAACCAGGAGGCCTACGTCACGGTGACGACCGTGGACCCGCAGGGCGGCGAACAGGACCTGCTGCTCAAGGTCCAGGGCACCACGGCCGACTGGCGCCAGGGCGTGATCGAAGTCCTGTACGACGCCGGCGCCGGCACCCTCCGCGTAGAGACCTATCGGCCGGGCGCCGGCTGGACGACGTATGCGGGCTTCGCCGCCACCTTCCAGAACGGCGACCGGCTGGGCGGGCGCGCGCTGGCCAACGGCACCGTGGAGTTGTACCGGAACTGCAGCCTGGTCGGCACCACCACGCTCAACACCGCCGACCAGACATTCTTCAACACTAAGGGCGGGCGCATCGGCCTGTGGTTCATCGGCTCCGGCAGCGCCGTCCTGGACGATTTCGGCGGCGGCACGCTGCCTTGATCTGAGCGCGGCTCCGAACAAAACAAAAACAGCCGCGCGGCGCCTGGAGGGCGCCGCGCGGCTGTTGAATTCCCGCGGCTGAATGCGTTGGCCGGCGGCCGGCTACACGCTCCGCGCCGCCTGCCGCCGGGTCTGCACGGCGGCCTGGATCATCAAGAACTCGCCGATGTTGTCAAGCGTCACCAGACCCACGAGCTGGCCCTGGCTGAGAACCGGCACCGCCCGGCACTCGATGGCCTGCATCCGCCGGAAGAGCGGCTCCAACATCTCGAACGGATCGGCCACCGGGAACCCGCGTTGCATGATCTCAGCCACCCGGGCCGCCCCGCCGCGCTGCGCCAGCGCGGTCAGCACGTCGTGCCGGGTCAGCACGCCCACCACCCGGCCGTCGTCCACCACCGGGAAGTCCTCCTGCGAGCCGGCCAGGATCAGGTCGGTGACGCGCACCAGCGGATCGTACTGGCTCACCGTGCGGAAGTCGGTGAGCATGGCGCGGTTGACCGGAATGTTGCCCAGCGCGCTCTTCATCTGCACCAGGCTGGCCTCCTGCGAGGCCGCCGTCCACACGAAGAAGGCCACGAACACCAGCATCGGGTTGCCGAACAGACCCGCAAACCCGAACAGGACCGCCAGACCCTGGCCCAGCGTGGCCGCGATCTGCGTGGCGCGCGTGTATTCCAGGCGCAGCGCCAGCAGGGCGCGCAGCACGCGCCCGCCGTCCATGGGGAAGGCCGGCAGCAGGTTGAAGATCACCAGCGAGGCGTTGGCGTACATCAGCCGCTCCAGGAACGGGCCTTCCACCATACCCAGCTGCGCCAGCGGCGACAGGCTGCCGGTCAGCCACAGCCCCGCGAACAGGGCCGCGGCGATGACGACGTTGACGGCCGGGCCGGCCAGCGCCACCCACAGCTCCTGCAGCGGATGGTCCGGCATGCGCTCCAGGCGCGCCACCCCGCCGATCGGGTAGAGCGTGATGTCGCGCGTCTGGATGTGGAAGCGCCGCGCCGTCAGGGAGTGGCCGAATTCGTGCAGCAGCACCGACCCGAACAGCGCCAGGATGAAGAGCACGCCCTCCAGCGCCCCGGCCGGCGTGCCCGTGTTGAGATACGCACTGAAAGCGATGAAGCCGATCAGCAGCAGGAAGGTGACGTGGATGTACACGTCGATCCCGGCAAAGCGGCCCAGTTTCCACGACCATTTCATAGACCGTCTGTCCTTTCGTGATACCGTTCACCTATAGTTAACCATAATCCGGTCGCATAAGAAATCTGTCTACGCCGCATTAGCCAGTGGTGAGACCGGCGCCCGCGCCCGGGCAGTTGGCCGCCGGACCGCCGCTAACAAATCTCAGATGTCGCGTTAGCTTTGCTCTTACGCGGCCGGCGTATCTTGGGCGCAGTAACGGCAAACAGATGTAAACCTCACAGGAGTTACCACCATGGCTCTCACAATCCGCCCCCTCTACCGCCCGCTGCGCATGACCGAGTTGATGGACCGCCTGTTCGACGAGACCTTCGCCCGCAGCGGCTATGGCCCGAACGCCGTCGATGCCCTGAACATCCCGCTGGACGTGCAGGCCAAGGACGATGAGTACCTCGTCTTCGCCACGGTGCCCGGCCTCAAGGCCGACGACCTGGATGTGGAAGTCCTCGGCAACACGCTGACCCTGCGCGGCGAGGTCTTCGCGCCGGCCGCCGATGAGAAGGCCAGCTGGGTGCTGCAGGAGCGCGCCTACGGCAAGTTCAGCCGCTCCGTGACCCTGCCCGCCGAGCTGGAGGCCAGCCGGGTGGAGGCCAGCCTGGAGAACGGCGTGCTGATCCTGCGCCTGCCCAAGGCCGAGGCCGCCCGCCCGAAGGCAATCAAGATCCGCACCAAATAACCGCTGGGCCGCTCCCCGTCCCCGGGACGGCCCCTGATCCTCCCCAGTATCCCCCGCCCGCCGCCGCCTGCCTCGCGCAGCCGGCGGCGGGACCCGTTTACGGGCTGCCGGCTGGTTTGACCGGCATCACCACCCCGTCGGTCAGGCGGCAGAGCTCATCCGGCGTCAGGCGGAAGAGCGCGTTGGGAGTGCCGGCCGCCGCCCAGATCTCAGCATACGGCAACAAGTCCTCGTCGATGAAGGTCAACGGCGGTTCGCGGTGCCCCACTGGGGCGACGCCGCCAATGACAAAGCCCGTGCGCGCCCGGACGAAGTCGGCGTCCGCTTTGGCCAGCGGCTCGCCGGCCCGCGCGGCCACGGCCCGCTCGCTGACGCGGTTGGCACCGGAGGTGAGCACCAGCACCACCCGGTCGCTGTGAGCGGCGCGGAAGATGATGGACTTGACGATCTGGCCGACCGAGCAGCCGACGGCGGCGGCGGCCTCCGCCGAGGTGCGCGTGCTTTGCTCAAGCTCGATCACCGTCAGCGCGAAGCCGCGCTCGCGCAAGGCATCCTGAACACGTTGGGCAGACGGAGACAATGGCATCGGAGTTGACCTCGCCCTGAGATGCCGCACTTTAACGCAACTTCGCGCCGGCGCCAAACCGGGCGCCGCCCCAAATGGGTGGCGGCCAGCGTGACCCAAAAGTCGGGTTGCCCTGGCTCAGAGCGCGGGTTAGAATCACGGGGCAAAGAGGCTATCCGACCTCTGTTTTCCCCTCTTTGCAGGAGAGCCCCGGCGATGCCCACCCTACCCAAGTTCGCGTTTTTCCAGGGCCGGATCGTCCCCTACGCCGACGCCAAGGTCGGCGTGATGACGCACGCCCTCAACTACGGCACCGGCTGTTTCGGCGGCATCCGCGGCTACTGGAACGACGACGAGCACCAGCTCTTCGTCTTCCGCCCGTATGACCACTTCCGCCGCTTCCTGCAATCCGCGCGCCTCTTGTGGATGGACCTCGGCCACACGGAGGACGGTCTCGTCAAGATCTTGCTGGATCTGTTGCGGGCCGAGGGCTACGACCAGGATTGCTACGTCCGGCCGCTGGCCTATAAGTCTGAAGAACTCATCGGCGTCCGCCTGGATGACATCGCCTGCGATCTGACGATTTTCGCCGTCCCCTTCGGCCGCTACGTCGACAAGGAGGAGGGCGCCCACGTCACTATCTCGGGCTGGCGGCGCGTGGACGACAACGCCATCCCCGCGCGCGGCAAGATCGCGGGCGCGTACGTCAACTCCGCCTTCATCAAGACCGACGCGCGGCTGGGCGGCTACGACGAGGCCGTCGTCCTCACCCGCGACGGCCACGTCTCCGAGGGCTCGGCCGAAAACATCTTCATGCTGCGCGACGGCGTGGTCTACACGCCGCCCGTCAAGGACAACATCCTGGAGGGCATCACGCGCCGCACGGTCATCACGCTGCTGCGCGACGACCTGAGTATGGAAGTGGTGGAGCGCTCCATCGACCGGACCGAGCTGTACATCGCCGACGAGCTGTGGTTCACGGGCACCGGCGTCCAACTGGCGGCCATCACCCAGATCGACCACCGCCCGGTCGGCCCGCAGCCGGGCCACGCCGGCCAGATGGGGCCGCTGGTCAGCGACCTGCGCGATCTGTACTTCGACGTGGTGCGCGGCCGGGTGGCCAAATACCGCCACTGGTGCCAGCCGGTCTACCTGCCCAAGGCGGAGGTGCCCGCGGCCAGCCCGGCTCAGCCGACTGCCGCCGATTAACTCCGGCGCACCTTAACGCGGGTCTCAACCGGGGCGGCCAGTGGGCTACCCCGGCATGTTATACTCGCCGGCGATGGAGCTCCAACCGCCCAAATCCACGGGTCTGGCCATTGGTTTAGGCGCTCTGCTGGTCTGGCTGGCACTGGCGGCCGGCAGCCTGGCCCTGATCGGCACCCGCCCGTTGGACCCGCTCAGTGTGGCCTTGGCGGTCCTGCTGGCGGTCAGCGCCCCGGCCGCCCTGTGGCTGGCCTACCGCAGCGCCGGGCTGTTCAGCGCCCGCTACCGCCTGACCCGCAACTCGCTGACCGTGGACTGGGGCGGCCGGCACGAGGTGATCCCGCTGGCCGAAATCGAGGAGGCGCACAGCGCTTCCGAGTATGCCGGCGCCCTGCGTCCGCCCGCCTGGCGTTGGCCGGGCTGCGTGGTCGGCCGCGTCCAGCAAGCCGATCTCGGCGCCGTCGAGTTCCTGGCGGTCACGGCCGAAAAGAGCCGGCTGGTGCTGCTGGGTTACCCGGGCGGCTGGTTGGCGCTCTCCCCGGCCAACCCGGCCGCCTTTCTGGCGGCGCTGGCCGAACGCCGCGCCGAAGGCGTGGAGGAGCCGGTTGAAGCTGAGTCTGTGTTGCCGGAGCTGCCGCACTGGGCGCTATGGCAGGATCGCCTGGCGCTGGGCCTGATCCTGGCCGGCGCCCTGGCCCTGCTGGCGCTGCTGGGCTACTTCACGCTGATCTCGCCGCAGCTGCCGGCCGAGATGGCGCTGCGCTTCGACGCGCGCGGCCAGCCGATCCGGTTCGGACCGCCCACCGGCTTGATTACGCTGGTGTTGATCGGGGCCGTGGCCTGGGGCCTGAACACGGCCGGCGGCATCTGGCTGCATCGCCGGCCGGCCGACCGCCCCATGGCGTATGTGCTCTTCGGCGCGACGGTGCTGGTGCAGGCCCTGGTGTGGGCAGCCGCGGTCGGTCTGCTGACGGCCGGGCGCAGCACCTGACGCTGCAGCGCCGCTCGGCCTACCCACAAAAAACGACGCCGGACCCCTCAGGTCCGGCGTCGTCGTTTCTAGCGGCCTGGTCCGTTCAGTTGCCGCTGGACGTCGGCGGCAGGGTGGCCTCCAGGGCCTTGAGTTGAGCCTGGCGCGCCAGGTCGGTGGCCGTCGCCAGGATGCGCAGCGCCTCCTCCGGGTTGTGGAAGCCCATGCTGTTCTCGGCGGCGATGAAGTCCCAGCGCAGCTGCGCGGCGCGGTGCAGGCCGCGCGCCTCGTCCAGCGTGGCGGCGTTCGCGCCCGGCGCCGCCGCCGCGGCTTTGATCGCGTCGATGGCGGCCACCAGCGCCTCCTCGGTCGCGCTCATCGTATCGGCCACCTGTTTCTGGATAACGGCCACCCGGCCGGTGACGTAGCCCACGTCGGTGTGGCAGGCGCCGCAGGCCGTCTCGGCGTTGAGCAGCGGGCTCTGCACGTTGTGGGTGGAGAACTTGGCGGCGCCATCCCGGGTGTAGGGCATGTGGCAGTCCGCGCAAGCCACCCCGGCGTTGTAGTGCGTGCTGCCCGCCGAGAAGAGCTCGTACTCCGGGTGCTGCATCTTGATCATCTTGGCGCCGCTGTCCGGGTGCGTCCAGTCGGTGAAGTCGACGTCGGTGTAGTACTGCGCGATGGCCTCGATGGACGTGCCGTTCGCCCACGGGAAGGTCAGGTATTTGCCGTCGCCCTTGAAGTAGTACTCCACGTGGCAGTTGGCGCACACCACCGTGCGCATCTCCTGGCGCGTGAAGGTCTGCCAGTCCTGGCCCTGGGCCTTGAGGGCCTCGTCCAGCGCCGGGTTGGTGACGATCAGGCGCATGGTGCCGGCCTCATGGCAGTTGGCGCAGCCGATGGAGTTGTTGAGGCGCTGGCCGAGCTCGCTGAACGGCATTTTGTCGTAGGCTTCCATGCCCAGCTCGTCCCACAGCCCCGGGTTCTCCGACGCCTTGCAGGAGTAGCATGTGCCGGGCGTCTTCTCGTTCACGCGCGCCGTCTCGCGCACGTCCAGCAGGGCGTTGGCGTGCCCGCGGTCCTCGGTGTAGCCCTTGCTGAAGGGCATGCCCGCGAAGAGCCGCACCAGCCGCGGATCGACGGCCAGTTTGTCGAAGTTCACCGAGCCGCCGTAAGTCGTGCGGACCGCGTTGGTGGCGGTCAACTTCCAGGTGGAAAACTGGTTGGCGAAGTTCACGCCCCATTGGGCCGAGTCCGGCTCCTGGGCCGCGATCTCCACCAGCGGCGCCACGCCGCGCACCGGCGTGACCTGGTTGCGGATGTACAGGAACTGGCCGACCACCAGGCCGGCTAAGATCAGGATAACAACAGTGATGACGATGACGGGCAGGCGCTGTTTCATGCGGGTGCTCCTCTGAGGGCGGGGTTACTTATCTTGGTAAGGCAGGATCGAGAGGCCGCGCTCGCCGTGGCCGGCTCCGCGGTGACAGTCAAAGCAGTAGCGGTCGGCGTCCATCTGGCCGTCGGCCACGGCTGCCACCGTCTCGGCGTGGCAGCGGACACAGTTGGCCTGGATGACGGCCTGGCTGCTGTCCTTGGCCCGGATGGCGGCGGGGATATGCCCGACCGTGAAGGCCGAGACGTGGTTGTAACCCGACAGCGCCTTGACGATGTACTTCGGGATCAGGTCGTGCGGCGTATGACAGTCGTTGCAAGCCGCCCAGTCCTTGTGCGGGCCGTGGAACCAGCCTTCGTAGGCGGCATCCATGACGTGGCAGTTGTTGCAGGCCGTCGCGTCGTTGCCGAGATAGACGACGAAGTCACTTACGTACAGGCCGACCCCGGCGACGACCGCCAGGGCTGCAAGCCCAAGGATCAAGGGAAGGCGCATGCGGGGGTTTCTCCTGAATTCCGGCTCTGGCGGGCGCTTGGTCTACCTGACCATCCCGTCACAGCAGCGGCACGTTATGAAAAATCAATGTTTCTAATTTGTGATTAATGTAACAGATTGATCCTGGCGGCGGCATGACAGCGGTCATACGAAGGCGGCCGTTTTCGCGTTACCTTGTTCCGTTGGTCACAAAGTCGAGCCATGCCGCTGAGGAGCTGCCATAATGGCTAATTCCCCTCGACCGGTTGTTCAGAAGTCGTCCACTTACCTACGCAAGTATCTGGCGCTGCCGCAGCAGCACGGCGCCTGGGCCCTGTGGCTGGGGCCTTATGCCGTCGGGCTGGCCCTGGCCGGCTGGCCGGGCTGGGCCTCGCTCTGGCTGACGCTGGGGATGCTGGGCGGTTTCCTGGGCCTGCAACCGCTGACGATACTGGTGAAGGCCCTGGCCGGCCGGCGTCCGGCCGAGGAGCGCGGGCCGGCGCTGTTGTGGACGATGCTGTATGGGGTTCTGGCGGCCGGCGGCGCCCTCGGCCTGGCCGGGGTCGGCGCCGGTTTTGTGTTGTGGCTGGCCCTGCCGGCGCTGCCCGTTCTGGCCTGGCAGCTCTGGCTGGTGGCGCAGCGGGCCGAGCGCGGCCAGATGGGGGCCGAGATCCTGGGCGCCGCGGTGCTGGCGCTCAGCGCACCGGCCGCGCAGGCGGTCGGCGCGGGCGGTTTCAGTCCCTTGAGCTTCTGGCTGTGGCTGCTTTGCGCGCTGCAATCAGCCGGGGCGATCGCTGTGGTGTATGTGGCCCTGGACTACCGGCGCCGGGCGGAGCGCCCGGAGTGGGCCGAGCGCCGGCGCCTGGCGCGCGCGGCCGTGATCGCCAACGGCCTGGCCCTGGGCGGCGTGAGCGGCCTGGCCCTGGCTGAGCTGGTGCCGCCGCTGGCGCCGCTCGCCTTCCTGGTGCTTCTGGCCGAGACCATTTACAGCGGCCTGCTGCGGCCGCCCGTCGGCGTCCGGCCGGTCATCATCGGTGTACGTCAGACGGTCATCACCAGCCTCATCAGCCTGGCGCTGATCTGGGCCTACCGGTCCTGAACCAGCCCAGGCCGTTCTCGCGGGATCAAGTGCCCCGCGCCTACACCGCCGAGCGGCTCCGCCCGGGAGGCCGGATTGTCCGTGCGGGCCGGCTTGCCCCTTGGGGCTTCGTCTGTCCGCGGGCGATGAACGCAGCGGCGCCGGCGGCCACGTCAGTAGTAGCCGTAGCAATCCCAGCCGGCCTCGGGCGTGTAAGTGCAGACGTTCATGCCCGGGCCGGCGTAGTGGAATTCCAGCTCGTAGCTGGCCTCCGTGTGGCGGTAGGTGAGGTCGATCGCGTCGGCCGTGGGCACAGCCTCCAGATAGGCGGGCACGAGCGCGGCCAACGTCTCTGGATACCCTCCCCGCTCGGCGGCATGGCGTTCCAGCGCGGCGATAATGGGCGCGCAGGTCTGGTAGCCGCGCTCCGCCGTGGGTCCCTGGCCCGGCGGCGGGCCGACCAATTCCTGCCAGAGCCAGACGGTGCTGCCCCCGCAGAGCATGATCGCGAGCACGATCAAACCCAGACCGAGCCAGAGCAGCGGGCGCGGACGTTTCTGCATGCGGGCTCCTTCCCTTTGACCGCGGCCATCTTACCACCGCGGCCGGCGGCCACAGCCTCCGGCGCGGCGATATAGTTCTCAGCGGCGTCGCACCGTGGACTCTCGGGAGAACTCGCCTATGCCCAAAAATCCGCCGCCCAACTCCATCCACCCCCAGACCCGCGCCGAATGGCGCCGCTGGCTGGCGGCCAATCACAGCCGCGCCGCAGGGGTCTGGCTGATCAGCTACAAGAAAGCCACGGGCAAGCCGCGCTTCGACTATGGTGAGGCCGTGGAGGAAGCGCTGTGCTTCGGCTGGGTCGACAGCAAACCGAACAAGCTGGACGACGAGCGCTCGCTGCTGTGGTTCGCGCCGCGCAAGCCCGGGACCGGCTGGTCCGCGCCCAACAAGCAGCGCGTGGCGCAGCTGATCGCCAGCGGGCAGATGACCCCGGCCGGGCTCGCCAAGGTCGAGGCCGCCCAGCGGGACGGCTCCTGGAATGCGCTGGATGAAGTCGAAGCGCTGGTGATCCCGCCCGATCTGGAACAGGCGCTGGCCGCCTCCCCGCCGGCGGCCGAGCACTTCGCGGCCTTCCCGCGTTCGGTCAAGCGCGGCATCCTGGAGTGGATTGCCAACGCCAAACGGCCGGAGACGCGGGCCAAACGCGTGGCCGAGACCGCGCGCCTGGCCGCGCAGAACGTGCGCGCCAACCAGTGGCGGCCGTGAGGCCGCGGCGCGCCTACTCCCGCTCCGGCAGCGGACGCGGCTGAGTCAGGATCTCGGGCCGCAGGATGTCGTCCAGCTGCGCCTGCGTCAGCAGGCCGCGCGCCAACACCAGGTCGTAGACGCTCTGGCCGGTGGCATGCGCCTCCTTGGCGATGGCGGTAGCGTTTTCGTAGCCGATGTACGGGTTGAGGGCGGTGACGACGCCGATGGAGTGCTCCACGCTGCGGCGCAGGTGCTCGCGGTTGGCCGTGATCCCGCGCACGCAGCGCTCGGCCAGCGTCCGGCAGCCCTGACGCAGATAGATCAGGCTGTTGAACAGGTTGTGGGCGATGATCGGCTCGAAAGCGTTGAGCTGCAGCTGCCCGGCCTCGGCCGCGAACGACACGGTCACGTCGTTGCCGATAACCTCGAACGCGATCTGGTTGACGACCTCGGGGATGACGGGGTTGACCTTGCCGGGCATGATGCTGGAGCCGGCCTGGACGGGCGGCAGGTTGATCTCGCCCAGCCCGGCGCGCGGGCCGGACGAGAGCAGGCGCAGGTCGTTGCAGGTCTTAGACAGCTTGACGGCTACGCGCTTGAGCACGCCCGAGAGCTGGACGAAGGCGCCGGCGTCCTGGGTGGCCTCCACCAAGTTGTGCGCCGTCACCAGGTCGATGCCCGTGATCCGGCGCAAGTGCTGGCACACGCGCGGCGCGTATTCGGGCGGGGCGTTGATGCCGGTGCCGATGGCCGTGGCCCCCAGGTTGATCTCCTGGATCAGCAGGGCGGCCTCGCGCAGGCGCTCCTCGTCTTCCGCCAGCATCACGGCGTAGGTGCTGAACTCCTGACCCAGCGTCATCGGCACGGCGTCCTGCAGCTGGGTGCGCCCCATCTTGAGCACGTCCGCAAACTCGCGCGCCTTGATCTCAAACTCCAGGCGCAGCCCGGCCATGGCTTCGCGCAGCCGCCGGATCTCGAAGTGCAGGGCCACCTTCACGGCCGTCGGGTAGACGTCGTTGGTGCTCTGGCTCAGGTTGACGTGCTCGAGCGGGTGCAGATAGGCGTAGTCGCCGCGCGCCCGGCCCAGCAGTTCCAGCGCCCGATTGGCGATCACTTCGTTGGCGTTCATATTGCTGGACGTACCCGCGCCGCCCTGGATCACGTCCACGACGAACTGGTTGTGCAGCTGGCCGGCCCGGACTTCGTCGCAGGCCGCCAGGATGGCGTCGCAGCGCTCCTTGTCCAGCAGTTTCAACTCCAGGTTGGTGGCTGCCGCCGCTGCCTTGACGCAGACCAGCGCGTTGACCAGCTCGGTGTAGGCGCCGATCGGCGTGCCCGTGATCGGGAAGTTCTCGAGCGCGCGCAGCGTGTGGATGCCGTAGTAGGCGTCGGCCGGCACGGCGCGGTCTCCCAGCAGATCGTGTTCGGGGCGGGTGGGCGGCAGGGTCATGGGATCTTCTCCAGGTTGGGCGACGCCGCGATTATACGGCATCCGCGCTCCGCTTTCGCCGCGCGCCGGCCGGGCCGATTTTTTCATCCGGTCTATAATCGATGCATGGCCCGCACCCCCAACTGGAGGTCACGATGTTGCGCCTGATTGCACGCCTCACGGCCGGCGCCGCCGCGCTGGCCCTGGTGGGCCTGGCCTGGGGGGGCGTGCGCCAGGCGGCCGCCCAGGCCAGCGCCACCCCCACACCCACGGCCACCCGGACGATAACGCCCACCCCGACGCCGAGCCGCACCTCCGGCCCGACACGCACCGAAGGCCCGACGCGCACGCCCACCCTGGTGCCCGGCCCCAACACCTACACCATCGTCTACGGCGACACGCTCCTGACCATCGCCCGCCGCTTCGGGATCACGGTCCCGGCCCTGCGCACCGCCAACAACCTCAACTCGGATACCATCTACGCCGGCCAGATCCTGTTCATCCCGGCGGCCGTGCCCACGGCCACGCGGACGGCCTTCGCCGTCCCGGTCGGCTACACCGTGTATGTCGTCGCCTCCGGCGATCAGCTGCGCGCCCTGGCCCGGCGCTTCGGTGTGACGGTGACGGCGCTGCGCACGGCCAACAATCTCACATCCGACCTGCTGCGCGTCGGCCAGGTGCTGCTCGTGCCGCCGCCGACGCCCACGCGCACGCCGCTGCCGCCCGGCAGCACCTACATCGTCCAGCCCGGCGATCAGCTCCTGCGCATCGCGCGCCGCTACGGCATCACGCTCACGGCCCTGCGTTCCGCCAACGGCCTGACCAGTGACGTCGTCCAGCCCGGCCAGGTGCTGGTGATCCCGACGATCACGCCCACCCGCACGGCCGCGCCGCCCTCGGCCACACCCACCGGCAGCTACGCCGTCTACGTGGTGAAAGCCGGCGACCGCCTGCAGCGGATCGCGGCCGCCTACGGCGTGACCCTGGCCGCGCTGCGGACGGCGAACAAGCTGGAGGGCGACACCATTCGCGTCGGCCAGACGCTGACCATCCCGAATCCAACCCGGCAGCCCCTGGTCTATACGATCCAGCCCGGCGACAATCTGACGCGCCTGGCCGCGCGCTACGGCACGACCGTGGACGAAATCCGCCTGGCCAATGGCCTGGGTGAGAGCGCCACGATCTACGCCGGCCTGAAACTGATTATCCCGGCCCGGCCATAAGCGGCCGGGCCGCGCCCGCGAGACGAGGTTGAAACGCCTCCCATGACCACGCCGTCCACTGCCGGCGGGCCGGAATTGACACGCCGCTACACCCTGCTCGGCGCCCTGGTGGGCTTGCTCTTTCCCCTGACCGCCTGGAGCCTGGATCTCTTCTGGGTCCAGCGCCTGCCGCCGAGCCTGGCGGCTTTGTGGGCGCTCCACCTCAACAACCCGCTGCACTGGATCATCGACATCGCGCCGATCATCCTCGCGCTCGCCGCGCGCGAGATCGGCCGCCGCGTGAGCAGCGAGCAGGCCTTGCGCGACAGCGAGGCGTCGGCCCGTTCGGTGCTGGCCGCCCTGGCGGAAGGCATCGTCGTCCAGGATCAAGCCGGGCGCATCCTGAGCTGTAACGCCAGCGCCGAGCGCATCCTCGGGCTGACCGCAGACCAGTTGATCGGGCGCACCTCGCTGGACCCGCGTTGGCGCACCGTGCGCGAGGACGGCGCGCCCTTGCCCGGCGACGCGCACCCGGCCATGCTCGCCCTGCGCACCGGCCAGCCGGTGACCGGCGTGGTACTGGGCGTGCACAAGCCGGACGACCGTTTGAACTGGATCTCGGTCAACGCCCATCCGCTGACTCGCCCCGGCGAGCCCCAGCCTTTCGCTGTCGTCGTCTCGTTTGCGGACATCACCGAGCAGCGCCGGCTGGACGAGGCGCTGCGGGGCGAGCGCGACTTCGGCCGGCAGGTGATGACGACGGTGGGCCAAGGCCTGGTGGTCACGGACCGGGCGCACCGCCTGGAGTACGTGAACCCGGCCTTCGCGCGCATGCTCGGCTACACGCCGGAGGCCCTGCTCGGCCTGCCGGCCGCGGCCCTGACCATGCCGGAGGACCTGGCGACGCTGACCGACGCCCATGTCCGCCGTGAACGCGGCGAGGCCAGCACTTACGAACTGCGCTTGAAGCGCGCCGATGGCAGCGCCCTGCCGGTGAGCGTCACGGCCACGCCGCGCCAGGAGGCGGGCGCGCTCACCGGGGCCGTCTCGGTCATCACCGATTTGAGCGAACGCCTGCGGGCCGAGGCCACCCTGGCCGATGGCGAGCGGCGCTTCCGCACCCTGACGACGCTGGCGCCGGTGGGCATCTTCCAGGCCGACCTGGACGGCGATTGGATCTTCGTCAACGACCGCTGGCGGGCGCTGACCGGCCAGAGCCAGGCCCTGGCCCTGGGGGCCGGCTGGACTGAGGCCATCCACGCCGACGACCGCGAACGGGTTCTGACCGAGTGGCAGAGCGCGACTGCCGGCCGGCGCAGCTTTGAGCTGGAATACCGCCTCTGCGCGCCGCAGGGCGCGGTGACCTGGGTGCGCGGCAGCGCCGCCCCGATCCACAACAAGAGCGGCAAGGTCGACGGCTACATCGGCACACTCATCGACATCACCGAGAGCAAGCTGGCCGAGGAAGCCATCACCGGCGCCAACGAACGCCTGATCATCAGCCTGGCCGAAGTGGAGCAGCGCAGTCAGGAGATCACGACCCTGAACACTATGAGCGGTCTGCTGCAAAGCAGCCTGTCGGCCGAGGAAGCCTACGCCGTGGTGGGGCGCCTGGTGCCGCAGCTCTTCGCCGGCAAGGCCGGGCAGATCAGCCTCACCAGCAATTCACGCAATCTGGTGGAGGCCGAGGCGGTTTGGGGCGACCAGGGCGCGGCCGAACAGGTCTTCACGCCGCAGGATTGCTGGGCGCTGCGGCGCGGGCGCCTGCACTGGTCCGAGCCGGGCAGCGCCGCCGGCCTGGCCTGCCGACATGTCGGCGCGCCCGCCCCCTTCGCCCATGTCTGTGCCCCCATGCTGGCGCAGGGTGAGGCCTTGGGCGTGCTCACGCTCATCGGCGCCACGCCGGACGCTGTCTTCAGCGAGGCCGAACGCCAGCTGGCGCAGACCGTGGCCGACAGCCTGGCCCTGGCCCTGGCCAACCTGCGGCTGCGCGAGACGCTCCGCAACCAGTCCGTGCGTGACCCCCTGACCGGCCTGTTCAACCGGCGCTACATGGAAGAAACGTTGGAGCGCGAGCTGCGCCGCGCCAGCCGGCAGGCTCTGCCCATCGGCGTGGTCGTGCTGGACCTGGACCACTTCAAGCATTTCAATGACACCTTCGGCCACGCCGCCGGCGACCTGCTGCTGCGCGAGCTGGCGGCGCTGCTGCGCGCGAACATCCGGGCCGAGGACGTGCCCTGCCGCTACGGCGGCGAGGAGTTCGTGTTGATCCTGCCGGGCGCGCCGCCGGAGACGGTGCAGCAGCGGGCCGAGCGCATCTGTCAGGAAGTGGCCCACTTGCAGGCCAGCTACAACGGCCAACTCCTCGGCCAGGTCACGCTGTCCCTGGGGGTGGCGACTTTTCCCGAGCACGGCTCGACGGTGGCGGGCCTGCTGCGAACAGCTGACGCCGCCCTGTATCGGGCCAAACGGCAGGGCCGCAACCAGGTCGTGATCGCCGAGGCGGGTGAAGCATGACCACGGCCACGCCGCCGACCCGCCTTTCCTGGGCGGCGCTGGGCGGCCTGGGCGGCGCCGCCCTCACGCTGGCGGCCTGGGGTCTGGAACTCGCCGCGCGCGGCCTGCCGTGGTCGCCCGCCGGCCTGTGGACGCTGCACGCCGGCCAGCCGCTGGTGTGGCTGGCGGATCTGGCCCCGCTCGTCCTGGGGTTGTTGGGCCAGCAGGCCGACCAGGTGCGGCGCGCGGAGGCGGCCCGTCAGGGCGCGGAGCAGGCCCAGCGCGTCAGCGCCGAGCGGCAGCGCCTGCTGACCCAGGAAGTGGAGCGGCTGTTGCAGGTCAACGCCAGCGTCACCGGCGCCATGTCGGAAGGTCTGGTGCTGGAGGACCCCGAGGGCCGCATGCAGCTGGTCAATCCGACGCTGCTGCGGCTGTTGGATTACGGCGGCGAGGAGCTGATCGGCCAGCACTGGTCCCGCATCGTCGCCGCGGCCAGCCAGGCGCGCGTGGCCGAGGAGTCCGCCCAGCGTCCGGGCGGTGTGGCCAGCAGCTACGAAGCGCGTCTGGTGGCCAAGGACGGCTACGAAGTGCCCGTGCTCGTCTCGGCCACGCCGCTGGTGCGCGACGGTCAGTACGCGGGCACGCTGGCCGTGCTGGTCAACATCGCCGACCGGCTCAAAATCGAGGCCGCCCTGCAGCGCGCCAACGACTACTTGACTCACTCGCTGGACGAGCTGCAGCAGCGCGCCGACGAGATTCAGCGCCTGAACGACCTGGTGGACCGGCTGCAGACTTGCCTGAACGTGGACGAGGCGCGCGCGGCCATGACCGAGATCCTGCCCGAGCTCTTCCCGGCCGTAAGCGGAGCGGTCTACCTGGCCGACGTCGCCGCCACCCGGCTGGCGCTGGCTACGGCCTGGGGGTCAGCGCCAGCGCCGACGCCGGCCTTTGACGCCGACGAATGTTGGGCGCTGCGGCGCGGGCGGCCCGTCTTCCACCCCTCCGCCGCGGCCGAACCCAGCTGCCAGCATCTGGCGGCGGCGGGCGCGGCCGCCCTCTGCCTGCCGATGACCGCGTCCGGCCAGGCAGTCGGCTTGCTGCTGCTGCAATATGCCGAGCCGCGGCCGGCCCCGGCCGAGACGCACCTGCGGCTGGCGCAGGCGGTGGCGCACAGCCTGGCGCTGGCCCTGGCCAATCTGCAGCTGCGTGAAACCCTGCGCCAGCAGTCCATCCGCGACGTGCTGACCGGGCTGTACAACCGGCGCTACATGGAAGAGTCGCTTGAGCGCGAACTGCGCCGCGCGCTGCGGCGTGGCTACTCGGTGGGCGTGATCATGCTCGACCTTGATCACTTCAAGCAGTTCAACGACACCTGCGGCCATGCCGCCGGCGACGCCCTGCTGCAGACCGTGGGCGAGTTCCTGCGCGTCCACATCCGCGCCGGCGACGTCGCCTGCCGCTACGGCGGCGAGGAGTTCATCCTGCTCCTGCCCGAGGCCTCGCTCGAAATCACGCGCCAGCGCGCCGAACACCTGCGCGAGGAAATCCACCATCTCCAGCCCGAGTACCGCGGCCAGCGCCTGGGGCCGGTGACCGTCTCGGCCGGCGTGGCCGCCTTCCCGCTGCACGGCCAGACCGTCGACGTGGTGGTGCGCGCCGCCGACGAGGCCCTCTACCAGGCCAAGCGCCAGGGGCGCGACCAGGTGGCCCTGGCTGGTCCCCTGCCTTGAGCCGCGTCCCGTTTCATTGACTTTTACCTCAATCCGGTTACTATGAGCGGCAATCCGGCCGCCCGTCTTGATATCATCCAAAGGAGAACGAACATGGACGAACTCGTGAAGGTCGTCGTGAAGAAAACCGGCCTGCCGGAAGCGCAGGCCAAAGCCGCCGCCACCGCCGTGCTCGATTACCTCAAGAAGAAGCTGCCCGCGCCGATCGCCGGCCAGGTGACAGCGGCGTTGCAGAGCGGGCAGGCCGCCTCGGTCGCCGAAGGCTTGTTGAAGGGCGTCGAAGGCGCCCTCAAAAAGCAGCGCTCCGGCAAGAAATAAACCTTTCCCATGAGCACCCAACACAAATTCCTGCTCGACGAGAGCAAACTGCCGCAGGCCTGGTACAACATCAACGCCGATCTGCCCGTGCCGCCCCAGCCGGTGCTGCACCCGCAGACGCTCCAGCCGGTGACGCCGGATTTCCTGAGCGTGCTCTTCCCGATGAGCCTGATCATGCAGGAGGTCAGCGCGGAGCGCTGGATCGAGATCCCGGAGCCGGTGCGGGAGGTTTACCGGCTGTGGCGGCCGACCCCCATGCACCGCGCCGTGCGCCTGGAAAAGGCCCTGGACACGCCCGCCCACATCTACTTCAAGTATGAGGGCGCCAGCCCGGTCGGCTCACACAAACCCAACACGGCCGTGGCCCAGGCCTTTTTCAACAAGCAGGCTGGGACCAAGGCGCTGACCACCGAGACCGGCGCGGGCCAGTGGGGCAGCGCGCTCTCGATGGCCTGCAACATGTTCGGCATCGACCTGGAAGTCTTCATGGTCAAGGTGTCGTTCGGGCAGAAGCCCTACCGGCGCATCCTGATGCAGAACTTCGGCGCCACCGTGCACGCCAGCCCGACCGAGCTGACGCACTACGGCCGGCAGGTGCTGGAGCAGGACCCGGACAACCCCGGCTCGCTGGGCATCGCCATCTCCGAGGCGGTAGAGGCGGCGGCCACCAGCGGCGGCGCCAAGAAATACTCGCTCGGCTCGGTGCTCAACCACGTCCTGCTGCACCAGACCGTCATCGGCATTGAGTCCCTGCAGCAGATGGAAATGGCCGGCGAGTATCCAGACGTCGTCATCGGCTGCGCCGGCGGCGGCTCCAACTTCGCCGGCTTCGCCTTCCCGTTCCTGCACAAGAACTTCACGGAGGGCCTGCGCACGCGCGTGATCGCGGCCGAGCCGGCCTCCTGCCCGAGCCTGACCAAGGGCCAGTACACGTTCGACTACGGCGATACGGCCCGGATGGCGCCGGTGGTGAAGATGCACACGCTCGGCCACACCTTCATCCCGCCGGGCATCCACGCCGGCGGCCTGCGCTACCACGGCATGAGCCCGCTGGTGAGCGCGCTGGTGGACCACGGCGACGTCGAGGCGCGCGCCGTCAAGCAGTTGGAGACGTTCGAGGCCGGCGTGCAGTTCGCCCGGGCCGAGGGCATCATCCCGGCGCCCGAGTCCAACCACGCCATCCGGGTGGCCATCGACGAGGCCCTGGCCTGCAAGCGGGACGGCGTCAAGAAGGTCATCGCCTTCAACCTGTCCGGGCACGGCCACTTCGATATGTCCGCCTACGACGCCTACCACCAGGGGCGGCTGGAGGACGTTGAGTATCCGTCCGAGGCCGTCACCGAGGCCATGACGCATCTGCCCAAGGTGAGCGTCTGAGCGCTGACCGCCGTCCCGTTCGGTGACGCCAACAGCGGCGCGTCGGAAGTTTCCGACGCGCCGCTGCCGTTTCCGCGCCCGTCGCGGCCCCAGCGGGCGTCTACTGGCCAGCCGCCGGCGGGAAGCTGAAGTCGTCCGCGCGGACGCCGTTGACCACCACCGTGTACGCGCCGTGCTCGAGGCCCGCCATATTGAGCGGCAGCGTGAGCTTGTACGGCAGGCTGTCCGCGCGGCAGGTCTCACCGGGGAAGGTGGCGGCCTCCACCGTGATCTGGAACTCGCGCCCGGCCAGGGTCTGGCGCACCGCGCTCACCTGCGCGCACGAGTTCGGCAGGTCAATCCCCACGACGGCGTTGACCGGGTAGGGCGAACCCAGGCCGAATTCCACGGTCACTTCGCTCACGGGCACTCCGCTGGATTCCACTGGCGCCGCCGGGCCGCCTTCCGCCCGGACGATGACCGGCGCCGCGCCGGCCAACAGCAGCGCCGCGGCCCCCACCCCCAGGGCGCCCATCAGCAGCAGCGCCGCCAGGCCCAGGCCGAAGACGATCAACGAATTCTGTTTGGGCAGCATGTCGATTTCTCCTTGCATCGTCGTTGACTACACTGCCCAAACCTTAGCCGCGGCCTGTCACGCTGGTGTGGCGCCGGCGCAACCATCCGGTAACAGCCCGTCTCGGGAACATCAACGGCGGCCGCGGCGCGTGGCCGCTTTCGGCGCCGCCTTCAAGGCGCGCGTGAACGCAGCCAGCCGCTCAGCCACGGCGCGGTGCAGGCTGCCGCGCGGGTACGCGCCGCGCTGGTTGTGTTCGCCCGCCGGCTGGCCGGTCATCAGCCTGAGCGCCTCGTCCACGGTCGCCACAGCCCACAGGTGAAACTGGCCGCCCCGCGCGGCCGCCACCACCTCGTCGCGCAGCATCAGGTGCGGCTGGTTGCCGGCCGGGATCAGCACGCCCTGCGCGCCGGTCAGCCCGCGCTTGAGGCAGGCCTCGAAGAAGCCCTCCACTTTTTCGGTGACGCCGCCCACCGCCTGCACCTGGCCGTACTGGTTCACCGAGCCGGTGACCGCCACGTCCTGGCGCAGCGGCCGCCCGGCCAGGGCTGAGAGCAGGGCGCACAACTCGGCCAGCGAAGCGCTGTCGCCCTCCACCAGCCCGTAGGATTGCTCGAACACCAGGCTGGCGGTCAGGCTGAGCGGCGCCGCGGCGCCGTACTGCGCCAGCAGGTAGCCGCTCAGGATCAGCACGCCCTTGCCGTGGATCGGGCCGCTCAGCGCCACCTCGCGCTCAATGCTGACCACCCCGCGCTGGCCCGGCCCGACGGTGGCCGTAATGCGGGCCGGGTGCCCAAAGGCGTAATCGGCCAGGCCGAGCACTGCCAGGCCGTTGACGCGCCCGACGGCGGCGCCGGTGGTCTCGATCAGGATTGTGCCGCGCGTCATGGCTTCCTGCAGATGGGCCTCCGCCAGGTTGCCGCGGAAGCGCCGAGCGGCTTCGGCGGCGCGCACGTCGGCGGCGGTCACGGAGCCGTCGCCGCGCTGGCCAGCCCGGTGGGCGGCCTCGCGCAGCAAGTCGGCGATCTCGCCGAAGCGTGTCGTCAGCTTGGCCTGGTCGCCGGCGCAGCGCGAGCCGTACTCCACCACCCGCGCCACCGCGCCGCGGTCGAAGGCGCGGCCGCCCTCCTGCGCGGCGATGGTGCTGACGAACAGGGCATAGGCCTGCTCGGCGTCTGCGGTCCGGTCCATCTCGGTGGTGAAATCGGCTTTGACCTTGAAGAGCTTCTGGAAGTCCTCGTCGTAGGCGTAGAGCAGGTAGTAGATCACCGGGCTGCCGATCAGCACGACTTTGAGGTCGAGCGGCACCGGCTCCGGCTCAAGCGTGATGGTGCTGAGCAGGCTGAGCTGGGTGCCCAGCTCCTCGATGCGCGCGACGCGGTCCTTGAGCGCGCGCTTCAGCCCCTCCCAGGCATACGGGTTGAGCAGGCACTCGCGCGCCGGGATGATCAGGTAGCCGCCGTTGGCGCGGTGGAGTGCGCCAGGCTTCACCTGGGTGAAGTTGGTCGCCACGCCGCCCCACATCAGCGAGCGATGCTCGATGCGGCCCACCAGGTTGTGGTAGGTCGGGTTGCTCTCCACGACCACGGGCGCGCCGGACAGGCCGCGGTTGTCCACCAGCACGTTGACCTCGTAGCGCACGAACGGGCTGTCTTCGGGCTGAAGCATGGCCGCCATCGGCAGCGACGGCGTCTCCTTCTCACGGTCCTTGCGGAACAGGTCGGCATTTTCCACCACGTCGGCCTGCACGGCGTCCAAATAGCGCAGCACCGGCGCCACCGTCTGGTAGGCGGCGCGCAGTTCGTCCACCAGGTGGCGCGTGGCGCCCGCGGCCGTGGCCGTGTCCAGCGCGCGCAGCGCCTCGCGCGCGCCCTTCTCCAGTCCGCGCACCTGGCGGACCCCGGCCTGGACCTCCTCCTCCAGCCGCTCGCGGATCTGGCCCAGCTTGGCGCGCTGTTCGTCGGTGAGCTTCTCCACCTCGCTTTCGGTGATCACGGCGCCGTTGACCACCGGCACCAGCAGCAGGCCGCCAGGCGTCTTCATCAACTGGAAGCCGAATTTGCCGACGTGGGCCTCCAGCCGGTCCAGCTCGGCCCGGCGCTGCGCCTCCAGCGTCTGCACGATCTGGTCGCGCTGCTCGATGTAGGCTTGGCTGTCAAAGGCGCGCGGCAGCGCGTCTTGCAGCTCCCGCACCAGGGCCGCCAGCGCCTGCTGGAGCCGGAGGCCCTGGCCGGGCGGCAGGCGCAGCTCCAGCGGCCGGCGGCTGTCGGCGAAGTTGTGGACGTAGCACAGATCGGGCGGCACCGGCTGAGCCGCCGCCCGGCGCTCCAGATATTCCCGGATGAGCGTGGTCTTGCCGGACCCCGGCTGGCCAAGCGCAAACAGGTTGAAGCCGGCGCTGCCGATGCCGGCCCCGAACTCAAGCGCGGCCACGGCGCGCGGCTGGCCCAACACCTCGGTCAGCCTGGGCAGCTCGGCCGTGGTTTCAAAATTGAAGCCGGCGGGATCACACACCCGCCGCAGCGCTTCCGGCGCCAGCGGCCGCAAATCCGCGTCAGCCATTCGGCGCTCCCTTTCTCCGCCCGGGCCGCCGGTCAGCCTCAGCCGGCCTGGCCTGCGGATAGAACCGCCACAGATAAACCGGCGGCGCGATGAGCAGGGCATAGCCCAGGAGCAGCAGCGGCCGCGAGACGATGGCGGGCTGGCCGAGCGTCGCCAGATCCAGGGAGGGCAGCATCAGCACGGCCTGTAGATCAATCAGGCCGTGGATGATGATCGGTCCGGCGATCCCGTCGGCGCGCCAGCGCAAGACGGCCAGCACCAGTCCGACGAGCCCGGTGCCCAGCGCGCCCAGCGGCCCCTGCGACGGCCAGTGGTACAGCCCGAAGGCCAGGGTCGACCCCCACAGCGCCAGGCGCGCCCCGCGCCAGTCCGCGAGCGCGCGGTAGAGCAGCCCGCGAAAGAGCAACTCCTCGGTCAACGCCACCGCGCCAAAATAGAACAGGCCGTCCGCGAGCAGCCCCGCCCACGTGACCGGCCGCGTCCACAGCGGCCAATCCACGGCCAGGATCACCAGCGTCCGCCCGGCGAGCAGCGCCAGGCCACAGGCCAGGCTGAGCTTCAGCCCGCGGCCGTTGACGCCCAACTGGTCCCACGTCCAGCGCCGTCGCCCGATGACGAGCGCGCCCGCCAACAGGTAGCCGTAGACCAGGACCTGCCCGAGGGTCTCAGGCAGGCCGGTGAGGTTGGGCCAGAGCCACAGGTAGGCGGGCAGGGCCGGCAGGAACAGCAGCGCCAGCTCCAAGAGGGCGGCATGATGAGGACGCATCGGCCCGCCTCCGCCGGGGGGCAATGGTCGTTCCCGGCGCTCACCCTTGAGCCGGCCTCCGGCTACCGCAGGCGGCCGGCCACCAGCCCCAGGTTGAGGCTGGCGAAGAAGCAGCCCTCGGCGTCGGCGCGTTCCAGCGCCGCCCGCCAGAGTTGCAGTTCCCCCGCTGTCAACAGCCCTTCGCCGACGGCGTGCGCCTCCAGGCGGTCCAGCTGCAGCAGCTGGCGGGCGTCGGCGTAGCGGGTGAGGCAGAGCGGCCAGATCTCGACGGTCAGATCAGCCAGGCCCTGGCGCCGGAACAGGCGGTACAGCCCGCGGCCGGCGTAACCGTTGAGATGCAGGCGTTCGGCGTTGAAGCGCGTCAGGCGGCGCTCGCTGGTGCGTTCGGGCGTATCCAGCGACAGCGAGCCGTAGTCGACGTCCAGCACCACGATCCAGCCGCCGGGCCGGGTGACGCGCACCATTTCGCGCAGCGCCAACTCCGGCCGGGCCAGGTGCTGAAACAGGCGCTCGCTGCGGCTGCCGTCGAAATAGCCGGCCTCGAACGGCAGCGCGCCGGCGTCCGCGCGCTGGTGCCGCACTTGTCGGGCCAGCCCGGCCTCGGCCGCCCGCCGTTCGGCCTCCGCCACCAGCGCGCCGTCCTGGTCCACGCCGCGCACCTCGCCGCCGAAGCCGACCAGCTGATGCAAGGCCAGCGTAGCCTGGCCCGCGCCGCAGCCGACCTCCAGGACGCTGTCGCCGGGCCGCAGTTGGAGCAGGGCATAGCTGCGCGCCCTCATCGGCGCCAGCCAGTCGGCGGCCGCTTCGGCTGATTCCACCTTAACTGTCACAGGGACGCTGACCATCGCGGCCTCCTCCGGCCCGCCTCCCAGAGCCGGGGAGGCGGGCCTTTCATCTGGGGCGTCGCTCAAAGCGCGCCCGGTCTGCGGAGCGACGGGCACGGCAACCGGGCGAGGTCAGTAGCGGAAGACGGCGGCCAGCGGGCTGGCGGCCGGCATCGCCTCGGCGGGCAGGCTGTAGACGGCGCCGCCATTCAGGATGACCTGGGTGGCGGTCAGGTCGAGCAGGTCCTCGTCGGCTGGTTCCTGGAGCAGATGTTGCTGGACGGCGCCGGTCTCCGGGTCAAAAGTTCCCCACTGCACTTGGCCCTGTTCCACAAACAGCGTCTCCACCCGCCCTTCCCGGGCGGCGGCCAGGACAGGGCGCAGCGCTGTGGCCACGCGGCGCGTGCCGCCCAGCTCGCGGAACCGATCCACGGCCTCCACCTGGCGCCGTTCGAAGTATGGCTGGACGGCCTCCCACGCGCGCCGGTGCAGTTCCTCCGGCTCCAGCTTGTCCGGATTGCCGGCGACTTCGCCCGGCATCACGTGGGCAGACTGGCTCACGCCGCGGAAGATGTGGATCAAGTAGTCGACGCCGGCCAGCACCAGCGGCGCCGGCTCGGCGTGCAGCAGGTCACGCAGGCCGCGGTCGACGCGCTGGCAGAACTGGCTGAGCTCGTCCTTGGCCGGGTCTTCAGCCGCACTGCCATAGACGACAGCTGACCAGCGCCCCGGCCCCGTCGCTTCGGCGGTGCGGAAGCGCACGGCGCGTTCCGGCGTATCCAGCTGCAGGGCCTCGGCCAGGCTGTGAGGCAGTTGCTCGGCCGGCAGCACCGTCAGGTCGGAGCGCGTGCCCGCCAGCAGCCGCACCGATTTCTGACTGAGCGCCAGCACATAGAAGCGCTCGCCCTCGCCCAGCAGCGGCAGCAACGGCTTGACGTGAAAACGCCGGCCGATCACCAGCCGCTCGGGGAAAGCGCGCGGCAGGGTGTAGACGCGCTGGAAGTCCGGCGCCAGGAAGACGGCCAGCCCGTCACTGCAGTGGCGCCAGAAGAAGCTGTCACCGAGCAGGGTCTGACCCGGCTCCAGGAGCGCGGCCACGTCCGGGGCGCGCCCCTCCGCCGCCAGCAGGCGTGTCTCCGCCTCGCGCAGCAGGTTGCGCAGCCGGATCGTGTCCTGGCGCGTCTCAATCCGATGGGTGGGCATGAAGAGCGAAACACACGGGTACCCCTGGATCTCTACCAAAGCGCGTAATTCGTCGGTGGACAAGCGGTTCATGAGAGGCTCCTCAGATCACAGTCCTTGGCGAGCGAACAGTCTCAGGCGGGATCAGGGCGCGGGTCCTCCTGGGGGGTGGCGCGGGTGAGCGGCACAAACGCCACGGAGGCCTCGGCGGTGATGGCGAGCTGATCGCCGTGGCGGACGACCTTACGCAGGGTCTGATAAGCGAAGCGCGGCCCGACCGGGATAATCAGGCGGCCGCCGTCGGCCAGTTGGTCCAGCAGCGGCGGCGGGATGTGCTCGGGCGCGGCCGTGACGATCACGCCCGCGTACGGCGCGTGCTCGGTCCAGCCAAAGTAGCCGTCGGCGACCTTGAGGTGGATGCGCGCATAGCCGAGGCCGGTCAGGCGCTGGGCGGCGGCGGCGGCCAACTCCGGGATGATCTCGATGCTGTACACGTCGACGTAGCCGAGGGCGGCCAGGACAGCGGCTTGGTAGCCGGAGCCGGTGCCGATCTCGAGCACGCGGTCGCCGGGCTGCAGCTCGAGCAGTTCTGTCATGCGCGCCACCAGCGACGGCTGTGAGATCGTCTGGCCATAGCCGATGGGCAGGGCGCAGTCGGCCTGGGCAAAGGTGGCGTCCGCCGGCAACAGGAAACGCTCGCGCGGCACCGCGTGCATGGCCGCGCGCACATCGGCGCGGACCTGACGGCGCGAGCGGGTCAGCCGGCGCATGCGCGCCCGGCCGGCCGGCGGCCGCTCACAGCTTGTAGCCGATCTGGCGCAACAAGCCTTTGCGCCAGGCGATGTCCTCAGCGCCCTCCAGCCCGCGCGGCGAAGCGCCGTCCACCACCCCCAGGATGCCGCGGCCCTGCCCGGTCTGGGCCACGATCACCTGCAGCGGGTTGGCGCTGGCGCAGAAGATTCGGCAGACCTCCGGCGTCTGCTTGATGGCGTTGAGGACGTTGACCGGGTAGAAGCCCTCCGCCAGGCAGATCACGAAGCAATGCCCGGCCGCCAGCGCCTGCGCGGCCTGCTGCGCCAGCGCCAGCATGGCCGGATCGGTGCCGGACCAGCGCACCAGGCACTGGCCGGAGGCCTCGCAGAAGGCCAGGCCGAAGCGGATGCCGGGCACGGCTGTCACCAGGGCCTCGTGCAGGTCTTCCACGGACTTGATGAAGTGGGTCTGACCCAGGATGACGTTGACGGACTCGGGCGTCTCCAGTTGGACGAGTTGCAGGTCCACGGCAGGCTCCTCCAGCGGCTGGGCGGGGCCGCGCTCAGAGGTTCAACGCGTGCGGGCTGAGTGCAAATTCGACGACGGTCGGCGAGGCCAGCCGCAGGTAATCGGCCGTGGCCAATCTGAGCGTGTCCCGGTGCGTGCCGGCCTGGAAGACGATGTCACCCACCTGGGTCAGCGTCCGGTCCAGGTAAACGGGCAGGCTGTATATGTGGCCGAACGGCGGCATCGCGCCGACGTCGCAATCCTTGAAGAGATGCTTGAACTCCTCTTCGCGGGCGGCGCGCGCATACTGGGCGTGCAGCATCTTCTCGATCCGCTCGAAGTCCACGTGCGCCGGGGCCGGCAGGACGAGCATGATCAGGCGGCCATCCACCCAGGCGATGACGACCTTGGCGACATGGGCACCTTTCTCATGCACCTCGGCGGCCACGGCCTGAGCCGTGAAAACCTCGCGGTGATGCTGGACCTCGAATGGGACCTGATTCTCGTGCAGGTAGAACTTGAGACGCTCCAGACAACTGGCAGCCATGGGGCCCTCCTCGAACAACACGCCCTCATCGCGCCCACACCCGCGCGACCAGAGCCGGCGGAGACGCAAAAGCCGACCGCCCCCCGGGGGTAACCGGGTTACGCGATCGGCCTGGTTGCGTTTTGGTCTGACAAGCGCCCTCCTTGCGAAGAGTTGCTCTTCAACCGGAGGTGATCAGCCGTTGATAAGTTGGCTTCTTATGACAGTATAGCACCGCGCTCCAAGCCCATACAGTGACTTTTGGCAGGCTGGCCGCAGAACGCGACCGCTTGTTCAGTTGACGGAATCCCGCGGGTTAGCGCGGCCGGCCGAAGTCCTGGGTCCAATAGGAGTGGTAGTTGACGCCGCCGGTGTCGTTGGCCAGGTAGTAGTAGCCCACGCCGATCTCGGTGTAACTGCAGTTCAAGATGTTGGCGCGGTGGCCGCTGCTGTTCATCCAGCCGGCGACCACGCTGGCCGGCGTGCTGTACCCGGCGGCGATATTCTCGGCCGCTGACCAGTAGCGGTAGCCAGCCGCGGCCAGGCGGCTGGAGAGCGTGGAGCCGCCCGGGCTGGTGTGGCTGAAGAAATCGTTCAGGGCCATATCGACGGTGTGGTTCTGCGCCGCCGTGGTGAGCTGGCTGTTGATGGCTAACGCCGGACAGCCGGCGTTGGCGCGTTCCTGGTTGGTGAGGATGACCACCTGCGTCGCCATGGAGGGCGGCGAGTCTTTCATCATCAGCGGCAGGTAGACCGTGGTGTCAGCCAGGGTCTCGGCGTTGGCGGCCGGCCCTGCTCGTCCCAGGCACAGGGCCAGGGCGAGGCCGAGGACGGCGCGCGGCCAGAACAAGGGCAGCCGGCGAGGGCGGAGGCGGCGCATGGAGACCTCACTGCGCGGCGCCGTTGGGCGGGCGCCGCGCCTGACATCAGGATAGCGATGGCCAGGCCGGGGCGTGGGCAGAGATCGTTGGCGGCCAGCCCGTCACGTCTTGGGTTTGGTGGAGACCGGTGATTGGCTGGTGTCGGCTTCTGATGGCGCCCGGCGCACCACCGCGCAGCCGTAGGGCAGCGTCACCTGCGGCTCGGGGGTGCGGTTATCCAGGAGCGCGGTCAGGGCCCGATCCAGGTACAGGATCTTCGGGCGGGGTTGCTTGAAAGAGGCGTCGTCCAGGGCGCCTGTGTAACGGATGATGCCGCGCCGATCCAACACAAAGAAGTGCGGCGTGGTCTGGGCGCGGTAGGCGTCCGCCACGGTCTGTTCCTGATCCAGTAGGACCGGGTAGCGCACGCCGCGGCGCTCCATCTCGTGGGCGATCTCGTTCTCGGTCTCGGTGACATTGGAGGCCACGCCCAGGATCTGCACGCCGCGCGGCCCCCAGCTCAGGGCGCGGTAGACCAACAGGACGTCGGCCCGGCGGCTCCACGGGCACTCGGCCGACCAAAAGGTGAGCACGACGAAACTGCCGCGGTAGTCGGAGAGGCCGGTGCGCGAGCCGTTGACGGCCGGCAGCGAGAAATCCGGGGCAAATCGATTGATGAGATCGCTCACGGAAGCCACTCCGGTGAAAAACCGCCCGCCACCAGGCGGCGCGCCCCGCTGCCATCGACGTGGATCAGCCAGATTTCGGCCAGCGCATTCGGGTCGGTGGCGTCCAGGCGCATATAGGCCAGGCGTTGGCTGTCTGGGTTCCAGGCGAAGGCGCTGTGATTGTACGGCGGCTCCGCCGTCAGCGGGCGGGCCTCCGAACCGTCCGCCCGCATCAGCCAGAGCTGCCGGCCCGGCGTCCACGTCGCCCCTTGCAGCGGCTTGCGCCCGAAGGCCAGCCAGGCACCGTCCAAAGAATACACTGGAGAGGCGTCTTCCACAACTCCCGGCCCGCCGCCGCTGGAGGCCGATAAATCGACCGCCGCGTTGGTGGCCACGGTCACCTGAAAGAGATGGCTGTAGAAGCCGGCGACGTTGATGGGGACGTTATCCGTGACGGCCAGCGTGCCGGTCAGGGTGATGGCGTTGTCCAGGAACACGATCTCGGCGTAGACCAGGCGCTGCCCGTCCGGCGACCAGGTGCCGGCTTCGCCCGAGGTCGCCGGCACATAGGTGACCGCGCCCGTGTCCGGGTTGACGACGACCAGGGCCTGGCGCGCGGTGTCGTAGAAGCTCACGCGCCCATCCGGCGACCATTGCGGCGCGCGCGCCTGATTGCCGGGATCGCCGAGGGCCTGGTCCGCGCCGGTGGCCAGGGTGTAGACGTGGACGCGCGGGTCGCCGAAACCGGCCACGCCCTGGGCGCCGACCAGCGGCGTCTGGCGCTCGTAAGCCAGCCGGGTGCCATCGGGCGAGAAGCGGGCCGCCAGGCAGGCCGCTTCCGGACACGGCAACAGGTCGGCGTGCTCGGCGCCATCCGGACTGACCAGGCGCAGATCGGCGCCGCCATCCGCGCGCCGGGCCGCGTAGACGATCTGGCCGGTGTCCGGGTGCAGGGTGAAGTCGATGACGCCGTACGGCTCGGCGGTGAGCAGTTCCGGCGCCGCGCCCTCGGCCAGCGACAGGAGGGCCACGTTGGGGACGCCGGCCGTGAGGTAGACGAGGCGCTCCTGGCCGACGGTGAAGGACCATTGCTCGCGCTCGAGGACGGGCAGGCCGGCGCGGCTGCGCCCGCCCGCCAGGGTCACGGTGACCGGGCTCAGGACAGGCCAAGCCGCCGCCGGCCGGAAAGTGACCGTCTGCCCGGCCGTATCCCAGATGAAATCGCCCGGCACCGCCGGCTCGGTGCGCAGGGCGGCCTCCACCGAGGCCGGGTCCATCGGGCGATCAAAGGTGAGGTGGAGGCGGGCGCGGGGCGAGACGTCCGTCAGGCCGGCGGCGGGCGCGGACGCGATCAGGCGGGGACGCGCGAAAAAGGCCGCCAGGGCAAGCCCGGCCGCCAGGCTGAGCGCGCCCAGGGCCAGCAGGCCGGGCCAACGCGAGGAGGCCGAACGGCGCCGCAGCATGCGCGGATTATAAAACAGTCAGGGCCACAGGCCCGGGGCTGGCTCAGGCGGCCAGGTGCTTCACCGCGCGCTGCACGATGACGAGCACCTCTTCGGGGATGTACCAGTCTTCAGGGTTGTCCATGGGCGTGGAGGTGTCCGGCGCGCAGAACTCCACGGCCCACAAGACATCCCAGATGGCGCGGGCTTCCTCGGGCGAGGCGTAGGCGGGCGCGCCCGCCCGCTCGGCGGCCTCGTGCAGCTTGCGGAAATCCTGGAGGAACTCCTGAATCGTCAACTGGCCCTCGGCCGCATGCCGAATGTACCAGCGCAACTGGCCTAAGCCGGGCTCGCTCGGAAAAAGGGCAAAGCGGGGGTCACCGTCGTGCATAGGGATACTGAGTCGATACAGGAGTCGCGGATGCTCAATCCGTCCGGGTCGGGCAGAGGCCGCCTCCCAGCGGTGGGGGGCGCGCTTCAGACCTGACCAGTGCTGCACACGGGCCGGATTCTACTGAGAGCTGGCTCGGACAAAAAGGGCCCGGCGCCGCCAGCTTCTAACAGACGCCTAACGGTCGCCGGGCGGTGGGCAGGCCGCTGGCCGCCGCCATGGGAGCGCGGCCAGCGGCCGACAATGCGAACAGTGCCTCAGCTGCGCTGCGCCACCGGCACAAACGGCTGCTGCTTGTCGCCGATGTAATCGGCGCCGGGCCGGATCAGGGTGGCGTCCTTGTACTGCTCCAGGACGTGCGCCGTCCAGCCGGCCACGCGCGAGACCGCGAAGATGCAGGTATCCAGGGCCGTCGGCACGCCCAGATAGTACAACAGCGGCGCGCTGAAGAAGTCCACATTCGGGTACAGCTCACGGTGGCGCAGCACGGCCTGCTCCACACGCTGGGCCATGTTGACGTAGTCCTGGCCCTTGCCCTGGGCGGCTTCCATCTTGCTGGCCCAGGCGAGCAGGTGCTGCGCGCGCGGGTCGCCGGTCTTGTAGATACGGTGGCCGATGCCCATGATCTTGCGCTTGGTGACGAAGGCGTTGTCGACGAAGGCGTCGACGGTGGCGCTGTCGCCGATCTCGAGCAGCATGTTCATGGTCGCTTCGGCGGCGCCGCCGTGCAGGTTGCCCTTGAGCGAGCCGAGCGCGGCCGAGACGGCGGCGTGCAGGTCGGCGTTGGTGGAGGAAGCCACGCGCGCCGTGAAGGTGGAGGCGTTGAGCGAGTGGTCGGCCAGCAGCACCAGGTACAGGTTCATGGCGTCGTTCTCAAGCTGGCTCTTGCCTTCGCCATGCAGCATGTACATCAAATTGGCGGCGTGACCGAGCTTGGCCTTGGGGGCCAGCGGCTCCTTGCCCTTGCGCGCGCGGTGGATGGCGGCCACCAGCGTCGGGAACTGCGCCACCAGCCGCAGCCCCTTGCGTTGGGTGGCCTCGATGGAGATATCCTCGGTCTCCTTGTCGTAGTAGGACAGCATCGAGACCGACGTCCGCAGCACGTCCATGGGCGTGGCCTTGCGCGGCGCGGCGTAGATGTGCTCCATCACCTGGCTGGGCACCTTGCGCTGGCTGGCCAGCTCGGCGCTGAAGGCGGCCAGCTCGGCGGCGTTGGGCAGCCGACCCAGGAACAGCAGATGCACGATCTCTTCATACGATGTCCGGCCGGCCAGATCGTGGATGTTGTAACCCCGGTAGGTCAGGATGCCGTTCTGGCCGTCGACGGAGGACAGGGTGGTCTGCGCGGCGACGACGCCGACGAGGCCCTTGGAGAAGGCAGGGGCAGGAGCGGTGGTCATGGTGCGTGTGGTCTCCTAGACAAAAAAGACCGGTCACGGACGCCCGTCACCGGCAACAGTCTGGCTAATAAAGCAACCGGGTCCAACCGGCGGTCATGCGGATGATTCTATCATCCGGTCAGGGGGGAGTCAACGAAACAGGCCGGCGAAACAGGCTGAGGCCGCGCCGGACTCCGCCCGGGGCTTTCTGGCGGCGCACAGCGGCCAAGGGGGAGGGCCGCCGCCCAGGCCCCCACCGCCCCGCCCGCGGCTGGCTCAGCCG
>CALFZO010000153.1 GCA_937952305.1 uncultured Anaerolineales bacterium | reverse complement strand
CGCCGCGGTAGAGGTTGAAGCCCAGGTTGTCCAGCTCGCTGACCGTCTCCCAGCTCACCTGCACGGCATCGCCCTGCTGCTGGGCCTCGAAGCCGGCCAGGGTGACCGCCAACGGGGTGCAGGACGGGAACTTGAACGAGCCGATGCGCGTGTTCCAGTTGCCGCCGCTGGTCTCGTAGTACTCGGTCGTGAACCAGAACGTGCAGTCGTCGACCGGGTCCACGCTCATCGAAGCGTAGTCACCCCAGCGCTCGCAGGCCGCGCCGCCGCACTGGTTGTTCTGCGCGCCGCCGCCGCTGATCAGGATGGTCTCGCCCTGGCCGAGGGTGTTGAGCGGGTCGCCCGCCAGGCGGCCGGCGTAACGGATATCCGGATACTGGCCGGCGCTGCTGGCGTTGTAGCCGATGGCCATGTTGCCGGCGCCGTCCACGGCCAGGCTCGGCAGCCAGCGGTAGAGCGTGTCCGGCTGGTAGGTGCTTTGCTGGTGGATGGTCGGCGCACCGTTCAGGTTGCGGATCTCGTACCAGCGCAGGCCGGTGACGCCGTTAACGGCCACCGTGCGGGCTACCCACAAGGCTTCGACGCCGCCGAGGTTGCGGTACTGCAGCTGCATCATCAGCCGGTCGCCGAGGGTGTCCAGGCTGTTGCCGTTGAGCTGCGGCACACTGGCGGTGGCGTCGGCGAAGGTGGCGGCGGTCAGGTTGGTGGGGCCGGTGAACGTGGAGCTGGCCGGGCTGGCCCAGTTGACCGCGAACTTCCACAGGCGCAGCGCGCTGCTGGGCTCATCCATCAGGAAGAAGGCCGGCGTGCCGGCCGGCGGCGCCGCGCCGCGATAGTTGCTGGGCAGCAGGCTGAAGTAGCTGGAGCTGGTGTCGAAGGCCACACTGCGCAGGGTGGCGCCGTTGACCATGTCGGCCAGGTTGAGCGCCCACACGCGCGTGCCCTTGTAGCTGGCCGAGGCCCCGCCGAACAGGATGTCGAACATGTTGGCGGACATGTACAGGCCGTCTGACCAAACGCCGATCTTGGGGTAGTCGTTCAGCCACTTGTGGCTGTTGTCGTCGGCCCGGAACGTGTACAGCCACCAGCCGCCGCTGACCGGGTCGCTGGTCTTGGAGACGGCGAAGCACATGTAGTACGGGCCGCTGCTGAAGTTGGTCCAGGAGAAATCGCCGATCACCCAGCGGTCGTAGGCGGCGGCGTAGACCACCACCGGGTCGCCCTGGTTGGCGCTGTTGCACGGCGCCGTGGCGTTGGCGAAAAAGGTGTTGAAGGTGAAGGCGGCCAGGCGTGTGCCGGTCTTGGTGAAGATGCCGATCGAGGTGTTGACCGCCTGGATGTAGTGGTTGGGGCCGACGTCACCGACCGTGTCCGGCGGGAAGCCGGCGCCCCAATTGTTGAAGTCCAGGCCGATGAAGTTGGCGCCGGCGGCCGGCATCGCCAGCGCCCCGGCCTCAGCCTGCACGGCGCCATCGGCGGCCGGCGCGGCCGGGGCGGCGTCCTGGCCGTCCGTGGTCAGACCCGGCAGGATGCGCTCGAACTCGATTTCGCGGACAGCGTCCTTATCCGCCGGTCCCACCTGCGGCAGCGCGCGCAGGTCCGCGTCCAGCGAGGCCGGCGCCACGCCCGCGCCCACATACGGCCCGTCGATGCGGCCGGTGTCCGGCGCGATCTCGGCCCGGATGACGCCCGGCCCCTCGCCCTGCGCGGAGGCCCCGGTCAGTCCGCGCTGCGGCCCCGGCACCGCCGGCGCGGCCCGCGCCGCACCGCGCCACCACAGCCCCCCAATCAACGCCGCCACCAGCACGACGGCGATCCCCAACAGCCCGATTCCTGTTCGCGTCTTGATTGACATGCAGAATCCTCTCCCTCCGAAATAGCCGCCGAATAGTCGGCGCCAACGAGTTCAATCACCCGAGACAGCGCAGTCTTGACCTGGGCGAAGACCTCCCTACCGCCCATCCGAATGGGGCTGTCGGGCGACGTATGCAGATTGCGGGACGTTTATAGACGGGCGTGGTGCGGGTCGAGCGAGCGCATTATAGCTGAGGCAACGCCGGCCGCCACATGCTGTCTAACCGAGGCGAGAGCGGGTTAGAGCGGCCGCCTTGACCGTTTCCATCAAGATACGCTGAACCAGTTTAATTGTTCTCAAGGCGGAAAGACCTTACAATGGAACGGTCAGGGCGCCCCAGCGGGGTCACCCTGCTCTGACCCGCACAACCCTTTCTCTCAACCGCAGAGCGTGTCCCACGCACCGCCTCTGACCAGGCCCGCCCAGCGCGTCGGCTTCGGACTCACTGGCGCCCGGCGCACCGTCGTCCGGAAAGGAGGTGATCGGCTCCGGTCCCAACCCGCACTCTCGCTGTTCCGTCCCGTCTCACAGGCCCGCTATTCCCATCAGGAGAGACTCATGTCCCGTATCCGTGTTCGCGATATCGTGCGCGTCGTGGCTCTGCTGGCGCTGATGTGCATCCCGCTCAGCGGCGTCAACGCCGCCGCGCCGCGCTACGTCAATGTCCAGGTCCTGGCGCTTAACGATTTCCACGGCAACCTGGAGGCGTCCAGCGGTCTCACGGTGACGCTGCCCGATGGCACGCGCGTGCCGGCCGGCGGCGTGGCCTACCTGGCCACCCACCTCCGCAACCTAGAGGCGGCCAACCCCAACACCATCATCGTCTCGGCCGGAGACCTGATCGGCGCCAGCCCGCTGGTGTCGGCGCTCTTCCATGATGAGCCGACGATCGAAGCCTTCAACCTGATCGGCCTGGACCTCAACGCCGTCGGCAACCATGAGTTTGACGAGGGCGCCCAGGAACTGCTGCGCATGCAGTTCGGCGGCTGCCATCCCACCGACGGCTGCCTCGACGGCGATCCGTTCCCGGGCGCGGACTTCCGCTTCCTGGCCGCCAATGTGGTCGTGGCCGACCGCGGCCAGCCCATCTTCACGCCCTACGTCATCCGCTCCTTCAGCGGCGTGCGCGTGGCCTTCATCGGCATGACCCTCAAGGGCACGCCCACCATCGTCACGCCGTCCGGCGTGGCCGGCCTGGAGTTCCTGGATGAGGTTGAGACCGTCAACGCGCTGGTGCCCGAGATCAGGGCCAAGGGCGTCCAGGCCATCGTCGTCCTCATGCACGAGGGCGGCACCCAGGGCGGCGGCAGCACCATCAACAGCTGCGTCGGCCTGTCCGGGCCGGTCGTCCCGATCGTGGAAGGCTTCGACGACGAGATCGACGTCGTCGTCAGCGGCCACACCCACCAGGCCTACAACTGCCAGATCGACGGCAAGCTCGTCACCAGCACCAACGCCTTCGGCCGGCTGGTCACCAAGATCGACCTGACCGTGGACCGCTACACCGGCGAGGTCACGGCCAAGACCGCCGATAACCGCATCGTCACCCGCACCGTCCCGGCCGCCGCCGACCTGGCCGCCTGGGTGCAGAAGTATGTGACGCTGGCGGCGCCGCTGGCCAACCGCATCGTCGGCACCATCACCGGCGACATCACGCGCACCAACAACGCCGCCGGCGAGTCCGCGCTCGGCGATGTCATCGCCGACTCGCAGCTGCTGGCGACGGCTGATCCCGGCTTCGGCGAGGCCGTGGTGGCCTTCATGAACCCGGGCGGCATCCGCGCCGACCTGGTGTACGCCCAGAGCAGCGGCGGCGAACTGCCCGGCCAGGTCACCTATAATGAGATCTTCACGGTGCAGCCCTTCGGCAACAGTCTGGTCACCCTGTCGCTGACCGGCGCCCAGATCGACACGCTGCTCGAGCAGCAGTTCGACAACCCCAGCGTGGGCCAGAGCCGCATCCTGCAGGTCTCGCAGGGCTTCTCTTACAGCTGGAGCGCGTCCGCGCCCACCGGCAGCAAGGTGGACGCCGCCTCGATCCTGCTCAACGGCGCGCCGATCGACCCGAACGCCGTCTACCGCGTGACCGTCAACAATTTCCTGGCCGACGGCGGCGACAACTTCACCGTCCTCAAGCAGGGCACCGACCGGCTGGGCGGCGCTCAGGACCTGGACGCCGTCGAGGTCTACTTCGCCGCGAACTCGCCCGTGGCGCCCGGCGCGCAGAACCGCATCACGCGCTTGCCGTAACGCCGCGCAGTTCCCGTCATCCTGTTGGGCCGCGCCTCGGCGCGGCCCAACGCATTTAACCAGCCGCCCCCCGGCGGGATTACAATGGAGGCGTTCAGGAGGACGACATGGCCAGCAGTGCCAGAACCATCGCCTATCGACCGGGTTACCCGGTCGTCGGCGTCATCCCGCAATTCGCGCGCGACCCGCTGCAGCTCTTTCTAGAGGCCCACCGCGCCCACGGCGGCCTGGCGCGCCTGAACCTGGCCGGCAAGGACGCCTACCTGGTGACCGGCGCCGAGTACGTCAAGCACGTCCTGCAGGATAACTACCGCAACTACATCCGCGGCGACAGCATCGCGCCGGCCAAACTGTTGATGGGCAACGGCGTGGCCCTGATCGACGGCGACCTATGGCTGCGCGAGCGGCGCCTGCTGCAGCCTGCCTTCCACCGCCAGCGCGTCGCCGGCCTGGCCGACGTGATCGTGGACACCGTGGACCGCACCACCGCGCATTGGGACGATTACGCCCGGCGCGGCGCGCCGCTGGACGTGGCCGCCGAGATGATGCGTCTGACGCTGAGCATCATCGTGCGCACGATGTTCAGCGCCGACGTCAGCGCGCAGACGCGCGCGCTCGAGCACGCCTTCAGCCAGGCCCAGGCCTATGTGCTCGGCCGCAGCCGCAACCCGTTCGCGCCCGCGCCGTGGGTGCCCACCCCGGCCAACCTGAGCTTCCGGCGCGCCAAGGCGTTCCTGGACGCCACCGTCTTCGGCTTCACCGAGCAGGCCCGCCGCCAGCCGCAGGACGACCTGCTTGGGCGGCTGCTGGCGGCGCGTGATGAAGCCACCGGCGAACAGCTCTCCGATCAGCAGGCCCGCGACGAGGTCATGACCATCTTCTTCGCCGGCCACGAGACGACGGCGACGCTGCTGGCCTGGACCTGGTATTTGCTGGATCGCGAGCCCGGGTTGGACGAGCAGGTTCAGGCCGAGGCCGCCAGCGTGGTGGGCGCCCGCGCCCCCAGCGCCGCCGACACCGCGAACCTGCCGCTGCTGGGACGCGTGCTCAACGAGACCCTGCGCCTGTACTCGCCGGCCTGGATCCTGGCGCGGGAAAGCGTGGCCGCCGACGTCATCGACGGCTACCCGATCCCGGCCGGGGCCTTGCTGCTGGTCAGCCCGTATGCGGTCCACCACGATCCGGCGCTCTGGCCGAACCCGGAACGCTTCGATCCGGAGCGCTTCCAGCCGGCGGCGGTGGAGGCGCGGCCCAAGCATTGGTTCCTGCCCTTCGGCGCCGGCCCGCACCTGTGCATCGGCAAAGACTTCGCGCTGATGGAGGCGCTGCTGATCCTGACGCGCCTGCGCCAGCGCTTCCGCCTGCGGCTGGTGCCCGGCCGCCGCGCCGTCCCGCAGCCGGAGACCACGCTGCGGCCCAGGCACGGCCTGCCCATGCACCTGGAGCCGCGCTGAACCACACACCGACCTGACCTCAACGAACACGGGCGGCCAAATGGCCGCCCGCGCTATTTTCTTCTGACCGATGTCACCGCCCGCGCTTAGTGCGCGCTGGCCCCGCGCGCCAGCCCGGCCGCCGCCGTCTCCTCCCGGCCCGGGCGAATCAGGTTGAGCGCGGCCACCAGCAGCAGCGCCAGCACCACGCCGCCCGCCAGGAAAGGCGCCGTCGAGCCGAGCGCCTGAAACAGCGCCCCGCCGATCAGCGGCGCCACCGCATTGGCGCCGCTCAACAGCGCCGCCGAAACCCCCAGCGTGCCGCCGACCTCGTCGGCCTCCACCCGCTTGGTCATCAAGCTGTTGATGGCCGGCTGCAGGATGCCGCCGCCGAGGGAGGCCGGGATCATGGCCACCAGGATCCAGGCCAGCCCCAGCCAGCCATTGTTCCCGTCGTCGGGCAGCGCGATCGGCACGTTGCCAGTCGTGCTCGGATTGGTGTGGCTGGCGCCGCCCTCGCCGGCCGCCAGCTCCGCCGTGAGCGCGGCCCGGCTGTACCACGGCACCGGCTGGGCCGGCGTCAGCGCCGTCAGCGTCAGCCCCAGCGCCAGCGCCGCCAGGCCGAGGTAGACCAGGCGCCGGTCCCCGAAGCGCCGGCTCCAGGGGCCGATAAAGCCGCCTTGCACAGCCACCACGATGACGCCGACGAAGACGAAGACCACGGCGTTGCCGGAGCCGTTCAGCCCCAGGCGGTTGAGCGTGAACAGCGCCAAGAGCTGCTCGAAGCCGCCGAACGCGATCTGCTGCGCGAACATCAGCACCAGCAGCAGGCCCACCTGCGGATGGCCGAGCGCCTGGAACAGCGCCCCGAACGAGAAAGCCGCTGGGGCCTTGCCCTGGCCGCGCCGTTCGACCGGCAGAGTCTCCGGCAGCCAGAACCACGTCAGCGCGATCGACAGGGCTGAGAAGGCCGCCGCCACAAAGGCCGGCACATGGTAGTTGTTGCCGCTGACGAGCAGGGACAGAAAAGCCAGGATCGGGCCGACGATGAAGCCCAGCCCGAAGGCCGCGCCGAGCAGGCCCAGGCCCTGGGTGCGATTCTTCTCAGTGGTGCTGTCCGTGATCACGGCCTGGGCCGTGGAGATGTTGGCGCCGGACAGGCCGTCGATCAGGCGCGCCAGGAACAGCACCCACAGCGCGTTGGCGAACCCCAGCACCACGAAGCCGATCAGCGTGCCGATCTGGCTGATCACCAGGATCGGCTTGCGGCCATAGCGGTCCGAGAGGCGCCCCAGCACGGGCGCGCCCAAGAACTGCATCAGCGGGTAGGCCGCGCCGAGCAGGCCGATGGTGAAGGCGTCGGCGCCGAACGAGGTCGCGTAGAGCGGCATCAACGGGATGATGATCGTCATGCCGAGCAGGTCGATCAGCACGATCACGAAGACCGGCAGCAGCTTTTTGAAATCCAGCTTGTCGGCCGCGGAGGCCGGAGAGGTGGCGGTCATGGCAACTCCGAACGACGGGCTCAGCCGCCGAACATGTGGAATGGGTTCAGCGGCCGGCCCACCGCCAGGAACGGCCACGGGATGGCGGCCAGGATCGCCAGCAGGCTGAGCGTGAAGAAGATCGCGGCGCGTGTGTGTTTGCCTTTGTCGCTGGGCGCGCGGCGGGCGAGCGTCCGGCCGACATGGGCCAGCACGACGGCGATGATCATCGTGAAGATATGCTCAACGCCAAAGAACGCCAACGTCCGGTCGGTCATGGCGGCGCTGAAGTTGCTGAAGGCGGCCCGGCTGAGCGGGCTCAGGAACACGTACAGCACCAGGCCCACCAGCAGTTGGATGTCCATCAGGATGGTGTAGACCAGGCCGAGCCGGTCGTCCAGCTTGGCCCACGGGCGCTGGCCGAACCAGCCCAACAGGGCGCGGCCGGCCGCCAGCAGAGCGGCGACCAGCACCAGCCAGCGCAGGACGGAGTGAAGCATTAACACGTACGGGTACATCAGTTAGCCTCCAAGAGGGGAAAGAGAAAGACGGTTTACGCGCCGGCCAGGCGTTGCCTGATCCGGCCCAGAAGTTCATCCAGCCAATCGAGCTCGGCCTGCAAATGGCGGACCCGGTGCTCCACCAGCCACTGCAGGCTGCCAGGGTGCGGCGGGGCCGCCTGGGCCACGGCCAGTTCCGCCGCCAGATGTCGGCGGCGCTCGTCCAGCCGCGCCAGCGCCTCGGCCGCCGGCACCTCGTCCAGGAACGCCAGGCCGATGTTGCTGGTGAAGTAGGCCGGGACGTAGGCCGAGAGGTTCTCGCGCAGCAGACGCTGATACTCCGCCTCGCCAGCCGCTGTCAGCCGGAAGACGCGGCGCGGCGGCCGGTGCCCCTCCTGCACCTGCTCGGCCGTGATCCAGCCAGCCTTGGCCATCTTGTCCAGCAGGAAGTACGCGGTCGGTTTCTTGAGGTCCGTGCACGACGCCAGGTAACGGTCGATGAACTCGTGCACCTGGTACCCGTGCATGCCCTGTTGGCGCAGGACGCCCAGCAATAACAACTCCCGGTCCATGTCAGATCACCAGCTCCATATTGAATAGTCAATATTGAGTATTCAATATGGAGTTTACCTGATCTGTCCGGATAGTCAAGTGAGATTTCTCACAATATCGTGATAAAAATCGCTTATAGTGGCCGCTACGGAGAAATCGATGATCGCTACCCCCCTGATCACGCCCACCTACTTTGATTTGCCGGGACTGCGCCTGCACGCCGCCGTGGCCGGGCCGGCGGATGGTCCGCTCGTCATCCTGCTGCATGGTTTTCCGGAGTTTTGGTTCTCGTGGCGGCACCAGATCACGGCGCTGGCCGGGGCCGGCTTCCGCGTGGTCGCGCCGGACCAGCGCGGCTACAACCTCACTGCCAAGACGCCGCCGTACGACACTGGCACGCTGAGTCAGGACATCGTCCACCTGATTCAGGCCTGCGGGCGCGAACGGGCCTGTGTGGCCGGCCACGATTGGGGCGCGGCGGTGGCCTGGGCCCTGGCCGGCCGGCACCCGGAGCGCGTCGAGCGCCTGGCGATTCTCAACGTCCCGCATCCGGCCGTGATGGTGCGCCACCTCTTCGGCGGCAACTGGCGTCAGCTGGCCCGCAGTTGGTACATCTATTTCTTCCAGATCCCGGGCCTGCCCGAGCTTGTGCTGACGGCGGACCGGTGCCGGGGCCTGCGGAACTCCTTGCAGCGCACCAGCCGCCCCGGCACTTTCACAGACGCCGACCTGGAGCACTACGTCGCGGCCTGGTCACAGCCCGGCGCGGTGACGGCCATGCTCGGCTGGTACCGGGCTGCGGCGCGGGCCGCGTTCGCGCGGCGGCCGCTGGCGCCGGCGCGGCGTTTGCCCATGCCGACCGTGATCTTGTGGGGCGAGCGCGATATCGCGTTGGGGGTGGAGCTGGCCGAGGACAGCCGGCCGTATCTCGAACAAGGCCGGCTGGTGCGTTACCCGGAGGCCACCCACTGGGTGCACCAGGATCTGCCGCACGAAGTCAACGCCGAACTGCTCGCGCACTTCGGGGCGCCGGCAGCGGCGCGCCCGGTCAGCGCCGCCGATCCAGCCAGGCCGCCAGCCTGAACAACAGCGCCTGCCGCAGGCTGGGGGTCCGCCCGCGCGCGAAGTAGCGCTCGGCGCGCTGGCGTGCCCGCAGGTCGGCCCAGGCCCCCCACTCCAGGTCTGCCGGCCGGCACAGCGCGATCTCGGCGCCAGGCACAGCTTCGATGACGTTGGCCTCCATCGGCCAGAGCACGCGCCCAAAGGTCCGCCGCGCGCGCCGCCACGGCCGCGTGGTCAGCACGAACGGCGCCACCAGATCAGCCGGCCGCTTGGCCGCGTACAGGTCCACAGCGTACTCGACGCCCGCCAGAACATCCGTCAATCGATTCAAGCGATCCGGCTGGATCTCGAAGAACGCGTCGTAGACGGCGGCCGAGTCATCCAGCGCCGGCAGACGATAGCGGCGCTCAAAGCGCTGCAGCGGCGTCTGAAAGAAAGCCGTGGCGCGCGCGAAGTGCGTGCCGGCCTCGCCCAGGCCCGCGCACACCCCCACCCGCGGATAGACGACCCACTGGCCGGTGACGGCCACATACTTCGCCAGGATCGGATACCAGTCCGTGTCCGGGAAGCGCTGGAACAGCGGGTGGACGGGGTCGCCGGGCTGGGGCCGCGCCGCCGCGCCGACCTGGGCACGCCAGGCCGCGAAGCGCGCCCATTGCCCGCGCGTCCAAGCCAGGCCCTGAAAGAACGGCACGGCCGCGAAGAAGACGTCGCCGTCGTCCGGCAGCGGCACAAACGGCGTGTGCGTGAAGCCGTTGAACCACAGGCCGTACAGGCTGACGCCGGCGATGCGCGGGTCGTGTTCATACGCGGCCAGGGCCTGCGCGGCGTAGGCGTAATAGCCCGGCGCCACGCCCAGGTCGTCCTCGAGCACGATCACGGACTCGTAGGTTTCCGCCAGCCCCCAGGCGAAGAAGGCGTGCGCCACCAGGCCGCGCCGCTCGCGGGCCGCGATCACGGTCTTAGGCCCATGCGGCCAGTCCGCGCGCTGCGCCAGGTCGCGCACGGCCTGGTTCGCCGCGCTGCCATCGTAGTCAATTGAGACGACCAGCGGGATCTGCGCGCCGGCCGGGTAATGGGCACGGCGCAGGCCGGCCAGCAGGCGCTCTAAAGCCGCGGGCCGGTTGAAGGCAATGACGACGACGGCGGGTGTGGCCAAGGCGTCCGCGCGGCCGTCAGCCGAGGGTGACGACGGCGTCCAGGGCGGCCTGCAGACCTTGCTCCACCGGCCGCAGGTCCAGGTCCAGGTGCCAGCGCCCGTCGGCGAGCACATCCAGGACGACGAGGAGCGCCGCGGTCTCCAGGCCCAGCGCCTGGCCGACGGCGAACAGCGCGGCCGCCTCCATCTCGACGGTGAGGACGCCGGCCTGCTGGTGGCGCAGGACGTCGCGCCGGATCTCGCGATAAGGGGCGTCCGTGGTCCAGGTGATGCCGGAGCGGTAAGCAAGCTGGCGCGCCGTCAAAGCCCGGCCAAGTGCGTCCACGAAGGCGGGCTCGGCCGCCACGTCCGGGGCCGGCGGCAGGTAGTGGCGCGATAACCCCTCGTCGCGCAAGGCCCGCGTCGCCAGCACCAGTCCGCCCGGCCGCAGGTCCGGCTGCAAGCCGCCGGCCGAGCCGACGATGACGAAGCGGCGCGCGCCCAGCGCGGCCAATTCCTCTACCACCGAGCCCATGGCCGGCGCGCCGACGCCGAAGTTGCCGATGACGGCGGCGCGGGCGGGCCCCTCCAGCAGCCACAGCTCGCCCGCCAGCCCGGCCGCCCGGCGCGCGCGGTAGCGGCGCGGCACGTGCGCCACTAGGCCGCGCGAGAAACACACCGCCACGATGTGCGGCGGCTCAAAGTCGGCGAGCAGGCCGCGCCGGCGGCGGTACTCCACGGTGTCGCGGGCGGAGATGACCGGCTGGTCCAGCGGGTCAGACGTCATCGCGGCACCGTGAGGCGCAGCCACGGGAAAGGCGAACGCGGCTGCTCGGCCCACCACCAGCGCGCCAGCCGGTTGAGCAGCGAGCCCGGCTCGTACAGCACCTCGGGCTGAAAGGGCGCCAGCGCGGCGCGAGTGTGGTGATAATAGTCGGCGGTCATGAAACCCAGGCCCTTGCCCTTGTAGTAAGCGGCGCTGCGCGCGCGCGCGGCCGGCAGTTCGGCCGCCGCGTACAGCGGGCTGTCCAGGATGTGGATCTCGCCGCCCGGCACGGTCAGCGCCTGCAGCCGCCGGATCAAGGCCGGCAGGTCCGAGAAGTATTGGATCACGCTGGCCAGCACGATCACGTCGAAACTAGCGGCCGGGAGCGGCGCTGTGAAAACGTCGGCGTACAGGAACTTGACGCGCGGCTTGTCCAGGAAGACGCGCGCGGCCTGGCGCAGTTCGCGCCGGTTGAGGTCCAGCCCATAGGCGCGCACGCGCACCGAGATGGACGCCAGTTGATGGGTCATCCAGCCGTTGCCGCAGCCCAGGTCCAGCACGCGCAGGTCGCGCCAGAAGCGGGCCACATGGTCGACCAGCCGCCCGAGTGAATCGGCGCGGGCCGCCCACTCCTGTTTGAGAGGATGGTCGGCCGGGATGTCCGGCAGCTGGCGCACGATCTCGTCCGAGAACAGGCGGAACTCGCGCGCGCGCACCTGCCAATAGCGGGTCTCGCGCGCCGTGTGCGGCTCCGGGTCGCTGAGATAGTAGACGCCGTCGCGGCGCTCGGCCGCGCCCAGCACGGCGTCCAGGTCCGGCGGCGTCATGGCGTGTAACGGGCGGCGTAGATGAAGAAATCGCCCCAGCCGTGGAAGGGCGCCCGCCGGCCCAGCCATTCATCCCAGGCGGTCAGGCGCGGAAACAGGCGCGGGAAGCGGCGCGGGAAGCCGTCCATGAAGCTCGGCGGGCTGACCAGGCCGAGGCTCTGCTGGCCGACCCGTGTGAAGCCCGGCCCAAGGGCGCGCGCCACCTGCGTGGCGCTGAAGTAGTAGGTCATGAAGCGCGCGCCCTCCACGTGGGCGCGCGTGGCCCCGCGCAGGCGGCGCAAGGCCACGCCGAAACGGCCGCGCAGGGCCTGGGCCAGCTCCCACGGGCAGAACGGCGGCATGAGCACCCACACCACGTGGCCGCCCGGCCTAAGCACAGTCGGCAGCTGCGCGGCCACCGGGCGCAGATCCGGGACGCAGTTCAGGCCGCCAAAGTTCGAGAGGACCAGATCATACGGCGCGCCGGCCACCGGCTCCAGATCCAGGAACGAACAGCGCTGCACGGTCAGCCGCTCCTCCAAATGCCCGGCCCGGCGTTTACGCTCGGCCTCGGCCAGCATCCCGTCCGCCACATCGGTGGCGTGCACGCGGTAACCGCGCCCGGCCAGGTAAGCGGCATCCGCGCCCGTGCCGGCGTTGAGCTCCAGTACCCGCGCCCCGGGCGCGGCCAGCCGCTCCACCCAGCCGCGCACCTGGGCGCGCGACCAGCGGATGGCGGGATGGTCGGCGCCGTACGCGTCGTAGACGGCCGCCTTGCGCGAGAAGCCGCGCTCGATGGCGTCCAGGTCAATCATGGGCGGACGCCGTCGGGCGTGGACGCGCCTCGGCCTGAGCCGGCCGATAGCCAGCCAGGCGCCAGCGGGCCTGCAGCCAGCGCCCGGCTTCCAGCAGCGCCCAGGGCAGGCGCCGCCACTCGCGCCGGCGCCACCATTTGGTCAGGCGATACTCGGCGTGTACCAGCTGATGCAGCGCGCGATAGAAATCCGCCGGGAACGGGCCGGCGTAGAGCATGGCCAGGTCATCCGAGTCCTGCCAGTTCTGCTTGGCGCCCAACTCCGCGCGCACGCGCTCGTGGAACTTCGTCCCCGGCAGCGGGTAGGACACCGAGATGCCGATGTCGTCGGGCAGGCAGGCGCGCACCAGGCGCCGCGTCGCGCCGATGTCGTCCCAGGTCTCGCCGGGATAGCCGAACTGCAGGAAGAACCCCACCTGAACACCCTGCGCGCGCAGCCGGGCAGCGGCCGCATGCAACTCGGCCACGCTCTGGCCTTTGTCCATCGCGTCCAGGATCTTCTGCGAACCAGACTCGGCGCCCATCCACACCGTCCGGCAGCCGGCGGCCGCCAGCGCCGCCGCCGTCGCCTCGGTCACCAGGTCGGCGCGCTGCAGGCACTTGAACGGCGTCACCGGGCCGGCCGCACGGACCAGGCTGGCGTAGCGCTCGATCCAGCCCGGCTTCAGGCCGAAGATATCGTCCATGAACCAGAAGTGGTCGGGCGCGTAACGCTCGCGCAGCCAGCGCACCTCGGCCGCCACGTTCTCGGGCGAGCGGGCGTTGTAGCGCTGGCCCCAGATGGGCTTGGCGCACCAGTTGCAGTGATATGGGCAGCCACGCGTGGTCACGACGTTCATCGAGAAGTAGCCGTGCCGCTCGCGCCAGACGCGCCGATACGCGTCGACGTCCACCAGATCCCAGGCCGGGAACGGCAGCGCGTCCAGGTCCTTCAGGTCCGGGCGGCGGGGCGTCCGCCCGGCGGTCCAGGCCAGTCCCAGGATCTGGTCGAGCGGCTTGGGCGCGCGGCCGGTGAGCGCGTCCAGCAGCTCGCCCAGCGTGGCCTCGCCCTCCCCCAGCAGGACATAGTCGGCGCCGCCGGCCAGGTACAGGTCGGCGTGGTCGGTCATGTCGGCGCCGGCCACGATCACGAGACAGCCGCGCGCCTTGGCCAGCGCGATCATCGTCAGCGCGGCCTGGCGCATGCGCAGCAGGCACATCTTGCTCAGGTAGTTGAAGTTGTCTTCGAACAGGATGGCGATGCGCGGCTGGTGCCGGTCGAGGGCGTCCGCCCAGGCCTGCTCGGATTCGGCCAGCATGGCGTCGAAGAGCGCCACGCCATAGCCGCGCGCCCGCAGATAGGCGGCGGCGTAGAGCGTACCCAGCGGCGGGTAGGGCTGTTGCGCCGCCCACAGCTTGGGATCGAAGCGCAGATAGTAGGACTGGCCGAAGAGCAGTTCAGCCATCAGGCGCGTGCCTCCAGATGCTGCTCCACGCGCCGCCGATAGGCCGCCAGGATCGGCCCGCCGTGGTCGTCGAAGTGGCCCTTGACGTGGTCGGCGTCCAGCCGGGCAGCCGCCGCGCCGCGCGCGGCGGGCTGGAATTTGCGCTGCTTGCGGGCCTGCTCCCAGCGCTCGAGCGCGTCGCCCAGCGCGCCGCCTAACAGCCATTCCCCCAGGCGCTGCAGGCCCCGCGCCAGGCCGCCCGGGGCCAGTTCCGCCTCCGCGCGCCAGGGCTGGCCAGCCTGGGGCAGATACGCATGCGTCCAGGCGTTGGCGGCTCGCAGCGCCGCGTACCAGTCCCGGCCAGACAGCGGCACCATCTGTGCCAGCTCATGCGCGATGTAGAGGTCGCGCGGGGCTTGCTCCAGCGCCGCGGACGAGAGCACATAGTTCGGGCACAGCCGCAGGCCGGTCAGCCGGCCCGCCACCACCAGGACCAGGCTCAGCGCCCGCGCCAGCCAGACGCGTCCCGGCCTCGTCACCAGCAGCACATCCACGTCGTCGTCATCCGCGGGCGCGTTGTCCATGGCCAGGGCCCCGGTCACGGCCACCATCCGCACAAATGGCACGGCGCCGAGCCAGCGGCTCCAGGCCCGCACCCGACGCCACAGACGGGCCGAGCGCTCGCGGCGCCTCAGGCGCTCCGGCACCAAGCCGGGGCGGTCGCGCAGCGCGTAGTAGCCGTGCCGGCAGATCAACCGGGCGCGCAGACCGTCGCTGGCCAGCGCGCTGCGGACCTCGGCCAGCGTGGCGTTCGCGCCGATCAAGTAATGGTGCAGCTCGCCCAGGGACAGGGGATAGTCGAAGATGTCAGCGTACAGTACCGTCTTGAGGATCGCCTGCGGCAGGCGATCGACGACGGGGGGCGTTGCGGCTGGAGACGTCAGAGTGAGCATCAGGACCGGAATAATGGCCGGCCAACGGCCGGCACCGCCTAACCTTACCACACCACCTGTGGTCACCGTAATTAACGGCCCGGGCCTTCAGCTCGGATGTATGCCCGCTTCCGCGCGAGACTCTGTTCCCGTGCCGCCGCCGCCGCACCGGACTCTATAATCAAGGCTTAATCATCGCCTTCGTTCCAGGTCGAGGCTGCGCCTCGGCGTCCTGTGGAGTGTTCTAAATACAGCCCGCCCGGGACAAGCCAGGCGGACGCTTGTGGACCGCCCTTCGCCGGGACAAAAGACACTACACCGCGCAAAATGAATTAGGCTATAGTGTCTCTGATTTTGGCCCAGCACCAGCAATTATGTAATTAAATCACTACAGGAGCTCAATCGCATGCCTGCGTCTACCATCAAACGCATCGCCATCAGCACGGGCGGCGGCGACGCCCCCGGCCTCAACGCCGTCATCCGTGCCGCGACCCTGGCCGCCCTCAACCATGGCTGGGACGTCTTCGGCATCCGCGACGGTTTCAACGGCTTGATGTTCCCCGAGCGCTATCCGCAGGGCGGCCTGATCCCGTTGACGCGCGACGCCGTGCGCGGCATTACACACCTGGGCGGCACCATCATCGGCACCACCAACCGCGGCAACCCGCTGCGCTTCCCGGTGAAGATGCCGGACGGCACCCTCAAGGAGATCGACCGCTCGGACGAGCTGATCCAGCATTTCGCACTGCGCGAAATCGACGCCCTGATCACGATCGGCGGCGACGGCTCGCTCAGCATCGGCAACGTGCTGGCCAAGAAAGGTCTGCGCGTGATCGGCGTCCCCAAGACCATCGACAACGACCTCGAGCGGACCGTCATGACGTTCGGCTTCGACACCGCCGTTGGTTTCGCCACCGAGTGTCTGGACCGCCTGCACACGACCGCGGCCTCGCACCAGCGGGTCATGGTGGTCGAGGTGATGGGCCGCTATGCCGGCCATATCGCGCTCGAGACCGGGATTTCCGGCTCGGCCGATGCCATCCTGATCCCCGAGATCCCCTACGACCTGCAATGCGTGGTGGAGAAGATCAAGGAGCGCGAGCGCCACGGCTCCAACTTCTCGATCGTCGTGGTGGCCGAAGGCGCCAAGCCCAGGGGCGGTTCGGTGTCCGTGATCGAGCGCGAGGCCGGCAAGGCGGAGCGCCTGGGCGGCATCGGCGAGAAGGTGGCCAAAGAACTGCAAGACCTGACCGGCCGCGAGACGCGCCTGGTGGTGCTCGGCCACCTGCTGCGCGGCGGCTCGCCCACCCGCTTCGACCGGCTGATCGCCCTGCGCTTCGGGGCCGCCGCGGTGCGCGCCCTGGTGGAGGGTCAGAACGGCGTGATGGTGGCGTTGGATCCGCCGACCGTGAACTACGTGCCGCTGGAGGAAGCGACCCGGCGCATGAAGGCCGTCCAACTGGACAGCGACACCGTGTTGACGGCCCGCGACCTGGGCATCTGCCTCGGCGACGACTAATACCCTGGCCGCCTGGTTGAGATGAACATCCGCCGGCCAAGGCCCCCTCAGGCGGAACAAGGCCCGCCCGCCGCTGCCCAGTGGCTGAGGCGCTGACGTGCTGCGCTGGATCCTGGGCCTGACCGCGGCCGCTTTCCTGGCCGCAATCAGCTGGTCGATGCTGACCGAGACGCTGCTGCCGCTGGCCCGCGCCGGCGCCTACTTCGAGCTGGCGCTCAACTGCCTGGGCCTGCCCGTCATCCTGGCCGGCACGGCGGCCTTCGTCTGGGGCGGCTGGCGCTTCCTGATCGGCAACGCCGGCGTCATGTACGGCGACGAGACTTTCGCCGAACGCGCCATCCGTCTGCGTGACCGGGAGACCGGGCCGGCTGTCCGGCGCCAGCTGGAGGGCCAACAGCTCGGCGCGCTGTGGCGGGCTTGGCGCCCGGGCCTGGCCTGGCTGGCCGTGGGCGGCGGCCTGATCGCGGCCGGCAGCGTCGTCATCAACTGGTTACCCGCGGCGCTCGGCCTGCGTTAGGCCAGGCGTCCGTCTCAAGCGGTAGACACTAAGGGAGTGCTATGCAGACCAAGACCCAACCCCCGCCGACCAGCTTCTGGCAGCCGCTCCTTGCCGACCGCTATTGGGCGGTCAGCCTGCTCCTGTGCCTGCTGGGCACCGTCAACGCGGGTTACCTCTCCTGGACCAAGCTGACCAACACCGCCATCTACTGCGGTCCGGGCGGTACAGCCTGCGAGGCCGTCTCGTCGTCGATCTACGGCTACGTCATGGGCATCCCGGTCGCGTATCTCGGCCTGGGCACCTACCTGGTGCTGATCGCGCTGCTGGTTCTGGAACGCCGCCTGGGTTTCCTGGCCAGCAACGGCCCCATCGCGGTCTTCGGGATCACGTTGTTCGGCGTGCTCTTCACCGGTTATCTGCAGTATGCGTCGCTGGTCATGCTGCGCGAAGTCTGCCCCTACTGCGTGACCAATGCCATCCTGATGCTGCTGTTGTTCGTGGTTTCGATCGTGCGGCTGCGTCGCGCCCTGGCATGAGCGAACGGCTGGCCCGCGCCTGGGGCGGCGGCTGCCTGCGCAGCCTGGTGATTCAGGCGGCGGTCGGGCTGGTCTTGGTGGCGGCGGCCGGGCTGTGCGCGGTGACGGCGGCCGTGGTGCCGCTGCCGCGCGCCTACGCCAACGACCGGGAGTGGCTGTTCGTGGGCGGGCTGGTGGTGCTGGTGCTGGGCGCACTGGCCGCCACCTTGATCTGGGCCGTCTGGCAGGTGCGCACGCGCGCGCACAGGCTAGACGGCGTGCTCGCGCCGCTGGGCCTGACGGGCCGCCGCTACCTGACCGGCGGGCGGCAATACCGGGGGCGCGTGGGCGGGCGCGAGGTCTACCTCTACTTTCACCGCGGCCCGACCCTAGAGATCTATCTCGATTCATCGGTGCGGGCGCGCCTGACGGCCACGCCGCGCACCCAGTTGGGCCGCGCCCTCTCCGGCCTGGTCGGCCGGCAACCGCTGGCCCTGGACGACCTGGGGCTGGAACAGGTCAGCGTGCACGCGGAAGATGAAGGCTGGGCGCGCCGCACACTGAGCGATGGCGGCGGCAGGCAGGCGCTGACGAACCTGTTGACGCCGATCGGCTCAGCTGAACTGCGCCAGGTGGCCGTACAGCCCGGCGCCGTCTATCTGCTGGCGCGCTATCTCCCGCTGGCCGCGCTCACGGCCGAGAACACGCAGCGCTGGTTGGCAGAGCTGGCGCGCCTGGCCGAGGCGGCTGAAGCGCAGCCGGCGCCAACCAGCGTGACGCCGGCCAGCTGGCTCGAACAGAAGTCGCGCGCCGACCGGGACGCCTTCTGGCTGCCCGCCATCGCCGCCATCGGCGGCGTCCTGCTGGCCGTCAGCGTGCTGTTCGCGTGCATCATCGTCGCCGTGCTGGCCCTGGAGGCCCGCTGATCCGCACTTCCCCGACCGAACTAGGAAACCACCATGCTGCGCGAATTCTTCCTCATGTTGTCCCGCGCCCACTGGGCCCAAGCCACCATCACGCGCCTGCCGTTCGCCTGGCAGATGGCGTCACGCTTCGTCTCCGGCACCACCACGGCCGAGGCCATCCGGGCCATCCAGGCCCTCAACCAAAAGGGTTTGTTCGCGACGCTGGACTTCCTCGGCGAAAGCGTGACCAACCGCGCCGAAGCGGCCCGCGCCGCCGATGAGTATGCGTGCATCCTGGACCAAATTGCGGCCAGCGGCGTGCGCGCCAACGTCTCCCTCAAACTCACGCAGTTTGGCCTGGACCTGGATCAGGCTCTCTGCCTGGACAACGTGCGCCGCGTGGTCGAGAAAGCCCGGCAGTTGGGCATCTTCGTGCGCGTGGATATGGAAGGCACGCCGCACACCGACCGGACGCTGGCGATCGTCGCCGCCCTGCGCGGCGAATTCGAGAACGTCGGCACCGTGCTGCAGGCCTACCTGTACCGCACCGAGCAGGATCTGCTGGCCCTAGCCGACGCCGGCACGCGCATCCGCCTGTGCAAGGGCGCCTACAAGGAACCGGCCGACCTGGCCTTCCCGCAGAAGGCCGACGTCGACGCCAACTTCGTCAAGCTCACACGCCTGCTGCTGGACCGCGCCGGCAACGCCCGGCCCAGCGGCGACGGCCGCACGCCGCCCCTGGCCGCCATCGCCACCCACGATGAGAAGATGATCGCGGCCACCAAGGCGTATGTGGCCGAGACGGGGGTGGCGCGCGAACTGGTGGAGTTCCAGATGCTTAACGGTGTGCGCCGCGACCTGCAGGAGCAGTTGACGCGCGAGGGCTTCCCGGTACGCGTCTACGTGCCGTACGGCACGCACTGGTATCCGTACTTCATGCGCCGGCTGGCGGAGCGCCCGGCCAATGTCTGGTTCTTCGTCTCGAACTACTTCAAGAACTGACGCGCCTCAATCCGCGGCGGCCTGGCGCCGGGCCAGATCCTGGCGCCACCGCCGGAGGCCGCCCAGCGACAGCGCGATGTAGACGACCTGCAGCGCCGCGAACTGCCAGTTGCCGGCCGCCAACCCCAGATAGATGTACAGGGCGTTGGCCACGATCCACACCCACCAATTCTCCAGCCACTTCTGCGTGAGCATAAACTGGGCCACGACGCTCAGGGCCACGCTGGCCGCGTCCCAATAGGGCAGCGGATTGTCGGTCCACGCGTCGAAACCCCAGCCCACCGCCAGGGTCGCCCCAACCACGCTCGTCAATAGCCACGGCCAGGCGCCGGCCGGCGTCAGCGCCAGCGGCAGCAGCGTGCCGCCGTGTCCGCCATAGCGCCAGCGCCACCAGCTGTACAGGCTGTAGATGAAATAGAAGACTTGTAACCCGACGTTGATGTACAGACGCCCGGCCCAGAACAGCACCGCAAACAACACGACATTGATCAGGCCGGCCGGCCACGTCCGCAGGTCTTCGCGCGCGGCGTAGTACACGGACAACAGCCCGAAGACGACGCCGATCGTCTCCACCAGGCCCAGCCCGGTCACGCGCCGCCCGCCTCGCTCAGGTCACTCGTGAACTGGCGGCGCTTGCCGTCCGGCGCGTCACTGAGCTCGATCCGCAGCCCCGTCTTCGGCCCAAAGAGCGCGGCCAGCCGTTCCCACATCTCGCTGGTCGGTGACCCGGACGCGGCCCGCAGAGTTAGCACGCCGTCAGCGGCCTGATGCAGCGTGTACCAGGCCAGGGGCAGGTCGCGCAGGGCAATGGCGACGTCGATGTTGTTCACGCGCCGCCCGTCGCCGCCGAAAAACAGCACCGGGGCGCGCCCTTGCAGGTCGGCCAGGTACGGACCGATCTCGTCGAACTCCAGACGCGCGTAATCATTGGTGCGATAACGCAGCAGCGGCAGGCACGGGTTGAAGCCACCCGTCAGCGCGATCTCGCCGCGCCCGCCGGGCGGGCACGGCTGGCCGGCCTCATCCAGGACCTCGACGTACAACTCGGGCTGCAACAAGCGATAACCAGGACCGGCCAGGACGGCGACCGGGCCGGACTCGTTCAGCGAGTAGACGTCCAGCACCGGGCAGCCCCAGTGCGCGGACCAGGCGGCGCGCAGGCCCGGCGCCAGCGCCATGGCCGTGGACACGACGGCCAGCGGCCGGGCCGTCAGCGGCAGCCGCGCCAGCTCGGCCAGCGCCAGCGGATCGCCGGTGATGACGGCCGGCGCGCAGTCATCCAGAAAGCGCGCGCGGTCCGTGGGATCACGCCAGTCGTCCGGGTGCAGATTGACCTTCACGAAGCCGGCCTGATCCAGGACGGCCGAAACGGCGGCGTAGGTGTAGGTGCGGTGCTGCCAGGCCACGAGCGCGATGGCGACACGCCCCGGCCCGGCCGGCAGAGTCAGGCCGTGCCAGCCCACGGCCGCGCGCAGCAGCGGCAGGTACAGGGCGAGCGTGTCGGCGTGCGTGAGGATGCTCAGGGGGTGTCCGGTGGTGCCGGAAGTGTTGTAGACCACCAGCCCGTCCAGCGCCTGATCGTCGGGGACAAAGGCCCAGGGCTCGCGGCCAAGGTCGGCGCGCGTGGTGGCTGGCACATCGTCAAAACGGGCCGGCGCCAAGCCGCGCCGGCGGTAGATGGGCACCGTGCGATAACAGCGCTCGACGAAGCCGGCCAACCAGGGCGGCCGCGTCGTCTGCGTCCACGGAGATGCCCCGGCCGCCAGCGGCGCAAACTCGGCCGCGCGCTGCAGACCCGCCGGCGTCAGCCGATCGACGCCGGGGTGCGTGAAGCGCGGCGCCTGGGGGTGCTCCTCCAGGCGCCGCAGCAGGCGCGCACCAGCAGCGTCGATGAGCGGGAAGCGCGCACGCAAATCAGGGGTCAGCGGATCAGCGGCGTCAGGCATGCCGTTCACTCGCGCATGGATTTCATCTGGGCATCATAGGCGGCCTGGCGCGCCATCGCCTCGCGCACTTCGCGGGCGCGCGCCTCGGCGGCCCGCGCCGCGGCCACCACGCGCCGCCGCTCGACTGAGCTGAGCGTGTTAAGCCGGTCGCGGGCCTGGGCCTCCGTCTCGCCGGCTGGCCGCAGGTCCAGGGCCGCCAGCGCCAGCCGCGCCAACTCCTCGCGCCGATCCCCGTCAGACACGCAGCGCTCGGCCGGCAGGTCCGCGGCCAGGTCGGCCAGGCCGCGCGTCAGCCAGATCTCGGCGCGCGGCGCCATCTCCGGCTGAGCGGCAAACCAAGCCTCGCCCAGCAGCCAGCACCCGAGCAAGGCCAGGCGCAGGCGGTTGCGGTCGCGCTCGCGCGACTGGCCGCGCAGGGCCGCGCTGGCGGCCGCGCTCAGGGGTCCCGCGCCCAGCGCGCGCAGCAGATCGCCGGCCACGGCCTCTACGTGGATGCCGTCCGACTGGCCAAGCCGGGGCTCCAGCAGGAATTCCGAAGGCGTCTCGGCCAGGCGCCGGGTGAGCAGCTCCAGAGGTGGACCTTCGTTCTTCATAGCTCCACCAGGGTTAAGGGCGCCCAATCCGCCGGCGCCCTCGTCTCGGACAGCGCGAACTTCTCGAAGACCTGCGTGCTGCGGCAGTCCGCGCACGGCGGCGGCGCGGCGCGCCGCTGCGCGGCAGACCAGTCCCCGGCCAGTTGCGCGATATCCGCCGGTGTGCGCAGCGCCGCCAGCGGCCGGCCGAAGTTTTCCAGCGTGAATGCGCACGGGGCTACCCGCCCAGCCTCGTCCACGAACAGAAAGCTCCGCCCCGGCCCACACTCGGCCACGGGCCAGGCCTGGTCCTGGGCCTGAGCGGCCAGACGTTCGAGATAACGGGCACTGCCGCGCACGTGCAGCCCGCGCTCCGCCAACCGCGCCCGCACAGCCGGCAGGGCGGCGCTGAACTCGGCCACGTCCTCCGGCCGCAGGCGCTCGGCGGCGTAGAACGGTCCGCCGCGATCCGCCCCGCCCAGGGTGTTGAAGGTTAACTCATCAACGCCCCAATTGGCCAGGGCTGCGCCCAGCGCCTCGAAGTCGCGCACATTAGAGCGCATGAGGATGGTGTTGACGCGAATCAGCAGGTCGCTGCCGCCGTGCCGGGCGCGGGCCTCGGCCAGGCCCAGCACGCCGGCGCGCACCCGCGCGTAGAGACCGGGCGCGCCGCGGACCTGTGCGTGCCAGGCGGACAACCCGTCCACGCTCACCGTCACCTGCGCGAAGTCGCGGGCCAACTGCGCGCAGGCCTGCACGTCCAGGCGCGTGCCATTAGTCGTCACACTGAGCCGCAGACCGCGCGCCCGCAGCGCCGCGCTCACCGCCCACAGCGGCGGCCACAAGAGCGGCTCGCCGCCCAGCCAACTCACCAGCACGCTCCGGCCAGTTGCGGCCTGCCACTCGGCCAGCACGCCGCCGAACCTCAGGGCGTCTGCGGCCCGCACCTGACGGCGCGGCCGCGCCAGCTCCCGGCTGTAGCCACAGAAAAGGCAGGCCAGGTCGCAGGCGGCGGTGACGCGCCAGACGACGACGAGCTCAGGCGGCATCCCGCGCTCGCTCCCGCATCAGCCGGACCGCCTCCGGGAAGGCCCGGCGGATGGCGGCCAGGGCCTGCTCGAGGCGCTGCTCGTAAGCGCCGCTGATCCGCACATAGGGCAGTCCGCGCGCCTCCAGCTCATCCACGAAGCGGCTCTCGAACCACGGCCGCCAGTCGTCGCCGGAATCGCGATAGCCATCCGCCACCCAGGGCAGATCGGCCGCGCACAGCAGATACAAGTGGCTGTGGCGATCGGCATACAGAGCGTGCAGATAGTCCGGGCAAGCGCCGAAGTAACGCTCGTGCCAGATAATCGTCGCCAGCAGATCGGTGTCGCAGATCAACAGCCGGTTGGCCTGGCGCAGCCCGGCAGCCTCCAGCGCCGCCTGCCCGTCCGCGATCCGGCGCAAATCGTCGTGCTCGGTCACGGCGCGCACCTGCTCAACGTACAGGCGCCCGTACTCCTCGGTCCAGGTCGTGTTCAGGGCGGCCGCCAGCTGCGCGGCCAGCGTGGTCTTGCCGGTGGACTCAGCGCCCACCAGCGTGACCTTGCGGGTGTAGTAGGCGCGCACCGGCGCCGGGATCAAGGCCCAGTGCTCGAACGGGCGCGCCCGCACGGCCGTGCCTGACACCGGGTAAGTGCTCCGCCCCAGGTCGATCAGGTCGTGGCGGCCGGCGCCTAAACGCCGGGCCAATTCATCGCCGTACGCCTCCGACGAAAAGACCACATCCGGACCATGCGGCACGAAGCGCCGGATGCTGCGCACCCAGAAATCCCAGAAGTCGGGGTGCTCGTGCGGGTAGGACGGGTTCTCGTCCGGGCAGTGCTGGACGTCCACACCGGGACACAACTCCTGGACCCAGCGGTGGCGGAGCGCGCCGGGGATGGGCTCAGCCCGGAGCGAGCAGACCAGCACGGTCAGGCGGTCCACGCGCCGGCGGGCCTGCTCGATCAGGTGCAGGTGGCCCAGATGCGGCGGCAGAAATTTACCGATGATCAGGCCGGTGGTCATGCGTCTTGGAGGTCGCTCGTGTACTGGATGACCTTGTCGCCCGGCCCGCCGAACTCGACCACGGCCTCCACCGTCAGCGCCTGGCCCGGCCCGAACAGGTCCAGCAGTGCGGCGCGGGCCGCCTCCAGCATCGCCGGCGCCCCGCGCCCGCGCAGGCGCAGCGCGCCGTCGGCGGCCTGGTGCAGCTGATACTGCGGCAGCGCCAGCGCCTTGAGCGCGCCGGTCACGTCCAGGTTGTTCACGCGCCGGCCGTCGGGCGCGCGGTAGACGGTGGGCGGGCGTCCTTCCAAACCGACCAGCACCGGCCGGCCTGCGCGCCAGGCCAGCGCGGCGTGATCGTTCGTGCGATAGCGCAGCAGCGGCAGACAGGGGTTGAAGCCGCCGGTGAGGGTCACCTCGCCGCGCCCGCCATCGGGCACCGGCGCGCCCTCGTCGTCCAGGATCTCGACATACAGGCGGTGGTGCAGCAGGGCGAAGTCGTCGTCGCCGGCCCGGGCCGCGATCGGGCCGGACTCGTTCATGGAATACAGGTCCACCACCGGGCAGCTGAAGCGCTGTTCCAACTGCCGGCGCAGGCCCGGCAGCAGGGCCATCGCCGTGGAGACCAGCGCCTTCGGCCGGCCGCGCAGCGGCAGCGCCAACAGCTCGGCGAAGGCCAGCGGGTCGCCGGTGTAGATCTCGGGGTTCAGGTCGTCCAGAAAGCGCGCGCGGTCGGCGGGGTCACGCCAATCGTCGGGGTGCAGATTGAGCTTGAGGTGGCCGGCCTCGCCCTGCTGCGGCGTGACCGAGGGATAGGTGTAAGCCTTGTGCTGATAGCCCACCAACACGCAGGCCACGTCCCCGGCGCCGCTGGTCAACGTCACGCCGACGCGCTCCAGGGCGGCCTTGATCAGCGGCGTGTACAGGCCGCCGACCACGGGCTGCGAGATGATCGTGAGCGCATGCCCGGTGGTGCCGGACGTGGAGTTGACGATCAAGCCGTCCAGCGCCAGGCTGTCCGGCACGAAATCCCAGGGCGCCGGGCTCAAATCGGCGCGCTCCAGCGTGGGGATATCGGCGAAGTGCGCCGGCCGCTCGCCGTAGCGCCGGTAGAACGGCACCTCGGCGAAGCAGAACGCCACGAACTCAGCGAGCCAGGTCGGCCGGGCCTCGGCCGGCCAGCCGGGCGGAGTCGCGCGCAGCTCGGCCTCAAAGGCGCGCACCTGCGCCAGGGCGGCGGCGGTCAGGCGGTGGCCGCACTCGGCCGTGTAGCGCGGGGCGTGCGGGTGTTCACGCAGGCGCCGCAGCAGGGCGCGGCCAGCGTCGGTGAGCAACGGGAAGCGCTCGGCGTCGGTCATGGGTTCTACTCGCGCGACCACTTGTCCGCGGCCTCCTGGGCGGCCTGGCGCGCCAGCTCCTCGCGGATCTGGCGCGCGCGCTCCTCAGCGGCGCGGGCGGCCTGGATCACGCGCTGGCGTTCGGCCGTGCTGATGGTCGTCAGCCGGTCCTGCGCCTGCGCCTCGGTCTCATTCGCCGGCCGCAGCCCGAGCCCCTTGAGGCACAGGCGGACCAGCTCTTCACGCCGGTCGGCGTCGGCCATCAGCTTGGGCGCCTCAGCGGACTCGGCCAACTCGCGCAGCTCCGGGCTGAACAGGAAGCCATGCGCCTCGGCCCACAGCTGCCGCTCGGCGAACCACGGGTCGGCCAGCAGCCAGCTGGCCAGCAGGACGGCACGCAGCCAGCGGCGTTCGGTCTTCGCCCGGCGCGCCGGCGGGCGCAAGGCCGTCAGATCGGCCGGGCGCAGGTCGTCGGCGCCCAAAGTCCGCAACAGGTCGGCGACGACGGCGTCCACGGACACCTGGCCGGCCGGGCCGAGGCGGGGCTCGGCCAGAAAGTCCGGCGGCGTCTCCGCCAGGCGGCGGGTCAGCGTCTCCAACAGAGGCCCCGACGCCGTCGTCATGGCCGCCGCAGCCTAAACCCGGTCGCCGCCATACTTCAACCGGCTGAACTCACGCGCAAACTTCACCAATTCCTCCCAATTGCGGATGACGAACAGGTTCCAGCCCATTTCAGCGGCCTTGACCAGGTCCGGATACTTGGACCAGTCCTGGTAGAGGTTGAGCACGAACGTGCCGCCGCCGCGGGCATTGGTCAGCGCCATCCGCGCGATGTCCCAGCCGCTGTTGCCCTTCTCATCCTTGGCGAACATCGTCGTCACGCCGTCATCCGAGATCACCAGGATGTGGGCGGGCCGCGCCGGCGGGTGGCGCTCCTGAAACGTGTCCCGCAGGATGTGGATGGGGAAGGCCGTGGCGCCGCCCAGATAGCCGGTGAGGATGCGCAGCACGGCGGCCTCGTCGCGCACGAAACCGTCAGTCTTCAGGAACTGACGCGCCCCGCTCCACAGCGTCGCCTGGACGCGGGCGCCGGTGCGCAGCGCCGAGAGCGCGATGATGGCGCCGGCCAGGGTCAGGAAAGACGTGCTGACTTGCGGGTTGGGCATCGAGCCCGAGCAGTCCACGTACAGGTCCAGGTCCAGCGGCTCCTTCTCCGGCTCCTGCCCGGGTGACTCACCCCAGACGCGCTGGACCGTGGTCAGGCCCGGCACCACGCGCGGGCTCACCAGCACGCTGTGCAGCCAATCCACGTCTTCCAGCGGCGCGCCGATGTCCCAGGTGTCCAGGCCTTCCGGCAAAGGGTCCACGGCCTGCGGCAGTTTGCGCTCCGGGAACGGGATCAGGTGCGGCACGGCGCGCTCGCGGTAGTAGCGCACGGCGATCTCGTGGTCGGTTAGTTTCAGGCCGAGGGCCTTGAGGATCTGGCCGAACTCGAACGGCTCGCGGGCCTGGCCGCGCGTCCCGCCGGCCTGCGCGCTGGCGCTGGGCTGGGCGCCGCGGCCATCGTTCTTCAACTCATCCGGGTCCGCGTCCAGGCCGGCCAATTCCGGATCATAGGCCGGATGGACCGCGCCTTCTTTCTCGCCGGCCTCAATCTCGGTCAGGCCGCTGGGGAAGCCGCCCTGCCCGGCCTGCTCCATATCGCGCCAGCCGCTGGCCCAGCGCGCCCCCTGGCTCTTCTCGTCCAACAGGTAGGGCAGACACAGGGCCGCGAACTTGCCGGCGCCGTCGAGCCAATCGCGGGCGTAATGGCGCACCAGCCGCGCCGTCAGTTGAGCGTCGCCCTCCAACTGATCGTCCTGAAACGCGTCGACCAGCGAGCCGCGCGTCTGGCTCCACAAGATCTCGTATGTGCGCATGTAGAGCTGCCAGAGCCGGTCGGAGGCGCCCTGGCCGAGCGCCTGGTAGACGCCCACCATCCGCAGATTGTGAGCGCGCTGCAAGCGGTCGTTGATGAGCAGATCGCAGTACAGATTGCTGACCAGGCCGGCCAGGTGTTCCTTGGTGGGCAGCGCCCAGCGGATGCGCGCGATGATGCGCGCGTTGTCGGTGAGGTCGGCCGGGCAATAGACGTGGTGGCCGATCTCATGCGCCAGGATCTCGAGCGCGAACGCCTGGACGTTGAGCTCGGCCGCCAGCCGCAGGTTCACCACCACGGCGTGGTCATCCAGCCGGATCATGGCGAACGACTGGGTCAGCCCTTCGCGCTGAGCGTCCTCGGCCGTGAAGCACCAGCGTGGTTCGCTGAGTTTGGTGAAGCGGCTCCAACAAGCCAGGGCCGCCGGCCACTGGGCCAGCCACTGCGCGCGCAGCGCCTCCAGGTCGGGCGGCGCGGCCGGGGCGCGGCCCGCGCTCATCGCAGCGCCACCAGGACCACGGCGTGAGACAGCGCCGTGGTCACGGCCAGGGTGTTGGCGTTGGCGGCGTGGCTGGTGATTTCAGCCAGCTCGGGCAGGCGCACCGCCTGGCCGTCCGCCTTCACGGTGCCGTCCTTGCTCAGGCTGAAAGGCGAAGGCGGCCGGGAAGTCGGCAGGCCGGCGGCGCGGTGGAAAGTGGCACCCCACACATCGGCCACCAGCAGCCACGAGTCCTCGCCGTCGCTGACCAGAAAATGCTCGCCGGCTGCGGCCACGATGGGCGGGCGCAGGAACAGGCCGCCGAAGCCGCGAAAAGCGCCGACGCGCGCGGCCACGCCAATCCGGCGCGCCGCCGCGGGCAGCGGGCCGGCCGAGGAAGGCTCCCACCACGGGTCAGCGGCCAATCCGGCCAGAACGGTTTCCAACGGCTCGGACCCGTCCGGTAAGCCCAGCGCGGCCCGCGCCACAGCCGGCGGCAGCGTCTGAGCCGTCTTGAGTGCGCCGGCGCGCAGATGGGCCAGCCCGGCGCGCCAGGCCGCAACCGGGCCGGCGGCCAGCAGGGTCTCCACGTCCGGGCAGGCGTCGCCGGCCGCGGCCATCAAGCTCAGCCACTGCTCCGGCCGAGCGCCCGGTGTGGCGGACAGGTTGTAGAGCGCGTTGGTGAGGGAGCCGGCCACCGCTCGGGGCGCGGCGGCCAGGAAACGACCCAAACGAGGCAAGAGCTGCGCCCACCCCTGGTTGAGGACCGGATAACGCGCGGCTGGTCCGAGCAAGTCTTGGCCGACCAGGTCCAGCAGCACGTCGTACAACACGTCGGCTGCCGGCGCCGTCTGCTCCGGGGCAGCGGCAGACACGGCCTCCACAGCCGGCGCCAGCGACGTGCGCAGACCCTCCAGGACGGCCTCGGGGTCAAGCCGCGGCCGTTCACGCCGGGCTTGAGCGAACTTGGTATTGAAGCGCTCGCGCTGCTCCCGCAGCACCAGGGCGAACGGACCGGTGAGGGTGGAGGCCATGCGGCTGCCCGGCTCTCAGCGCGACTTCAGCCAGCGCATATAGTTGGTGTAGCGCTGGTGCAGGTACTTGAGCTTGAGCAGATCGTCGTACACGTGCCCGTACAACTTGCGCCCGCCGCTCCACTGGCCGATCAGGCGCTCGATCTTCACCAGCCGGGCGCGCACGTCGGACTCGCCCACGCCCTCCAGGCCGGCCTCGAACTCGGCCTGCAGCTCGGCTACCGGGTCCTCGCGGTCCAGGTCCAGCCGATCATATTCGGCGCAGGCCAGGTCGAACAATTTGCGGATCCAGCCGATCCGGTCGGCGCGGTAGACGTTGTGGCCGGGCTGCTCGAAGAAAGGCGCATCCAAATCAGGCACCAGCTTGTCGTGCAGCACGAACGGCACGATCTGGCGCAGGTCCTCCAGGGCCACCTCGCCGTTGCCGCGAAAGTAGGCCAGGGCCTTGGTGAAGACCAGCAGCGTCATCAGCGCCCGCACCGACAGCCCGTTCTTGGTCTGGGCGCCCAGGTCCTTCAGCCGGTCCTTGCCGCTCTCGGCCCCGGCCAGGTTGCGCCATTCCGCGCCGGCCAGCTTGGCCGTGTCCTTGGTCTTGTACTCCAACTGCTCGGCGGCCGGCTCGAAGAACTCGAACTGGCTGGCGAAAAACTCCAGGCGGCGGCGCACCTCGGGCGGGAGCGTCACGGCCAGGATCTCACGATACAGGCCGTCCCACTCGTCCTGGCTGAAGATCACCTGCGCCGGCATCACTTCCTCCGGGCGCAGGCCCTGCTCCACCCGGTCCAGCAGGTCTTTGAGGAAACGCAGGTTGAAGGCCAGCGCGCGCACCACGACGTCGATGCGGTCGCGCAGGGCTTCGATCACCTGGTAGGTCCCGCCGCCCAGGTCGTCGTTGGCGGTCAGGTACCAGGCCGACTCGGGCGCCTCGAAAATCTGGTCCAGGATCTCGGCGTAGTTGTCGGCCATCAGCGTCAGCAGCGCGCTCTGCGTGCGGGTCGGGATGCGGTTGTACTCATCCACGATCTTCACGCGCATGCTCAACCAGCGCCGCCAGGCGATGCGCACGCTGTCCATGCTCTGGGCGCCCACCAGGTCGGCCGGCAGCGGGTTGCCCAGCAGGTCGGCGATGGTCATCTGCGGCTGGCCGTGCTGCATACCGCGGCGCACATCGCGCAGCGAGTAGCCGGCCAGGATGCCCATCAGGATGGCGCTGGCCGTCTTGCCGCGGCCGGGACCGCCCACCAGCAGGCAGCGCCGCCGCACGGCGAAGTTCAGCAGCGGCAGCAGCACAAAGCTGGAGTAGCTCTGGCCGGACGGCAGGTTGAAGCGCGCCTTGCTGTCGCCGACGACGAAGCTGGCGCTGGGCCCGTCGTTGTACTCGATGTCGTAGTGCGGGCTGATGATGGCGTTGTTGACGATCCAGAAATAGGCCTGGCGCAGCTTTTCGGCGTAGGGCACCGCCGGCCCGGCGCCGGGCTGCGCGTCGGCCACCGGACCCTGGTAGAGCGCGGCGACATCGAAGCCCTTGAACGGTGTGGCGGGATGCGGGTTGGTGGGGGCAGCCGAGATATGTTGCAGTTTTGGCATAGCGGATGCGGGCCGATGGCGATGTGGGCGGAAGTGTAGCCGGGATTGCCGTCAAGTCAATCACGCGCCCGCGGCCGGGGTTGGAGCGGCCCCCGCCGGGCGCGCGCGCCCCGCTTGACGGTTGGCCCGGACGCGTGCTACCCTCGCCGCGTGCCTTTCAAGAACAATGTGACGCGCCTGTTGGATGCGCGCGGCATCGCCTACACGGTGTTTGAGTTCTCCAAGGACAAGCACTCGGCCGAGGCGACGGCCGAACTCCTGGGAGTTCCGCCCGACCACGTTTACAAAACCCTGGTCGTCCTGCGCGAAGACCGCGGCCGCAAGCCGCTGCTCGTCATGGCCCCCGCCGGCCGCGAGGTCAGTCTGAAAGCCCTCGCCGCCGCGCTGGGTGAGAAGAAGAAACTGCGCATGGCCTCCCAAGCGGAGGCCGAAGCGCTGACCAAGCTGCAGGTGGGCGGGATCTCGGCGCTGGCCCTGCTCAACCGCGGTTTTGAGATCTGCCTGGAACGAGCCGCGCTGGCGCTGCCGTTCATCCACATCAGCGCCGGCGAGCGCGGCGCCAACCTGCGCCTTAACGTCACCGATCTGGTCGCCGTCACCGGAGCCAAACCGGTCGATACGCAGTGAGCATCATGGCCGATGTCGATATCTCCGCCAATCGCCTGTACCAACCAGACGAGGCCGCCCGCACCCAGGGCGAACACGAATTGCGCCAGGCTGGCCTCGCCGCCCTGGACACGCTGACCGCGATCCTGGGCCGCCGCTACAACTGGCCGAAGCCCCGGCGCGTCACCGGCTTCCTGGGGATCGGCCCTAACCTGGGCGAATTGGAGGCAGAGGCGCGCAGCCGCGCCGCCGCTCTGCTGGGCGCCCTGCCCGATCCGCGCGCCGCCGACGCGTTGGTGGCAGCCGCCCACGACGGCGACGACTATGTCCGCGAGGCTGTGGCGCTGGCGCTGGGCCAGCGCGGCGACGCGCGCGCGGTGGGGCCGCTCATCGATGTGCTGAGCAGCAGCCACGCCGATCGGCGAGCCGCCGCCGCCGAGACGCTGGGCGTCCTGCGCGACCCGCGCGCCTTCGAGCCGCTCGTGCGCATGATGCAGACCGACGGCCAGCCGTTCCCACGCTGGGCGGCGGTCCGCGCGCTGGGCCAACTGCGCGATCCACGCGCCGTCAAGCCGCTGACCGATTTGTTGTTGGCGATGATTCGGCTGCCGGCCAGCGATTGGGCCCCCACCGCCCGCCAGCGCTACAGCGAGGAAGAACCGTTGCAGATGGTGTGGACGACGTGCAAGCTGGCGCTGGAGGCGCTGGAATTGATCCGCGATCCGCAGGCCCTGCCTGTGGTCGAGAAGCTGGCCCAGGAAGCCCCGGCGCATACCATCGCCAACCGGGCCGCGCGCTGCGCCGAGCTGCTGCGCCAATCGTAGGCGGCGGCGCGCCTGCGCCTACCCGCCCACGCTCTCCCAGCGACCGCTCTCGGCCGAGCGCAACACCGCCTCGATGACGCGCTGCGCGGCCAGGCCGTCGAAAAAGCTGGGCGCCGCGGCCGGACCGGCCGCGCGCAGGCTGGCGAAGAAGGGATCGGTCAGCGCCCGGTAGACGGCCGGAAAGGTCTCCGGCCCCGCAAAGCCCGCCGCCAGGTCGTCGGGCAGCGGGATCGGCCGCAGTTCCCCTTCGCCCGCGCGCGCCCCCCACACGCGGCCCAGGTGCGCCCAGGCCTGCTCGTACTCGTACACCAAAACGCCTCGATCGCCGTACAACTCGAAACGCTGGTAATTGTGCCGACCCGGCGCCACGCGCGAGACCTGCAGCGTCACTTGGGCGCCCTCGGCCAATTCGAGCACGCAGGCGGCCGCGTCGTCGGTCTCCACGGCCACGCGCGTCCCGTCGGCCCGGGGCCGCTCGCCGATAAACGTGCGCAGGCTGCCCGCGGCGCGCACCGCCGGCCCCAACCACCATTGCACCAGGTCGATAACGTGAGCGCCGAGGTCATGCAGCACGCCGCTGCCGCCCTCGGCCTTCAGGAATTTCCAGTTGGCGGGCCGGTTCACGTCCAGCCAGGAGGCGTGCAGATACGTCCCCTGTACATGGTGGGGGCGGCCGATATACCCGTCATCGATCAGGGTCTTCAAAAAACGCGGCGCCGGCAGGCCGCGATACGAGAACAAGACCAGGTGCCGCCGGCCCAGTGCCTCCGCCCGCGCCAGCATCGCCGCCGCCTGGGCGGCGTCCAGAGCCAGCGGCTTTTCACAGATCACGTGCGCGCCGGCCTCCAGCGCCGCCAGCGTCATGGGCGCGTGCGTGTGATTAGGGGTGGCCACCACCACCACCTCCGGCCGGACCTCGGCCAGCATGGCGTGATAATCGGTGAAAGTGCGCGGGATCGCGTACTTCGCCGCCATCTCGGCCAGGCGCTGGGGGTTGCGTCCGCACAGGGCCGCCAGTTCCACGTCCGGCCGGGCGCGCAATCCGGGCAGATGCGCGCCCTCCGCCCACCAGCTTGTGCCGATCACGGCCGTGCGTACGCGATCCGGTGATGTCGTCATGCGGTCCGCGCCTCCAGCGCCGCGCTCAGCAGGGCCGCCACCGCGCCGACGGCAGCCGCGGTTTCCGGCGTGATCGGGTGCTCGGACTCAACGTTAAGCACGCCTACGAGCGCGCCGCCCACCCACAGCGGCGTCACCAATTCGGCGGCAATGGCCACGCCCGGCAGCGGCTGATAATCAGGGTCCTGCTGGACATCGGCCACGAGCAGTTGCCGGCCCTGGCGCAGCGCGCGCCCGATGACGCCGCCGGCGCGCGGCTGGCGGTACTGGTCGACGGCGTCCGGGAAACCGGCGTAGTTGGAGGCGCGCAGGATCAGCTGTTCCGCGTCGTGCGGGTCCACCAGCAGCACGCCCACATCGATGAAATCAAACGCCTCGCCGACGGCGGCGACGGTCCGAGCCAGGAGATCGGGCCGAGGCAGGTCGCTGGCGATCAGGCGCTGGACAGTGGTCAACAGAGGGCCGGCCGGCATGGGTGGCGTTGCAGCTCAGAGGATCAACATCGCGTCGCCAAGGCGCGCGGAGTCATCTAATCGCGTAACGTTCATTCTACCTGACCTGGACATCCCCGTACCGCCCTACCCGGGCGGCCGATGGAATCCCTCGCGACACCCATCCCGAGGCGCTGACGTTTAGCGCCCGGATCGGTGTCGCGTTTTCGTTTATGCCACACGATCACCTACACGGAGCCCACATCTATGTCACCCACACATTCTTCTCTTCACGCGCCCATCATCGGTTATGACCCCGGATTCGGCAACACCAAGGTCTGCGTCGGGGGTCAAATCGGCCTGGTTCCCTCGCATATCAGCATCCCGCGCAACATCGGGATGGCCGCGATTGGCCTGAAGTCCGCCGGCCGGCACGCCACCCTGGTCAGTTTCAACGGCCACGAGTACGCCGTCGGCGCTGGCGCAACTGCAAAGGGCGCGCTGCGCACCTCGATGGATTTCTCCTCGCTCGTCAGCCCAGAGCGCATGGCGCTGCTCTACGCGGCGCTGGCGCAGGTGCAGAACGGGCCACTGGGCGACGCGATGCTCGTCGTCGGCCTGCCGGTGCCGCTCCTGGAAGACCTGCAACAGGCTCAGACCGTGATGGGGCAACTCAAGGGCCTCAAGACCACGCACGAATACAGCGTGGGCGGCCAGGCTGTGCAGTTCTCCATCGCCCGCATCAAGGTGCTGGCACAGCCGGCTGGCGCCTACCTCGACTACGCCTACGACGATGACTTGCAGGCCCGCGCCGGCGTGAGCCGGTGCGAGGTCCTGGTGGTAGACATCGGCATGAACACCCTGGACGTCTACGTTCTCAAGAATGGCCAGGTGCTGGAGTCGTTCGTGGGCGGCGCGGAAGTGGGGGTCCGCCGCCTCCTAGAGAGAGTGGCCACCAACGGGCACGACGTGATGGAGCTCGACGAAGCGCTCCGCAGCGGGGGCTTGAAGTTCGACAGCGCCGACCTGGACGGTTACCTCCACGAAATCCTGGCTGCCCTCAAACGGATCGCGGCCAACCTGAAGCGCTTCGACGTCGTCATCCCCTGTGGCGGCGGCAGCGTCGTGCTGGGCGACCGGCTGCGCTACGCCCTTACCGCCAAGGGCGCGGCCGTCCATTGGCCCGAAGACCCGGTGACGGCCAATGTGCGCGGCCTGTACAAGTACGGGATGAAGAACGCGGCATGACGCGCAAACTCCGCCACCGCCCCAACGGCACCGTGATCGCCGTCGTGAGCATCACCCTGGCAAAGGGCCAGGATGACGCCGTCATCCACGCGCTGGAGACGAGCGACAACCTGGCCGGCCCGGTCACCAGCGCCCTGCGCGCCTACGTCGACCGCTTCGCGGCCCTCGAGCCGAGCCGGCGCTTCCGGCAGCGCAAGGATGGACGCCTCGTGCTCCACGCCGACCTGGAGTTCTATCCCCGGCATGACGCGCACGTGATCGCCGCGATCGAGGCCGCTCCATCCGACTCGGTAGAGGCCGTCATCATCGACTTGCTGCGCAACGGGCGCCAGCCAAACGCGGACAGGCCGGGCCAGGCCCACGGACAGGGCCCGGAAGAGCTGGATACCGGCCATCTGGGGGTGGAACTCTAGGCGGGCGGCATCCTGCACGGGTTTCATGCTGCAGGACTTATGAGCACTCAGCGCATCATCCGCATCGCGTACCAGCAGGAACTGACGGTCGAGGCCGAACAGCCGCGCTGGTCAGAGACCTTCGACGTCTCCATCAGCTTCTTCGCCGATGCCCTCACCTCGGGTTGGCTGGGCCAGTTCTGCGGCCATCACGGCACCGATCTCGTCGTCCTGATCGCCATCGGTCTGCACGCCCGCCCGCTGCGCGGCGAGTTCTTTCAGGAGCTGCTCGGCAAGGGTCTCATCAGCGCGGCGGACGAGGGCCGGCTGTATGCCACGGTCTCGGACCTGGGCCTGTCTCGGGAACTCGGCAACGTGAAGCGCGACACCATCGCAGCCGCCACCCAGCGCCTGGCCCGGCGCGGACTGCTGACGATCTGCGACCTGCGCCCCACCGCCCCCGGCGATCCGGAGCGGCGGCGACCCTTACAGGTTGGGAGCAGCCATCAGTTCACCAAGAGCAAGATCTACATCATCGCCGGCAACCTGAGCAACGTGCTCTCCAAGGATGTGGTCCGTGCCCAACTATCGGGCACGGGCCGGTCCCGGCTCCAGATAGCCCGTGCCCCAGTTTCAGGCACGGACTCCGATCCCGCCAATCGGGCAGAGGCTGTCCATGAATCGGGCACAAATAAGGGGAGTCCTGGAGGAGGGGGTGGGGTCGCGCCCGACCCCGATTTTGAGATGACCTCTCACTTCCAGGAAGCCGCCGTCGCCCACTTCGCCGAACGCCAGGGTCAGCCGGTCACCTTCTCAGAGAAGGAATCGGCCGCTCTCAGGCAACTGCAAGCCGATGGCTACACAGTCGACGAGATCAGGACCGGCATCGACGCCGCCTTCGCCCGGCCCACACCGCCGCGCTCCTTCGCACTGTGCGCGCGCATCATCCGCAACCAGCCGCCGCTCACCCGGCAGCCCGCCTCCACCTCACCCGCCCCAGAGCCGGAACGCGCCGCCCGTAGCCAGCCGGAAGCCGAGGCCCGTCACGGGGAAGCCGATGTGGAGCCCAGCGCGCGACTGCTGCCGGAGCTTGCGGAAGCCGCCGAGCGCCTGATCGAGGCGGGCGAGGCCCTGACGCCGGCGCGGATCACGCGCCTGAACTGGATGGGGGCGCAATTCGATGAGGCTGCACGGGCGCGTGGGTCCACAGGCCCCGCCTGGGTGACGCAGGCTCTGGCTCACAGCCTGGGGGTCGCCAAGGACGTGATCCCGTACGCCCAGCGCATGCTGGAACGCTGGCGCCAGAACGGACCAGACCAGCCGCGGCCCGCCGGGAACGTCCAGGCGGATAGGCCACGCCGGTCTTCAACCCAGAGACGAACGGGCGGCTTTCAGCGCGCCCTGGAAAGGAGTCGCAGTGCCGACCGAGACTGAGATCCTGGAAGTGCTGGCCTATCTGGAGGCCGCCTACCCGATGTACAGCGCGGGCGAGCACACCCCGGCGGTGTATATCCGCGAGCTCGGCGATCTGCCGGTGGAGCAGCTCTGGCTGGCCGCGCGGACGCACATCAGCCTGAGCGCGTTCTTCCCGAGCGTGCATGAGCTGCGCCGGGCCGCACTGAAGGCCCTACCCGACCGGCGGGCCGCCCGCTCCGGGCGCGAGGCCTGGGAGACGGTGCTGCAGGCGATCCAGCGCGTGGGCTACGCCGGCACGCCGGAATGGTCCGATCCCCTCGTGGCCGAGGTCATCCGGCGCACGGGCTGGCGGCGCCTGTGTTTGAGCGACAACGTCGCGGCCGAACGCAAGCACTTCTGCGACCTGTACGACCAGCTGCTGCGCGAGGCGACCGACCTGGCCCTGTTGCCAGCGGACGTGCGCCAGACCCTGACCGCGCTCACCGCGACGCCGGTCGTGCCCCTGATCGCGGAAGGCAGACACGGAGACCCGCTATGAGCGACACACTGGCACTTCCCGCCCTGTATTCGACCGACGCCGAACAGGCCGTCCTGGGCTCCGTCCTGATCCACCCGGGCGCCTACTTCGAGGTCAGCCCCTTCCTGCGCGCCGACGACTTCTACCTGATCAAGCACCGCTGGGCCTGGGACACGTTCGAGGAGCTGCTCCGCGACCAGACCCACATCGACGTGCTGACGGTCTCGCACTCCCTGGAGCGGCGCGGCCAGCTCGACGAGTTCGGCGGCACGGCCTACCTGGCGCAGCTCCTCAACACGGTGCCGTCGTCCCTCCACGCCGAGGCCTACGGCCGGATCGTCGCCCGTGACGCCCTGCGCCGGCGCCTGCTGGACTCGGCGTCCCACATCGCCCGGCTGGCCTACGACGAGGGTCGTGGGCCGGACGAGGTGCTCGGCGATGCGGAAGCGGCCCTGGCACAGGTCCGAGGCAGTGCCCGTCATCGCGAGGGGATAACCCTGGCCGAGGCCGCCGAACGCTACGAGGTCGTCGCGCAGGAGCGCACCGCCAGCGGGACCCTGCCCGGCCTCGCCACCGGCCTCGCGCCCCTGGACGAGGTGCTCGGCGGCTGGCAGCGGTCGGACTTCGTCATCGTGGCCGGGCGGCCGGGCACCGGCAAGTCCAGCCTGCTGCTCGGGGCAGCTCGACACGCCGCGCAGCACACCGGCCGCCGCGTGGCCGTCTTCTCTTTGGAGATGGCAGGCCTGCAGCTGGTGGAGCGGCTGCTCGCGCAAGCCACGGGCCTCGATGCCCGCCGGCTGCGCTTCGGCCTGCTCCGCGAGTCCGAGAAGCCGCGCCTGGCCGAGGGCGTGGCCAGCCTGAAACGCTGGCCGGTCCGGCTCTTCGGCCCCGGCGAGGCCGAGACCCCGGCCCAGATCCGCGCGCACTGCCTGCGCCTGGCGCAAATCGAAGGCCTCGACCTGGTCGTCGTGGACTACCTGCAACTCCTGCGCGGCGACGGGCACTACGCCAACCGTGAGCAGGAGGTGGCGTCGATATCGCGCAGCCTGAAGCTCCTGGCCGGCGAGTTGAACGTGCCGGTAGTCGCCGGCGCGCAACTGTCGCGGGCCGTGGAGCAGCGCGCCGACAAGCGCCCGCTGCTCTCAGACTTACGCGAGTCGGGCTCCCAGGAGCAGGACGCCGACGTGGTCGTCTTCATCCACCCACTCGACGAACATGGCGCGACCCAGTTGCTGGTCGCCAAGCATCGGAACGGCCCGACCCATCCGGGGCTGGACGTGACTTTCCGCGCCCCGCAGACATTGTTTGTCGGACCATCCCACTCGGAGAAAACCAATGCCTCGTGACAATCATGTTTGGGTTCGCGGCCGGCTGGCCGCCGATCCGCACTTCGAAGTCCTGGACGGCAAGACGCCCCACATCCGGTTCAACCTGATCGTGGCGCGCGACAACACCCAACTTGGCCGGGGGGCGCTGGCGCCGGCCAGCCCGCCGAAAGCCAAAGCCGACCGCTGCGACCTGTTGCGGGTCGCCGTCTATGGCGAGCGCGCGGCGCTGGAATACGCCTACCTGCGCAAGGGGGCCGAGGTGGGCATCAGCGGCTGGAGCGAGGCGCGCCGCTACTACGACAAGCGCGCGGCGCGCTGGCGGTTGGTCCAGGAGATCAACGCGCAGGGCTTGATGTTCGGGCGCGGCTGTGACTTCGTGCGCGGCGACGCCCACCGGCAGCGCAAGCTCGAAGAGGTCAGCGAGCAGGAGCGCAGCCAGCTCGAAGCGTTGGGCCTGGCGCCGGTGGATATGCTGCCGGACGGAGCCGAGTTCGAACTGGAAGAGGCGCTATGACGATCGAAGTCCGGCGCGAATGGGCGTGGTGGTCGGCCATCAGCGTCCTGATCGCGGCCCTCTTCCTGCTGGGGCGGCACGTATCGCCTCGCGCGGAAGATGGCCGGCCCGTGCTGCTGCTTCCCGCCGTCCGGCGGGTCGAGCTCTACCGAGTTCAGGCAGCCCGCTGGTTGGACGGCTGGGCGTCTCTCGACGCGCACTTGCAAACGGCCCTAACCAGCGCCGATACCCGGCTGCTCGACCAGAGCCAGGCCGCCCAACGCGACCTAGACACCGCCCTGCGACTGTCTGACGTGGTCGCGGCCACCGAGCCGCCACCGGCACTGATCGGCCTGCATGATCAAACGCGCGCGGCTGCCGAGACGTTCGTCGCTGCGACCCTGGCGCTAGAGCGTGTTGCGGACTTATAGTAAATGGGCCATCCCGTTCACAAAGCGCCC
>CALFZO010000152.1 GCA_937952305.1 uncultured Anaerolineales bacterium | reverse complement strand
GAAATAGCCATCGATGCTGCTTTCGCTGCTAGCCTTCCTGCGCACGCTCGGACGCCTGGTCGCGGCGGTCTGGCATGAGTTGCGCAACCCAGACAACCCGGAGTTTCGCCACCTGCTGATGCTGGTGGCGCTCACGTTGGGGGCTGGCACCGTCTTCTATCACACCGTCGAAGGCTGGCGCTGGCTGGACGCCCTGTACTTCTCTCTGGTCACCCTGGCCACCGTCGGGTTCGGCGATCTGAGCCCCAAGACCGACTTCGGCAAGATCTTCACCATGGTCTACATCCTGGTGGGCCTGGGCCTGCTGGCTGGCTTCGTCAATGTGCTCGGCCAGCATCTGCTCCGGGCGCCGGGGCGTTCCGGGCGGCGCCGCCGGCCGCCGGCCGAGTCCACCGAGGTCACCGACGATGACCACTGACGCGCAGACCCTGACTCGTTCGATTCGCCGCCGCCTGTTCCAACTCTTGCTTCAGGCCCTGGGCCTGGTGGTGGCGCTCACGGTCGTGCTTCTGCTCGGTGTGTTCGTGCTGGCCGTCGGCGAGGCGGCGCGCACCGGCGTCTTCCTGCGGCCCACCTCCAACCGCGCGTTGGAGGGATATTACCTGGGGCGCGGCAGTTGGGAAGGCGTCGAAGCCGTCGTCCCGCTGGCGGCCCAGTCTGGCGAGGATGGCGGCGGGCTGTGGCGATCCACGCTCCTGCTGGACACCGCCGAGCGCGTCGTGCTGGACGGCGGCCGCGCGGATACGGCCCTGGTCGGCCAGGCCTACACGCCGCGGGCCGGCGACCTGCGCTTCCCGCTGCAGACGCGCGGTGAAACCATCGGCACGCTGGTGTTGGTCACCGACCGGCCCTGGCTCGAGGCGCTGGCCGTGGCGGCCGGCCTGCTCGTCCCCGTCATCGTCCTGGCCGTGCCGCTCAGCGTGCTCACCGTCGTCATCGGCTTCCTGCTGGCGCGCCGCTTCGTCAACCCCTTGGCGGACGTCATCGCCGCCTCGCAGGCCGTGGCCGGCGGCGCGCTCTCCACGCGCGTGCCGGTGCGCGGGCCGGGCGACCTGCGCGCCCTGACCGACAGCTTCAACCACATGGCCGACGCCCTGGAGCGCAGCGACCGCGAGCGGCGCGACCTGCTGGCCGATGTGGCCCATGAACTGCGCACGCCGCTGACCGTGATGCGCGGCAAGCTGGAAGGCATCGTCGACGGCATCTACCCCGCCGACGAGGATCATGTGGCGCCGGTGCTGGCCGAGACGTACACGCTCGAGCGGCTGGTGGAGGATCTGCGCACGCTGACGCTGGCGGAGACGCGCCAGCTGCACTTCGACCGCCGGCCGGTGGATTTGAGCGATCTGGCCGAGCGCGCCGTCGGCCTGTTCGACGCCGAGGCGCAGGAGAAGCAGATCCGCCTGACGGTGGCGGCCGAGCCGGACCTGCCGGCGGTGAACGCCGACCCGCAGCGGATCGGCCAGGTGATCGGCAACCTGCTCAGCAACGCGCTGCGCTACGTGCCGGCGGGCGGCCAGGTGTGCGTCACGGTCCGGTCGGCCTCAGCCGGCGTCGAGCTGGCCGTCAGCGACGACGGCCCCGGCGTCCCGGAGGCCGACCTGCCCCACCTCTTCGACCGCTTCTGGCGCGGCGAGAAATCGCGCACGCGCGCGGCCGGCGGCGCGGGCCTGGGGCTGGCCATCGCCCGCCAGTTGATCGAGGCTCAAGCCGGGACGATCACGGCGGTGAATGAGCCGGGCGGCGGTCTGCGCGTGGCGTTTGTGTTGCGCTGAAGGCGTATGCGCCTGACTCTGCTCCCGGCCGGCTCACGCGGCGACGTCCAACCTTACGTGGCGCTGGGCGTCGGGCTGCGGCGCGCCGGGCACCAGGTGAGCGTGCCGGCGCCGGCGGTCTTTCAAGACCTGATCACGCGGGCCGGCCTGGAGTACATCCCCAGCAACACCCTCAACCCGCAGGAGTTCATCCGCCGGCCGGAGATCCAGGCAGCCGCCCGCCGCGGCGGGCAGTTGTCCGTGATCTTCACGCTTATGCGGCAGGCCGCGCCGCTGCTGGACTCGACTTTCGAAGCCTACTGGCAGGACACCCAGACGGCCGAGGCCATCGTCGCCTCCTCGATCCCATTCGGCGCGCTCGACATCGCCGAGGCGCGCGGCCTGCCGCACGTCTGGGCGGCCCTGCATGCCATCAAGCCTACCCGCGCCTTCCCCAACCCCTTCTTCGCCCCCTTCGGCGCGCGTCTGCACAACGGCTTCAACCCGTTCACGCACCACGTCATTCGGTTTGTGTTTTGGGGCCTGTTTGGCGGCATCCTCAACCGCTGGCGGCGGCGGCATGGGCTGCCGCCGGTGCCGGCCAGCGGCCCGTACGCCGGCTGGGATGCGCGCCAGGTGACGACGCTCTACGGTTTCAGCCCGCACGTCCTGCCGGCGCCGACGGATTGGCCGGCCTGGCACCAGGTCACCGGCTACTGGTTCCTGGACGCCCCGGAGAGCTGGCGGCCGCCGGAGGCCCTGCTGCGTTTCCTGGATGGCGGCCCGCCGCCGGTCTGCATCGGCTTCGGCTCGATGGATGACCAAAACCCGGAGCGTTTGCAGCGCCTGGTGCTGGAGGCCATCCGGCTGAGCGGCCAGCGCGCCATTGTGCTGGCCGGCTGGAGCGGCCTCGCTCAGGCGGCGTCCAGCAACGCGACGGCGCCCGTCTACTTCAGCCAGGAACTGCCGCACAGCTGGCTCTTCCCGCGGGTGGCGGCCGTGGTCCATCATGGCGGCGCAGGGACGACGGCGGCCGGTCTGCGCGCCGGCGTCCCAACCGTAATCGCGCCCTTCGCGGCCGACCAGTTCCTGTGGGCGGATCGGCTGGTGCGGCTGGGCGTAGGCGTGCGCGCGCCCGCGTTCTTCCAACTCTCGGCCGAGACACTGGCGGCGGCGATCACGCGCGCCGTCGGCGAGGCCGGGCTGCGGCAGCGGGCGGCGGCGCTGGGCGCGCAGATCCGGGCCGAGGCCGGCGTGGCGCGGGCCGTGGGCTTGATCGAGGCCGCACTCGCCTGACCGAAGGCGGCCGGCGATCTATGCTAAAGTGGATGGGGCGGTAACGGGCGGGCGGCCTAATCCGTGCGCCCAAGTTCGCCCTGCGCTTCACGCGCCTCCCCCGGAGCGCAGTGCCAGGCGGACATGACCCCGGCGAACCGAGGGGGTGGCGGCCAACGGTGAGCGAGCTCCCCAAATACTGGAAGCGGCTTGGCCTCCGCGGCCGGGCCGAGGAGGTCTTCAGCGCGATGAACATCACGCTCCTGACCCTGGGCACGCGCGGCGATGTGCAGCCCTTCATCGCTTTCGGACTTGGCCTGCAGCGCGCGGGCCATCGCGTCTGCCTGGCCACGCACGGCCACCACGAGGCCTTCGTCCGCGAATACGGCCTGGGCTTTGCGCCCATCGCCGGCGACCTGCAAGCCATCCTGGCCACCGAAGGCGGGCAACGCTGGCTGGACAACAGCACTAACCCGCCGCGCTACGCGCTGCAATTCATCCGCTACGCCGCGCCGCTGGCCGAACGCGGCTTTGCCGAGATCCAGTCCGCCTGCCAGGGCGCCGACCTGGTGCTCACGACCGTCTTCGGCATGCTGGTGGTCTACCATGTCACCGAGTGCACGGGGCAGCCCGTGGCCCTGGCGCTGCTGCAGCCGGCCCATCCCACGCGCGAATTCCCGGTGCTGCTCTCGCCGGTCCGCTCGTTCGGCGGTGTCTACAACCGCATGACTTACTGGCTGACCATCCAGGCCATCCTGCTGGCCTCGCGGCCGGCCATGGACCGGGCCCGCCGCAAGGTGCTGGGGCTGCGCGGCCTGCCCTGGAACAGCCCGCTGGGCGAGCGCCTGCTGCAGACCCTGCCGTCGCTGTATGCGTTCAGCCCGCACGTCGTCCCGCGCCCGGCCGACTGGGGCGCCCACATCCATCTCACCGGCTACTGGTTCCTGGATGCGCCGCCGGATTATCGGCCGCCGGAGGCCTTGCAGCGTTTTCTGGATGGCGGCCCGCCGCCGGTCTATGTCGGCTTTGGGAGCATGACGCGCCGCGATCCCGCGCGGCTGACGCGCGTGGTGCTGGAAGCCCTGCGGCGCACCGGCCAGCGCGGCGTGCTGCTGCGCGGCTGGGGCGGGCTGGAGTCGGCCGACCTGCCCGCGAACGTCTTCGCCGTTGACGCCATCCCGCACGACTGGCTCTTCCCGCGCACGGCCGCGGTGGTGCATCACGGCGGCGCGGGGACGACGGCGGCCGGGTTGCGCGCCGGCCGGCCGAGTGTGCTCACGCCCATCTTCGGCGACCAGTATTTCTGGGCGCAGCGCGTCGCGGACCTGGGCGCTGGGCCGCCCGGCCTGCCGCACAAAGCCCTGACGGCCGAAGGCCTGGCGGCGGCCATCGACCGCGCCGTGAATGACGCCGATCTGCGCCGCCGCGCGGCGGCCCTGGGCGAGAAACTGCGCGCCGAAGACGGGGTGGCGGCCGCCGTCGCGCACGTCGCGCAACTGCGCGCCGAGACGGCCCGGCCGCGCCGGCGCCGGCGCCGCCCGTGGCAACTCTATCTTCCGCGCCAACTGCGCCTGGCGCGGAAGCTGCGCTTCCCGTGGCGCTCCTGGTGGCGATTCTAATAATATGCCCAGCTGGCAAAGCTATTTCTTCCGACCCATGCTCGGTCCGTTAAGCCTTTGGCTGGACCACGCCCCGCTGTCTCAACTGCGCCAGTCGCGCGGCGCGGCCGCCCAGGCTGTGCTGGGCGCGGCCGGGGCCGGCGTTCAGCGCGTGGACGCCGCTGGCGTGCCGGCCGAGTGGCACACGCCGGCGGAGGCCGCCGCAACCGGCCCGACGCTGCTCTACCTGCACGGCGGCGGCTGGACCTTGGGCCTGTACGCGGGTCATCGGCATCTGGTGGCCGAGCTCAGCCGCGGGCTGCGGCGGCCGGTGCTGGCCGTGGACTATCGCCTGGCGCCCGAGCATCCGTTCCCGGCGGGTCTGGAGGATTGCCTGACCGCGTACCGTTGGCTGCTGCGCCAGGGCCTGACGCCGGACGAGATTTTCATCGGCGGGGACTCGGCGGGCGGCAACTTCACGCTGGCGCTGCTGTTGCAGTTGAAGGCGGCCGGCGAGCCGTTGCCGGCCGGCGGCGTCTGCCTCTCGCCGGCCGTGGACCTGGTGCGCGGCGACGACTGGCGCCGGGTCCGTGATCCGCTGCTGCCCATGGCTTTCGCCGAGCGCCTGCGCGCGCAATACGTCGGCGAGAATGACCCGCGTGACCCGCGCCTCTCGCCGCTGTACGGCGACCTGCGCGGCTTGCCGCCGTTGTTGATCCAGGTGGGCGAGGCCGAGCTCCTGCACGACAGCGCCCGGCGCTTCGCCGAGCAGGCGCGCGCGGCCGGAGTGGCCGTGCAGTTCGAAGCTTATCCGGCCATGTGGCACGTCTGGCAGCTTCTGGCGCCCTGGCTGCCTGAAGCCCGCCAAGCCCTGGCCTCCATCGGGCGCTTTGTGGCCGAGCGCCGGCTGCAGCTTGAGGCGGAGGCCCGCGCATGACCGATCCGGATACCCTCAACGCCGCCTCGCACGCCGCCTGGGACAAGATCGCGGCCTGGTGGGACGACTATTACACCGCCGACGGCAACGCCCCCCATCAACACATGCTCGCGCCCGCCGCGGCCTGGCTGCTCGCGCCGCAGTCGGGCGAGGCCATCCTGGACTGCGCCTGCGGCAATGGCG
>CALFZO010000151.1 GCA_937952305.1 uncultured Anaerolineales bacterium | reverse complement strand
ACGGATAGGAGCGTCCGTCCGGGCCGCGGGCGGCCTTCTCCCACTCCAGGTCGCTGGGCAGGCGCCACTCGTTGAAGGCACAATACGCGTTCGCCCCGAACCACGTGACCATCACCATCGGGTGGTCGGCGTATTCGGGCGGCGCGCTGAAGATTTGCCCGTCCCAACGTACGCGCGTGCTCGGGTCATCCAGCGGCACGTGCAGATAATCGCCGGCGTCGATGCGTTCCTCATGCTTAAGGCCGTGGAACGGATCGCCGGGGTAGAAGCCCAGCACCCGGCCCTCGGCCACGCGCACGGCGCCGGCGGTCAGAGCCGCGTTGAGGTAGCGCGCGTACTGGGCGGTGGTCACGTCGGTGACCATCATCGCGAAGTCATAGTCCACGGCGGCGGCTTCGCCGTGCAGACCGAACTGGAACGGGCCGGCCGGGATGTCGGCCCAGGCGTCCGCATCCACCCCCGTCGCCACCACGGGCGGCGCCGCCGGCGCGGGCGCGGAGCAGGCGGCCAACAGGCTCAACGCCAGAGACAGTGACAGCAGCGTGCGTGACATGGCCCCTCACTTTCCGGACCGGACTTCAGCCAGCTCGCGCGCCCAGCGCCCGTCGCGGCGGAACAGGTCGACCAGGCGCCAGACCATCAGCAGGCCCAGCATCAGCAAAACCGTGGCCAGGCCGGCGTCGGTGAGCAGCATCAGCACCGTCACCAGCGGCTGTTGGACGGCCTCGCTCACGAACAGACGCTTGGTCTCGAAGACCGAGACCGTGGCGAAGGCCAGGTCCGAGGCCAGCAGCACCGTCCAGCCGAACCATTGCCGGGCGCGCCCGCGCAGGCCGGCCAGGTCGGCGTAATAGAAGAGGATGATCGTGGCGATGATGCCGGACAGGATGTGCCAGTGTCCGGTCAGAGCGATGCGCTCTTCGCGCAGCGGCCACTGGCGGAAAATGGCGTCCAGCCGGACAGCCATGAAAATGCCGATGAAGGTCACGACGAAGTTCATGTAGACCATTTGCCACAGCGCCCCGAAGCGCAACGGGTCGTGGAAGAGCGCGCCCAACTTCTGGAAGAGCGTAGGCCGGCTCACCCCCGCCTCGGCCAGCCGCGTCGCCGTCGCCTGGCGCCAGCCGTAGTAGACCAGCAGCAGCGAGGCCACCAGCACCGGCAGCGAGCCGACGTTGATGATGATGTGGGCCGTGCGCTCGTAGACCACGATGGACCAGACGCCGATATCGATGATCAGGGTACCGACCATGAGCAGCGGCATCCCGAGCTTGTGCAGGCGGCCCTTGAAGTCGAACCAGCGGCTCAAAATCAGCGTCAGCGCCACCGCGATCAGGGTCAGCATAATGTGCAGGTGGCCGATGACTGCCAGCGCCAAGCTGGTCTTCTCCGGCTGGCGGATGACGTCCTCAGCCAGGAAGGCCGCCTGGCCGCGGCCCCAGTAGGCGGCCGGCACCGCGCCGAACAGGGCCGAGATCAGGGTGGAGACCGCCATCACGAAGAAGGCCAGGCGCTCCAGATCCCAGCCGCGCCAGTTGGCGTAGGCCGGGTCGGTCACGCGGTATTCCGGCCGGAAGGGCCAGAGCGCCTTGGCCAGCAGCAGGCCGGCGAAGAACACCACGCATTGGCCGAAGATGAACAGGCCGTGGAAGAGGAAATCGTGCCCGAAGTAGGCGAAAGCCATCCCGAAGACCATGGATGTGGTGTAGCCCAGGGTGATGGTGCCATTGATCAGGGCCGGCTCGTGCGCGCGCATGGGCAGCCGGGCGGTGATGAAGTAGACCTCCACCGCTACCACGGCCTGGGCGATGGTGTGGTAGAGCAGGATGATGCGGCCCTCGCGTTCGGCCGGCAGCAGCTGCATGCCGGTCAGGCGCACCCACCAATCGCGGATGCCCAGCTCAGCCATTGGGCCGGAGAGCATCCCAAACAGCACGGTCTCCAGCGAGATCAGGGCGATGGCGACCAGCGCCAGGCCCTTGGTCGAGCGGAAGAGATAGTCGAATCGCTGCGCCAGCGCACGCATAGGGCCTCCCGAAACACTCAGCTCTGATTGTTGACTTCATCACAATCAGGCTCGGGAGTCATTGACTGTTGTCAATTGGCGATTACGGACCGGGAAGAAGCTATTCCTGAAACGCGCGGCGTTGGAGGTCGGCCAGGGCGGCCAGGGCGGCCGGATCAACGACTTCGATGAGGGCGCGGGTGCAGTGCAGGTGGCCGTTGCGCTGGAGGGTCTGGAGGCAACGGCTGAGGGCTTCGGGCACAGTGGCCGCCCGAGCCGCCAGCTCGCTGTTGGGGTGGGCGCGCCGGTCGATCCGGGCCCGCCCGGTCTGGCTCAGATCCAGCAGGAGCCGGGCCGTGCGGGCCAGCACTGAGCGGAAGGCCACGTCTTCGTGGCGCGAGATGAGCAGGCGGTTACGGGCGGCCAGAACGCGCAGCAGACCCAGACCGATGACGGGGTAGGTCTGCAGCAGCGTCTGGAAGCGCTCAGGGCTGATTTGCCAGGTGAGCGTCTCCTGGATCGCCACGGCGGTGACCACGTTGGCGCCGCCATCCAGCACGGCCACCTCGTTGAACATGATCACGGGCTCGAGGACGGCCAGGATGTGCTCCTGGCCCTGCGGCCCGAGCAGGCGCAGCTGCACCTGACCTCGGAGCAGGACGAACATGCCCGCGCAGGGATGGCCTTCGGCGAAGATGCGCACGCCGGCCGGGAACGGCCGCAGATGCCCGGCCGCAATGATGGCCCGCAGATCATTGGAGGGCAGGCCGCGAAAGTGCGAGACAGCGCCAAGCTGTTGAAGGAGTTGGTCGGAGGGCGGCAACATGGCTCAGGCAGGCGGGCAACACACCGCCCCCATCATAGCCGAATTCCGGCGGGGGGCCGGTCACGCCCGGCCGCCGGTGAGCGTACCCAACCCGGCCAGCGCCATCGGTCGCTCAGCGCCCCGGCCCATAGATCGCGTATAATCGCGGCACTGCGCTCCCAGCGTGCGAGACCTTGCCTATGCTGAGCTTGCTCATCCTCTACAACTTCGCCGGCCTGGGCCTGGTGGCCCTGAGCCTGCCACTGCTCTACGAGAAGATCCGGCCCAACCCGTACTACGGTTTTCGCGTGGCGGCCACGCTTTCGGACGACCGCGTCTGGTATGCCGTCAACAAGTACGCGGCCCGCCGCTTGATCGCGGCCGGCCTGGTTCACGTGGCGGCGGCCTGGGGCCTTTATTTCGTCCCGGGTTTGTCGCTGGACGCTTACGCCCTCGGCTGCTTGGCTGTCTTCGGGCTGGCCTTCGGCGTGGGCTTGTGGCAGAGCCTGCGCTTCCTGCGCGAGTACACGCGGAAGTCCGAGTAGCGCCCTGCCCGCCCGAATCGGCCGACCTCGGCGCGCCGGTCAGGCTGCGCCCCCACCGTGCCCATCGACTGGCTTGACCACCCGCCAGCGCCCGGCGAGTCCAATCTGGTTCACCATGCTCTGTCCCGCCCAGAGCAATTTCCGCTTGCGCCGACGTCACCCCGGCCCTCCACTTCGCTCCGCTGCGCGCGTGAGGGTGCGCCGGAATGACCGAGCGCAAGTCATATCGGGAACCGCTCGAATGTGACAACCAGCGGCGGCGCCTCGGCCAGCCGCTGTTCCGCCTGAGGAGATATTGCCACGATGACCAAACGAGTGCGCGTCGCCCTGATCGGCGCCGGCAGCATGGCCCGCCACCACCTGCGCCAGATGCTCAAAATGGAGGCGACCACGCGGGTCGCGGCCGTGTGCGAGCCGTCGGCCGCTAACTACGCCCAGGCGACGGCGATCTTCCGGGAGGCCGGCCACCGGCCGCCGCCCAACTTTCCGGACCTGGCGCAGCTCCTGGAGCGCTTCAGCGGCCGCCTGGACGCCGCCTTCATCGTCACGCCGCACGCCTACCATCACGACCAGACGCTGGCGTTTCTGGAGGCCGGCGTGGACGTGCTGTTAGAGAAACCGATGGTGATGAATGCCGCCGAGGCCGAAAGCCTGATCGCGGCGCGCGACCGCACCGGCCGCTTGCTGGTGGTCGCCTTCCCGGGCAGCCTCTCCCCCAACCTGCGCCAGGCCGTCGCCTGGCTACAGGCCGGTGAGTTTGGGCGCGTCCTCAACATCAGCGGCACGGTCTGGCAGAACTGGGGCCCGAACACGGTCGGAACCTGGCGCCAGGAGCCGGAACTGTCCGGCGGCGGCTTCCTGTTCGACACGGGCGCGCATGTCCTCAACACCATCGCCGAGCTGGCGGGCGAGGACTTCAGCGAGGTGGCCGCCTGGCTGGACAATTCCGGCCGGCCCGTGGACACGCGCGGCGCCGTAATCGGCCGGCTGCGCTCGGGCGCGCTGGTGACGATCAACGCCTGCGGCGAGGCCATCCCCTCCTGCGCCTCCGATATCCGCGTCTTCTGCGAGCGCGCGATCGTGCGGACCGGGATGTGGGGCGAATTCCTGGAAGTGCAGCGCGCCGGCCAGCCCCGTCTGCGCGCGGTGAAGACGCCGCCCTCGCTGGGCGTGTGGGAACAATTCCTGGAAGTGCGCGCCGGCCGTGTGCCCAACCCTTCGCCGCCCGAGGTGGGCCTGCGCATGACGCGCCTGTGGGACGGCATCCGCGCCTCGGCCGCCCAGCGGGGCCGCGTGGTGCGCTTCAAGTGACCACCCCAGCTGCGCCCCAGGCCTGAGCGGCAGCCTCCGTTATCGGAACCCCCTTCACTCCGGGATTGATCTATGCCTATCCGTGTCACAGTCTGGAATGAGTTTCAACATGAAAAGAAGCATGCGGCCGTGCGGCGCGTCTATCCGGACGGCCTGCACGCGCCGATCGCCGCTCACCTGACCGCCCAGGCGCTGGCGGTGCGGGTCGCGACCCTGGATGAGCCCGAGCATGGCCTGAGCGCCGCGGCGCTGGCGGAGACCGACGTCTTGATCTGGTGGGGTCATCTGGCCCACGAGGCGGTGGCGGACGCCGTCGTGGACCGCGTCCAGCAGCGGGTCCTGGACGGCATGGGCCTGATCGTCCTGCACTCCGGGCACTTCTCCAAGATCTTCCGGCGCCTGATGGGCACGCGCTGCGACCTGAAGTGGCGCGAGGCCACCGACAAGGAGCGGCTCTGGGTGGTGGAGCCGGGCCACCCGATCGCGGCCGGGCTGGGTGAGTACTTCGAGATCCCGCGCGAGGAGATGTACGGTGAACGCTTCGACGTGCCCGCCCCGGACGAACTGGTGCTGGTGAGTTGGTTCACGGGCGGCGAGGTCTTCCGCAGCGGGTGCTGTTACCGGCGCGGGGCCGGCCGGATCTTCTACTTCCGGCCCGGCCACGAGACCTACCCCACCTACTACCAGCCCGAGGTGCTGCGCGTGATCGCCAACGCCGTGCGCTGGGCCGCGCCCGAGGCGCCCGTGCCCGTGACTTTCGGTCAGCGGCCGCAGCCCCTGGAGCCGCTGCCCGCGGAGTAGCCGCCGCTTACTATTGCTGAGGCCCTGCCTGTGCCTGGCCCAACTGCCTCCTCACTTCGGCCCGAAATCGAGCGGGACCCCGCCCGCCCGCGCTATCACTTCTGCGCGCCGCACGGCTGGATGAACGACCCCAATGGCACGGTCTTTCAGGCCGGCTATTACCACGTCTTCTACCAATGGAATCCGTACGGCGACCAGTGGGGCACGATCCACTGGGGCCACGCCCGCAGCCGCGACCTGCTGCACTGGGAGCATCTACCGGCCGCGCTCGTGCCCTCCCCGGAGTTAGGCGAAGAGCACTGCTTCTCCGGCTGTCTGGCCCTGCGCGACGAGGGGCCGCCCCTGATCCTGTACACGGCGATTGGCCCGCAGATGGATGCTCTCAGCGGGGCTCAGCAATGGGCCGCCCTCGGGGATGAGCAGTTGCTCAGCTGGCGCAAGCATCCGCGCAACCCAATCCTGGCAGGCTCGCTCCACGGCGGTCTCAACGTGCTGGATTGGCGCGATCCGTTCGTGTTCCGCGACGCCGGGCGCGTGTTTCTGCTGCTGGGCGGCAAGCTCACGCCAGGCGACGGCGGCGCGGCGGTGGTGCTGCTGTATGAGGCCCAGGACGCGAGCCTGGAGGCGTGGACGTATCGCGGCGTCCTGTTCCGCCATCCGGACCTGGCGCGGACCTCGGTCGAGTGCGCCAACCTCTTCAAGGCCGGTGATGACTGGGTGCTGCTGCTCTCCACCCACACTCTGGTTGAGTATTACGTGGGCGACTTCGACGCCGACGTCGGCCGGTTCCACCCGCGCGTCTCGGGGTTGCTGGACGGCAGCGACCAGTTCTACGCCACCAACCTGCTGCACGACGCGCAGGCGCGCACGCTCTGCTTTGGGTGGCTCCGCGGCTTCGCGCCGGGCCGAGGCTGGAACGGCTGCCTGTCCCTGCCGCGGGTGCTGTCCGTGGAGGCCAGCGGCCGGCTGCGCCAGGCGCCAGCGCCCGAGGTCCGCCAGCTGCGCGGTCCGGGCCGCCATGCCAGCGGACTCGCGCTCGGCACGTACACGCTCCCGGACCTGGATGGCGCCGCCCTCGATGTCGAGGCGCTGTTCACGGGCGCAGCGCCGGCTGTTTTCGGGCTGCGGCTCAGGCCGGTCGGTGCGGCAGCGGCGGCCGTGACGCTCACCGTCGCGCCGCAGGAAGTTCGCCTGAACGACAAGCGCGTCGCCTATACGCGCGCAGCCGAGTCCGCGATTCGCCTGCTGCTTGATCACTCGGTCGTCGAGGTTTTTGTGGACAGCGCCGTGGCGCTGACCCTGGTGCTCCCGCCCTCGGCCAGTGCCTGTCAGGTGGAAGTGTTCTCAGAGAACGCGCCGGCCAGCCTGCTGGCGCTGGACGTCTGGCCCATGCGGTCCGCCGCTCCGCCGAGGCCGGGCGAGTAACGCCGGGGCGCGCCGTGGCTATGCGCCGCTTGTTTTGGTTCAGGGTTGTGGCCGCTGCGGGGGTGTTGCTGGCGGCGGCGCTGGCAGCTCTGGCCGGCGACATCGCCCTGTACGCCCGCACGACCGACAGCGCGCCGGCTGAGGCCGCCATCGTCCTGGGCGCCGCGGTCTGGGGCGATCGCCCCTCCCCGGTGCTGGAGGAGCGCCTGCGGCACGCCGTCGCGCTATACCAGGCCGGCCAGGTGCGGGTGCTCGTCTTCACGGGAGGCCTGGCCCCCGGCGACGATTTCAGCGAGGGCGAAGCCGGCCGGCGTTATGCGCTGGCGCACGGCGTCAGCGCGCCCGACATCCTCTGGGAAGATCGATCCACCACCACCCAGGAAAACCTGCGCGAGGCCCAGCGCCTCCTTCAGGCGGCTCACCTCGGCCGGGTGCTGATCGTGAGTGATCCCCTGCACATGCGGCGGGCGATCACAGTGGCGCACGATCTCGGGCTGGACGCCCACCCTTCGCCGACGCCGACCACGCGGTACCGCAGCCTGCGCAGCCAGGCCGCCTTCTTGTGGCGCGAGACTTACTTCTACGCCGCCTATCTGGGCGGGCGCCTGTTCCGGCGCTGAGGCCGTCGGCGGCGCGTCAGCGCGGATCGGTCACGCGGCCCAGGAAGAGCAGCGCCCCGGTCGTCGTATCGCGGATGGCGAAGAAGAACGGCCGGTCCGCGCGGACCTCCAGGGGCATGGACACGACCTCGAAGGTCAGGCCAGTCGCGGCGGAGGCCTCCGTGCCCAACTCATCCACAGCCACGAACGCCTTGTGGACCACGTCGGCAATGTGCAGATTGGGCTCCCCAGTCATGCCGGAAAAGTCAGCGCGCTGCGGGTCAAAGGCCGCGTCCAGGCCGAGGTCGGCCAGCGTCCCCTTCAGGCTCAGCTCGGTCCTAAACTGGAAGCGCGGCAGATAGACCTTGACATCGCCCGGCTCCAGCGCGGCCGCGATCTCGTCCAGGCGCTCAGGCGTCAGCGCGGCCTCGAAAGCCGCGAACTCGCCGGCGTCCGGAACGACGATCAGCATCTCGGCGCGGCCGCCCTGGTACGGCAGAGAGATGGCCTGGTAACCCGGCCCGCTCACAGACGCCGTGAGCGTGCGGCGGCTCATGGTTGTTACCGAGATGGTTTCGCCGCTCAACAGAGTAAAGGGGGCTTCGTACGAGTCCGGGTTGAACGGAGTCGCCCACTCGCCGCGGAAGTAAATGGCGTTGGCGAGGACCAGGCGTGTATCCGGGGTCAGGGCCCCTGGCGCAAACAGATCCTGGATCGTGTTCTCGGTGGCCTGGGCCACCCAGGCATTGATCGCCTGGCGGGCGCGCTCGCGGGCCGCTTCATCCCGGTAATCCACCAGGCGCAGGCCGGCGCCGTAGTTCAGGGCCAGCGTGTCCAGGAACTCGGGCAAGAACGTGAAGTCCTCCTGGCCCCACATCGAATTTGCGGCGCGCAGGGTGAAGGCTGCGTCTTCGGCGGGCGCCGTCAGAGCCAGATCCAGGGCGTTCAGCGCCGGGTGCAGGCGGTCCGGCGGCAGCGTCAGGTGCAGGCCAGCCGCCATGCCCCGCGCGGTGTCGCCGCGAGCGCCAGCGTAGGCCATGGCCAGGGCCGTTGTCAGGCTGTAGGGCGAGTAGAACAGGTTGTCATCGCCGGCGCTCAGCCGGTGATAAAGGTCCAGCGCGAAGGCGTTGTTGCCGGCGGCGAGGGCGGCCAGGTCGTCCGGCACGGGATCCGGGGCGGTGTTACGGGCCAGGTCAGAGCGGGCCTCCGCAGCCGGGCTGGGGCCGCAGGCGCCGGCCGAGATCAGGCTCAGAGCGGCCAGAAACAAGAATGCGAGTTGAAGGGGGCGGTGACGTGTAAACATGGTGTACTCCCTGGAAGGAGGACGCCATCCAGGGAGGCCCGGTTCCGCCCGCCGCCCGGTTGCCCTAACTCAACTGGCCGTGCCAGGTTGGGCCTTCGGTGGGGCCAAAGCCGACGTTGGCGCGCTGCGCCACGGTCACCTCATCGCCCGCGAAGCGGACCGTGAGCGTGTTCGCGAACGGCGTCTCATGCCACCACACCTGACAGGTGTAGGTGGCGGGGTCGCGCCAAGCGCCGGCGGCGGCCACCCGCCACGGCCCGTTCGGCCGCAGCGTCAGGTAGTGGGCTGATTGCTCAAGCGGCGCCAGCGTCGTGGTGCCGCGCAGCCAGTCGTGGTACCCGACACGAACTGTATGCTCGGCGGAGTCGGCCTGGAACGTGATCTGGGCCGACGTGCCGGAGAAGTCAAAGCGCAACGCCTGGACCCCGTCTGAGTTGGCGGCCAGGGTGTAGGTCCGCCCGGATACGCGCGCCGTCGTCGGCGACTGCGGCGCACCGGCCGGCGCGCGCAACCGCAACTGCGCAACCTGGCCGGCCAGCGCCGCCTGCGCGGCTGGGTCGGGCGGCAGCGGCGCGGGCTGCATGGCCGGCAACAGATGGCGCCACACCAGATCGAGCGGAGGCTGCATGTCCGCGAGGCCGCCCGTCATCACCAGCACGGCGTCCTGCTCGGGCATAACCAGGCAGTACTGGCCGAAGGCGCCGTCGCCACGATAGGCGCCGTGCCGACAGCGCCAGAAATAGTAGCCGTAGCCCTGTTCCCAGTCGCTGTTGGGCGCGGTGCCGTTGGGCACCTGGCACGCCGTCGCCGCGGCGACCCAGGCTTCCGGCAGGACGCGGACGCCCTGCCAGCGCCCCTTGTCCAGGTAAAGCTGCCCGAAGGCAGCGATGGTCTCCGTGGTGGCGCTCATCCCCCACCCGCCCAGGTCGACACCGGCCGGCGAGGTCTCGCAGCGCAGGTCGGCAATCCCCAGAGGCGTGAACAGCCGCGGGGCCAGGTAATCTACCAGGCGCTGCCCAGTCAGGCGCGTGATCAGCGTCGACAGGAGTTGAACCGGGCCGTTCTGATACAGAAAGTGCTGGCCCGGGGCGTGCTCACAGGGCTGGGCCAGGAACATCGCCGGCCACTCGGCCTCGGGCCGCTCGGCCATCCGCTCCATGCTGTCCAGGGTGTGCCCGGTGGTCATGGTCAGCAGATGGCGGACCCGCAGCGCGCGCAAGTGCCGGCCCGGCGCGGCGGGGGCCGCTTCGGGAAAGAGGTCAAGCACGCGGTCATCAACCGCGAGCCGGCCTTCTGCCACCAGCAGGCCGATGGCCGTGGACGTGAAGCTCTTGCTCAGAGAGAAGAGCATATGCGGATCGGAGGCGCGGTACGGCTCCCACCAGGCCTCGGCGACGACGCAACCGTGGCGCAGCAGCATGAAGCTGTGCACGGCTTCCAGATCACGGTCGGCGGCGCTCAGGAACGCGCTGAGGGCGGCGGAGGCGAGGCCCTGGGCCTCGGGCGTGCTGCGGGGCAAGATCGGCATTGAGTGGCTCGGCGTTGGCGAATCTGAGTGGGCGCGTCTAGGCCTCGGCCAGCGTCACGGGTATCCCCAGGAACGCGCTGTAATGCTCGGCCGCCTGACGGACCGCCCGCGCCTGGGCCGGCGTGGGCGAGGCGAACCAGGCCGGCGTGATCACGGCCCCGCCCCGCTTCACCACGCGACGCCAGGTGCCGATGACGTGTCCGCCCAGCACGATGACGGGGCTCAACATGCCGCCGCCGGCGTTGATGCGTTTGGACTGGACCGGGTCGAGGACGGCGCTGCGATCCTGGTAGCCCACCAGGTATTCGTCAAAGGCCGGCAGCAATTGGACCGACCGCGCGGCCGGGCCGGGCTGAGGCGCTGACGTTAATCGCCAATAAGGTTGGCCCGCGATCTTTTCTAGCGCGACGCGCGGCTGGGCCAGATCAAGCCCGGCGCGGGCATCGGCGATCGTCAGGCCTGACCACCAGGCCAAGTCGGCGGCAGTGACCGGCCCATGTCCGGCGACGTAGCGCGCGGCCAGCTCCGCCAGGGCCGCCTCGCGCGGCAGAGTCCGGGAGCCAGGCACCCACTCGTCCAGCAACGTGAAGGTTTGCTGTTTGTCGGCCCGCGCCCCGAAACAGAGCAAGCCCTCCTGCGCCAGCCGCCCAAGGATGTGGATACCGCGCTGGCCGGCCGGCGAGACCCGGCCGGCCTCCAACACCTGGTACAGGGCCTCGCGCGGCAGCGCCCGGCCGCCCTGGAGCGCACGGGTGAGCAGCGTGCGGCTGCGCGCCAGGACAGCCTCGTCCAGCTCGAGTTCCTTGAAGCGCCGGGCGCTGCGGGCGATGGCGCGCGGCGCCAACAGTTGGAGCAGCCAGCGGACATCGGCGGCGGCGACGAAGTGCAGGGTCCCGCGCGCCGGCCAGGTGCGCAGGATGCGGCGCTCCCTGAGCGCCTGCTCGACGGCGGCCTCGGTGGCGGCCTGCACGCGCAGCCCAACGGCCCACAACGCGGCCCGGTAATCCTGGGCCTGGACCATTCCGAACCAGGCCACCGCCGACGCGGGGTCGGCCAACTGGGCGCCTTCCAGCCGGTGACTGTGCGCGCGTTGGCGGGCAATAGCGGCGGTAGATGACATGGTCTGCTTCCGGCGCAAGCGCTGCGAAGACGGGCGTCCGGCCACCCTAACGGCCGCGTTTAGCGGGCGCGCGGCGCACAATCCGGCGGTTGGCGTCTTCGCTCGCGCGGCGCGAGGTTGAGGCGGCCGCGAAAGTCAGGCCGCGCTCAGCCAACGCCGCCGCCAGAATCCGGAGGCCTTTCGGGCCGAAGCCGTGCAGGGCCAGCAGGTCCGCCTCGCTGAAGCGGACCAGCTGCTCCAGGCGCGTGATCCCGGCGGCGGCCAGGGCGCGGCGGGCCGGGTTGCCGAGGCCGGCCGTCCAGTCGGCCCCAACCGGGTGCGCTGCAGCGGGCGGGCTGGTCTTCTTGGTCATTGGGCTTGCTCCTGAGATTGGCGGGTGGCCGGTCCGGGCCGCGGCACTAACTCATCCGGCCCCGGCGGCTGAAAGAACTCCAGCCAGGGCCGGAACATTTCTTCTGGGATCACGAAGGTGTCGGGCGACGGTCCGGCGTTCCGCTCCGCCAGGCGGCGCAGCAATTCGTCGGCCGGCACAGCCAGAAAGTGCACCTCGCTGCCGGCGCCCAACTGCCGGGCCCGCTCCCGGAAATCCTCGCGCTCGACCCTGGCCCAGAAGCCGAAGTCCAGGATCACGTTTGTGCCCAAGGCCAGCGCGCGGGCGGCCACTTCCCAGAGCAGGGCCTCGATCAGATCATGCCGGGCGTTGTGCTCGGGCGCGGACGCGTCCTGGCCGAAGAGACGCAGCTGCCACTCGTCCGGCGTCAGGCGCAGGGCGGAGCGCTCGACCTCTAGCTGACGGGCCAGCGTGGTTTTGCCTGAGCAAGGGAGACCGACCATTAAGTGCAGTGTGGCCATGCCGGGCCTGGGCCACCGCACCGGTCGCGCGTCCGCCAAGGGGCGGCCGGGCCGGTTCGGTGATGCCGGCGATTGTAGCACTCCCGGGCCGCAGCCCTAGGCCCGATAGACGCGCCGGAACTGGCGCTCCACCTGCTGCTCGAGGTTGGCCGCAAAGGAGCGGAACTTGGCCACGATCTGGCGCCCGGCCGGTGTGAGCCGTGTGCCGCCGCCGCGCCGGCCGCCCGCCTGGCGGCGCAGGAGTTTGCGGCCCACCGAACGCTCCAGCCGGCCAAGCTTGTCCCAGGCGTTGCGGTAGGGCATGCGCGCGGCGTGGGCGGCCGCGCTGATCGAACCGCGGGCGTCGATCGCCTCGAGCAGAATGACCATGCGCAGGCTCAACCACTCGCGGCCGTTTTTCTCGATGACCAGATCGAGGCGAGGCTGCAGGCGGCGGGGGGGATGTTGACCGTTGGCGCGCGGCATGCGATTTGTCCTCTGTTCTCCGGCAGTGGGCCTAGCCGTCGGCCGGCGGCCGCCCGTCCACCACCTGACGGCACTCCTCCAGCCAATCCAAGAGCGAAACCATCGTCCGCACCCGCAGGCGAAGCCCCAGGCGGTTGAAGACCTCGGCCTCGGGCAGCGCCGCCAGAGTCGCCGTCAGGCGATCGCAGCTGCGGCGCGTATCGGCCACCTGCTCCTCCAGCAGACGCCCAGCCAGCTCGGGGCTGAGCGCGGCGGCGAAGTACAGGCGCGTGGTGAACTCCACCCGCACCGCGCGGACAGTGGCCGGCGTCGGCGTCCCCAACCAGCGCTCGAAGCGCGCCCGCCCGGACTCCGTCAGAGCATAGCGCCGGCGCCGCGCCTGGGACGCCGGGGCGGCATCCAGGCATTGGATAAACCCGCGCTCCTCCAGCCGCCCCAAGATGGCGTAGGTCTGATTCAAGCCAAGCCGCCAGACCTGTCCAAGATCGGCCTGCAGCCGCTGATTCAATTCATAGCCGTGGGCAGGCCTCTGGTTCAGCAATCCCAGAAGCACCTGCTCCGGTGAAAGAATGTGGGCGGCGCTGGAATATTGGGAAAACATCAGGCTGGCGGGCCGGGCGGCCGAGTCACTCCCCCGGCAATAAGCACCGAGTGCATAGACAAGTGGCCGCAAGAGTCGGTGATTAATGTCACCCGGCCTAATCAGAGCCATCCGCTAAGCTTAGGCCGTCGTTATGATATCAAAACATAGCCCATATATCCAAACGAGCTAATTGGATAGCTCAAATCTGAATTATTGCCGGCGCGCTGCCCCAAGCGGCCGCCGCGTGCCCAACCCATCTTGGACCTGGTCCAAGCCCGCCCCACCCTGGAGCCAAAGGAGACCTGCATGGAAAAGAAGCTTCTCAATGTAAACGGGGTTGCCCGGACGGTCATCGCCGATCCGGAGGCCTCGCTAGCGTCCGTGCTGCGCCGGCAGTTGGCGCTGACCGGCACCAAGGTGTCCTGCGATGAAGGGCACTGCGGCGCCTGCTCGGTCATCGTCAATGGCAAGCTGACCCTGGCCTGCGTCACCCAGATGAAGCGCGTCCCGAACCTGGCCGAAATCGTCACGGTGGAAGGCGTGGGCCAGCCCGGCGCCCTGCATCCCATCCAGGCCGCCATCATGGCCAATGGCGCGGCCCAGTGCGGTTTCTGCACCCCGGGCTTCGTCACCTCCATCAAGGCCCTGCTGGACAAGAACCCGCGCCCCACGCGCGAAGACGTCCGCACCTGGTTCACCCAGCATCACAACGCCTGCCGCTGCACCGGCTACAAGCAGATCGTGGACGCCGCCATGGACGCGGCCGCCGTCCTGCGCGGCGAACTCAAGCCGGAAGCCTTGCAGTTCCAGATGCCGGCCGACGGCAGGATCTGGGGCAGCAAGTATCCGCGCCCGACCGCCGTGGCCAAGGTCACGGGCACCCTCGACTTCGGCCAGGACCTCGGCTTGAAGCTGCCGCCCAACACCCTGCACCTGGCGCTGGTCCAGGCCAAGGTCTCGCACGCCAACATCCTGGGCATCGACACGTCCGAGGCCGAGAAGATGCCGGGCGTCTTTAAGGTGGTCACCCACAAGGACGTGCAGGGCAAGAACCGCATCACGGGCCTGATCACGTTCCCGACCAACAAGGGCGACGGCTGGGACCGCCCGATCCTGTGCGACACCAAGGTCTTCCAGTTTGGCGACGCCCTGGCCATCGTCTGCGCGGACACGCCCGAGCAGGCCAAGGCCGCGGCCGAGAAAGTGAAGGTGGACCTGGAGGTCCTGCCGGCCTACATGAGCGCGCCCGCCGCCATGGCCGAGGACGCCATCGAGATTCACCCCGGCACCCCCAACGTCTACTACGGGCAGAAGATCGCCAAGGGCGCCGAGACCGGCCCGATCATGGCCAGCGCGCCGTTTGTGGCGGAAGGCAGCTACTATCTGCAGCGCCAGCCGCACTTGACCATCGAAGCCGACATGGGCTTTGCCTACTTCGATGAGCAGGACCGGCTGACGATCCACTCCAAGAGCATCGGCCTGTACCTGCACCACGCCATGATCGCGCCCGGCCTGGGCATCGCGCCCGAGAAACTGCGCCTGGTGCTCAACCCGGCCGGCGGCACCTTCGGCTACAAGTTCTGCCCGACCATGGAAGCGCTGGTGGGCGTGGCCTGCATGGCCACCGGCCGGCCCGTGTACCTGGAATATGACTATCACCAGTTCATGTACTACACCGGCAAGCGCTCGCCCTGGTTCGTGGACCTCAAGCTGGCGGCCGACAAAGACGGCAAGCTGCTGGCCATGGAGAGCGACTGGACCGTGGACCACGGCCCGTACTCCGAATTCGGCGACCTGCTGACCCTGCGCGGCGCACAGTTCATTGGCGCCGGCTACCACATCCCCAACATCCGCGGCCAGGGCCGGACTGTGGCCACCAACCATGTGTGGGGCGCCCCGTTCCGCGCCTATGGCTCGCCGCAAGCCCTGCTGGCGTCGGAGAGCCTGATGGATGATCTGGCCGAGAAGGTCGGGCTCGATCCGCTCGAGTTCCGCGCCCGCAACCTCTACCAGCCCGGCTCCACTACCCCCACCGGCCAGGAGCCCGAGGTCTATCCGTTCCCAGACATGGTCGCGAAGCTGCGCCCGCTGTACAAGGAAGCGCTGGAGAAGGCCCAGCGCGAGTCGACGCCCGAGGTCAAGAAGGGCGTGGGCATCTCGGTCGGCGTGTATGGCAGCGGCCTGGACGGTGTGGACGCGGCCGAGGCTTGGGCGGATCTCAACGCGGACGGCTCGGTCACCGTCGCGGCCACCTGGCAGGATCACGGCCAGGGCGCCGAGATGGGCGCCGTCGGTACCGCGCACGAAGCCCTGCGCCCGCTGGGCATCGCGCCGGACAAGATCCACTGGATGCTGACCGACACCGCGCTGGCCCCGAACAGCGGCCCGTCGGGCGGCAGCCGCAGCCAGGTGATCATCGGCAACGCCATCAAGGCGGCCTGCGAGAACCTGGTGGCCGGCCTGCGCACGCCAGAGGGCAAGTTCCGCACATATGCCGAGCAGGTGGCGGCCAAACAGCCCACCCACTTCGTGGGCAAATGGGCGGCCTCCGGCAACACCAACTGCGACGAGAACAGCCAGGGCAAGCCCTTCGCCGTGTACATGTACGGCATGTTCATGGCCGAAGTTGCCGTCAACCTCAAGACCGGCAAGACCACAGTCGAGGGCATGACGGTCATGGCCGATGTCGGCAAGATCGGCAACAAGCTGGTGGTGGACGGCCAGATCTACGGCGGCGTGGCCCAGGGCATCGGCCTGGCGCTCTCCGAGGACTTTGAGGACATCGAGAAGCACCAGACCATGCTCGGCGCCGGCATCCCGTACGCCAAGGACATCCCGGACAAGTTCGACATCCACTACTTCGAGAACCCGCGCCCGGCCGGCCCGCACGGCGCCGCCGGCGTGGGCGAGCTGCCGCTGACCTCGCCGCACGTGGCGATCATGAACGCCATCAAGAACGCCACCGGCGTGCGCATCACGCACCTGCCGGCCCGGCCCGAGAAGGTGCTGGCCGGCCTGAAGAAGCTGGCCGGCGACGGCCAGAAGGAAGCGGTGCCCGCTTAAGTCCGCCCGGTCCGACCTTTCCGAAGAGGAACGACGCCTGTTGATGATGAACGGCACTTCCCCGGAGGTGCCGTTCATCGTTATAGCTAGACTATGCCGCTCATTGATGATCTGCTCAACGCTCTGCCGGCCGCGGCCGACCAGCCGGTGGAAGCGGTGGAAGTCGGCCTGTACTGGACGGCGGTGCGCGCCGGCGGCCGGCTCGGCCTGGCTAGCACGCTCGTGGACGCCGCCTGCTGCTTCGCCGAAGACGTAGCGGGGGCCGGCCGGCTCCATCAGCGGCCGGCCCGGGAATTGGCCGGCCTGTTGCGCGCCGACCATCCGGTGGCGGCCAGCCTGGGCCTGGCGGCGCTGAACGCGCTGCTGCCGGTGGACGAAACGCAGGGTGTGGAGGTCAACGCCCGCGACCTGCTGCTCGAGCGCGGCCGCGGCCGCAATGTGGCCATGATCGGCCACTTCAACTTCACCGAACAGCTGCGCGCGGCCGCCCGGCAGTTGTGGGTGCTGGAACTGCATCCCACCCCGGGCGATCTGCCCGCCTCCGATGCGCCGGAACTGCTGCCGGAGGCCGATGTGATCGGGTTGACCGGCGCGACCCTGGCCAACCACACGTTTGAAGGCCTGGCCCGGCTCTTCCCGCCCCACGCCCTGGTGGTGATGCTCGGCCCCAGCACGCCGCTCAGCCCGGTGCTGTTCGACTACGGCGTGGACGTTTTGGCCGGCGCCCGCGTCCTGGACGGCGACTTCGTCTGGCACGCCGTGGCGCAGGGCTCGGCCCTGCACGGCAAGACAACCGGGCTGAAGCGCTTCACGCTGACCAACGGCCGTTGACCCGGCAGGAGCGCGTATGGAACAACGCGATCTGCGCGCCTTAGAAGAACAATGCATCCAGGAGTGCGCGCCGCCCTGCACGGCGGCCTGCCCTCTCCACGTGGACGTGCGCGCCATTGCGGCGGAGGCCGCGCGCGGCGACCTGGACGCCGCCCTCAAAGCCCTGCGCAAGACTGTGCCGTTTCCGGGCCTCGTCGGCCGCGTCTGCGAGCAGCCCTGCCGGCCCGTCTGCAAGCGCGGCGAGGCCGGGGAGTCCATCGCCATCGCGGCGCTTGAGCGCGCCTGTGCCGACTACGGCGCGCTCAAGGCCGAGAAGACCCGCGCGCTCCCCAAGCGCAACCACCACGTCGTCGTAGTCGGCGGCGGGTTGAGCGGGGCCCTGGCCGCCCATGACCTGGCCCGCAAGGGCTACACGGTCTGTCTGTATGAAGCCCTGGACCCTGTTGGCGGCAGCCTGTGGAGTTATCCGGAGGAGGTCCTGCCGCACGCGCTCATCACCCAGGAGCTGAACGTCCTGGAGACCCTGGGGATTGAGTTTCACCTGAACACGCGCGTCGGCGTCGACCTCACGCTGGACGCGCTGCGCGAGGAGCACGAAGCCGTCTATCTGGCCTTGGGCGCCAGCGCCACGGAGACCTTCGGCCTCGAACTGGACGAGCGCGGCCGGGTCAAGATCGACCCCATCACCTATGCCACCAGCCGCGCCGGCGTCTTCGCCGGCGGCAACATGATCCGCGGACCGGAGGGCCGCTCGGCCATCCAGTCCCTGGCCGACGGGCGGCGCGCCGCCATCTCCATCGACCGTTACCTGCAGAACGTCTCGCTGACCGCGTCCCGCTCCGGCGAGGGCTCACAGACCTCGTGCCTGTACACGCGCACCGACGATGTGGCGCCGCTGCCGCTGGTGCCGATGGCGTCGCCGGCCGACGGCTACACCCGCCCCGAGGCCCTGGCCGAGGCCCAGCGCTGCCTGCAATGCCAATGCCTGGAGTGCGTCAAGGTCTGTGAGTACCTGGAGCACTACGGCCGCTATCCGCGCAAGTACGTGCGGGAGGTCTACAACAACCTCTCCATCGTGCAGGGCACGCGCACGGCCAACCGTTTCATCAACTCGTGCAGCCTGTGCGGCCTGTGCGCCCAGGTCTGCCCCACCGACCTGGACATGGGCGCCGTCAACAAGCGCGCCCGCCAGGCGATGGTGGCCCAAGGGCGCATGCCGCCCTCCGCCCATGACTTCGCCCTGCGGGACATGGCCTTCAGCCAGAGCGCGGCTTTCGCCCTGGCCCGCAACGCGCCCGGCGCGGACGCCAGCGACTACGTCTTCTTCCCCGGCTGTCAGTTGGCCGCCTCCACACCCAGCCACGTCCGCGCCGTCTACGACTACCTGGGCGGCGCGCTGCCGGCCGGGACGCGCGTCGGCCTGCTGCTCGGCTGCTGCGGCGCGCCGGCCGATTGGGCCGGGCGGGCCGACCTGGCCAAGTCGGCCTGGGAGGAATTGCGCGAGCAGCACGCGGCCCTGGGCCGGCCCAAAGTCGTCCTGGCTTGCTCCAGCTGCCACCAGGTCTTCCGCCAGAATCTGCCCGAGATCGAGGTCGTCCTGGTCTGGGATCTGCTGGCCAAGCACGGCCTGCCCGGCCTGGGCGCCAGGCCCGGCCAGGGCCAGACCGTTTCGGTGCATGACCCGTGCACGACGCGCCAGGAGGCCGGAGTGCATGCCAACGTCCGCGCGCTTTTGACCGCCCTGGATTATCAGGTGGCCGAGCTGCCGCGCAGCGGGGCGCGGACTACGTGTTGCGGCTTCGGCGGCGCACAGTGGCTGGCCAACCCGGAAGTGACGCGCAAAGTCGTAGCGCGCCGCGTGCAGGAAGGCCCGGCCGACTACGTCACCTACTGCGCCATGTGCCGCGACGTCTTCGCGCGCGAGGGCAAGCGCACGCTGCACCTGCTGGACCTGGTGTTTGGCCACCCCGGCCAGCCCGGCGGCCCCGGTCCTAACTGGTCTCAGCGGCATGAGAACCGCGCGCGCGTGAAGCGCCAACTGCTCAAGGACATCTGGGGAGAGACCATGGACGGCCAGGCCGCTTACGAGTCGATCAAGCTGCTCGTGTCAGAGGAAGTCCGCGCCCGGCTGGAGGCGCGCCTGATCCTGGATGAGGATCTGCAGCGCGTCATCGAGCACGCCGAGCGCACCGGCCGCCGGCTGCTCCAGCCCCAGACCGGGCGCTATGTGGCCTCCTACAAGCCGACCGCCGTCACCTACTGGGTGGAGTACACGCCGCAGGCCGGGGCCTTCCTGATCCACAACGCCTACAGCCACCGGATGGAGATCGTCGAGGATGAACCCGCGGCCGGCCAGGGTGGTGTGGCGTGACCGGCACCGTCCATACCGCCCCGCTCCCAGACCTGCTGTGCGCGCGCTGCAATGTGCCGCTGCAGTTGGCCAAGGTGAATGTCGCCTATCTCGGCAACGCCTTTCCCGTGGAACTGCCCAAATGCCCCAAGTGCGGCCAGGTCTACATCGAAGAGGCCCTGGCGCTGGGGAAGATGGTGGAAGTCGAGCAGCAGTTGGAAGACAAGTGAACGTCTCCGCGCGCAGCGCCGTCTACGCCACACCCGCCTGGGAGGCCACGCCGGACGGCGTCTGCCGCCCCGGCGGCCTGGCGCTCACCGACCACGCCCTGGCGCTGTGCGCCCTGCCGCCTGGCGCGCGCGCCCTGGATGTCGGCTGCGGCTCCGGCGCTGTCGGCGCCCACTTGCGCGACCGGCACGGCCTGACGGCGTTCGGCCTCGACCTTGTCTTGGGCGCACTCCGCCGCGCCGCCCCTGGGCTCCCACGCCTCCAGGCTTTGGCGGAAACTCTGCCTTTCCCCGCCGCGTCGTTCGACCTCGTGCTGGCCGAGTGCAGCCTGTCGCTCCTGTCCGAGCCTGGCCGGGCGATGGCCGAGTTTCGGCGCTGCCTGCGCCCCGGCGGGTGGCTGGTCGTGAGCGACCTCTACGCCCGCAGCGAGGCGCCGTCCGCGCCCGGCGCCGCCCGCCTGTGGACCGCGGCCGAACTGCGCGGCCTGGCCGCCGAGGCCGGCTTCATGCTGGCGGCCTGGGAAGATCACACACCCGCGCTCAAGGCCTTTGTGGCGCAGTGGCTTTTCAGTCACGGCACGCTGCCGCCGCTGGGCTGCGCGCTGGACCCGGCCGCGCGGCCCGGCTATGGCTTGCTCATCGCCCGCAGGAGTTGACCCATGACGGATCAAGACCGGATGCTGGAACTGAAGCGCCAGGGCTTTTTCTGCAGCCAGATTCTGATGCAGCTGGCCCTGGACCTGCAGGGCCGTGAGAACCCAGCCTTGGTGCGCGCCACCCACGGCCTGGCCGGCGGGCTGGGCTTCACGGGCGAAACCTGTGGCGCGCTGACCGGCGGCGCGGTGGTGTTAGGCCTGTACGCGGGCAAGGGCCGGCCCCAGGATGAGGATGATCCCCGCCTGACCTTCATGGTCGAGGACCTGGTGAAGTGGTTCAAGGCCGGCTATGGCCAGGAGTATGGCGGCCTCCGCTGCGACGAGATCCTGGCCGGCGACCCGCGCGCGCAGGCCACCCGCTGCCCGGTGATGGTGGCTGGGACGTTTCAGAAGGTCAAAGAACTGCTGGTGGAAAACGGCTTTGATCTGACGGGGCCTGAAGATGATGAGGCTTGATCTCGAAACGATCGTGGGCGAGACCGAGAGCGTCTGCCCAGAATGCCTGGCCCGCGTGCCGGCCGTGCGGGTGGCGCGCGGCGACTCGGTCTATCTCCGCAAGCGCTGCGCCGAGCACGGCCTGTGCGAGACCGTGATCTGGCGCGGCGAGCCGGGCTTCCTGGCCTGGGAGCGGCCCAAGAGCACACTTCATTTGGCAAGTCCACAAAAGACCGTCGAGCGCGGCTGCCCCTATGACTGCGGCCTGTGCGCGGATCATCACCAGCAATCGTGCTGCGTCCTGCTGGAGGTGACCCAGCGCTGCGATCTGCGCTGCGCGTTCTGCTTCGCCAGCGCCGGCGGCCCGCACACCCAGGACTTGCCCCTAGCGGTCGTGGAGGCGCGCCTGCGGCAATTGTTCGCCGAGGCTCCGGGGGCAGGCGGCCCGGCCAACCTGCAGCTCTCCGGCGGCGAGCCGTGCGTGCGCGACGACCTGCCCGAGATCGCGGCGCTGGCGCGCGCCATCGGCTTCACGTTCATTCAGGTCAATTCCAACGGGCTGCGGCTGGCGCGCGAGCCCGAGTTCGCCCACCGCCTGAAAGCGGCCGGCGCGGCCACGGTCTTCCTGCAGTTCGACGGCACGCGCGACGACATCCACACGCGCACCCGCGGCCGGCCGTTGCTCGAGCACAAACAGCGCGCCATCGAAAACTGCGCGGCAGCCGGGCTGGGCGTGGTGCTGGTGCCGGTGGTGGTGCCGGGCGTCAACGCGGACAATCTGGGCGCGATCCTGCGCTTCGCGCTGGACCGCCAGCCGGCTGTGCGCGGCGTGCACTTTCAGCCGGTCAGTTACTTCGGCCGTTATCCGCAGGCCCCCACCGACGCGGACCGGATCACTCTGCCCGAGATCATCCTTGGCCTGGAGGCCCAGACGAACGGCCTGGTGCGGCGCGAGCATTTCCAGCCGGCCGGCGCCGAGAACGCCTGGTGCTCGTTCAACGGCAACTTCGTTTCCCTGCCGGACGGCCGCCTGCTGCCGCTGACCCAGCCTGCTAAAGCCAGCTGTTGTTCCCGCCCAGACAGCCCCGCCGAGAATATGGCCCGCGCGCGCGATTTCGTGGCCCGCAACTGGGCCGCGCCTGAGCTGGCCTTGCCCGTCTCCGGGCCGAGCTTCGGCGAGTGGGATGTGTTCCTGGCGCGGGCGCGCACACACGCCTTCTGCATTTCCGGCATGGCCTTCCAGGATGCCTGGACGCTGGACCTGGACCGCCTGCGCCAATGCCACATCCACATCGCCGACCCGGCCGGCTTGACGATCCCGTTCTGCGCCTACAACCTCACCAGCCGGCTTGGCCGTTCGCTTTACCGCTCGTTCCCGGTTCTGGCTGATGCTCACGCCGCTTGAGCCCTGGAGCGCAGGCAAAATAGGACAGCCGGGCCGGCCCCTCAAGCGCGCCGATCTCGAGGCCTACCAACTCGACCGGCTGCGCGCGACTCTGGACCTGGCCCGCACGCGCAGCCCGTTCTACCGCCGGCATCTGGCGGAGGCGCCCGCCCGGCTGGAGGCGTTGGCCGGTCTGGCCCGCCTGCCCTTCACCACCGCCGCCGATCTGCGCGCCCAGCCGCTGCAATTCCTGTGCGTGTCCCAGGACGAGATCCAGCGCGTGGTGACCCTGGACACCTCCGGCACCACGGGCGCGCCCAAGCGCCTGTACTTCACGCGCCCGGATCAGGCGCTGACCGTCGATTTCTTCCGCGTCGGCATGTCCACGTTCACGGCGCCCGGCGACCGCGTGCTGATCCTGCTGCCGGGCGAGACGCCGGGCAGCGTCGGCGACTTGCTGGGCACGGCCTTGCGTGAGCTCGGCGCGGAGCCGATCCAGCACGGGCCGGTGCGCGATCCCGGCCGCACGCTGGCCGCAGCGGCCGAGTCAGGCGCCAACGTCCTGGTCGGCGTGCCTGCCCATGTGCTGAAACTGGTGCGGGCGGCGCCGCCAGGCGCCCCGCGCCTCAAGCTCAAGAGCGCCCTGCTCACGACCGACCACGTGCCGGCCGCCATCGTCCGCGCCGTGGAAGCGGCTTCGGGCGGGACCGTCTACAACCACTACGGCATGACGGAGATGGGCCTGGGCGGCGGAGTGGATTGCGCGCGGCGGCGCGGCTATCACCTGCGCGAGGCCGACCTGCTGTTTGAGGTCGTGGACCCGGACACCGGCACGCCGCTGCCCGACGGTGAGCCGGGCGAGGTCGTCTTCACAACGCTGACGCGCACCGGGATGCCGCTCATCCGCTATCGCACCGGCGACCTCGGCCGCTTCCTGCCGGACGCCTGCCCGTGCGGGACCGGCCTGCGGACGCTGGCCTATATCACCACGCGACTGACCGGGCGCGTCGAGCTGGGGGGCGGCTCGTTGTTGACGATGCCGGCCCTGGACGAGAGTCTGTTCGCCCTCGCCGACGTCCTAAACTTCGCGGCCACCATCCGGCGCGGGCCGGCGCGCACCAGGCTGGAGCTCGCTATCCAGGTGCGGGCAGTGACGCCGGCCGCGCAGACCGCCGTGGCTGAAGCCCTGGACAAAGTCGAAGCCGTCCGCCAGGCCCGCGCCACGGGTGACCTGGACCCCCCGCACTTCACGCTGACAACGGAGCCGGTGCTCGCGCCAGGCCTGGCTAAGCGCGCCCTCCGGGTGTCGAGTTAGGCGCGCCCGGCTTCCTCGGCTGGACCGGGCGTGAAGCGCGCGTCCGCGCGTGTGCCGCCGACGCGGTCGATCTGCCCGGCAAACCAACCAATCCGGTCGGCGGGGCGGTCGTCGAACTGCGGCACGTAGGGCTTGAGGTCAAGGATCGGGGTGCCATCCAGCATGTCCACGTCCTCGACGTGCACGCGCGGGCCGTCCACCCGGACCACGCGCAGGGTGGACAGGCCGATGGCGTTGGGGCGTTGCGGGGAGCGCGTGGCGAAGATGCCGCGCGGCTGCGTGTCCAGAAACGGCGTCACCACCAGGCGGCCCGGCTGGCTGCGGTGCAGGTGGTAGATCACGATGACGTGGGAGAAACCGTCCAGGTCGCTCAGGCCGGCCTCGTAGACCGGATCCAGTTCCAGGAGGCCCGGCACGCCGCGGGCCGCCACCGCCTGGATCGGCATACCCACCGGGTCGGTGAACGGCGAGCGCACGACGCCCACCGGCTGGAAAGTCACCGCGGCGAGTCGGAGAGCGCTCATAGAATCCAGCCTTTTCTAAACATCACTCAGCCGGCCGCCGCGCCACCAGCTGCGCCACCGCCCGACGATGCGCACGGCCGCCGTGCCAGCCCTCCCGGTCCACGAGCACGTCCCAATCGCGAAAGGCCGCGCCCAGTTCGCCTGGCACCAGCAGATGGTCCGGGTTCAGATCAGGCTTGACCGACACCATGGCGCGCGTCATTGTCTCGAAGACCAGCACCCCGCCCGGTTTGAGCGCGCGCCGATACTGCGGCCACAAAGCGCGGTCCAGGTAGTAGAAGTTCAGGATCACGTCGAACACAGCCGGCGGCAGCGTCAGTTGGGTCAGGTCAATGACGGCCGCGCTCAGACCCGGCCACCTGGCCTTGGCGCGGCGCACGGCCACCGCCGAGATATCGAGGCCGATTACCCGGAGGCCGCGTGTCAGGAGCAGCCCGCCGTTACCACCCAGTCCCATCGCCACGTCCAGGGCCAGGCCAGCGGTTGGCAGCCAAGCCAGCGCCGTCCGCAGCAGCGGGCGCGCCGAGGCCTGAGCGTCGCCGGCCAGGCCGGCGTAACGGGCGTTCCAGCGCAGCGCGTCGGCGGCCGGCATCGCTCAGGCGGCCCCGAACCAGCCCTGCCGGTGCGCGTCGGCCAGGCGCGCTTCCAGGTAGGTCCACAACGCCGGGCAGCCGGCCTTGATCGGCGGGCCGATGCGGCGCACCACGCGCTCGTGGCTGATGCCGTTCTCGCGCCAGCTCTGCCCGTTGTTGGCCAGGTTGAGCAGCGCCGGCATCGCCCGGTCCACGGCGTGCGCAAAGCGGGCGGCCGGCGTCTCGGCGTCCTCGAACTCCTGCCAGAGCGCCAGCAACTGCGCGCCGGCCATCCCCGGCAGCTGCCCGAAGATGCGCGTCACCGCCGCGCGCTCAGCGGCCTTGCGCTCCGCCCAGCCCTCCTCGGCGTAGACAATCGTATCGCCGGTGTCGATCTCGCCCACATCGTGCACCAGCAGCAGTCCGATCACGTGCTGGGTATCCACCGGCAGCGCGGCGTGGGGTACCAGGGCCGCCGCCAGGAGCGCCAGCTGCCAGCTGTGCTCAGCCGAATTCTCGTAGCGCTCCAGGCCCAGCGGCCGGGTCTTGCGGGTGACGGCCTTGAGCTTGTCCAGCTCCAGGATGAAGTCGACGATTGGTTGCAGCTGGCGGTCCGGCCCGGCGCCGGCTAGGGCCGCGCCCGGCGGGTCGGCCGCGAGCCGCGCCAACAGCTTCTCCAGGTGTTCCTGATGGTGGTCGTAGGAGGCCACCAGCCCGAAGGCCAGCGGGTGGCCGTTCATCCAGGCGTAGCGGGTGGCGTCCAGCAAGGCTGGCTCCGGGATCGCGTCGCCCAGTTCCAATAGCCGCCGAAAACCGGCCCGCCAGTTCTGATAGACGGCGGCCCACGGCTCGTCGCGATAGGCGGCCTGCAGCCAGGCGTTGACCTGGTCCGCCGTGGCGTCATCCAGATCGGGCGGCCACGGCGGCCACACCGGCGCCCGGTCAAGCTGGGCGGCCTCCAGCCGGGCGCAGGAGCGCTGCTGCCAGGCCCACAGATGGACGACCTCGTCTTTGAGTGACCAGGCGCCGGGCGCGGGCGGCGTCATGATCCAGGCCTCGTTCAGGCCGGCCAGCGCCGCCTCCCAACGGTCGAACACTTCCTGCAGAGCCGCCAGGATGTGCCGCTTCATCGACATGCTTCCACTCCTTCTGCTGCGCTGGGTATTGTAGCAGCGGGGCTCGCCCGGCGGTGCCCCGCCCGCGGCGCGCTTTGGTAGAATCACACCCGATGAGCACTTCAGACACCCTGCCCCGGTGGTGGCGCGACGGCGTCATCTATCAGATCTACCCGCGCTCCTTCCAAGACAGCAACGGCGACGGCGTTGGCGACCTCAACGGGATCACGGCGCGCCTCGACTACCTGGCCGCCCTGGGCGTGGACGCGCTGTGGCTGTCGCCGATCTACCCCTCGCCGATGTTCGACTTCGGCTACGACGTCTCCGACTACGAAGCCATCGACCCGGTCTTTGGAACCCTGGACGACTTCGACCGGCTGGTGACCCAGGCCCACGCCCGCGGCCTGCGCCTGATCCTGGACCTGGTGTTCAACCACACCTCGCATCTGCATCCCTGGTTCCTGGAGTCACGTTCCAGCCGCGACAACCCCAAGCGCGATTGGTACCTGTGGCATGATCCGGCGCCGGACGGCGGCCCGCCCAACAACTGGGAGTCGGTCTTCGGCGGCCGCGGCTGGCAGCTGGATACCCTGACCGGGCAGTATTACTACCACCAGTTCCTCAAGGAGCAGCCGGACCTCAACTGGCGCAACCCGGCCGTGCGCGCCCGCCTGCACCAGGTGATGCGGTTCTGGCTGGACCGCGGCGTAGACGGCTTCCGGCTGGACGTGGCGCACGCCTTCTTCAAGGACGACCAGTTTCGCGACAACCCGCCGGCGGTGGGGCTGCGCGGCTGGGATCGCCAACGGCATGTCTTTGATCAGGATCGGCCGGAGACCCTGACGGCGCTGGCCGAACTGCGCCGCCTGCTGGACAGCTACCCCGAGCGCATGGCCGTGGGCGAGGTCGATACCTTCAGCATGGCCACGCGCTACAGCGGGCCGGACGCCCTGCACCTGGCCTTCAATTTCGAATTCCTGCGCCAGCCCTGGCTGCCGCGCCCGATGCAGCAGGCCGTGCAACGCTACGAAGCCGCGCTGCCGGCCAGGGCCTGGCCGTGCTACGTGCTGGGCAACCACGACGTCGACCGCTTCCCCACCCGCTTCGGCGGCGGGCCATACGCGGACGCCCGCACCAAGGTGGCGGCGGCGCTGCTGCTCACCTAGCGCGGGACGCCGTTCCTGTACTACGGTGAAGAACTGGGGATGCAGAACGCGCACATCCCGCGCGACGAGATCCAGGACCCGCCGGGGAAACGCTACTGGCCCGTCTATGTCGGGCGCGACCCGGAGCGGACGCCGATGCAGTGGGACGCCGGCCCTAACGCCGGCTTCACCACCGGCCGGCCGTGGCTGCGCGTCCACCCGGATTCCCCGCGCCGCAACGTGGCCGCGCAGACGGCTGACCCGGCCTCCGTGTTGAGCTTCTATCAGGCGCTCCTGCGCCTGCGCCGCCAAGCGCCCGCCCTGCGGGCCGGGGCCTTTCAGCCGCTGGTGCGCCGGCCGGTGGAAGCCATGGCCTACCTGCGCGTCGCCCCCGCTCAGACGATGCTGGTGGTCCTGAACTTTTTCGGCTGGGAGACCACGCTCAAGCTGACCACGCCGGCCCCGGCCGGGACCTGGCCGGTCCGGCTGAGCACTGTCCCCGGCCGCCCGGGCCACACGAGCGGCAGCCGGCTGACGCTGGCGCCGTTCGAAGCGACCATCTTCGAGTTAGTGCCGCCGGGGTAGGGCCGGCCAGCCAGTCCGCTCTCGGCGCCTCCCTTGTCAGCGCCGGACAGCGGCCTATAATCCTGCTATCCGGCCCACACCGGCCGGTCAGCGCCCAAGACTCGCTCACAACCATGCTCTCGTTCGCCACAGCGCGCCGCCTGAAGCAGGCCGGCCTCGTCTGGCATCCAGCCCTGCATGACTTTTTCGTCCTGCCCGAACACGGCCTGGACGATCGCGTGTTTGTCATCGCCGAAATGCCGGCCAGCGTGGCCGAGCTGCAGGGCCAGACCGTCTTCACGTTTCAGGGTGCCGTCGAATGGGCTTTGGACTTTGTCGCCACCACCGAGGCGGTCTGGCTGCCGGCTGAGGCCCAGCTGCGGCAGGCCCTGGAAGCGCGCCTGCCGGAGGCGCGCCTGACGCTGGAAGTAACGGCCGAGGCTTACACGGTGACCCTGGCCCCAAGCGGCGCGCCGCTCAGCTTCCGCGCCTCCTCCGCCGAAGAAGCCTACGCGGCCGCGCTGCTCCATCACCTCAACCAGGAGCCGCGCGCCTGAGGCACGCCCGCCCAACCCATGACCACTGTTGATTCCCCAGCCGACCGTTTGACCCGCCGCCTGGCAGACCGGCTGGGCGAGCTGCCAGAAGTGGAAGCCGTGGCCTTGGGGGGCTCGCGCGGGCGCGGACAAGCCGACGCCGACTCAGACATTGACCTGTACGTCTTCACGCGCGCCGACATCGCCGTCTCAACCCGCGCGGCCGTGGTGGAACGTTCCGGCGGCGCCACGCGCGCCGACCTCGGCCTCACCTATTGGGGTCCGGGCGACGAGTGGCTGGACGCGGCCACCGGGCTGGAAGTGGACGTGGTGTACTTTGACACGCGCTGGCTGGAAGCGCAGTTGGAGCGAGTTTTGCGCGCGCACGAAGCCAGCCTGGGTTACACCACATGTTTCTGGGACACGGTGGCTAATTGCCAGAGCTTGTATGACCCGCGCGGGTGGCTGCAGGCTCGGCAGTCCGAATGCCGCGGCGAGTATCCAGCAGAGCTGCGCGCCAACATCGTGCGCGTCAACCAGCCCGTTCTGCGCGCTGTCCTGCCGGCCTACGCCAATCAGTTGCACAAGGCCGTGCGCCGGCACGATCTAGTGAGCGTCAACCACCGTCTGGCGGCGCTGTTGGCCAGCTACTTCGATATCATCTTCGCCGTTAACCGGGTCCGGCACCCGGGCGAGAAGCGGCTGCTGGAACACGCCGCCGCGCGCTGCCCGAGTCTGCCGGTTGAGATGGCCGCCGACGTCGAGGCGGTCCTGCGCGCCGGCGCGGTGGCCGAGGCCGACCTGCCCGCCCAACTCAACCGGCTGCTGGACCGTCTGGATGATTGGCTGGTCCATGAGGGCTTGCCGGTCTCCGGCCCCGCCCCGTAACGGCCGTAACAGAGGGCCAGCGCCCCGCCCCACACCTAGCCAGACGCCGGTTCAGCCTGGCCGCCGCCAGATCCGCCACGTCTGAGGTCAGAGGATAGATCAGTTATGCCCCGCCGCAGTTTGCCGCAGTTGCTTCGTGATGAGTTCCATGACTACAACGCCGCCAAGTTCCGGCAGGACCTGTTGGCCGGCGTCACCGTGGCCGCCGTCGCCCTGCCGTTGGCCCTGGCCTTTGGTGTGGCCTCCGGCGCCAGCGCGGCGGCCGGCCTGGTCACGGCCATCCTGGCCGGTCTGATCATCGGCGCCCTGTCTGGCGCGCCTTATCAGATTTCGGGGCCGACCGGCGCGATGAGCGCGGTGTTGATCCTGTTGACCCAGAAGTACGGCCTGTCCGGCGTGTGGGTGGCCGGCCTGCTTTCCGGCGTGCTGCTCACCGTGATCGGCTTGCTGCGGCTCGGACGCTTCATCGCCTTCATCCCCGCGCCCGTCATCACCGGCTTCACGTCCGGCATCGCCCTGATCATCGCCATCGGCCAGATCGACAACCTGCTGGGCGTCAAGACACCCGGAAGCGAATCGGCGGCGCTGAAGCTGCTCGGCTACTTGGAGCATCCGGTGGCGCCAGACTGGCACGCGCTGCTGATCGGCGTCGTCGTCATCGCCACGATGGCGGCCTGGCCCAAGCGCTGGGCCGCGCGCTTCCCGGCCTCGCTGCTGGGCATCGTCGCCGCCACGCTCCTGGCCAGCGTCGCTCAGTGGCCCGTGGCCGTCATCGGCGACATCCCCCAGACGCTGCTGCTGGCCGACCGGCTGAACCCGGCCGCGATCCCGTGGGCCAGCCTGCCGGAATTCGTGGTGCCGACGCTGACCATCACGGCCCTGGGCGCGGTCGAAAGCCTGCTGTGCGGCGCCGTCGCCAGCAACATGACCGGCATCCGGCTGCAGGCCAACCAGGAGCTGATCGCCCAGGGCGTCGGCAACATCCTCATCCCGTTCTTCGGCGGCGTGCCGGCCACGGCCGCCATCGCCCGCACCAGCGTCAGCATCAAGTCCGGCGGCCAGACCCGGCTGGTCAGCGTCATCCACGCGCTGGTGCTGCTGGCGTCGATGTTCGTCCTGGCGCCGATCATGTCGCGCATTCCGCTGGCGGCCCTGGCCGGCGTGCTCATCGTCACGGCCTGGCGCATGAACGAGTGGGAGGCAATCCAGTACATCTTCGGGCGGCGCTTCAAGACCGGCATACTGACGTTTGCGATCACGATGCTGGCCACCGTGACCCTGGACCTGACCCAGGCGATCCTGATCGGCGCCTTCCTGTCCGGGGCGATCTTCCTCAATCAAGTGGCCAGCCTGGACATCGACGTTCAGGACGTGGACCCGCGCCGGCTGGCCGAACGCGGCATTGAGCTCAACCGGCCGCTCGGCCATGTGCGCGTGGCCTACCTGACCGGGCCGCTGTTCTTCGCCGCCTCCGGCCAGTTCAACGAGGCTTTTGCGCGCCTGGGCGAGACGCGGGTGCTGATCCTGTCCATGCGCGGCGTCCCGCTGGTGGACGTCACCGGCCTGCAAGTGATCACCCACCTGCATGAGCGCCTCAGCCACGGCGGCGGCACCCTGATGCTGGCCGGCGTGCACGATAACGTGCGCCGGATGCTGGAGCGCGGCGGGTTGGTCAACGCCATCGGCGAGGCGAACTTCTTCTGGAGCGCGGACCAGGCCATCGTCGCCGCCGGCGAGCGGGCAGCGCCAGCGGCGAGCGCCGCCCACTAAAGCGCGGCGCGGTGCCAGGGAGGAGGTGGCTATGGACCGACAGCCTCTCACGTTGGCTCTGGGCGGCGGCGGCGCCAAGTGCGCGTCCCAGGCCGGCTTGCTGGCGGTGCTGGAGGAGGCCGGGCTGCCGGTGGGACCGCTGGTGGGCGTCAGCGGCGGCGGCATTGTGGCTATCCTGTACGGCCTGGGCCTGACACCGCGCCAGATCCGCCAGGAGTTTGAGCACATCCAACTGTTGGACGTGTGGGAGGCCGACCCGGAGCGTCAGGCGCTCTTCGGCGCTCGGCGCATCCGCGAACGCTTCCACAGCATCGTGGGCGACAAGACCTTTGCCGACTTAGTGCGCCCGGCCGTGGCCATGGCCATGGACTATTACACGGCCCAGCCGGTGCAGATCCGGTCGGGGCCGCTGGTGGATGCGCTGGTGGCGACCATGGCGATCCCGAGCCTGTTTCGCGGTGTGGAACGCGACGGACAGTTGCTGGTGGACTGCGGCGTGATCAGCCCGCTGCCGGTCCAGGTCGCCCGCCAGCTGGGGCCGCGCGTGGTGGCCGTGGATGTGCTCCACCACGACTCGCCCGAGGAGTTCGAGCACACGTTCGAGCAGCGCGGCCCCATGCGCTACGCCGCGGACCTCACCCGGCGGCTGGGCGTCAGCGTGGTGCTCAACCACGCCTATCACACCGCCAAGATCGCGATGCAGCGCCTGACCGAGTGGAATCTGCAGGCTTATCCGCCGGATCTGCTGCTGCGCCCGGCCGTCGGCCCCATCGGCCTGTTCGCGTTCGACAAGGTCGAGCACGCTTACCTGATGGGCGAGGCCGCCGCCCGCGCGGCCCTGCCGCAGCTGGAGGCGCTGGCCAAACCGTCGCTGTGGCAGCGGCTGCGCCAGACCCTGCCGCGCTGACGGCACTCCTCCCGCCCCGGCCGGGCCGGGCCGGGTTAATCCCACCTGGCGGATCGCTTTGCCCGCCTTGGATCACGGCCGGCGCCGCGCCAACCAAATCACCGTGCCTGAGAGCCGATTGTCACTGTGACCAGCGCACCGGCCGCGCTAGAATACCAGTACGAAAGGAGGTCGTCCCATGCTGGTGGTATTCTGGCTCCTGGGCCTGGTTGGGGCGATCGCGTGCGGCGTTTTGTTTTTCCGGCACGCGCGCTCGATCTACGAGCGGCTGGCCGACGAGACGCTGCACACCGGCAGCCCCCCCATCAACTGAAGGCGCCTGTCACAGTCCTGCCAGCCAGCCCGCCCCACAACGGCGGGCTGGCTGTTTTTACACCTTCAGCACCAACGGCAGCGTCGGCCGCAGATCGATGGTCCGGCCCTGAACACCGCCATCAAACGTCAGCGTCATCAGCGGCTCCGGGCCGGGCGTCAGCGCCGCCAGGCCGGCTTCGCTCAACAGGCGGGCCGTGCTGGACAAACCGGCGGCGGCCACGGTCAGCTGCACCTGCGTCAGCGCCCGCACGCCCAGAGGATGGCTGACGTCTGGGAAAGTGTTCCGGAAGCTGCCGTAGGCCAGGGCCTCCGGGACTACGGCGTAGTACGGCTCGGCTGCGACCTGACCCGCGAACTCCAGCCAGACTTCGCCGGGCATCCAGCCGGCGCGCAGACGTTGCGTGGCAAAGGGCACGGCCGCCTCCGGCGTGCGGCGGCGCAGCATGATACCGAACGGCGCCGTGTGGTTGACGCGCCAGGCCATGCGCGCGGGCACGTCGATGCCGGCCGGCTTCACGCTCCGCTCGGTCTGGGCCGGATCATGCGCCCAGAAAAGCTCCAGGTAGGCGTTCTCGAAGAAGAAGGACGTGGAGGCGGTGCCAAAATCGCCGTGACGGGTGACACCGCCCCGGCCGCGCAGGCCAGCCGCGGTGAGGGCGGCCGCCTCGGGCGCGTCGACGGCTGTAAAGATCGAGACGTGATCCAACGCCAGCGGCACGGTCATTCCGATTGCCTCCACAGATAACGGCTCACCCGCCGGCCGGTGTCCTGAAAGCCGAGCTTGAGATAGGGCGAGCGGCCCATCTCGCTGGCGAACAGCACGGCGTAGCGGTAGCCCATAGCCTGCGCCAGGCGCAGACGCTCCAATTGCATGGCGCTGCCCAGACCGCGGCTGCGGAAGGCCGGCCGCGTCCCCAGGCCCACCAACCCGGCCACGCCGGCGCCGCAGACGAGCAGGCCGCAACCGGCCGGCTCCCCGGCCAGGGTGCCCACCAGCATTTGCCACGGCGTCCGGCCGTGGCCGACTGCGCGCGTCGCGTCCACCCAGGCCTGTCCCGCGAACTCCGGCAGGCCGAAGGACTCGATGAAGACAGCCTTCCATTGCAGGAGCTGAGCGTCGTTGACCACCGGTTCGACGCGCAACTCGGGCGGACGCGGGTTCTCCCAATTCAGCTGGTCTATGGCGGCGGCCAGGGCGGGGGCGTTCTGCTCAAAGACCGCCAACCCATGCGCCGCGAGGCGCTCACCCAGATCAGTCGGCTGAGTATCCGCGCCCGTCCACCAGAAGAAGAACGGCGCCTGCCGGGCGCGGAACCAGGCCACGGTGTCGGAGATGGCGGCGTCGGCGTCGGGCGCCGCCAGGCGCGCGCCCCAGGCCGCCTTGAAGATCGGGCTGGCCGGGGCGCAGTGAAAGCGGCTCAGACCTGGGCCTTCTTCCAGTTCGCCGCCGAGGGCTGCCGCACACTGCCGGAACATCGCGAACAGGTTGCCCTCCACGGCCGCGGCTAGTTGCGCGGGTGTAGCCTCGGTGAGGACGGCTTCGGCCGGGATCCGGGTGGTCATACGACCTCCGGCACTGGCACCGGCGCCGTCCGGCCTGCCAGCGCGGCGGCGATGGCACGATAGCAATTCTGCAGCTGGCCCTCCAGACGCAACCAGTCCCGCTCCGGGTCGGCCGACGCGCGGCCGGTGATGCCGTCCACGGTGGTGTTGGCCGCCACCCGCCACTCGGCGGACAGGCGAGCGGCCCCCGGCGGCAGATCGAACAGCAGGGCGTGCAGAGCCGTCAAGGTCTCCACAAACTCGGTCTTGTCCGGGCGGCCGACCAGGCGGCGGTGCACGTCCCAGTAGGCGACCTCGAGGGCGGCGGCGCGGGCCGGATCAAAGCGCAGGCCGGAGTGGCGGCGGGCGCGCTCGTAATAGCGCTCCAGGTGCGCGCGCACGGCGTCCAAATCATGGTTGGCCGGCGCCCACGCGATCGAGGCGCGCACGATGTCGCCGGCCGCCAGCCACGAGGCCGGGAACGGGATCCGGAACTGGGCTTCATTGAGCGCCACGATCAGGCGCGCCAGGCGCAGCCAGTCGCGGTCGTAGTAGGCGCGCCAGCCGGCGGCCTCGGCCCGGGCCACGGCGTCAGGATCAAAACGGAAGGTGATCATCGCCCGGCCTCAGCGATTACCGAACTCTTTGGGCGGCACGCTGGACACGAACGCCCACAACGCCTGCAGTTCCGCGTCCGTCATCCCGGCGTAGCGCCGCCACGGCATCTCCTCGGCCAACTGGTGGCCGGCCGGATCGGTGCCGGTGCGGATCGTCTGGATGAAGTCGGCCGCCGACCAGCCCTGCACCACGCCGGCCGGCGTGAGGTTGAGCGCCACCGGCCAATCCGGCGGCGCGCCCGGAATCGGCCCGCCGGAGAGACCCGGCCCGTGACAGCCCGTGCAGCCGGCGATGTTGGCCAGGTATTGGCCATGCTCGACGGTCACGCCGCTGGGCGGCAGCGCGGGCCGTTCCTGGTCGGCCGGGATGCGCTCGGCGATCATGATCGGCAGCTGCCCCAGCGCCATCAGAAGCCGGCCCAACGGCCGCAGCTCGGTCTCCGGCCAGTCGCTGTCGACGGGCGGCCGGGAGCGCACGTACGCGATCAAGGCGCCCAGGTCCGCGTCGCTGAGGTACTGGTAATCATCAGACGGCATCACGCGCACCGACTTGCCGTCTGGCAGAACGCCCGTCAACAGGACGCGGGCCATGGCCTCGTCGCTGAGTTGGCCGCCGAGGCCGTTGCGGCCCGTGGTCAGGTTGGGCGCCACGATCCGCCCCAGCGCCGGGTCATCCACCACCAGGCCGCCGCCGAAATCGGCGCCGTGGCAATCGACGCAGACGCTGACGTGCTCGGCCAGGTAACGCCCGCGCTCGAGGGCAGCGGCGTCGGCCGGGACGGTGACCGGCACCGCGGCCAGGGGATACTTCTGATTGAGCCGGACCTCACTGGCGAAGTAGATCGCCAGCACGGCCAGGGCGGCTGCGCCTGCCAAGGCGCCCAGGACGATGCCCGCCCACTTGATGATTCTCGACATGATGAACTCAGTCCAGGCGGTGACGGCGATGCGGCCCGGGCTTCAAGCCGCCGCCGGCGCCGGAACCGCGCCGATCTGCATCAGCAGCCCGAGATCGTCGTCGTGGCGCCAGAACTCGGCGATGCGGCCGCCAGCCAGCCGGATGATCTCGACCCCGGCGACCCGGACCGTGCGGCCGGTAGGCGCCACGCCGTTGAACGGGCCGGCGTGGGTGGCCGTATGCGTGTGCACCACCGCCACCCAATCTCCGTTTTCAATCACCTGGTGGACCTCCACGCGGTGGTGCGGAAAGGCCGCATCAAACAGGCCCAGCAGCTGCCGGAAGGCGCCGACGCCCGCCACCGTCCCCATGAAGGGATCATGGACGATGACGTCCGCGGCGAAGAGCTCGTCGATGACAGCGGCGCGTTCCTGGTTGATCACTTCGGCATACAGGCGCGACACGACGGTCCGATTGACAGACTCAGACATGGCTTCTCTCCGGTGTAGGTTGAACAGGTTGGGTGGCAGCGCGGCGGGCAAACGGCCCGGCGCCGGGGAAGATCAGGCTTTGCCCAGGACCTCTTCCAGGATGCGGTCAAAATCCGGGCCCTGGATCGCGATGGTCTCGGTGTACAGGCGCGCCCAGGCGATGTGATCGTCCACCAATCCAAAGATCATGACGCCGCCGGCCGTAAAGGTGCCGCCGTCGCGCGGGCTGCCGGTCCAGCGCCACTCGCTCCAGACCTCGTCCCCGGCCTGCGCCCAGCGCAGCAGCTCGGCCCGGAAGTCCGGCATCGCGTCCAGCAGGGCGCCCCACGCCAGGCGCGGGCCATCCAGGCCCCAGGCGTTGCGCTCCGGATGCAGCGGGTGGACGCAGTTGTAGTCCGGGTGAAAGCACGCCAGCACGGCCGCCTGATCACGGGCGTTCCAGGCGCGGCGCAAGCGGCCGATGACAGGCGGCAGCTGGGGACGGTCGGACATCGACATGGCTGGCCTCCGCTGACTGGTCTTGGCGCTCCCGCGTGGCCGCGGACAGCGCGCACCGGACTGGCACACCCTCGGCGGGCGGCGGCGCGCCTGGCCGCCGCTCGGGCACTGACAATGGCTCCCTGGCCGCAGCCCGTTGGATCGGGCTTAAGTCCGCGAAGATGAGCGGATCGTCTCCCAGGCACGTCCGCTCGCCGTCAGCCAGCTGAACGTTGGGCCGGGCGGTGCCGGCAGACGCACCAGCGCTTCACGGTTGGGTGCGCGCCGCCGCGCCAGCTCCAGCTTCAGGCTGATCTCGCCCTGACGCATGGCCCAGTGATGGTTGGCGCCAAAGAGCGGTTTGAGCAGGAACGAGAAGTACCGAAAGAGCGGCTTGTCGCCGCGGACCTTCCAGTCGTAGGTGACGGCGACCGCGGCGCCCGACTGCGCCAGCGTCCAGACGCCGCGCCCGGTCAGGTCGCCCCAGGCCTCCAACGTGAAGGTCTGCGGATGCCGGACCTCCACCACCTGGAACTGCCAGCGCAGCGTGTACGGCAGCCAGCCCTTGGTGTACAGGCTGACGACTTTGCCGAGGCCGTCCGCGCCGCCCGGCTCCAGCTCGCGCACGTCGAGGTAGACCGACGGCCACCAGCGCGGCAGGTCGCGGGCGTTGCCGAGGATGGCCGCGACTTCAGCCACCGAGCCGGGCACGCGCCAATGGGTGAGGTAGTGGTAATCGTTGCTGGCCACAGCGGTCTCCTGGGTGATTCGTCAGGCGAGGTCCCGGCGGGCCAGGAAGGCCGCCAGATAGCGCGCTAGGTTTTCCAGATAACGGAGACAGAAAGCGAGAGTGCCGCGCAGATCCGAAGGCATGACCGACCTCCCACAGACTCAAGCGGATGAGAACGTCACAGCTCCGGCAGCAGCCCCACCGCCCGCAGCAATCCGGCGACATCCCAGATGCGGACCGCGCGCCGGATCAGGCCTCCGGACAGGGTAAAGATGGTGGAGCCCCGCACCACTACCGGCCGGCCAGTGGGCGGAATCCGCATGAACGTGCCCCGGTGCGTGCCGCGCCAGGTCCAGACCAGCACGGCCTGGTCCCCTTGGACGATGAGGCTCTCCACGGTCACTTGCAGGTCCGGGAAGGCGCGAAAGTAGAAGGCGGTCAGCCGCCGGACTTCAGCCGGGCCGTGCTGGGGTTCGGCTTGGGCCACGTCCTCGCCGACAAAGTCAGCGGCATAGCAGGCCGCCACCTGGTCGGCGTCGTGGTCGTTCCAGGCCGTGATCAGGTCCTGGGCCACCTGGGCGGCCGAGCGGGCGCCGTTGGCGGGCGAAGCCTCGCCGGCCGCGAGCGGGCCAGGGTTGGTCGGAGGGAGGAAGAAGCGGCTGTCGTACATGACCGCCGCAGTATGCGCCCAAGGGCTGGCCAACGGCCAGTCCACGGGCTGCTCATTTTCTGCTCAACTGTGTCAGGCCGAACCGATTTCGCGCTGCCACAGGGTGTCGATGATGTGGGTCAGGCCCGATTTCAGGTGACGGCGGTAGGTGCTGAAGGGCACATCCAGCTGTTCGGCCGCCAGTTCCTGGGTGGGCGCCGGGCGGAAGTAAGTGGCCTCCAACGCGCGGAAGAGCTTGACGTCGCGCGGCGAGGCCGCCAGGGCTTCGGCGGCTGCGCGGATCTGAGCCAACAAGGCGGCCACCCGGTCGGCCTCATCGGCCTGGGCGCCGGCACGCTCCTGGACCAGGCGCGAGCGCAGCAATGGGTTGCCGCGCAGCAGGTCCGGCCGGGCAAAGTCCTGCAAGGCGGCCCGGACCGCAGTGCTGAAATCGGTCTCGCTGAGGACGATGAGGGGCGCAGTGGGTGGCGGTGCCGCCGCCGGCGTCCCGCCCAGGGCCGTCTCGCGCTCGGCCAGCAGGCTCAGCCAGGCGGCTGGCGGTGTGCTGCGCCAGTCGTGTCCGTACACGCCATAGGTCCGGCCGTCGACGGTGAAATCGGCGTCCGGCAGGCGCACCAGGTCGGCGTAAGCGAAGACGCCGGCCCAGAAATCCGGCTCGGCGCACGGGAAGAAGGTGTACGCCAGGCCCGGCGTCATCAAGTAATGGCGCACGGCGTTGACGAAGACCAGGCTCTGGACCGGCGAGACGGCCTGGTAGGTGTCTTGGGCCAGCCAGAAACGGAACAACGTGGCGGCCTCGCCCGCCCGCAGCGGCGCGGACGCCTGCAGACAACGCACGGCGGCGCGCGCGCCGGGGTCCTCGGCGAGGGCGTCGGGGGCCGCCGCCTGCAGCGCCAGTTGAAACAGGAACCCGACCGGTTGGCCGGCCGGATCGCGAATGACCAGGCCGTTCTCGGGCTGACGGGCCAGCCAGAACGCGGCCCAGTGCGCGGACGCCGGCCCTTCATGCTGGGCAATCATCGCCAGGACGGCCGCCCGGTCAGCGGCGCGGAGGCCATCCGCGATCAGGCGGCCGCCGGTCTGCCACTCAAAGAACGGGCGCACGGCCGCGTTATCGCGGTGCAGATAGATCAGGTCGAACAGGGCCAGTTGTTGCGGCTGGCCGGCGCTGCGCTGGACCCGGGCGACATAGTCAACGCGCGCCCGCTTGTGCAGTTCGCTGTACCAATCCGGGTTGCGCCAGCGCACATCGGCGGCCAGGGCCTCGCGCGCCAGATCATGTGGGAAGAGGCCGCCCGGCCCGGCCTCGATGAACGACAGGCCGCGCAGCCACTCGAACAACTCGTGGGCGTCGCTGGTGCCGAGCATAGTCGCCAGCAGGCTTTCGGTGGTGACGCGCACCAAGCTGCAGGCCTCCAGGGCGGCGCGATGGGCCGGCCCCGGCACCTTCTGCACGAAGCGTTCCAGCAGGCTCTTGACGACATCCGGCGTGGCTTCCGGCTGGAAGCTCTGTCCGGCGCGCTGGTGGAAGACGTCTGAGACCAGGGCCAGGGCGAGCGGATGGCCGTGGGTGAAATCGAGGACGGCGGCATGCTGGTCCGCCGGGAGGCCCTGCTGCGCCAGATAGGCGCGGCTGTCTTCGGGGTTGAGGTTGCGGAGCGGCCAGACGCGCACCAGGGCCTGCCAGCCAGGATCAGACCGCCAGGCCGGGTCCGGAGGCTGCCGGCTGGACACCACCACCAAGGTGCTGTCCGGCAGATCTGGCAGGAACGTGGACCACAGCCAGGCCTCCAGCGGGGCCAGGGTCTCGCAGGTGTCGAGCAGCAGGACATGGCGGCCCGGACGCGCCGCCAGCGCCGCCAGCGGCAGGGCGTCCTCGGGCACGCGCAGCGCCTGGCGCAGGGCGCCCTGGACGGCCTCCGGCGTCGGCTCGATGTTGCGCGCGTCCAGGTAGATGGCGGCGGCGCCGGCTGTCTCGCTCAGGCGCGCCAGCTCCCACATCAGGGCCGTCTTGCCGACGCCGCCCGGTCCAAAGACCCAGAGCACATGGTACGGCCATTCGGCTGCCGCCAACGCGGACTGAAAGGCCGCCTGCTCCACGGAGCGGCCCACGAAACGGCGCCGGCGCGCCGCCATCAGCCGGTCAGCCAGCCGTTGGGTCATGAAAGTCTGAGCGAGTTTGTCTGATTTGGTCGCCTTATTCTACACACTTTCTTCGGGGCGTGCGGTGACCTCGGCCCGGGTGAGCAGCAAGACCGCGGCCAGAATGAGGGCGCCGCCGAAGACGGTGAGCGGCGTGATGGCCTCCCCCAGGAGCCCGGCCGCCAGCAGCACGGTGACCACCGGCTCCAGCGTCGACAACATCGCGGCGTTGGTGGGGCCGATGCGTTCGAGGCCGGCCAGGAACGTCGCCACCGGCAGGATCGTCGACACAACCACGACGCCCAGGATCGCGAGCCAGCCGCCCGCCGTCGCCGGGAGGTGCGGCCCGCGCGCCGCCATCCACGCCCCGAAGGTGAGGCCGGCCGAGGCCAGGATCACCGTGGACGACTGGAAGACGGTCACCCGGCGCATGACGTGCGTGCCGACCAGGATGTAGACCGAGTAGATGGCGGCGCCAGTCAGGGCCAGGGCCACACCCTGCCAACGGCCGGTCCATTCCGGCCCCACCGTCAGCGCCATCCCGACCAGCGCCAGGCCCATGGCCGCGAACTTGACGCGCGTCAGGCGCTCTTTGAGAAACACCGCCGAGAGCGCGGCCACGAAGATCGGGTACAGATACAGCAGCAGCGCCACCGTGCCGGCCGGGATGAATTGCAGCGCGGTCAGATAGGCCGAGGACTGGCCGACGTAGCCGAGCGCGCCCATGGCGATCAGCCAGCCCAGCGTGCGGCCGCGCGGCAACGGCTCGCGGCGCGCCGCCAACGGCACCGCCATCCCGGCGGCCGCCAGAGTAAAGCGAAAGAAGGAGAGCGTGACGGCGTCGACGGAGTCCGCGAAGGCGAAACGGGCAAAGATGGCGAGCGTGCCGAACGCCGCCGCCGACACGACGACCAGGAAGACACCGGTGAGACGGCGCATACCGCGGGTTGTATGAGATGCCGGCCGCCGGTCAGGCGGAGGCGAGCAGGTCTGGCGTGAGGTCAGCGACAGAGCGGCACCCGGTCAGGGCCAGGCTCAGGCTCAACTCATCGGCCAACAATGAGACTACGTCCCGGACGCCGGCCTCGCCCGCCGCCGCCAGGCCCCACAGATACGGCCGGCCGACCAGGACGGCGCGCGCGCCCAACGCCAACGCCTTAAGGATATCGGTGCCGCGCCGCAGGCCGCCGTCCACCAGCACCTCGGCCCGGCCCGCCACCGCGGCGACCACTTCCGGCAGGGCCTGGCACGTCGACACGACCGTATCCAGTTGACGGCCGCCATGATTGGACACCACCACGCCGGCAGCGCCCTGCTCCACGGCCAACGCGGCGTCCGCACCCGTGAGCACGCCCTTCACCAGGATCGGCAGGCGCGTGTGCGCGCGCAGCCAGGCCAGGCCGTCCCAGGTCAAACCCGGGTCGAACTGCTCGCCGACGTAGCGGAGCAGCGCCGAGCCATCCGGGTCATCCGGCAGGAGGTGCGCGAAGTTGGCGACGGTGATCGACGCGGGGACGCGGAAGCGGTTGCGCGTGTCCCGCTCGCGCAGCCCAGGCACCGGCACGTCCACGGTCACGCACAACGCCTCGAAACCGGCCGCCTCGGCCCGCGCCACCAGCGCCTGGGACAGGCCGCGATCGCGATAGAGGTAAAGCTGCAGCCAGCGCCGGCCAGGCGCGGCGGCGGCCACATCTTCCAGCCGATAAGCCGAGACCGTGCTCAGGACCTGCACCACGCCGAGCGCGGCGGCGGCCCGCGCCACCGCCAGTTCGCCGTCCGGATGCGCCAGGGCATTCAGCGCGCACGGCGCCAACAAGATCGGCACGCGCACCGGCGCGCCCAACACCGTCACGCCCAAATCCCGCTCGCGCACGTCCCTCAGGACGCGCGGGCGCAGACGCAGCCGGCCCCAGGCGGCGGCGTTATCCCGCACCGTCTGTTCGTCGGCGGCGCCGCCGGCATAGTAGTCGTAGACGCCCGGCGCCAGGCGCTCCCGCGCCAACTGCTCGTAGTCGTGCACGCTCAACAAATCGGCCATGGGCTGCTCCCGCGCGGTCACTGCGCCAGCGGTTTGAAGCCGCGCCCCAGCACTTCCTGGGCCGGGGACACGATGATAAAGGCGTTGGGGTCGACCTCCCGCACCAGCGTCTTGAGGCGCGCCATCTCCGTGACGGTCAGCGCGATCATCAGGACCTCGCGCGGCTGCTGAGTATACATGCCCTGGCCGTGCAGGGCCGTGACGCCGCGCCGCATCTCCTTCAGAACGCGGTCGGCCACCAGCTGCGCCTGACTGGTGACCACCAGCGCCAGCAGCTGCTGGCGGCGCCGGACCGGAACGGGCGGCGATCCGGCCCGGGCCGTGGCGCCGGGGCGCGCCGCCTCCGCGGCCGGCCGGGCCTCGCCCGTCCACAGGCCGCCCAGGAAGGTGTCGGTGTACTTGGGCAGCACCTCGCCGGTGGCCTGGTGCAGGCGCGCCGTCAGCAGACCCACCAGGAAGAGCGCGCCGTTGTAGACCAGGCCGATCAGCAGCATGACCTCGCCCGAGATCGGGCCGACGCTGAAACGGGCGATGAACTCGTCCCAGGAGACGGCCGGCAGCGGGTGGATGAAGCCCTTCAACGCCCAGGCGATGCCGAGCACCAGGTACAGCCACAAGTAGTTGCGCCGGAAGCGCCGGCCGAACGCCTCCCACATGCTGATCGGGAATTGCGGCTGCAGCAGAGACTCAGCCAGGCTCTCGGCCCATTCGGGGTGCGGGCCGAACGGCGGGACCAGCATGGCCGCGAAGAAGTCGGTTTCCATGAGCCGCGCCCGGTAGCTCCACAGCTCGTAGTAGCGGTAGCGGCGCGCTTCGATCCACAGGAACAGCGTTACCAGCAGCGTATTGAGGATGATGACGCCGTAGTGGTTCTGGGGGCTGGCCAGGGCGAAGGCGATGGCGGCGCCGGTGGCCACCACCGCCCAGTTGGTGGTGTTGTCCAGGCGCATCCGCCAGGTGTTGCTGCGCTCGATCTCGGCCCGGTAGTAGTGCACCATGGCCGTGCTGAACTCGGCCGGGCGCATGGCATAGCCGCGGAACTTCCAGACGGGCTCGTTGGGCCGGGTCGACTCGTCCGCGTCTGGTCCCGGTGGCAGTTGATCAGCAGGGTCGGCAGGGTCGGTCATGGCTGGCTCTCCCGGCGTCCGGCTCGCCGGCCGGACGTCATCCCGATTTTAGCCGGCCTTGCGCCGCCAACAACTCCCCGTTTAGCAGCGCCCCGCCCGCGGCGCCGCGGATGGTGTTGTGCGAGAGCACGACGAACTTAATGTGGAAGAGCGGGTCCGGCCGGAGCCGCCCGACGACGGTCGTCATTCCGCGGCCGGCGTCGCGGTCGCGGCGCGGCTGCGGCCGGTCCGCCTCGGGGCGCACTTCAATGACCGCGGCCGGCGCCGACGGCAGTTGGGCCACCAGCGCCGGAGCCCGGAAGCCCGCCAGCACGGCCGCCACCGCCTCCGGCTCGGCCGCCTGCCCCAGCTCCACCGACGCGCAGACCAGGTGGCCGTCGGTGACCGCGACGCGGTTGGTGTGGGCCGAGAGGCGCAGCTCGGCCGGCGTCACCGCGCCGTCGGTCAGCCGGCCCAGCAGCTTGCCCGGCTCCGTCTCCACCTTCTCCTCTTCGCCGCCGATGTACGGGACGACGTTGTCCACGGCGTCGAGCGAGGCCACGCCCGGATAGCCCGCGCCGGACAGGGCCTGGAGCGACACCAGGACCGCGCGCCGCAGCCCGAAGGCGTCCTGCAGGGCGCGGAAGACGATGGTCACGCCCGTGATGGTGCAATTGGGGTTGGTGACGATGAAGCCGGGCCAGCCCCGCGCGCGCTGCTGCGTCTCGATCAGCGCGGTGTGGTCGGGGTTGACCTCCGGGATCAGCAGCGGCACGTCCGGCCACATCCGGTGCGCCGAGGCGTTGGAGCAGACGGCGTAGCCGGCCGCGGCCAGCGCCGGCTCGGCCTCGCGCGCGATGTCGTTGGGTAGCGCCGAAAACGCCAGCTGGGCCTCGAAGCCCGGCTCGGTCGGCAGCACACGCATGGCCCGGGCGTAGGCCGGGATCGGCCCCGGCAGCACCCAGCGCACGCCTTCGCCATACGTCTGCCCGACGGTGCGATCAGAGCCAGTGAGCGCGGCCACCTCAAACCAGGGGTGGCCGTCCAGGAGCTGCACAAACCGCTGCCCGACGGCGCCCGTCGCCCCCAGAACGGCGACTTTGATTTTCTTCATGAACCTCTCCGTATTGCGATTTCCCTATGGGCTGGCGTCACCCCGGTCCCGGCCGCTGTCGTCCGTCCGCGGTCGACGGTCACTCCGCAATCAGCCCATGAATCGCCCGCACGGCCGCATCCGCCTGGGCGGCCTCCACCGTCAGGCTGATGCTGCACTCGGACGACCCCTGCGCGATGACGACGACGTTGACGCCGGCCGCGCCGAGCGCGCCGAACACCCGACCGGCGATGCCGGGCGTGTGGCGCATCCCAGCCCCCACCACCGTGACCACCGCGCACTCGTGCGAAGCTGCGATGCTGTCGATGTCGTGGCGGGCCAGCTCCAGCCGGAACTCGTCCTCCAGCGCCCCCACCACCGTCTCCGCCGCCGCGCGCGGCACGACGAAACAGATGCTCTGCTCGGACGAGGCCTGCGAGATCATGGACACACTCGTCCTGGTGCGCGCCACGGCCGCGAAGGTGCGCGCCGCAATGCCGGGGATGCCCAGCATGCCGCGCCCCTCCAGGGTGAGGATGCACTGGCCGCGGAAGGCCGTGACGGCGCGGACCGCGCCGAAGGTGTGGCCGTTATCCGGCGCGATGCGCGTACCCGGATGCTCCGGCTGAAACGTGTTCTTCACCCACAGGCCGATGCCGCGCTCCACCACCGGGCGGATGGTCTTGGGATGCAGCACCTTGGCGCCGTAGAAGGCCAGTTCCGAAATCTCGCGGAAGGTCAGCTCGGGCAGCGTGCGCGCCTGCGGCACCACACGCGGGTCGGCCGTCATCACGCCGGGCACATCCGTCCAGATCCAGACCTCCTGGGCGTCCAGGGCCACGCCGAAGATGGCGGCCGAGAAATCACTGCCCCCGCGGCCCAGGGTGGTGACGACACCGGCGCGCGTCGCGCCGATGTAGCCGGTGAGCACCGGGATCACGCCGCGCGCCAGCAAGGGCGCGATGACGGCGGCCGCCCGCGCCCGGGTGGCGTCCATGTCCGGCGTGGCGGCCTGGTGCGCGCCATCGGTCACCACGACCTCGGCTGCGTCGACGGCCTCGGCCGGGAGGCCGGCCTGGGTCAGGGCCGCCGCCACCAGCGGCGCGCTCATGCGCTCGCCCAGAGCGCCGATGGCGTCCAGCGCGCGCGGGGAGGCTTCGCCCAGCACGCTCATGGCCTGGCACAGCGCCGTGAAGGCGGCCAGGCGTGTCTGCACCTGTTCGGCCACGGCCTCTGCTCCCGGCGCCAGCTCCCGCAGAGCGGCCAGATGCTTGTCGCGCAGTTTCGCGGCCGTGGCCGTGGCCAGGCCGACCTCGCCGCGTTCGGCGGCGTGCGCGGCATGCAGGAGGGCGTCGGTGACGCCGCTCATGGCCGAGACCACCACGGCCAGGCGCGGCCAGTCGGATCGGGCGGCCCGTACGATGGCGCTCAACTGCTGGATGGCGGCGGCGCTGCCGACCGAGGTGCCGCCGAATTTCATGACGAGGGTTTTGGACATGCGCGGCCTCACACAACAAAAAACGCGGAGCCGTTCCGCTCCGCGTTGGGTCTGGGCGCTATGGGGGCGCTTATCTCCACGCTAAAGCGGCGACATCCCGGCGGGGAGTCGGCATGCTCGGCGTGGTAGTCAGGCCCATCAGCACAAACATCTTGGGGGACAAGTTAGCACGGATCGCGGCCGCTTGTCAATCGGCGGTTTTCGCCGGCAGGTGCTGGCCGAAAAAGGCCAACAGACGGCCCCAGGCATCTTGGGCGGCAGCGGCGTTGGCGGCGCCGGGCCGGCCGTTGAAGAACGAGTGGGTCGCGCCCGGATAGACCTTGATGTCGTGCGCCACCTCGTACCGGTCCAGCTCGACGTCCAACTGGCGGCCGTCGGCGGTGGAGAAGTCTGGGTCGGGATAGGAGCCCACCACCGGGCACAGGCGCCGGACTGCCTCCAAGGGGCGCGGATTGTTGCCGTAGAAAGGCGCGATGGCCTTCAGGCGTTGGTCGGTGCAGGCCAGGCAGATGGCGAAGTTTCCGCCCAAGCAGAAACCCACCGCGCCGAGGCGGTCGGCCTCCGCGTAGGGCTGCGCGGCCAGGTAGTCCAGGGCGGCGCGCGCATCCCGAATGCCGCCGTGGTCGAGCGAGTTGAGAATCATCCCCCCGAAGAAACGGACCAGGCACACGGCGCGATTGCGGCCGTGGAACAGGTCCACGGCCAGGGCGGCATAACCCGCCCCGGCCAGCCGCTCGGCAATGCCGCGGATGTCGTCGTTCAGGCCGTAAGCTTCATGGATGACCACCAGCGCCGGAAAAGGGCCGGGGCCGTCTGGGCGGGCCAGGTAGGCGGCCAGGGTGGCCGCGCCGCTGGGGAACTCGACCGCGGCCGTAATCACGTCCGCTCCCGGCGCGGGGCGGCGGGCCGCAGCATGCGCCGGATCTTCAGCGCCAGGTGCACGGCCAGGCGCGTGTCCGGGTTGTTCATGTCGATGCCGGAGAGCTGTTGAATGCGCTCCATGCGGTACAGCAGGGAATTGCGATGGATGAAGAGCTTCTCGGCGGTCTGGCTCAAGTTGCCGAGCCGGTCACAGAAGGCCTCCAGCGTCTCTAGCAGATCACCGCTGCCCACGTAATCCATCAGCGGACCGAGCACTTCGCGGCAGAAGGCCTCCAGCTCCGGGTTGCCCTCCAGCTGGAACAGCAGACGGTAGACCGAGAGGTCGCCGAAGAACAGCGGCGCGCGCTCATTCAGGCGCGCGGCCATCGTCAGCGATTGGGCGGCCTCGCGATACGAGTCCTTCCACTCCAGCAGCTCAGCGGCCGGCCGGCCGATCCCGGCATAGGCCGGCTGCTGCGGGTATTCCTCGCTGGCCGCCCGGTGGATGGCGGCCGCCAGCCGCAGCGCCACCTCGGGCCGGCCCACCTCGGCTACGTTGCAGAAGACCACGATCTCGGTCGCGCGCGGGCGGATCAGGGCCGTCACCCCGGTTTTGGCCACGGACTGGTTGACGATGGTCTCCAGCCGGCGCAGGCTGGGCGTGTCCGACTTGCCGCCCCAGCGCCAGATCAGGGCCGCGTGCGGGGGCTCCACGTCGTAGCCGATGCGCTGAGCCCAGCGCACCAACTCGTCCAGCGGCACCGAGCCGGTCAGAACGGCGTCCACAAAGTCGCCGTGGGCGCGCTTCTCGGCCTCACTGACGGCCTTGGCCTTGGCCATCTCCAGCGCGCAGGCCGCAGCGCCGTGCTCCACCACCAGTTGATCCAGGGCATCCAGCTCACCCTGGTAGCCGACGATGGAGAGGTAGCCGCGCGCCATCCCCTTGGCCACGATCGGACAGATCAGGCGCACCAGGCCGTTGGGCAGCGATTGGTCACGCCAGCCGCCGCCGGCCGCGGCCTGGCGCCGGTCACGCAGGCTCTCCGGCAGATGGCTCCAGGACCGCAGCGTCTCCGAGACCTCCGGCCAGACCGGGGCCAGCGCCGGGGAGACGGCCTCGGCCAGCGGGATCAGGCGTTTATCCTGCACCAGCACTGTCTGGCTGGTCTGCTCGGCCATCGCCTGGGCCAAGCCCAGCAAGCCCGCGCCTTCCAGTGACAGACGCGCCAGCGCCTGGTAGATCTGGGCGCCGCGCCCCACCAGATAGGATTGGCGGTTGACGATTAACTCCAGCGCCGCCTGCTGGACGTCGCGCAGGGAGACCTCCTCGGGCAGAGCCACCACCGGCAGGTCGACTTTGGCCGCGGCGTCGCCGTCGCCGGCGACGGCGACGCCGACCACGCCGCGTTCGGCCCAGGCGTTCAGCTCTTTGCGGCTCGGCCGGTGCGCGCACAGGACGAAATCACCCGCGTGCGGCGCGACGCCGCTGCCGGCCATTACCACCCAGCGGACCTCGCGGTCACGCGCCGCAGGCGAGGGCAGCGCGGTGCCGCGCGGAAAGGTCAGGCGAATCAACTCGGCGAGTAAGACTTGCGAATCAGCGGCCGACATGCAGATGAGGTCACTTGTGAATCTGAGGCTTGGAGTGATTATATAACGTTTCCGCGCCCGGCTGGGCCGCTTTTGGCCCGGCTGGAGACGCCGGGTATACTCGGACGATACCGGTAAAGCGAGACGACCATGCGTTACTCCGACGAACTCCTGGAAAGCCTGCGCGCGGTGGGCGACCCCGTGCCCGACCAGCTCATCGCCAACCTGGCGCAGCGCGGCGAACTGCCCGAGGTCAACCGCATACTGCACGCCCTGATCCTCAACGCCCAGACCATCCCGGAACAACTCCCGGACGATCTGGAGGCCTGGCTGCGCGCCACCGACCGCCTGCCGGCCTGGGCCGACCCGGCCCGGCTGGAGCGCGGCGCGGCCGTGTTTGTCGAGCACGGTCTGGTGATGTCGTTGATCCTGTCCACGGCCTCGTTTGTGGAATGCTACGCGGCCTGGAAAGGCGTCAAGGTGATGACGCTCTCCTATCGCCTCGGCCAGAACGCCTATCGCCGCGTCGCCGAGACGGCCCAGTTCCTGCTGCTGGTTATGGCGCCGGGCGGCCTGCTGGAGCAGGGCCAGGCCATCCCGGCGCTGCAAAAGGTGCGCCTGATGCACTCGGCCATCCGCCACCTGGTGCGCCGCACCGGCCAGTGGGATGAAGCCGGGCTGGGCGTGCCCATCTGCCAGGAAGACATGCTCGGCACGCTGATGTGCCTGTCCTACGTCGTCCTGGAAAACCTGCGCAAACTGGACGTGGCGCTCACCGACGAGCAGTGCGAGGACTTCTTCTACCTCTGGCGGGTGGCCGGTGAGATGCTCGGGTGCGCGCCGGAGCACATTCCAACCAACGTGGCTGAGGCCGCCGAGCTGACCGCCGCCATCCGGCGCCACGCCCAGGGGCCATCGCCGGAGGGCGAGAGCATGACCCAGGCGCTGTTGGAAATGCATGCCGACCTGGTGCCAGGCGAAGCCTTCGACGGCCTGGTGCCCGCGGTGATGCGCTTTCTGGCCGGCGACCAACTGGCCGACTGGCTGGCCATCCCGCGCGGCCCATGGGACGGGCTGGTGCGCGAAGGCCAGGGTTTGGCCCGCTTCTTCGACCGCTTCGACCGCCGCGCCGGGCGGCTGGCCGACCTCGTGGATCAACTCGGCGTGAACTTCCTCACCCGCCAGGCAATTGCGCTCACCGGCTACGAGCGCGCGGCCTTTGCCATCCCGACCTCGCTGCGCGAGGCCTGGCACCTTGACGAGCGTCCGGCCGCTCACTCAGCCAACGGCTGAGACAACGGGGAAAACGCGCGCCGGCGGGCAGCGGCGATTGGCGTCAGGCCCGCCAAGCCCACCAGCGTTGTCCGGCCGCCCAGCCGAACGCAGCCTCTCGAAGAACTCGGCCTGGGCGAGCGGGCCGGCCAGCGGGCGGCCAGGGCGCGGACCGCGGTTACAGGACTAACGGCTACCATTTTGGTGAGAAATATCAGTGCTGGGCAGACCTAAAAAGCGGGCATTCTGCAGGAAGCCCCTGGCTGAACGCTGGGCCGGCGGGCCATCCCCCTCGCGGAGCACGTATGCGGTCGAGCTCAGTGGCCAAATTCATGGACGCCATCCTGGCGGTGCCGGTGCAGCACAAAATCATCGGCATCGTCATGCTCCCGGTCTTGATCCTGGGACTGACCCTCAACTACTGGATCACCACCGGCCTCTCGGATTGGTTGTCTTATTTTGTGTTGGATCAGCGGGTCCAGGCGGCCATGACCAACGGCAGCCGCAGCGTCCTGCTCGTCACCTTGCTGGCCGCGGCTGGCAGCATCGTCTTTGCCATGCTGCTGACCTTCCTGCTGACTCAGCCGCTGCTGGAACTCCGGCAGGTGGCCGAAGCCGTCAGCGGCGGGCGGCTCGATGCGCGGGCACGGGTCTACACGGACGACGATATCGGCCAGGTGGCGGCCTCGGTTAACACCATGATCGATCGCCTGGTGGAGACGCAGCAGAGCCTCGGCCAGGCCAACCAGCGCCTCGAGGTGATGAATCGGGTCGCGATGGCGGCCGGCCGCGAACAGGACCTGCCCGAGGTGCTGGACGCCATTCTGCAGGGCTTTGACCGGCTTGGCCTGGAGCGGGGCTGGATCTACCTGAGAGACAGTGATACCGGCGCGTTCTACCTCGCCCATCACCGCAACCTGCCCGCCGCCTGTCTGAAGCATTTAGCGACGCCGGAGCCTGAGGGCGCGGTGTGCGCCTGTCAGGCGGATCTGGTGGGGGCGGGCTTGGATCATGCTACGGTGCGGGCCGCGTGCCAGCGCCTGCAACCGGCCCTGGGGGATGAGACCGCCACCCACCTGAGCATCCCGCTGGCCGCGCGCGGCCAGGCGATGGGCATAGTGAACCTGTGCTGTCCCTCGACCTATGTCCCGAGCCCGGCTGATCTGGACTTGTTGACCGCCACCGGCGCGCAGGCGGCGGAGATCGTCAGCAACGCCTGGCTGCGGGCCCGGCTGGTCGAGAAGGAGGCCGCCCGGCGGGCCTTGCTCGAGTCACTCGTCCGCACGCAAGAGGCTGAACGGTCGCGGCTGGCGCGTGAGCTGCACGATGGCGCCGGCCAAACCCTGACCACCCTGTTGGTGCGCCTCAAAGCCCTGGAGAGGCAGGCGCCCGACGCGCGCGTTCTCAACGACCTGGCGCGGCTGCAGGCGCTGGTCGCCGACAGCATCGAGCAAGTCCGGGATCTGTCCTATCAGCTCCGGCCAGCGACTCTCGAGGAATTCGGCCTGGCGCGCGCGCTGGAGCACCTGGTCAACGAAACGGTGGGCAAGGCGGGCCTGGACGTGGCGTCTCATCTGGTCATTCAGCGCAGCCTCCCGACTGAGATTGAGACGGCCCTGTACCGCATCGCCCAGGAAGGGCTGGCCAACATCCTCAAACACGCCCACGCCTGGCGGGTGGAGGTGGAACTCGTGGACACCCCCACGGGCGTGGCCTTCCGCCTCGACGACAACGGCCGCGGTTTTGACCCGGACACGGTGGCTCAGCGCGACGACCGCCCGCATCTCGGACTGATCGGGATGCAGGAGCGCGTCGAGCTCCTGGGCGGGTCCCTGACCATTCAAGCGGCGCCGGGCGCCGGCACTTCCGTGCAAGTGCGCATCCCGATCGTGGAACCGGGGTAGGTTCGGATGAACCCACCGCCCCTCCGCACCCTCCTGGTCGACGACCACCAGATCCTGCGCGATGGCATCCGCGCCTTGCTCGACGGCGAGCCGACGGTCGCGGTCGTCGGCGAATGCGGCTCGGGGGCTGAAGCCCTGGAATTGGCCGCCCGGGAGGCGCCCGATCTGGTCGTGCTTGACCTGGGTTTGCCCGACATGAGCGGCCTGGAAGTGCTGCGGCTGCTGCGCGAGCGGCGGCCCGCTGCGCACGTCATCGTGCTGTCCATGCACACCCAGCGTGAGTTCGTGCTCCAGGCGCTGGCGAGCGGCTGTGCCGCTTACGTGCCCAAGTCCACGGCCCACACCGCGCTGCTGGAAGCGATCGCTGCCGTGCGGCGCGGCGAGCGCTTCATTCACCCCAAAGTGGCCGCCGCCGCGCTCGGTTCAGTCGGCGGCACACAAAGCGAGATCGAGCAATTCCAGGCCCTGTCGGATCGGGAGCGCGACGTGCTGCGGCTCACCGCCCAGGGCTACAACAGCCGCGAGATTGGCGCGAAGCTGGTGCTCAGCTCGAAGACGGTGGAAACCTATCGCCAGCGCGCGATGGACAAACTCGGCCTGGAGCACCGGGCGGATCTGGTCCGGTTTGCCGTGAAAGCGGGCCTGCTCAGTGAAGCCGGCCCGGCCGATATGTCCGGGATTTCCTGACACGGTTTCAGGGAATCCCGGACAGAGCATCCGGGTTTCCCTCTCAGAGCGTTCGGCCGACCTTGCTACAGTGAAGTTGACCCCCTTGGTCACCGAGTTTTCTATACCTCAAGGAGAGAGTCGATGAGCGACACAAGCAAGGCTAGGCGCACGTTTAGCCGACGCGATTTCTTCAAGATGGCCGGCCTCGGGACCGGTGCGGCCGTGGCGGCGTCGGCGCTGCAGCCGGCCAAGACTGCCGCGGCGGCGGCCAGCCCCTACACCGACCCGGCCGGCCGGCCGGCCCGGCCGTGGTGAGATCGACTGGTCCAAGATGGAGCGCTACAACGAACGCTATCTGCCCGAGGACGAGCGCGGCTCGGTGCGCGGCCCTGGCTTTGCCGGGTACGTGGGCAAAGAGCAGGCAGATGCCCTGGTGGCGGAAGGCAACGCCAAGCTTAAGCAGCGCATTCTGGACAACGTCGATGGGTACACCCTCAAGGACAATGCCCTGAAAGACGCGCAGTCGGCCCACAGCCTGGGCTACAGCTTCCTGGGGTTCCAAAAAGCCAAGACCCCGGAGGAACGCGGTGTGCCGAAGTGGACGGGGACGCCGGAGGAAGCGGCGCGCATGCTGCGCACGGCCGCGCGGCACCTGGGAGCAGCTACCATCGGGTTCGTCGAGCTGGACGACAACACGCGCAAGCTCGTCTACTCGGTTGATCCGGACGGCCACCAGATCGAGTTCACCGATGACCCGGTGGCTTCCGAGACCGAGACCCATCGCTACATCCCCAACTCCTGCCGCTGGGTGATTGTCTATACCGTCCAGATGTCGGAAGAGGCGATGAAGCGCTCGCCGACGATGACGGCTTCGCAGACCACGACCGGCGCCTACTCGCGCGGCACGCAGATCAATGCCGGTCTCCAGGACTTCCTGCGCGCCTTGGGCTACCAGTGCTTGGGCGAATCCAGCCTGAACGCCCTGGCCATCGCCCCGGCCTTCGGCGTGCTGGCCGGCCTGGGCGAGATGTCGCGCCTCAACCGCATGATCACGCCTGAATTTGGCCCGATGGTGCGTGTCTTCAAGCTGATCACGGACCTGCCGCTGGCCACCGATAAGCCCATCGACGCCGGCATCATGGAGTTCTGCCGGCACTGCAAGAAATGCGCGGAAGCCTGTCCGTCCGGCGCCCTGAGCTTTGAGAACGAACCGTTCTGGGATATCAAGGGCGGCTGGAACAACGCCGGCCACAAGGCCTGGTTCGAGGACGCCGTCAAGTGCCGCACGTACTGGGTGCAGGAAGCGGCCACGAACTGCGGCATCTGCTTTGGCGTGTGCCCGTTCTCCAAGAAAGACAAGGCCTGGATCCACGAGTGGGTCAAGGCCGGCACCAGCGCCGCCCCGTTCCTGGCCAGCTTCTTCCGCAGCATGGACGACGCCTTCGGGTATGGCGTCCAGAAGAGCGGCGAGGACTGGTGGAACACTGATCAGCCCGAGATGGGCATCGACAGCACCGTCGTAGTGAAGGGATGAGACCATGAAGACGCACACGATCCAACTCCTCAAACGCCCCTGGTATGAATGGGTGCTGTGGGCAATCTGGCTGCTGGTCGAGCTCTTTGTCCTGCAAAACGCCATCGCCAGCGGCGCCGAGCTCGAGCCGCGCGCGGCCTCGATCTTCTGGATGACGTTCGTGGTCCTGCTGCTGGGCGGCGGCATCGTCTGGTTCCTGCGCCGCGCTCGCCTGACGAAGTAGACCACCGTCTCAACGAAACGAGTTATGCAGCGAGAGGAAGGGCAGGCCCTTCCTCTCGCTGCGACTAGCGCCATGACTCAGCCCCCTGCCATCCCCCGGCACCCGGCCCAGCCGGGCGACAACGCGCGCACCGCCAAAGCACGCCGCCAGCGCTGGCTGGTGCTCGCCACCTTGCTGGCCGTGATGTTGGCCTGGGTCTATGGCTGGCTGACCGCGGGCTTCGACGTGGCGCCGGAGGCCCTGGCGGTCATCCCCGGCGCATCCCGGGTCGAGGCCCGGGGCTCGATCTACCTGGGCTACGACAAGGCCGGGCAATTGGTTGGGTACGCCGGCCACGGCGAGGCGCCCGGCTACGGCGGCCCGATCACACTGGTCGTGGGTCTGGACCCGGCGGGCGCGGTGACCGGCGTGCGCATCGTGCGCCAACGGGAGACGCCGAGTTTCTTCCGGCTGCTCGAACGGGAGGGCTACCTCGATCAATTCGAGGGTCAACCCTTCGACGCCGGTTTCCAGCTCGGCCGGGACCTGGATGCCGTCAGCGGCGCGACCTTCAGCTCGGAAGGCGTGGCGGCCGCCACGCGCCAGGCGGTGCGGGCCGTCGCCGCCGAAGGGCTTGGGCGGGAGCTTCCACCCGACCCGACGCCGATCCGGTTTGGCATCCCGGAAGTCGTTCTGATCCTCCTGTACGTGGTCGGCTACATCGGCCACAAGCTGCGCAGCGCAATCTGGCGAACGCGGATCCGCTGGGCGACCCTGATCACGGGCCTGGTCGTGATCGGGTTCATCTACACGCTGCCCTTCACGATCACGCAGGTCGTGTCGCTGCTAAGCGGCTACTGGCCGGATTGGCACACCAACCTCTACTGGTACCTGCTGCTGGGCGGCATCGCGTTCGTCACGACGGTCGACGCCAAGAATCCGTACTGCAGCTGGTTCTGTCCGTTCGGGGCCTTTCAGGAGTGCCTGGCTGCCCTCTCCGGCGCCCGCCATTACCGGCCCCGCCGGTGGAACGCCGCTCTGACCTGGGTCCAGCGCGGCCTGGCCGGTAGCGCCATTGTGCTGGGGCTGGCCGTGCGCCGGCCCGGCGTGGCCGGCTACGAACCTTTCGGCACCCTGTTCGATCTGCGCGGCACGCCCATCCAGTGGATCTTCCTCGGCCTGGTGGTGGCCGCCAGCCTGGTAATCTATCGGCCCTTCTGCAATTACCTGTGTCCGCTCGACCCGGTGGTGGACTTCGTCGCCGAAGTGCGGCGCCAGGTCCGGGAACTGTGGCAAAAATGGCAGACCCGCAGCGCAAAGACGTGAGACAGCCCCTGCTGTTGATCTGGGTGGCGGTGTGCGTGAGTCTGGTCGCACTGGTCTGGGTCGACAACTTCAGGCCGGACGTCAACACCGCGTCACAACCCGCTTTCATCCGCAGCACCGCCCCGGCCAGCGCCGCGACGGCGACGCCGACGCCGACGCCGACCACCCTGGCAACGCCCGGCGAAGCGCCCACCCAAGATGGCACCGATGACCACTAAGTCAGCCCAGCTGAGCCCGGCGGTGAGCCGGGGCGGCGGAACCGTGACCCGCCGCCGGTTCCTGAAGATCGTGGCCTTCGGCGGCCTGGCGGCCGGTTTTGGAGCGGCCGCCGTCCGCCGCCTGGCGCCGACCACGGCCCGGGTCAGCCGCGTGCTGATGGGCACCGTCGTCAATCTGGCGATCGTCAGCGACGACGAGCGCCGCGCAGCCGCAGCGCTGGCCGAGACCTTCGCCGAGATGGAGCGCCTGATTGCCCAGTTTGACCATCGCCGCCCGGAAAGCACGCTGGGCCGCCTGAACGCATCCGGGCGCGTGAGCGGAGCGCCCGTCGAATTTGTCGAGGTCCTGTCACACGCCTTGGCGCTCAGCGCGCGGACTGAGGGCGCCTTCGACGTCAGCGTTAAGCCTGTGCTTGACCTTTATCGTGACGGCCAGACAGCGGCTGACCACTTACGCGAACTGGTCGACTATCGACAGATTGTAATCAACGGTGACGAGGTGCGCCTGAGTCGGCCCGGCATGGCGCTGACGCTCGACGGCCTGGCCAAGGGCCGCGTCGTCGACGGGGCGGTCAGGGTGTTGCGGGCGCTCGGTTTCGAGCGCGTCCTGGTCGAGGCGGGCGGCGACCTGTTCGCGTCCCGCACCGGCGCGGACGCGCAGCCCTGGCGGATCGGCGTCCGCGACCCGCGCGGCTGGCCGGAGGATATCGCCGCCTTGGTCAGGGTGGCGGACCGAGCCGCAGCGACGTCGGGCGACTATCTCAATGCCTTCACAGCGGACCGCACCCTGCACCACATTATCGACCCGCGAACGCTGCGCTCCCCGGCCGAACTGGCGAGCGCCACGGCGCTGGCGCCCACCGCCCTGGCCGCGGATGCCCTGAGCACGGCCCTGCTCGTGCTCGGCGTCGAAAGGGGTCTGGCCCTGGCCGAAGCCATGCCCGGTATCGAGGCCTTATTGATCAGCAAGGCTGGTCGCCGTTTCGCCACGCCGGGTTTCCCAGCCGCCTGACCAGCGCCAAGAGGAACTGATGACCGACAGCGCCACCAACCCAACCTCCGCCGGACCAGGCAGCACCGCCCTGCGGGCCGCTCTGGCGCAATCCGAGGCAGCCGGCGATCTCGCCGCCCAGAATCTGCTGCTCGGACAGCTCGGCCGCGCTTTGCTGGACGAGGATGAGTCTTTGCCGGCGCTGGCCTGCTTCGAGCAGGGTGTCAAGCTCGCGCAGCAGCTCGACGACCGAGGCTCTGGCGCGCGGCATCTGGCCAATCAGGGCCTGGCGCTTGGTCAGATCGGGAACTACAGCCTGGCCATGCGCGCCTTCCGCAAGGCCTATACCTTCGCGCACGAGATCGCGGACGATCCATTGACGTTTGACCTGTTGCTGCGTATGGCCGAACTCGAGCGGGCCCGCAAGAACCCAGAGAGCGCCATCGGGCACCTCGAAGAAGCCCTCCAAATCGCCGATCGTCATCAGAGCGCCAGCCGCGCCCTGCGCGTGCATCTAGAGTACGGCCAGGCGAGTTGGGATCTGGATGAGATCGAGGGTGCAGTTGAACACTTCGGCAAGGCGCTGCAATTGGCGCGGGACGCCGGCGAAGTGGCCGCGCAGGCCCACTGCCTGAATACGCTGGGCGCCTTCGCCCGCGCGCGCCGCGCCCTGGACGAGGCCGCTGGCCACTTCACTGAAGCCCTGGCGCTCCCGTCGGCTGCCCTCCCCAAACCGCAGCGGCTGGCACTCCTGGCGCAACTCGGAGACATACGCTTTGGCCAGGGAGAACTTGAGACCGCGCGGCAGCTCTTTGCCGAAGCGTTGACGGCCGCGCAGCAGCTCGGCGATCGGGCCGCGGAGTGCCGGCTGCAGGGGAGTCTCGGCTTAATCGCGGCTGACCTGGGAGACCCGGAACAGGCTTTGCAGTTGGCCAACCAGGGCGTGGCCTTGGCGCGTGAACTGGGCGATGCCCGGCTGCAGGGCGAGCAGCTGCTCTACCAGTCCATGGCATTGAGCGATCTCGGTCTGGCGGACCAGGCCCTGGCGGCGTGTGACGCCGCGATCGCCTTCTTTGAGGGCATCGAGGCCTCCGTCCTGGTGCAAAAGGCCTACGAACTGCGCGCCAAGCTGGTGGACGCAGCGGACGACGAGACCGGGGACGCGTGAGGGGCGGGCCGCCCTGCCCAACGAGATAGTGTGGGGCTGCGGCCACATCCTGCCCCAGCCGGGCGCGCCAGCCGCTTTCAGCAGCGCCCAACGCCGGGCAAGTCCCAGGCGGGCGGCGCAAACCCCTGCCAGAGTGCGCGGCCGGATTGGGCCGCAGCCAAGGACCTCATTGAGTTTTGCCGGCACCACGACGGCGGAGCAGCTAGGCAGATGTTGGCGGCCGACCCGGGCTCCAGCCCGGCGGACAGGCAGGGCCGGCGGGATTGGACCTGCATTGAGGAAACGGGCGTCCCGCGGGGCGCCCGTTTTGATTACCGATCCAAGCCGTCGAACTGTGGGTGGGGCCTGAGCGCGGTCCAACGCGACGCGGCCAGCTGGCGTGACTATTGCTTGGGCGGCAGAAAGAGGGTGTCGAAGCCTGGAAGTTTGTTCCTCTCGGCCGCAACAAAAGGCGCGGCGGCTGACGCCAGCGGAACGGTCAGGTCAGGCCCCAGCCGGCCCTTTCAGTTTGGATTGCAGCTGCTTAGCCTCCTCCCGGACCGCTTTGTCCCGGTCAAACTCGGCCAGCCCGTTCAACGTCTTGCCGGCCGCGGCCTCGCCCGCTTGAGCCAGGGCAAAGAGCGCCGGCAAGGCCGCCCGCCGCAGAGCGGCCTCGTCGGCGTCCGCCAGCTTGGCGAGATGCGGCAGGTAGGCCGGATTGCGAGTGCCAAGCAGCAGGTAGGCCACGGACGTGCGCACGCGCCGGTCGTGATCGGCCAGGGCCGCCACCTGCGCGGCCAGGGGTACCAACTCCGCGCCAGCCGCACTGTTGGCCAGGACGATCAGGCCTTCGTTCGCCAGGATCTTGATCAACCAGTCTTCCGGGCTGATCGAGTCGGTCAGGCGCCGCAGCAGGCCATGGGCCTCCCGGTCGCCGTTGAGGGCCAGGGCCAGGCCAAGCAAGGCGCGGATCAGCGGCCGCGGCCCGCGCGCCAGCTCCGCCTGGAACACCGCGGGATGGGCCGCCCCCAGCCGGGTCAGGCCGGTGGCATAGGCGTGCAGGGCTGTCAGCAGACGGGTCTGATCGGTGGCCTGA
>CALFZO010000150.1 GCA_937952305.1 uncultured Anaerolineales bacterium | reverse complement strand
CATCCTTGCGGAGGATCTGCTCCGGGATGCCCAGCTTGCCGATGTCGTGCAGCAGCGCGCCGCGGCGGAGGTGAACCAACTCGGCCTGGCCCAGACCCAGCGCCTGGCCCAGGCGCAGCGCCATCTCGGTGACGCGCTGAGTGTGGCCTTCAGTCTCCTCGTCGCGCAGGTCCAGCGCCCGCGACCAGCCCTCGATGGTGGCATCATAGGCTAGGGTCAGCTCGGCGTTCGAGCGCTGCAAGTCGCCGAACAGCTCGGCGTCCTCGATGGCGATGGCGGCCTGGCCGGCCAGGGTGTCCAGGAAATCATGCCACTCCTGGTCAGCCTGGAGGGGCGTCTTTTGGAAGATCTCTAACACGCCCTTGACCTGGCCTTTGGCCAGCAGCGGCACGGCCGCGTACGCCACAAACCGCTCGCCGCTGAGCAGGCGGGTGCGCCGGCCGGGCGCTGCCAGGGCGCCCAGGTCGGACACGTGGATCGTGCGCCGTTCCAGGACGGCCCGCCCGGCGTGGCCCTCGCCGAGCCGGACCACGTAGTCGGTCAGCGGTGGCGCCCCCAGACCGCGCCCGGCGGCATATTCGAGCGTCTGCCGGTGAGCGTTGAAGAGCAGGACGTCGGCGGCGTCCACACCGAGCTGCCGGGTGGTCTCCTCCAGCACCACGTTCAGGGCGGCGCGCGCGTCCAAGCTGGACGTGATCGCCTGGTCGATGCGGCGCAGCGCCTGGACCTGGCTCAGCCGGCGCTCGGTCTGCTCGTGCAGCGCCGCGCGGTGCAAGGCGTTGGCGGCCAGGTCGGCGACCGCCACAACGATCTGCACCTCCGCGTCGGTGAAGGGCGCCCGGCGCCCCAGCCAGAGTACTCCGATCGCCGCTTGTTGGACGATCAGCGGGACGCCGATTACCGCTTGGGGACCGCGAAGTAGCTCGGGTTGCCGGAAACCCGGGTCCTGATGGGCGTTGTCATGGCGATACAAGCGGCCGGTCTGAATGATCTCAAGGGTGAGACCGGAATCCGGCACGAGGTGGAACCCGGTCAGCGATTGCCAGTCCCCACGCCCCAGCTCCACCACGATATTTCCCGTGCTGCCTTCGCGCACCTCCAGGGTGGCGCCGCCGGCGTTCAGAAGCAGGCGCAGTTGGTCCAGGATGATGGGCACCATCTCGGCCCGGCTCTTGGCTTTGCGCAAGGCGGCGCTGACGGCCGTGATCGACTCCAGTTCACGTTCGCGCTGCTTGCGCTCAGTGATGTCCTGCTTGACCGAGATAAAGTGCGTGAGAGCGCCGGCCTCGTCCGCAACGGGCGTGATCGTCTGCCACTCGTCATAGAACTGGCCATCCTGGCGCCGGTTGATCAGCTCGCCCTCCCAGACCTGGCCGGCGAGGATGGTCTCCCACAGGCGCTGGTAAAAGGCCTGATCGTGCCAGCCGGACTTGAGGAGGCGTGGGGTGCGGCCGATAACCTCGGCCGTGGCGTAGCCGGTCAGCCGGGTGTAGGCCGGGTTGACCCACTGGATCACGCCGTCCCGGTCGGTGATGACAATGGCGTTGGCGGTCGCTTCGAGCGCCGTGCTCTGCAGGCGCAGGCGCGCCTCGGCCCGCTTGCGCTCGGTGATGTCGCGAACGATGCCCAACAGGCGGCCATCGGGCAGAAGTTGGCCGGAGATCTCCGCCTCCAGCGGCCGGCCATCCTGCCGGCGCAACTGGCGCTCCAGGGTCACCGGCTGGCCCGCGCGCAGTTCCGCCAGGCGCAGCGGCACGCGCTCCCGGCCGTCGGGCGGGAGGAGGGCTTCCAGGGAGAGCGACAACAACTCAGCGTGGCTGTATCCCAGCAGCCGGCAGCCGCTGGCATTAGCGTCCACCAGGCGGCCCGTGGCGTCGGAGATGAAGAGGCCGTCGGCGGCATGCTCGAACAGCGCCCGGTAGTTGGCCTCGCTCCGGCGCAGGGCGGCCTCGCGCTGCTCCAGCCCGGCCGCCATCTGGTCGAAGGCGTGCGCCAGCTCGCCGAGTTCATTCAGCCCGGCCGCCATCCCGGTCCGGGCGCCCAGGTCGCCGGCCGCCAGCCGGCGGGTGGCCCGGAGCAAGGCCTGAACCCGCCGCGCCAGGGCGACCTCGGCCACATGCCAGGACAGGCCCAGCGCCACGATCACGGCGCCGGCCAGTCCGGCCACCGTGATCGCCAGCAAGCGATTGGCATCCGCATATACCACCGAGGCTGGAACGCCAATCGCTACGTAGGCCTCCAACGCCTGCCCAGAGCGGAGCGGCCCGAAGCTGTAGACGCGGGCCACGCCATCCAGCCCCGGCGCTTCGACTAACCCGCCGGCGGGCTCAGCCAGGATCGCCTGGACCACGGCTGTTTCGGGCAAGGTCTGGCCCACCCAGCCGGCCGGGTCAGGCCAGCGGGCCAGGACGGTGCCCTGGCGGTCCACGACGGTGATGGCGGAACCTTCGGGCAGCTGGGCGTCGGCGATGAACTGCTCCAGCCAGTCCAGGCTCAGCGCGGCCGAGACGACGCCCTGAACGGCGCCGCCGTCGTCGAGGACAGGTTGGGCGAAGACGGTCACGGCCTGGCCGGTGGCCCGGCTGATCTGGTAATCCCCCAACGTGAAGATCCGGCCTTGCAGGGCGTTCTGGAACCAGGACCGGTCGGCCAGGTTGAGCGGCCCCGTGAGCGGGGCCGCGCTGCACCAGGCGTCGCCGTTTGGCCGGGTGACGCCCAGGTTAGCGTAGCGCGGCGACTGGCGGATCAGACTGGCCAGGAAGGCGCTGCAGGTGTCGGCGTCGCCGGAGCGCACCTCGGAAGCGTTGGCGAGGGTTGCGAGCAGCTGCCGCGCGCCCTCCACGAGGGCTGCCTGGTCGGCGGCGATCAGCCGGGTCAGGCGCAGGGTCTCGTCGCGGGCGCCGGCAATGGCCGCCCGCTGCCACTCGAGGCCCGAGTACAGGGCCAAGGCCGCGACTGGCAAGACGGCGATCAGGATCAGCCCCGCAAGTTGGACACGGATACGGGCGAATCGTCGTGACATAGACAGTCCCTCGCGATAGGCCGGGCGGCGCCTGAGCGCAGGCCAAGTGCGTTAGTCGTCCCTCATTTTACTGGTCTCAGCAAATGGCTCGCCCGCTTTGCGTCGCGGGATCAACCGGAATTGGTCAGGGGACAGGTCAATCTCCATTTGCGCTTCGATCAGCGTCACGGGCCCGCTGTCCAGCCGACGATACCGAAAATGGTGAGGGCGACCAGACACGCTCGAGCGACCGGGAGGGTGGGAGCTGCGTGGGCGTTCAAATTGGAGGGGCAGGTGGCCTAACAGGGATTGGTGCAGGATAGCCGCCGTCTGCTCAGACCGCATTCCTGTTCACTGTCCCAACGCGGCCGCGCGACGGGCAGGGCGACCATTTGGTCGGCCCATGTATGACAGGTTGCAGCCGGGAGCGGCTTCAGTAGAGCGGGGCTTCGCGCGGGAAGGCCATAGAATTACGCCGGATCGTGGGTGAGGCCCTAGCCGGCCTTTTTTCGCACGCCTTTGCGCTTGCGGCCGTTGCTCGCCAACTTGGATGT
>CALFZO010000149.1 GCA_937952305.1 uncultured Anaerolineales bacterium | reverse complement strand
TCTTGCCGGTCTGGCGGTCGCCGATGATCAGCTCGCGCTGGCCGCGCCCGATCGGGATCATGGCGTCGATCGGCTTGATGCCGGTCTGAACCGGGCGCTTGACGTCTTTGCGCTCGATCACGCCGGGCGCGATGCGCTCGATGGGCCGGAACTTGTCCGTGTTGAGCGGGCCCTTGCCGTCCACGGGCTCGCCCAGGGCGTTGACGACGCGCCCCACCAGGGCGTCGCCGACCGGCACCGACGCGATGCGGCCCGTGCCGCGCACGAGCATGCCTTCTTCGATGCCGCTGTAGTCACCCAGCGTGATGACGCCGACCGAGTCCTTTTCCAGGTTGAAGGCGATGCCCATCACGCCGTTGGCGAACTGCACCAACTCCTGCGCCTGAACCGCGCTCAAACCGCCGGCGCGCGCGATGCCGTCGCCGGCCTCGAGCACGTGGCCGACGTCCTTGGCCTCGATCGACGGGGTAAACGCCTCGATCTGCTTCTGAATAGACAGGGTCAGGTCTTTGACAATATCAGTCATGCTGCAGCGCCTCCGGCTGTCTGGGCTGGGGGTATTCGTCGTCGTCTTACGGCAAAAATCCGGCCTGGTACGCCAAACGTCCCAAGCCGGAATGTAACCTATTTAGAGGAGAGCAAGCTTATTGGGCTCACGCGCCCGGATAATACTTGAAACACCGGCAATTGTCCAGGGGTTCACAATCAAGTTGTACAGGCCGGGCCGGCAGGCCGGTCATGGGCCGAGGGCCCAAACCTCGATTAAGCCGCTTTCATCCTGCCAGAGCAAGCGCGTGCCGTCCGGCGTAAAGGCCAGGTCCACGGCCCGGCCGCGCCAGCCAGATAGCGCGCCTGTAAGCAATCCGTCGAGCGCGTTCCAGACGGTGCCGTCGTCGCCAATCAGGACCTCGCCGGTCGGGCTGACGCGCACCAGCGCCGCCTGGCTGTCGAACGTGGTCGCCAGCGTGCCGTCGGCCAGGTTCCAGATCTCGCCGCTGGCCGCCGCCAGGCGGGTGCCGTCCGGGCTGAAGGCCAGCGCGCCGATGGCCCGCCCCTGCCCCGTCAGCGTGTGGACCACCTGGCGCGTGTCCAGGCTCCAGACCTCCACAGTGCGGTTCTTGACCACGGCCAGCCGGCGCCCATCCGGCGAGAAGCGCACCTGATCCGGGCGCGGGAACCCGCTCAGGCTGAAGAGCGGCCCGCGCGTGTTCAGCCCGTAGACGTTCAGCACGCTGCGCCCGCCCGGGCGGCCCCACAGCGCGAACCAGCGCCCATCCGGGCTGGCGCTGAAATACTGCGGTGTGATGAACAGGCTTTCGGCCAGCGGATAGCTCTCCACCGTGCCGCCGGTGGCGACGTTGACCACGGCCACCCGGTCCGCCTGCAGCACCAGCAGGACCGAGTCGCTGGCGTAGGCCAGCGCGGCCGGGGACCACGGCCCGGGAATGACACGTTCCACTTCGCCGTCCGCGACGCGCCGGATCTCCAGCCAGCCGAGCGCGTCCGCCACGGCCACGGTCGCGCCGTCCGGGCTGAGCGCCATCAGCGGCAGCAGGTCGGTCTCAGACGCGGCCAACTCGTTGCCGTTGGCGTAATCGTAGACGCGCACAACGCCGTCGCCGGTCAGCGCGTAGAAGCGCGTCTCGGACGGGCCGACGGCGAAAGCCGGTGTGTGCTGGTCGCGGTCGCGCGTGTACTCGTCCAGGTACCGGCCGGACAGGCCGCTCAGCTGAATGATGCGGCGCACGAACTTGGACTGCGTGCCCTCCACGCTGGTGGCGCCGATCGTCCACAGATAGGCCGAGGCGCCCACGCCGCCGTTGCGCCGGCTGGTCTCGCGGTAGAAGACCAGGAGCTGGCCAGACTGCGTGTAGGAATAGCTGATCGGGAACTTATCCGGGATGTCGATGCTCTGCGGCAGGAACGGCGTGCCGTCGGCATTGATGGTGAAGAGCCGGCCGCCGCGCTCCAGGCTTTCGACGATGAAGCGCGTCCCGGACAGGTAGGTCAGGAAGCGCCCGTCCGGCGAGAGGGCGGCCGGCAGCGTGTTGCCCTCGATCGGCTGGCGGACGCGGCTGCCGTTGGCGACGTCCCAGATCCAGATGGAGCCCTGCGTGTTGACGCCCGGGAACGACGCCACCAGGAAGCGGCCGTCGGCCGTGAACTCCAGGCGCGTGAACGCGGTGTAACTGCCCGAGCCGGCCGTGAGCTGGCGCTCCAGGCCGTCCGGGTCGATCACGGCCAGGCCGTCCAGGCGGCCATTCGGCGTCACCCGGCCGCCCAGGGCCAGGCGCTGACCGTCTGGGCTGAAAGCGGCGGCGATGATGCCGCTGCGCTCGTAAGCGCGCACCAGCTGGCCGGTGGCCGGGTTCACCAGCCGCAGCGGCTGGCCTTCGCCGCCGAGGAGCAGTTGGCCCTGCGCATCGAAGGTCAGGGCCGTGGCGTCCAGGTAGGCGCTCAACCGGCGCAGCGTGGCGCCGTCGTAAACGACGACGTTCTCGGTGGTGTTGACGGCCAGGTATTGGTCGCGCGGCGACCAGAGCGCGTTGAGCAGGCGGCCGCGGCCGAGATGGCTCTGGATCTTGAGCAGCGCCGCGTTCGGGACTGTGACGGCGCTGGCGCCGAAGCCCGGCGGCACCGCCGGGCTGGCCGGCCGCACACCCCAGGCGTAGACCTGGCCGGCGGCGGTGCGCCAGAGCAGCTGGCGGCCGTCGGCCGTGGACAGCAATTGCTCGGCCGGCGCGCGCACCTCGGGCAGCGTCGCCACGCGTCCGCCGGTGGCGGTGTCGAATACGGCGCCGTCGTCGCCGAAGGCCAGCGCGCCATTCGCGCCGACGGCCAGGCGCACCGCCGCCGTGTCTAGTTTCTGAGCGTAGGCGTTGGCGCCGTCCGGCCAGGTCCAGGCGTCGCCGCTGGCCGCCAGCAGGAGCTTGTCCGAGGCGAACGCCAGGCCATAGACGCGCGCGCCGCGGCCGCGCAGGCGCGTGGTGGTGCGGCCGGTCTCCAGGTTGACGACGTCGGCGAACAGGCCGTTGGCGACGACGAGGGCGGTGCTGTCCGGCGCAAACTGGACGGCTTGCGGGCCGGCCTGCCCGCGCAGCTGATGCTTGACTTCGCCGGTGGCGGCGTCCACCACCAGCACGGTCGCATCCTGGCGCAGCGCGAACCAGCGGCCGTCGGCGCTGACCACCAGATCGCGGCCCTGGACGTTGTAACGCTGGGTCATGGTCTGCGCGGCCAGGTCCCAGCGCTCGACGCCGGCGCGTTCCTTGAGCACGAGCAGGTCCTGGCCGAGGTAGGCGGCCTCGACGATGGTCTCCGGGTTGAGGAAGATCTGATAGACGTCCACCACGGCGCCGCTGGCCGGGTCCACCAGCTCGATGCCGTTCTGGAAGAGGCCGGTGACGGTGCGGCCATCCGGGCTGTGCGTCAGCGCCTGAAAGGTGACGTTGCCAAACTCGGCCGCCAGCGGCTCAGCCGGATCCGCCACCAGGCGCAGCGCCAGCAGCGGATCCTGCCCCCACCACCCCACCACGGTGGCGCTTATGACGTTGGCGGGCGAGAGCGGCAGAAAGTCCGGCGCGGCCGCGCCGGTGTCGGTCGGGGGCGTGTGGGCCGTGAGCGGCCGGATGCCGTAGACCGAGACCGTGCCGTCCGTGGCCTGCCAGAGCAAGGTGCGGCCGTCGGCCGTGAAGGCCAGCGCCCGGGCGCGGGCGGCGAGCTGGCCCAGATACTGGCCCGTCTCGGCCGCCCAGAGCGTGCCGTCCGCGCCGACGACGAGCTGCCCATCCGGGCTGACGGTGACGCTCGCGGCGCCGGTGTCGAAAGCGGACAGGCGCCGGCGCGTGGCGACGTCCCAGACATCGCCGCTGGCGGCAGCGAGGCGCGTGCCGTCCGGCGTGAACGCCAGGCCCGTGATCTCAGGCCCGTGGCCGCCGAACTGGCTCGCCGCCTGGCGTCCGGTCGTCATATCCCACAAGCTGACGGCCGACCGGGCCGCGATCGCCAGGAAGGCGCCGTCCGGCGTGAAGGCGAAGGGCTGGCCGGAATCGGCCGAGCCCAGGTTGAACTTGAGCTGGCCGCTGGCCACGTCCACGATCTGGATGTACTTAGCCTGGACGGCGAAGAGGTTGGCGTCGGCGCTGGCGGCCAGGCGCTGGCCCGTGTACTCGGGATACGTCTGCTTGCGCTTGGCGTCGCGCACATCCCAGCGCTCCACGCCGCGCGCCGTCACCGCCAGCACGTAGTCCTCGCCCAGGAAGGCCGCGTCGGTGATATCGCTCTGGCACTCCAGCGTCGCCAGCGGCGAGCGCGTCAACAGGTCATACACCACCAGCGTGCGCCGGTTCCAACCGACGGCCCGCACGCCGCTCGGGCTGAGGGCGACACCGGCCGTGCCAGGAGCCACTTCTTCCAGCGCGGACAGCCGCGCCAGGTTGAGCAGCGTGATGGGATCGCGGTCAGGCGTCGGGACAGCGTCCGTCGTCCCGCCCGCGGCCAGGTCTAGGCTGACGTTCGGATCGACGGTCCAAAGCTGCAGCGGCTGGCCGGGCGGCTGGCTGAACAGGAACTGCCCGCCCAGCACGAAGGTCAGCAGGCCCTGGCCGGCCAGCGGGTCCAGGCCGTTGAGGCGGCCCACCAGAGCGCCATCCGGCAGCGACCAGATATCGCCGTCGCTGCCGACGGCCACCCGCCCGTCCGGGCTGATGGCCACCTGTTGCAGATCAGCCGCGCTGTCAAAGGCGGCCACCCGCTCGCCCGTGGTCGTGTCCCAGACATCGCCGCTGGTGGCGACCACGCGCGCGCTGTCCGGGGTGAAGGCCACGCCGCTGACGGGCTTGTTGCGCCCGAGCAAACGGCGCTCCACGCGGCCCGTGGACAGCAGATACAGATCCACGTTGGTGCCGACGGCCAGAGCCAGGTAACGGCCGTCCGGCGAGAACGCGAAGGCCTGGCGCGAGTTCTGGTCGCCCAGGTTGTACAGGCGCTTGGATTGCAGGTTGTAGACGCTGATGTACTCGCCGCGCACCGCCAGCCACTGCTGGTCCGGGCTGAGGCGCAGCTCGCGCGCCGGCGGCTTGAAGAAATCCAGGGCCGGCAGGGGCGCGTTGTTGGCCGAGGCCTGGCGCAGGATCTTGTTGGAGAACAGGACGAGCACGGAATCCGGCAGGATGGCCAGGCCGAGCGGCTGGCTGAGGCCCGGCCCGACGATGAAGTTGAGCAGCCGGGCCGCGCTCTCGCCGGTGGCCGTGTCGTACAACTCCACGCCCTGGATCTGCGGATTGTAGAGCGCCACCGTCGCGCCATCCGGGCCGAGGGCGGCCGGCACGTTCAGGTCGACGCCGGCCTGGCTCCAGGCCGCGAACAGGCGCCAGCCTTTGCCGCTGACCGTATCGAGGGCCAGGATCTGCGGCGGCGGGGTGGCCGTGGGCGTGAAGGGCGGCGTCTCGGTCGGCTGGCGCGTTGGCGGCGGGGGGGTGGCCGTGGGCGGGACAGGCGTGGGCGACCGCAACGGCGTCGAGGTCGGCGCGGCCGTGCGGGTCGGCCCGAGCATGGTCGCCAGCGGGACCTGCGCCAGGCGCAGGGGCGCGTTGGTGGGCGTGCCCAGCAGCCCTAGCACGCGGTTGTTCAACTCCCACGGACCGACGAAGACCCAGGTCAGGCCCGCGGCCAGGACGACGACGACGCCCAGGCAGAAGAGCGCCAGGGCGCCGGCGGCCAGGCGGTGCCGCCAGCCGCGCGGGCGCGGCGCGGTGACCTCGGCGTCCGCGGCCTGGGTGGCGGCGGCCTGGGTGGCCTCCGCCGCCGGCGGAGCGGCCACCTGCTCGGTGACGCGCTCCGGCGCCCCGAGGTAGCGGAAGGCCGGATCGAGCAGGGCGTCGCGCAGGGCGGCCACGCCCGGGAAACGGTTGTCCGGCCGGATTTCCAGAGCGCGGCGGATGGCGGCGCCGACGTTGGGCGAGATATCGGGGCGCAGGTCCTCGGGATAATCCAGGCGCGCCTGGCCGATCAAGCGCTCGACGCTGTCCGGCGGGATGCGCCCGGTCAGCAGGTGATAGAGCGTGGCCGCCAGCGCGTACTCGTCGGTGCGGCCGTCGGTGCTGCCCATCTGGTACTGTTCGGGCGGCGCGTAGCCGGAGGTCAGCGCGGCCGCGCCGGTGGTGGTCTTCTGGCCGGTCTCGGAGGCCTTGGCGATGCCGAAGTCCACGAGCACGGCCGAGCCGTCCGGCGTGATCTTGATGTTAGCGGGCTTGATATCGCGGTGGATGACCGGCGGCGTCAGGCTGTGCAGGTACATCAGCGCGTCGCACAGCTGCAGCACCCAGCGCAGCGCGTCGGTCTCGGGCAGCGGCCCGGTCTGGTCCAGGCGCTGCTTGAGATCGTCGCCTTCGATGAAGTCCATGACCAGATACTGCTGGCCGGCCAGGACGAAGTGATCGGTGACGCGCGGCAGGTTGGGGTGACGCAGGGAGGCCAGCAGCGTGGCCTCGCGCCGGAACTGGCGCTCAGCCTGCGCGGAGGTGTTGAGGTTCTCCTTGACCGCGCACGGGAGGCCGAGGTCCTGGTCGGTGGCCAGGTAGACAGCGCCGAAGCCGCCCTGGCCCAGGACGCGCTCGAGGCGGTAGCGGTTGTTGAGGAGGGTGCCGATCTCCAGAGGCATGCGCCCGTCCTGAGATGGAGCAGTCAGTCACGACGATGGATGCGCGCATTATAGGACCGGCGCTGGCCGGCCACAATCCGCGGCGCGTTCGAAGGCGGTTGCCGCGCCGCTCAGCGCTCGCCGTCCAGCTTCTGGAAACGTTTGCGCCCCTGGCCCAGCTCCACGCTGCGCTGGTAAGCGGCCCAGACCGCGCGCGAGATGGCCGTGCGGAAGCCGGCCTTCTCCAGGAAGTACAGGGCCTCGGCCGTGGTGCCGCCGGGCGAGGTCACCTGGTTGCGCAGCCGGGCGACGTGGTTGGCCGAATGCTCGTAGAACTCGACCGAGCCCCGAACGGTCTGCACCACCAGCTGCTCGGCGACGCGCCGCGAGAAGCCCAGGTGCACGCCGGCATCCACCAGCGCCTCCATGAACAGGAAAACGTAGGCCGGACCGGTGCCGGAGAGCGCGGTGGCCATATCGAGCTGGTCTTCGTTATCGGCCTCCACCTCCTGGCCGAGGGCGCCCAGCAGGGCGCGGGCCTGGGCCTTGTGCGCGTCGTTGACGCCCGGGGCCGCGATCCAGACCGTGATGCCCCGGCTGATCTGGGCCGGCGTGTTGGGCATCGAGCGGACGACGTTGACGTGGGCCAGCCCGGTGGTGATCAGCTCGATCGGCGCGCCGGCCACGATCGAGAGCACCAGGGCCGTCGGCTTGATGCGGCCGCGCAGGGCCGGCATGGCTTTGGGCAGGACCTGCGGCTTGACCGAGAGCACGACGACGTCGGCGTCCAGGACGGCCTGGACGTTGTCGGTGGTGGTCTGAACCGCGTATTTTTCGCGCAGCGCCTGGCCGCGGTCGTCACGCGGGCCGGCCGCGATCAGGTTGTGCGGCTGGGCGATAGCGTGGGCCAGCAAACCCGAGATCATGGCTTCGGCCATGGCGCCGGAGCCGACAAACGCGATGCGGGAATTAGTGAGCATGAGTCACCTCAAGGCGGTCAGGCGCCGTCGGCGGGGACGCCGCGGCGGC
>CALFZO010000148.1 GCA_937952305.1 uncultured Anaerolineales bacterium | reverse complement strand
CCTCGACTTCGGCCTCCGGCCTCCGCTCGGGATGCCTGCTGCACCGCGCCCGAAACGGACCACCAGCGGCGAATGGGCAGGCCGGAACAGACCTCCCCGACTTCGGCCTGCGGCCTCCGCTCGGGATGCCTGCTGCACCGCAACCAGGGCGCAGCAGCCTGGAGATTGGCCACCAACGGCAATGCACCCGACTGCCTGGGGCAATTGACTTTTACATCTATTGGGCTATCCTCCCGTCAGCATCGATCTGCCGGCGCCCGATCCCGGCACTGAGGCGCTCCGGCAGCCGGCCCGGCACACCTCTGAAAACGAAGTGGGGACCTGCGCCGGAATGGACCACTCGCGACAGGCGGCTTCTGCATTGAAAGGGTGGCGACATGCAGTGTCCCAATTGCGGCCAGGGCAATCGCGACGAAGCCCGCTTCTGTGATCATTGCGGGGCGCGGCTATCGCCAGGCGGGGTGGCAGCCGGCGCCGCCGCCGCGCAGGGCGGTGTCGCTGCCGCCGGAGGCGTGGCCGTTGGCCGCGATGTCCACGGCGACGTCCTCGTCAAGTCCACCAAGATCGTCTACACCGGCCACGATCCCGAGGCCGCGCAGCGGCTCCTCAACCGCTACCTGCGCTGGCTGATCGGCGAGTGTGCGCCGCTGCGGCTGAAGGCCATCGACCAGGGCGCCGCGCGCCCCAACGCGCAGCCGCTGGGCCTGACGAGCGTCTACGTCGATCTCAACCTGGATTTCCATATCCCAAAAGCAACCCTGACCCTGAAGGCCTGGCTGGCGCGCCGGCCGTTTGTCGACTCTGCGGTGGACACGGAACGCGTCGGCGATGGCCCGCGGGTGGCGGCACTGGAGGCCCTGGCCGAGCATCCCCGCCTGGTGCTACTCGGCGCCCCGGGTTCCGGGAAATCGACGCTGAGTCTTTACCTTGCATTAAGCCTGGCCGAGGCCTGCCTAGGTGCCACGGGCGCGCTTGAGCGCATCGGCCCGGCCTGGACGCATGGCCCGCTGCTGCCGGTGCGCGTCGTGCTGCGGCAGTTCGCGGCCAGCCTACCGGCCGACTGCCGGACCGGGACCGCCCAGCACCTGTGGGATTACCTGGCCGGCGAGTGGCGCAGCCTGGCGCCGCACGGTGAGCTTGAGTCTGTGGTGCGCGACCTGACCGACAAAGCTGGCGTGTTGTTCCTACTGGATGGCCTGGACGAGGTCGGAGACGGGGGGCGGCGGACGCGGGTGCTGGAGGCCGTGCAGGCCTTTGTGGCCAGCGCCGGCCCGGCCAGCCGTTTCCTGTTAACGGCGCGGCCATACGCCTGGGAAGCGCCGGAACAGAAGATCGCGGACTTCCCGGCCGCGTACCGCCTGGCCGATTTCGACTCCAAACAAATCGCCGCGTTCATCGAGCGCTGGTACACGGCCGTGGCCGCGCTGGGCTGGGTGAACGCCGCCGAAGCCACGGAGCAGACTGCGAGCTTGCGGATCGCGGTGAAGCGTCCGGATCTGCAGCCTTTGGCCCAGAACCCACTCCTACTCACCCTGATGGCCACCCTGCACAGCAACCGCGGCCGCCTGCCCGATGACCGCGCTGACCTGTACAACGAGGTGGTCGAGCTTTTGCTCCAGCGCTGGAACGAACCAAGCGGGGCTGACCGAGGCTTATTGGACACCCTGCAGGTGCCATCGTTGAAACTGGCCGACCTGCGCGGCGTGATCGAGCGCGTGGCCTACGACGCCCACGCCGGCCACATCGACCGGCCGGGCCCGGCCGATATCCCAGGACCAGCCCTGCTGGAGGCCTTTCGGCCCTTGCTGGGCGGCAGCCTCGATAAGGCCGAGCAGGTCCTGGCCTATATCGAAGACCGGGCCGGCCTGCTCCTCGGACAAGGCGGGCACGGCGCTTTACGCCAGTACTCGTTCCCGCACCGCACCTTTCAGGAGTTCCTGGCCGCCTGCTACCTGGCCGGCCAGGATGACTTGGGTAAGTGGGCCTTTGACCTGGCCGGCGCGGCGCCCGCGCATTGGGCGGAGGTGCTCAAGCTGGCGGCGCGGCGGGCCGGCCTCAGCCGCGGCACATCTGCGGCGGATGCGCTGGTCCGCCGGATGAGTGTGGACGCCTTTCGACAGAGCGGCCACGCCTTCGCTACGTTGGATTGGCACCGGGCGGCCCTGGCCGGCTCTCAGCTATTGGAGATCGGCACCGCCGCGCTGAACAGCCGGGATGAATACCTGGCCGTGCGAGGGCGCATGGCCGGTTGGCTGGCAGCGCTCATCGAGGCCAACGGGTTACCCGCACATGAGCGCGTCGAGGCGGCGGAGACTTTGGCCCAACTCGGCGACCCGCGCTTCGACCCGCACGCCTGGCATCTGCCCGCCGACGGCCGACTCGGCTTTGTCGAAGTCCCGGCCGGGCCTTTCTTGATGGGGACACCGGCTGAGGCTATCCCTGCCCTTAGCGCTGATTACTCTGTCGAAGAAAAGCAACTGAAGGACGAAAGCCCGCAACACGAGATCACTTTGCCGCGTTTCCTTGTCGCCCGCTATCCCGTGACCGTCGCCCAGTTCTTGGCCTTTGTTGAGACTAGTGGTTTTCAGCCAGGCAATCGGGATTGTTTGCATGGCATATCCACAGCACCAGTCGTCAATGTAAATTGGGGGGAAGCTCGGGCCTATTGCGCCTGGCTGACCGAGACTCTGCGCGCTTGGGATCACACTCCGCCTATCCTGGCGACTCTCCTGCGTGACGAGGGCTGGGAGGTGGCCTTGCCGACCGAAGCCCAGTGGGAAAAGGCGGCGCGGGGATCCGATGGACGCGGATTTCCCTGGGGCGCCGAGTTCGATCCAGATCGGGCCAACATGGATGAGACTCGTTTGCGACGGCGCAGCCCGGCAGGATGTTTTCCGCTGGGTGCATCACCGTGTAATTGTTTGGACATGGCCGGAAATGTCTGGGAGTGGTGCCTGTCCACGTACAGGCCATATCCATATTGGGCGAATGATGGTCGAGAGGAAATTACCAATTCGAGAAACGTCCGTGTGTTGCGTGGCGGGGGGTTCGGCATCAATCGCAGAGGGGTCCGGTGTGCGTACCGAAGCTACATTCGCCTTGACTACCGCTACGGCGACATCGGTTTCCGAGTAGTAGTGACGCCCATCGGTGGCACCTAGCGCGCCGCCTTATCTCCGATCCCCGATTTCCCCGCGCCCGGCGCGGTCGCTTTTGTAGTGGAGGTCCCCCATGGCAGATTTCGTCATCGTCACGGCCCTGGAAGAAGAGCGCGAGGCCATGCTGCGGCACCTGCCCGGCCATCGGCGCCTGCCGCCCACGGCCGAGGACGTCCGCGTGTACTACCAGGCCGAGTTGCCCGTCATCCTGTCCGGCGGCGAGACCGGCGCGTATCAACTGGTGGTGGTGCAGTTGCTGGGCATGGGCCGCGTGCAGGCCGCCACCGCCACGGCCGACGTCATCCGGCGCTGGCAGCCGCGCTACGTGCTCATGGCCGGCATCGCCGGCGGCGTGGCCAGGAAGGACGCCCGCCTGGGCGATGTGCTGATCTCCGAGCAGATCGTGGACTACGAGCTCCAGAAACTCACCGCGGAGGGCGCCCAGATCCGCTGGCAGACTTACCGGGCGGACCCGCGCCTGCTGGCCGCCAGCCAGAACCTGGGCGCCGGCGATTGGCAGCCGCAGGTGCAGGCCGCGCGCCCAGGCGATGGGCGACCTAAACGTCTGATCGGCCCGGTGGCCTCCGGCGATAAGGTCATCGCCTTCGGGGCGGCGCTGGAACAATATCGCCAACACTGGGCGGCGCTGATCGGCGTGGAGATGGAGGGCGCCGGCGTGGCGGCCGCCGCCTTCCAGGCTGCGGAGCCGCCCGGCTTCTTCATGGTGCGCGGAGTCTCGGACCTGGCCGATGAAGACAAGGGTTCCACCGGGGTCGAGCCGTGGCGGCCGTACGCCTGCGACGTCGCCGCGGCTTACACCGCCGCCCTGCTCAAGAGCGGCCCGGTGCCTTTCGCGGATAAAGCCGGGCCGCAACGCCAGGCCGGCGGGACGCGCACCGTGTCGGCCAGCCACGGCGGCGTGGCCGTGGGCGGCGACGTGCACGGCGACATCATCACGGGCGGCCAGAAGCCCCAGGATAGCTGACGCCATGACCGACGACCGCGCCCGGCGCCTCGCCCAACTCAAGCAAGCTTTCCAGAGCGGCATCCTGGATGAGGACACCTATCGCGCCGCCATCGCCGCCCTCGGCGAACCCGCCCCCTCCGTCACGGTGACGGCCAGCCAGGGCGCCGTGGGAGTCGGCGGCAGCGTGTATGGCGACATCAACCTTGGCATACCGGAAAAGGCGCCGCCGCCCGAGGGCCTGCGCCCGGCCTACCTGGGTTGGCTGATGTCCCAGGTGCGCGCCGTGCCGCTGGCCGGCGTGGACCGCAAGAGCGTCAGCGAGGAGGCCCGCCGCGACCTGGACCTGGCGGCCGTGTACACAGCCCTGATGACGCAGCGCAGCGAGGCAGAGTTCCCAGCGCATAAGGCCGCGGCGCCGGAGCGCGAGCCGCGGCGCTTGTCGGCGCTGGAGGTGCTCAACCGCGAACCGCGCCTGGCCCTGCTGGGCGACCCCGGCTCCGGCAAGAGCACGTTCGTCAACTTCGTGGCGCTTTGCCTGGCCGGTGAAGCGGTTGAGCATCCAGAGGCCAATCTCAAGGCGCTCACCACACCCCTGCCGGCCGAAGACGAAGATTCCCCAGTGCGCAGGCTGCGGCAACGGGACGAGGCACCCCAGCCCCAACCCTGGGACCACGGCGCCCTGCTGCCCGTGCGCGTCATCCTGCGCGAGTTCGTGGCGCGCGGCCTGGACGAGGCCGCCGGCAGGATCAGCAGCGACATGCTCTGGCGTTTCATTGTGAGCGATCTACCTGAGACCCTGCGCGATTTCGGGCCGCTCCTGCGCCGGGAGTGGCTGGAAAAAGGCGGCTTGCTGCTCTTGGACGGCCTGGATGAGGTCCCGGAAGCCGATGAGCGCCGCGAGCAGATCAAGGTGGTGGTGCAGGAGTTCGCGGCCGCTTTCCCCGAGGTGCGCGTGCTGGCCACCAGCCGCACCTATGCCTACCAGAAGCAGGCCTGGAAGCTGGATGGTTTCGCCGAGGCCGTGCTGGCCCCCTTCGGGCCGGACCAAATCAAGCGCTTTGTGGACCAATGGTACGCCTACGTCGGGCCGGCACGCCACCTGTCCCAGGCTGAGTATCAGGGCCGGGCCGCCCAGCTCAACCTCGCCATCGAGCGCAGCCCGCGCCTGCAGGAGCTGGCCGCCCGCCCGCTCCTGCTCACCCTCATGGCCTCCCTGCACGCCTGGCGCGGCGGCACCCTGCCCGAGCAGCGCGAGGCCCTGTACGCCGACGCCGTGGACCTGCTCCTGGACCAGTGGGAGAACCAGAAGCTGCGCCGCAGAGCGGATGGCACGTTTGAGTTGATCCAACCAGGCCTGGCCGAATGGCTCAAGGTGGATCAACGCGCCGTGCGCGCCCTGCTCAACCGGCTGGCCTTCGAGGCCCACCGGGATCAGCCGGACCTACGCGGCACGGCCGACCTGGCACAGAAGACTCTGGTAGCTGAACTGCTGGCGCTTAACCGGGCCAACCCGGATGCCCGGCCCGGCCGGCTGGAGGAGTTTTTGCGCGACAGGGCCGGCTTGCTGGAGCCGCGCGGGGTGGGCATCTACACCTTCCCCCACCGCACCTTCCAGGAGTATTTGGCCGCCTGCCACCTCACCGACCACGGCTTCCCGGACGATTTGGCCGGCCTGCTGCTGGCGGAGCCAAACCGTTGGCGCGAGGTGACGCTACTCGCCGGCGCTAAGGCCACGGGCGGCACGGCCTCCGCCGCCTGGAATCTGGCCGAGGCGTTGTGCTTTGAGCCTGTGCCGGCCGCCGGAGCGCCGCTGCCTGAGCCGGCGGCCTGGGGCGCGCTGCTGGCCAGCCAGGTGCTGGCCGAGAACCACAGCCTTCAGGCGGTGGGCGAGCGCAACCGCCGCAAAGCGGACCTGATCCGCGACTGGCTGGTGCAGATCGTGGCGCGCGGCGCCTTGCCGCCCGTGGATCGCGCCCAGGCCGGCGACGCCCTGGCCGCACTAGGCGACCCGCGTGATTTTGACGAACTCGTGACGGTGCCGGCCGGCAAGTTCTGGATGGGCAGCAACAAGAAAAGCGACCCCGAAGCGTTTAATAACGAGGCGCCGGCGCACGAGGTAGATGTTCTTGCCTTCCGCATCGGCAAGTACCCGGTGACCGTGGGGCAGTGGCGGCGCTTTGTGGAGGCCATGCACTACGAGAGTCGCCCACGGGCCTTGCAGGACCCGGACAACCACCCGATTGTGGTGGTCTCGTGGCATGAGGCTTGCTCCTATTGCGAGTGGCTGACCAAGGTTTGGCGGCAAGCCGGCCGGATCGGCCCACAGGACCTTGTACGCCTACCCACCGAAGCAGAGTGGGAGAAAGCGGCCCGCGGCACTGACCGGCGCCTGTTCGCTTGGGGCGATGACTATGATCCGGCCAAAGCCAACATCGGCGATACCGGGATCGGTGAGACCAGCGCCGTGGGGTGTTTCCCGGCCGGCGCCTCGCCCTATGGCTGCCTGGATATGACCGGCAATGTCTGGGAGTGGACCCTGTCGAAACACAAGCCATATCCTTACAAACCCGGGGATGGACGCGAAAAAGCGGATCTGAGTGATGACTCCCGGGTGTTGCGGGGCGGGGCGTTCCCCCTCGATCGTGGGCGCGTCCGCTGTGCGTACCGCTCCCCCAACCTCCCTGACTTCCGTCGCGACAGCCTCGGTTTTCGGGTAGTGGTGGTGTCCCCCGGTTCGTCCTGAGTCCCTGTTCCCTGACTCTCTGTTCCCTGAATCGCCTCCCGCGCGAAGCGCGGTCGATTTTTGCGAGCGGCGGAATGAAGCCTTACTATGATCTGTTTGGCCGGCCCCATCGACAGCGGCGCGCCCGGAGGCAGGCCAAGCACAGTCGAGGCCCGAGGGCGCGCCGCGCTCGGGGGGCCTGAAATTGACTTCTATCGGCGGATGCACCCCTTCGTTTGACTTTTCGACCGCCGCCATTACACTCCTGCTTGGCATCGCCATGGCCGGCGCAGGCCGGGGTGCGGCGGAGGTTCCCGTGGCTTTCTCCCTCGACCAATGGAAAGGGCAGCTCAAGGCGCGCTGGCAGGCCTGGGCCGCACACCCCAAAGCCGCCCTGAACTCCCTGGGCGCCAATTCGGTCTACTTTGCCCTGGCCGGCACCGCCCTATTCCCCATCGCCCAGGCCGTGGCTCAGGGTGATCTCTCGGCCATCGTCCTGATCTCGCAATTAGCCTCCGGGCTAGGCATCAACCTGATCGCCAACACCCTTCAGCAATGGGCCAATGAGAGTGACGCGGCGCAGACTCTCGAGCAGGCTGCGCCCCAAAACCCGGAACTCGTCCCCGCCCTGGATGCCATCCTGGAGAAGTTGGGCGCGCTGGAGTCCGCCCAGCCGGCTGCCGCGGCTCCGGATCGCGCCTGGTTTCAGCAGGAATTGCAGGCCGCCCTGGTACGCGCCGGTAGCCGGCTCTCGGTCGGGGCGATCATCAACAATAGCGGCGCCGTGGCGGTGGGGGGAAGTGCAGCGGCCACAACCGGCGGCGTAGCGGTCGTAGGGGATGTCCACGGGAACATCACTATCAACCCACCCCCGATTGAGCCTCCTGTCCCAGCCGGGCCGGCGCCCGCGGACCAACTGGCGCTCTACCTGGATTTGGTGCAGGCCGAGAACAACCTGCTCCGCCTGGGCGGCATCAGCTCGGAGGCCAGTGACCCGCAGAAGCGCCTGGCCGAGGCCCGCAACCCCAGCAGCCTGGCCGAGGTCTTCATCCCCCTGCGCGTGGACCAATACCGCCATCAGCCGTTGGAGGGGGAAGAAGAACGCGCCCCGCAGCGTGAGGCGGCCGCGCTGCTCGGCCGCGAGCGCGAACAACTCACCGCCATCCAGGTTTTGGGTCAGGCTGAAGGCCAGCGGGCCGTCCTGCTCGGCCAGCCCGGGGCCGGCAAATCCTCCGTGGTGCGTTACCTGGCCTTTCGCCTGGCGGAAAGCCATGCGAGTCCCGCAGCGCTGAGTGAACGCCTCCCGGAGTGGCAGGCCGGCGGCCTGCTGCCGGTCTTCGTGCCGCTGGCCCCGCTGGCGGAGGCTTTGCCCGATAAGCCCGGCCCGCGATTGGCGGAACAGGCCCAGGACTTCATCCGGTCCCTGCTGGAGAGCCGCGCCGAATTGGCCGGCTTTGCCCCCCAGATCTGGCGGGCGGCCCGCGACCGCGGGGTACTATTCCTGTTTGACGGGCTGGACGAGGTCGCGCTGGAGAAGCGCGTGGTGGTCAAGGACGCTATCGCTGCCCTGCTGGCGCCGTGGGCCAAGTGCCGGGCCGTGGTCACCTGCCGCACGTTCAGCTACGGCGACGAGCGCTGGCGGCTGGAGGGCTGGCCGGCCTTCCAGCTGGAGCCGCTCTCGAACAAGGAACAGCGCACCTTTATCGAAAGCTGGTACCAGGCGCTGACGCGCCGGGATCCGGCCGGCCAGACCCTCTACGCCAAGAAGGCCGAGACGCTGGCGGCCAATATCTTCTCCGGCGACGCGCGTCAGCTCCAGCAGATTTCGAGCAACCCGCTGTTGTTGACCCTCATCACCATCGTCCATACGCACCGCGAGGAGCTCCCGCGTTCACGCGTGCGCATCTACGAGGAGTGCGTAGAACTGCTCCTGCTGCGCTGGCAGACCCGGCGCACGTCCGGCGCGCCGCTGAAATCTGTGATCGAGGCCATGGCCGAGACGGCGCCCGAGCAGAGCCAGGGCCTGGAGAGCCGATTGATGCGCGGCCTGTACGAGTTGGCCTTCAACGCCCGGGAGGGGCGCGGCCTACAGCAAGGCGAGACCAGCCTCATCGACCTGAACGGCCTGCGCGCCGCCCTGCTGCCCAAGCTGGGCCCGGCCGCCACCGCGGTCTTTATCACCTACTGCGAGACCGCCAACGGCCTTTTGCTGGCGCAGGGCTCGCGCCGCCTGCCCCACCGGCCGGCCGACGAGGAGCCCGTCCCCTGCTTCGCGCTCCCGCACCCTTCGTTTGAAGAGTACCTGGCGGCCCGCTACCTGGCCACCCTGGACCGGCCGGCCGAGGCCCTGGCGGCCCGCAACGCCCAGGGCGACCGCTGGTTCTTTGTGGGCCGCTTCCTGGCGGAGTATCAGGCCATCGTCAGCCTGCGCCCGCGTGACGTGCTGGAACTACTGGACGAGCTCATGCGGGCGCCGGCCGGCCCGGTCTGGCGCAACGTCTGGCTGGCCGGCGTGATCTGGCCCATCTTCTGCGCCGAGTTCCCGGACCGGCGCGCAGACAACGCCCCGCTGGAGGCCCGGCTGCGGGAGCGGTTGACGACCCTGTGCGTCACCGGCCAGCTTTCGCCGCGAGAGCGCGCCGACGCCGGCCGCGCCCTGGCCGTGCTGGGGGACCCGCGTAACTTCGACGAACTGGTAGCAGTTCCGGCTGGCAAGTTCTGGATGGGCAGTGACAAGGACCTCGACCCTGATGCGCTTGACGATGAGATGCCCCGCCACCAGGTGGAGGTAGCCGGCTTCCGTATCGGCAAGTACCCGATCACAGTTGGGCAGTGGCGGCGCTTTGTGGCCGCCAATCCCGCCCATGAGGTCGATCCCGACTCGCTCAAGGGGCCTGACAACCACCCCGCCCACAACGTAAGCTGGCGCGACGCCCGCGCCTACTGTGATTGGCTGACGGGCCAATGGCGGGCAGCCGGCAAGATCGGGACCAAGGACGTGGTGCGCCTGCCCACCGAGGCCGAGTGGGAGAAGGCGGCGCGCGGGACAGACAGCCGGCTCTGGCCGTGGGGCAACGATTGGGAGCCTGGAAAATGCAATTCCGGCGAGAGTGGTGTTGGGCGTGCCAGCGCCGTCGGCCTATTCCCAGGAGGCGCTTCTCCGTATGGCTGCCTGGATATGGCCGGCAACATTTGGGAGTGGACGCTAACCGTCAAGTCAAAGCAAACTGATCGCACCAAGAAGCAGAAGATAGGCGATCAGGAGTTCGAACTCCAAGAGTATGAGGAGACCTTTGCGTATCCCTATCAGGAGTCCGATGAGCGCAATGACCCGAAGTGGCCGGCTGAATATACTCGGGTATTGCGGGGCGGGGCGTTCGACTTCGTTCGTAGGCTCGTCCGCTGCGCGTACCGCGTCAACGTCCGCCCTGTCGCCCGTGACGGCAGCTTCGGTTTTCGGGTAGTGGTGGTGTCCCCCGGCCCCAGCTGAGCCCCTGATCCCTGACTCTCTGCCCCCTGAATCGCCTCCCGCGCTTCGCGCGGCCGATTTTCTGGTTACAGGATCTTCCGGGCGAGCGCGGGCCTCGTGCCTCGACAGGCTCGGCACACACACATAGCCCACCCGGCGCTTCCCGGGCAGCCAATGCACCAGGCACCCTTGACTTTGCTCGGGGTGCCTAACCGGGGTTGAAGCCTCCCAAGCGCTTGCGCCTATCAGCACCCGAGCCCGTCGGCACCCCGAGCCTGTCGAGGGGTGCCTGGCTATACCTTATGCCAGCCACTTTTCACGTCTACATCCTGAAGTGCTCGGACGGCAGCTACTACACCGGGATGACCGCCAACCTGGAACGCCGGCTGGCTGAACACCAGCACGGCTACGATCCCAAGGCCTACACGCACCGGCGCCGGCCGGTCGCGCTTGTCTATTCCGAGGCGTTTGCGGACCATGACGACGCTTTTCGGCGCGAGCACCAGATCAAGGCTTGGTCGCGGGCCAAAAAAGAAGCCCTGATCCGCGGTGACTGGGAAGACCTCCAGCGCCAGGCCAAGCCCAGAACCAGGAAGTGACACACAGGCGGCGAGCGGCGTACCTCGTGCCTCGACAAGCTCGGCATGCTCGGCCCGCTAGCAAACTCGGTCCACCGGCCGTTTCCCCGTCAACTCAAGCACCAAGCGGTCAACCAATCATCAAGCGCCCCGAGCCTGTCGAGGGGCGCGGAGAATGGCTGTCTGGGTGCATTTCTCTTTTTTTGGCCGGCCCCTTCGACAGCGGCCCGCCCCGAGGCAGGCCGAGCACAGTCGAGGCCCGAGGGGCGGGCCGCGCTCAGGGTGCCTGAATTTGGCCACCAACGGCAAATACACCCGCCGTCCCCGTCCGTTTGACATTTCCCCCTGCGGCGTTACACTCCCACCAGGTCAGGCCCTCTGACCTGAAGGTGGGACGCCATGCAATGCCCCAGCTGCCGTCACGACAATCCGGAAACCGCCAAGTTCTGCAATGAGTGCGGCACCCGGCTGACCGAGTCAGGCCAACCCGGCGTTGGCCTGACCAGCGCCGGCGACTCCCTCGTCGGCGGCGATGTGGTCGGCCGGGACAAGGTGGCGCAGAGCACCGACTCCAGCGCGCAGGCCGCCGGCGGCGCGGCGGCGACAACGGGGGCCGTTGCCGTTGATGGCGATGTGGGCGGCAACATCGTCATCGCCAAGGATGGCGCGCAGGTTTTCATCGGCGAGCAGCCCGTGAAAATGACGGCCGTCCAGCGCGAGTCCGCGCTGGGCCGCTTCCTGCACCACGTCATCAGCCGCACCCGCTACCTGCAACTCCAGGGCATCCGTTCCGGCGGCAAGCTCGTCAATATCGAGCTCGAGTCCATCTACATCACGCTCAAGGCCATCCGCACGCGCAGCCTGGAGGCCGAAGAGGCCTGGCTGGCCGAGGAGCGCCGGCTGGCACCAGGCGAGGGCCTGAAGCTCGGGCGCGAGCCGCGTGGTGAAACCCTGACCGTCAAGGTGGAGGAAGCCCTGGCCGAACACAGGCACCTGGTGGTGTTGGGTGATCCCGGCTCCGGCAAGACCACGCTGCTGCGCTTCTTGGCCCTGCTCTACGCCCGCGATCGGGCCGAGGGGACGGCCGTGGTGCGCGAGCGGCTGGGCCTGAACGAGAGCGAGCATGTGCCCATCCTGCTGCCCCTGCGTAACCTGGGAGCCTTTCTCAAAGCCCGCTATCCGGCTGAAGACGGCACGGAGGGGCATGGCCGCCTGCTGGAGTTCTTGCGCGCCTACCTGAAGGGCGAACGCCTGGACCTACCGGAGGACTTCTTCGACGCCTACCTGGCGGCCGGCCGGGCTGTGTTATTGCTGGACGGCATGGACGAGGTCGGCGACTTTGATCTGCGCCGGCGCGTGGCGCGCCTGGTGGAGGCCTTCGCGGCCGCTTACCCGGTCTGCCGGCTGGTGGTGACCAGCCGGGTGGTGGGCTACACCGGCGCGGCCCGGCTCGGTGAGGGTTTCACCACCACCACCGTGCGTGACTTCACACTGGCGGATGTGGAGCAGTTCCTGAGCCAGTGGCACCGGCTGGTGGCCATCGGCCAGATGGCGCCCGGCGAGAGCGCTGAGGCCTACGCCCAGTCTCAGACTGAGCAACTGATGGCCGCAATCAAGGGCAACGAGCGCGTGCGCGAGCTGGCCATCAACCCGCTGATGCTCACCGTCATCGCGCTGGTGCACCGCGACCGCGTGAAGCTGCCCGACCGGCGCGCGGAGCTGTACGCCGAGGCCGTGGACGTGCTGCTGGGCAAGTGGGATGAGGCTCGGGGTGTGGAGGAAATCCACATCCTGGACGACCGCCCGTTCGACACCGGCGACCGGCGCCTGCTGCTCCAGGCCATTGCCCTGCGCATGCTTGAGGCAGGACAGAAGGAGATAGAGGCCGGCGAACTGGTGAAGCAGGTCCGTGAGGCCTTTGCCCGGGTGGTGCCTAACCCGCGAGCGGCGGTCCGCGCCACCGAGCGCTTCATCAACGTCATCCAGGAACGGACCGGCCTGTTGGTGGAGGCCGGCCCGGGCGCCTATCGCTTCTCACATCTGACCTTCCAGGAATATCTGGCGGCGGTGGAGGCGGCCGAGCGCGAGGACTTCCCGGACGGCGTGCTGCGCCATAGCGGGGACCCATTCTGGCGAGAGACCATCCTGCTGGTGGCCGGCTACCTGAGCACCAAGCACCGCGCCAAAACCACGCGCCTGATCCGGGCCATCGCCGATTATCCGGACGAGCCGGAGCCTTTTCACAACCTGGTGCTGGCGGCCGAGTGCATCCGGGATGTGGGGCCGGCCCGACTGGAGCAGGATGTGCAGGCCGAACTCCGTCAGCGCTTGAAGACGGAGTCGGATCGGCCTGTGCCGGAGACGCCGGCCAACAATATCAGCCGCTGGCTGGACCGGATGGCGGGGACGGCCGAGCGGCGCAAGCTGATCGTCCGGCGGCGCATCGCGGCCGGCGAGGCCCTGGCCCGCATCGAGAGCGGCGGTTTCGCCGCCGGCTCGCGTTACTGGAACCTGCCGCACGGTGAGCCGGATTGGGTCGCTATCCCGGCCGGCGAGTTCTGGATGGGCAGCGCCGAGGATGATCCGGACGCCCTGAGCTGGGAGAAGCCGCTGCACCGGGTCTACCTGCCAGAGTACCGGATAGCGCGTGTGCCGGTCACCAACGCTCAATATCAGTTGTATGTCCAGGCGACCAGTGTGCCGCCGCCCCCACTCTGGGAAGATGGCCAGCCGCCCAAGGCCGGGTTGACCCACCCGGTCGTCGGGGTCAGCTGGCACCAGGCCCGCCAGTACTGCGAGTGGCTGAGCTCGGTGACGGGCCGGCCCATCCGTCTGCCAAGCGAGGCCGAATGGGAGAGGGCAGCCCGGGGCGCGGAAGACAAGCGCCGCTACCCGTGGGGTGATCGATTCGACGCCGCTCGCTGCAACACCCGGGAACTGGGTCTCGAAGACACAACCCCAGTGGGCGTCTTCCCCTCTGGGGCTTCGCCGTACGGGGTGCTGGACCTGAGCGGGAACGTTTGGGAGTGGACACGGAGCCTGTGGGGCAAAGACCTTGAAAAGCCGGACCACAAATACCCGTACGATCCCAGCGACGAGAAGCGGGAGGACCTCACTGCTGCTGATGACGTTTTGCGTGTGCTGCGGGGCGGGTCCTTCTACGGCGATCGCGGGGGCGCCCACTGTGCGGCCCGCGGCAGGAGCGGCCCGGGCAACAGGTTCGACTTCATCGGGTTTCGGTGTGTGGTCTCCTCGTTTCGACCCTGAACTCTGGGCACTCTGGACTCTGGAGCTCTGGAGTCCTGGGCTCTGGGGGGGTCTGGGGGGCTTTGCCCCCCAGCCGCACAGCGTGCGGCCGCCAGGGCGGGAGCCTGTGAATCGCGATAGAGATCAGAAACCGGAACCGTCCTATACTACCTTCAAGTTATTCCAAATGACCCTTAAGGAGGCAACATGGACCCTGTCACTGCGCTGGCCGCCGGCGTCATCTCTTTCCTTTCTCCACACCTGGCCGAGCTGGCCAAAAAGACCACCGAGAAGGCCGTCGAGAAGGTGAGCGAAGCGCTGCCAGAGCAGGTCGGCCAGCTCTGAGGCGCCATCACGGTGAAGTTCAAGGGGCAGCCAGTTGCCGAAGCTGTGGCCAAGCAAGCTGCCGAAAAGCCGGAGGACACGGGGACCCAGGAGATGTTCCAGCTTCAACTGAAGCAGATGCTGGAGGCGGACCAGGCCTTCAAAGCTGAGATCCAGAAGCTGCTGGAGGCGGCGAAGGCTGCCGCGCCGGCTGACGCCCACGCCTCCGGTCAAGGCGTGGTCGCCACTACTGGCGGCGTAGCTGTGCGCGGCAATGTCGAAGGCGGCATCCGCACGCAGCCGACCAGGGCCGGCCAGACCGGCACCGCCGCCACGGCCACGGACGAAGGCGTAGCCGCCAGCAGCGGTGGCGTGGCCGTGCGTGGCACCGTCAAAGGCGGCATCACGGTCGGCGGGGCCACGCCGGAACCCACAAAGGCCGAACCACCGGCGGAGAAGAAGAACTGAGCATTCCGCATCGATCCTGGGGGCCGCATGTCCACCTGCCCTGCCTGCCAACACGCCAATCCAGACTCAGCCAAGTTCTGCAATGAGTGCGGCACCCGGCTGACCGAGTCAGGCCAGCCCGGCGTGGGCGTGGCCAGTGCCGGCGACACCCTCGTCGGCGGCGATGTGGTCGGCCGGGACAAATTCTCGTCCGAATCGCACACGACGCTTTCGCTCTCAGGTGGGACGGTGGCCCTGCCGGGCGGCGTAGCCGCCAGCGACGGCGCCGTGGCCGTGGGCGGGGATGTGTACGGTGACATAGTTCAGGGTGGCGAACGCCGCCCTGAGCCGCCACGTGGCCTGCGCGACGCCTACCTGAGTTCTCTCGTTGAGCAAGTGCGCGCCGTGCCGCTGGCCGGCGTGGACCCCAAGAGCATCCGCGAGGAGACGCGCCACGATCTGGAACTGGCCGCCGTCTACACGGCGCTGCTGACCCGGCGCGCTGAGCCGGGCGCCGAGTTGCCCGCCCGGCCCGAGAGATCGGACAGCCGGCCTCTGTCCGCGTTGGAAGTGCTGAACAAGGAAAAGTCTCTGGCCCTGTTGGGCGACCCCGGCAGCGGCAAGAGCACCTTCGTCAACTTCGTGGCGCTGTGCCTGGCCGGCCAGGCGCTCGGGCTGAAGGACGCCAACCTGGCCACGCTCACCCAGCCGCCGCCGCCAGACGAAGACCGGCCAACCCGCACCGCTGAGGCCCTTCCGCCGCAGCCCTGGGACCACGGCGCCCTCCTGCCGGTGCGCGTTATCCTGCGCGAGTTCGTGGCCCGTGGCCTGCCGCCGCTGGACAAGCCTGCGCCCGTGGGGGGCGATACCCTGTGGAGGTTCATGACGGCCGAGTTGCCGGAGACGTTGAAGGACTTCGCCGACCCGCTGCGCGCTGAGTTGCTGGGCCAGGGCGGTCTGCTGCTGCTCGACGGCCTAGACGAAGTGCCCGAGGCCAGTCAGCGGCGGGAGCAGGTCAAGGCGGCAGTCGAGAAGTTTGCGGCCGCCTTCCCGAAGGTACGGGTGCTGGTCACCAGCCGCACGTACGCCTATCAGAACCAGGCCTGGAAGCTGGCCGGTTTTGCGGAGGTGGTGCTGGCGCCCTTCAGCCCGACCCAGATCGACGGTTTCGTCAAGCGCTGGTATGCGTTTGTGGGCCAGGCCCGGCGCCTGACGCCGGACGATATCCAGGGGCGGGCCGCCGCCCTGCGCGCCGCCATCCAGCGCAGCGCCAGCCTGCGTGAGCTGGCTCAGCGCCCGCTGCTCCTGACCCTCATGGCCTCTCTGCACGCCTGGCGCGGCGGCGCCCTGCCGGAGGACCGCGAGGCCCTCTTCGCCGACGCCGTGGACCTCCTGCTGGATCAATGGGAGAGCCAGAAGCTCCGCCGCGGGCCGGATGGAAGGCCGGAGGTGGCCGAACCCGGCCTGGCGGAATGGCTGCGCGTGGACCACAAAACGGTGCGCTCGGCGCTCAACCGGCTGGCCTTTGGCGTGCATCGCCATCAGCCGACTCTCACCGGCACCGCCGACATTGCCGAGAAGGACTTGCTGGACGCGCTGCTGGCGCTCAACCCGGATTGCCGCCCTGGCCCGCTGGTGAAGTTCATCGGCACCCGGACGGGCCTGCTGGAGCCGCGCGGCGTCGGCGTTTACGCCTTCCCGCACCGCACCTTCCAGGAGTATCTGGCCGCCTGCCACCTCACCGAGCGCGACGACTTCCCGGAAAACATCGCAGACCTGGCGCGGGCCGAGCCCAACCGCTGGCGCGAGGTGGCGTTGCTGGCCGGCGTGAAGGCGGCGCGGGGCGCGGCCGCCAACGCCTGGGCGCTGGCGGAGTCCCTCTGCCCAGACGAGCCGCCGGCCCAGAAGGCCGAGGGCGAGGCCGGCTACTGGGGTGCCCTGCTGGCCACGCAGAGCCTGCTGGAGACTCGCAGCCTGGAAAAGGTGGCGGAGCGCAACCGGCCTAAGGTGGCGCGCTTGCAGGGCTGGCTGGTGCAGACTCTGGAACAAGGCGCCCTGCCACCCGTGGATCGGGCCGAGGCCGGCGATGCCCTGGCCGCGCTGGGCGACCCGCGCTTCCGGGCCGAGGCCTGGTTTTTGCCGGCCGAGCCGCTGCTGGGTTTCGTGGAGGTGCCGGCCGGATCTTTCACCATGGGCAGTGATCCTGACCACGACTCTGACGCACAAGACCACGAGCAACCGCAACACACGGTTGCTTTGCCCGCCTATTTCATCGGCCGCTACCCGGTGACGGTGGCGCAGTTCGGGGCCTTCGTGCAGGCCAGCGGCTATGGGACGGCCAGACAGCTTTGGCGGGAAGACCCCGGCAACCGCCCCGTGCGCTCTGTGACGTGGCACGATGCGCTGGCGTATTGCGAGTGGCTGACCAAGACGCTCAAGAATTGGGACAGGACTCCGCCGGAACTGGCAAGGCTCTTGCAACGAGAAGACTGGCGCGTGAGGCTGCCGAGCGAGGCCGAGTGGGAGAAAGCGGCGCGCGGTCCCTCGCCAGGTTCTGGAGGGGCTCGCGTGTATCCATGGGGCAACGACTTCGAGGCCAGCCTGGCGAACACAGCTGAAGCCGGCCTCGGCACGACCAGCGCCGTGGGGATGTTTCCAGGCGGGCTGTCGCCCTACGAAGTGTTGGACCTGAGCGGGAACGTCTTTGAGTGGACGCGGAGTCTTTGGGGCAAGGATTGGCAGGAGCCGGAATTCAAATACCCCTACGACCCGGAGGACGAACGACGGGAGAATTTAAAGGCGCCCGACGGCATCCCCCGTGTGCTGCGGGGCGGGTCCTTCTACCTCGATCGCGGGGTCGCCCGCTGCGCGTTCCGCCTCAGGTACGGCCCGGACCTCAGGTACGACTTCATCGGGTTTCGGTGTGTGGTCTCCCCGTTCCGGCGCGGCGGCGCGCCGCGACCCTGAGCTCTGGGCACTCTGGACTCTGGAGCTCTGGAGTCCTGGTCTCTGCGGGGGG
>CALFZO010000147.1 GCA_937952305.1 uncultured Anaerolineales bacterium | reverse complement strand
AATCTTCCTTGGACCGGTCGCCCTTCACGAGCTCTTCCGCCAGGGCCTTGTAGGCCAGGCCTCCGGCCGAGGTCGGCGCATAGGCCGAGATCGGCAGCCCATGCGAGGGCGCCTCCGCCAGCCGGACGCTGCGCGGGATCAGGCTCTTGAAGACTTTGCCCGGGAAGTGCTTGCGGACCTCGGCCACCACCTGTTCGGCCAGCGCCGTGCGGCCATCGTACATGGTGATGACGACGCCGCGGATGGTCAGGCTGGGGTTGAGGGCCGTGCGCACGCGTGAGACGGTGTGCGAGAGCTGGCCCAGCCCTTCCAGCGCCAGATACTCGGCCTGGACCGGGATGATCACGCCGCTGCGCGCGGCCACGAGCCCGTTGAGGGTCAGCAGCCCGAGCGACGGCGGACAATCGATCAGGATGTAGTCGTACAGTTTCTCGAGCGCCTTCAAGCCCTTGAGCAGCTGGTTCTCGCGCGCCAGCACGCTGACCAGCTCGATCTCGGCGCCGGCCAGGGCCGGGGAGGCCGGCAGCAGGGCCAGCTTGAGCTTGGGACTGTGCAGGACGTAGTCGCCGGCCTTGCCGTCGCCGAGCAGCACGTCGTAGACACCGCCCTCGACCTTGTTCTTGTCCATGCCCAGCGACGAGGTCGCGTTGGCCTGCGGGTCCAGGTCCACCAGCAGAACCCGGCGGCCGAGTCCGGCCAGGTTGGCGGCCAGGCTGATGGCGGTGGTGGTCTTGCCAACCCCGCCCTTCTGGTTGACTAAGGCGTAAGTGTGCAGCATGTCAGGCCGTCGTCCGCTTTAAGTTTGCTCAGCGCGCAGCCGCGCCAGCCCCGCTTCGTCCACGGTCGGCACGCCGGCCAGCCCGGCCCGCGTCACCGAGACGCCGGCCACCTGGTTGGCCACGCGGGCCGCCGCCCATGGGTCGTCGGTCTCGTATAGGTGGATGAAGAAAGCCGCGGCAAAGATATCGCCGGCGCCGGTCGGGTCGACCTCGGTCTGCGGCGGGCCGGCGAACTGCCGGGCGCCCTGGCCGCGCACGAAGACCGTGCAGCCGCGCGGCCCTTCGGTGACCACCAGCCGGTGGGCGAGGCGCGCCCAGCGTTCCAGGAGCGCCCAGTCGCCGCCGGCGTCTTCGAGGCTCAACACCACGGCGCCGGCGCGCGGCAGCCATTGCTCGGCCGCCTCCCAGGCGCGCGGGTGAACCCGGCCGGAGTCGTCCCAGCCGCGCAGAAAGCCCTGCGGCGTCAGGCCGATGAGCGCGTCTGGGAACGCCGCGGTCAGGACCGGATCAAGTTCACCGGTGAGCGGCGCCAGGTGCACGAGCGGGGCCGGCCGCCACTCGCGCGGGACGGCGTCGGCGCCCAGCGGCGCGGCGCGGCCGCGCAAGTATTGGGTGCGCCCGGCGGGTGTGTACAGGTTCTCGTATGTGGTGCTGTGCGGCGAGGGCTGGCGGCGGACCGGCACGCCGTCCAGCGCGCCCAGGTCCAGGTCGTCGGCACAGGCCGTGACGACACCGGCGGGGTAGCCCAGGGCGCGCGCCGTCAGCGCCGCGTAGGCGACACTGCCGCCCAGCCGCGGCCCGTCCGGGGTCAGGTCCTTGGTGACGTGACCGATGGCGAGATAGGAGACCGGCGCGGACATGCGACCGCCGACGGCGGGCAGCCGTCACTTGGGATAGATCGTGACCTTGCGTTTATTGCCTTCACCCAGGCTCTCGGTGTAGACGCTGGGGTGATCGCGCAGTTCCAGGTGGACGAGCCGGCGCTCGTCGGGCGGCATCGGCTCCAGGGCGATGGGGCGCCCGCGCTGGACCACCTGCTCGGCGGTGCGGCGGGCCATGCGGCGCAGTTGTTCCTGGCGGCGCTGGCGGAAGCCTTCCACGTCCACCACCAGGTTCAGGCCGCGGTTGAGCTGTTTAGAGATCAACAGCCGGGCCAGGTACTGCAGGGCGGCCAGGGTCTCGCCCTTGCGCCCGATCAGGATGCTCAAGTCGTCGCCGCGCACGTCGGCCAGCACCGAGCGCCCGCCATCGGTCTCGTCGGGCTCGCTCCATTGGGTGGAGACCGTGGCCGCCACCTTCATGCGGGCCAACAAGGCCTCCAGCGTCTGCTGGGTGATGGCCAGGTCGGCGGCGGACGTTTCCTGCGGCGCGGGGGAGTCTTGGTCGGCCATGTCGCTTCTCCTGGGTCCCGAAGGCGCGGCAATGCGGCGCGGCGCTATTTCTTCTTGCGCGCTTTGTCGCGGCCAGCGGCGGCCGGCGACGTTGCCGGCGCCGCCGGCCCGCTGAGGCTGAAGATATTGCGCCAGTTGATCGGATTTGTGAAGCTGTACTGCACGATGCTGATCAGGTTGCTGACGATGAAGTAGATCGACAGCCCGGACGCGAACGTCAGCGAGAAGTAGCCGAACATCAGCGTCGAGGTCAGCGCCATCGTCTGCGACATCTGCCCGGCCTGGGGGTCAGCCGCCACGGGCGTCATGACCTTGGACTGCACCCAGGTGGTCGCCGCCACCAGCAGCGGCATGATGTAATACGGGTCCGGCAGGCCCAGGTTCATCCACAGGAAGCGGTTGTCCAGCGGCAGCAGGTTGGTGGCGTTGGCGAAGAACGGGTACAGGTGCGAAGACAGGCTGAGCAGCTGCACCGGCGTGGCCGCCACGGCGCTGGTGATGGCCTGGTACATCCCGATGATGATCGGGAACTGGATAATCAGCGGCAGGCAGCTGCCAAACGGGTTGACGCCGGCCTGCTGGTACATCTTCATCTGCTCTTGCGCCAGCTTTTCACGGTCGCCGGCGTGCTTCTCCTGGATCTTCTTCCACTCCGCGCCTTGCTGCAGTTCCTGCAGGGCCTTGGTGGACCGCTGCTGCTGCCAGGTGAGCGGGAAGGTCAGGGCGCGGATCAGGGCCGTGAAGACCACGATCGTCAGCGTCAGGTTGTTGAACAGCAGGCTGTACAGGAACAGCATGCTGTTGACCATCGGATTGATAACCAGAAACTCCCACATGTGCGTTGCCCTCGTGTCCGGTCCGGAGACAGTGGACTCGGTGCGCGCCTACTGGCTTGGCGCGAAAGCCCGCGGCTCGTTGCCGTCTGCGTTGTAGATCACCAGCCAGTTGCTGCCCTGATAGGGCGCCACCAGCACCAGCCCCTGCTCTGGCAAAACCACCGGGGCGGCGTAGAGCTGGCCCTTCCCGGTGATTTCACGGGTCCAGATTTCGCCGCCGTCCGACAACCGGCGGGCAAACAAGCGGCCGTCTTTGTCGCCGACGAAGAGGGCCTCGCCCAGGATGGCCGGAGCCGCGCGCACCACGCCGCCCGGCACCACGCGCCACTTCTGGGCGCCGGTGGCGGCGTCGACGGCGTACAGGCCGCCGCTCAGGTCGCTGAAATAGACCACGCCGTCACGAACCTGCGGGCCGCCCCAGACGGCGTTCTCCGCGGTGGCGCGCCACTTCTCGGCCGGCTGGCTGCCGGAGACGTCAAGCGCGATCACGTCCTTGTTGTAAGTGCCGATGTACAGGACATCCTCCACCACGGCCGGCGTCCCGGCCAGCATTCCGCCCAGGTCCATCTGCCAGCGCGTGACGCCCGTGGCTCGGTCCAGAGCGTAGAGGAAGTGGTCGAGCGAGGTCACGTACACGGTGTCATCCGTGACCGCCGGGGCGGCCCAGATCGGGTGCTTGGCGACCAACTGCGTCCAGGCGACCTCGCCGGTGAGCGCGTCCACGGCGTACACGCGCTGATTGGCCAGGCCCACGTAGGCCACACCATCGACGAGCGTGATGCCGGCGATGACGCGGTTATCCTCGGGCGGCATGATGCCCAGGAAGCCGGCCTGCGTGGCCCCCGGCGCCAGCGCGCAGTCGGCCTCGGCCGTCGTCAGCCGGTCGCGGGCGCGCGAATCGAAGGCCAGGCACCACAGTTCCCGGCCGGTGGCCGGATCCAGGCCGAAGAGCGCGCCGCTGTAGGACGCCAGCGGTCCTTCCGAGCCGACGACCAGGACTTCAGCGCTGACCGCCGGATCGGCGAAGAATTGGTCGTTGCCGCGGGTGCCGCTGGCCGGGAAAGACCAGCGCTGCTTGCCGTCGGCCAGGTTGACCGCGATGATGCGGGTCTGGTTGGCGACGAAGGCCAGTTCCTGATTGGCGGCCAGGCCGGGCCAGGAGGCCGACGGTTGCGCGCCGCAGGCCGTCAGGATCAGTGCCCCGAGAAGGCCCAGCAGGGCCAGATGATTTCGACTCACGCTTTGCTCCTACTCCGCGCCCGGCGCGCTCACCGAGACGGGGCCGCCGCCGGGTCGAGCGCCCGCTTGGGGCGGGAATTACGGCACCGGGTCATAGCCCCCGGGATTGAACGGGTTGCAACGCAGTACGCGCCAGGCCGCCAGCAGGCTGCCCTTGAGCGCGCCGTGCTTCTCAATGGCCTGGAAGCCGTAGCGCGAACAAGACGGGTAGAAGCGGCAGGTGTTGGCGGGCAGGGCGCGCGAGATGGTCAACTGATACAGCCGGATCAGGCCCAGCAGCAGCGTCCGCGGCAGGCGGGTGAGCCGAAGGTCCGGCCGCCACTCCGGCAGCGGCTCGCGCGAAGGCCAGGCCGTCTCGCCGGCGTCGAACGCGTTCGGCTCGGCCGGCGGCACCTCATCGATATCAGGAGGCAGATGGGCTGAACACATGACGGTCAGGCCGGCGCGTTACCGAGCCGGTTCCAGCACGCGGGCTTTGCGCAGCAGTTGGGCGAGGGCATCGCGCACGGTATGCATTTTACACCCGGCAATGGGCGCCCGAGCGATCAGGACCAAGTCCCAGCCCGGGGCGATCTGCGCGGACAAAGCGCGGACCGCCGCGCGCAGCAGGCGCTTGGCTCGATTGCGCCGGACCGCTGAACCAACCGACCGCCCAGCCGTGAAGCCAAAGCGGACCGGGGCCGGTTCACCCGCAGCGGCTTCGCCCGGTTCTGCGCGACAGGCGATGAGAACGACAAGCGGGTGGGCGTAGGATCGTCCATCGCGCCGCACCCGCTCAAAGTCGGTTGCGCTTGTAAGGCGGAGCATGGCCTACACGGAAGCCGCGCCCGCGCCCGGCCGCGCGCCTATTTCGGCTTGTTCTCGCGCGAGGCAGGCGCCTTGGCCGACTTCCAATTGATTTTCTTGATATGGTTGTTGATGCTGACGGAAAGCTGCCAGCGCCCCTTGGCGCGGCGCGACTTCAGCACCTTGCGGCCGCCCCGGGTGGCCATGCGGGCCCGGAAGCCATGCGTGCGGATGCGATGGCGCACGCGCGGTTGAAAAGTTCGTTTTGTCATCGCGAAAACCTCAAGTCACGGGCTGGTTACTGTCAATTGAGCGGCGGGATTATAGCGTAAGGGCCGGGTCCGGTCAACGGCCCCAGCGCGGCTGATAGTCGGCGGTGGCGTTCTGGGTCAGCCGGACCAGCGCGGCGCCGTCCGCGCTGGCCATGTACAGCTCGTTGTTGCCGTCGCGCACCGAGGCGAAGACCACCCAGCCGCCGTCCGGCGAATAGTCCGGGCCGGCGTTGTCGCTGTCGAGGGTGAGCGGCCGCAGGCCGGCGCCGTCCAAGCCGATGGTGAAAATCTGGCGCTGGCCGCGGACGCCCTGATAGAACGTCAGCGTGCGGGCGTCCGCGGACCAGCCGCTGCGGCCGCCCATGTCCGGCAGCGCGGTAACGGGGCGCGCCGCGCTGCCGTCGGCGTTCATCACCCACAGTTGGCGCGAGCCGCCCTGGATAGAGGCATACGCGATCTGGCGTCCGTCCGGCGACCAGGCCGGGTCGATGCTCTCGGCGCCCGCTGTCAACGGCCGCGGGTTGGCGCCGTTGGCGTCCATGACCCACACCTGCTGTCCGCCGCCCTGGCTGGACGTGAACACGATCGTGGTCCCGTCCGGCGACAGCTCCGGGGCGTAATTCTGGGCGCCGTTGGCGGTGAGTTGCGTCTCGGCGCCGTCGGCCAGCGCCAGCCGGACGAGCTCGTAGTTGGCGCCGCGGATCTGGCGCGCAAACAACACGGCCTGGCCGTCGGGCGTCAGCGAGGCATACCAGTCGCCGACGGCGTTGTCGGTCAGCTGGCGGATGGACAGGTTGGCCAGGTCCAGCAGGCAGACCTCGTCGTCCTGGCCGTCGAAACAGGTGTAGACGATGCGGCCCCCAGGCCGCTCCGCCAGAGCCGCCAACGCCTGCGC
>CALFZO010000146.1 GCA_937952305.1 uncultured Anaerolineales bacterium | reverse complement strand
GGTGCCCCTGCCGTGACTCGAACACGGGCATCTACCTCCGGAGGGTAGCGCTCTATCCACTGAGCTACAGGGGCAACTAGGCGGATTCTACCATGATCCGGGCGGGCGTTACACCCCGCTGCGCCCTAATCCTGCGATCTGGATGCGCAGCCGCTCGATGGTTGCCGGCGCGTTCGGCTCCTTGTGCGCGCCGCGCCGCGCCAGCTGATACTTCTTGAAGGCCAGTTCGCCCAGCAGGTCGTAGAACTGGCCGGACCGCCCCCACGTCCCGCCGGCCAGCGCCCCCCAGCGCGCCGAGAACTGGCCCACCAGCGAGCAGGCCGTCTCGTACTGCTGCGGCGTGATATGCCCGAGCGCCACTTCCTCGCGCAGGTGCTCGCGCATCACCCGGCCCTCGCGCCAGACCAGGTACAGGATAAAGGCCAGCAGGGCCGCGAACCCGACCCAATCCAGGAACAGCCCGAACAGGCAGAACAGCTCGCCCAGGCTGGCCAGCAGGTTGTGGGTGGCGTGGAACAGGATGGCGGCGCCGTAGCCCACGAGCGGGGCCGCCAGGCGCAGCAGGCCGTGGTTGAGCCGCAGCACCGCGAACCCCAGGCCCGTGCAGGAGGTCAGCGAGGCGTGCAGGAAGGCGATGCCGATGGCGCGGATGACGCTCACCAGCAGGGCCGTGGCCAGGCCGCCCTCGCTGAAGCCGGAGAAGATGTAGTTGATGTTCTCGGTGGCGGCAAAGCCGAAGCCGACCAAGCTGCCGTAGATGATGCCGTCTAGGAGCGAGTCGAACTCGTGGCGGAAGTACAGGTACACGCCCAGCACGGCCGCGCCCTTCACGGTCTCCTCCACGATCGGCGCCGAGATGACGGCCGCGCCCACGTTGGCGGCGGTCTCGCTGCCGGTCACCGCGAAGACGCTGATGCCGAAGAGCGTGTTGAGGATGAAGGCCGAGCCGGCGGCGACCACGGCGCCCCAGACGAAGACCGCGATCATCAGCCAGAGCGGCTCTTTCTCGTAGCGGTCAAACCAGGTCACGGCCACGGCATAGATGGCCATGGGGATAATCCCCAGGAAACTTGCCAGCAGGATTCCGACGATCAGGTCCATGTTCGGCCTCACGCTCGGCGCCGCCCTGGGCAATGCCGGGCGGGGTCGGGCGTTCTTGGGTTGTGTCTCAGGGCGGGGACAGGCGGCGGCCGGGGCCGCACGGGACAAGTGTAGCGCCTTCACGCGTGAAGGCAAGCGCCCGGGCGTTATTGTCTGGGTAGCGGGCGGGGTGCCGGAAAGCGCGAAAATTCGTCGGGCGCCCCGACGGTGAGCAATTGCGCGAGATGCCGCCAACGGCGCTCGCGCCGGCCGGCGTCCATCCCCAGACTAGGGCCAGGGCTAGAGCGGGGTGCTCAGATGGGGCTGTTGTTCGCGCGCGCGCATGGCCTCGAAGGCGGCGATGGCGACTTCCAGCATGGCCAGATCGGGCTCGCGCGTGGTCAGCTTCTGCAGCGCCAGGCCGGGGGCGGCCAGCAGCCGGATCAACGGGTGGCTGATGTGCCGGGCCGTGAAGCGCTGGTACTCGAACGCCAGGGCGGCCACGAACGGGACCAGGAGCAGGCGCGACAGGATCCGTTCCAACAGCGGCAGCGGGCCAAGCAGCGCGAACAGGAAGATCGAAAAGACCGCCACCGTGAGCAGGAAGGCCGTGCCGCAGCGCGGATGCTCCAGGGGGAAGCGCGCCACCGTCGCCGGGGTCAACTCGGCGCCGGCCTCGAAAGCGTTGATCGTCTTGTGCTCGGCGCCGTGGTAGGCGAAAACGCGCCGGATCTCCGGCATCCGCCCGATGACGGCCAGGTAACCGACCAACAGGCTGAGCTGGATGGCGCCCTCAATCAGGGCGGCGACCCAGTGCGGCAGCCGCAGGGCCGTCTCCAGCCAGTAGGCCAGAGCCGCCGGCCCGGCCGAGAACAACGCGAAGGCGAACACCACCGTCAGGCCAATGGTCAGCCAGGCGGCCGGCCCTTCGATTTTGCCCTCGTCGCCGGCGGCGATGTTGGCGCTGAAGTTCAAGGCGCGCCAGCCCAGGCCGAGCGCGTCCCACAGCCCGAGCAGGCCGCGCAGGAACGGCGTCCGGCTGAAGGCGCCGCGATAGATCGGGTTGAGCGGCTGGGTATCCAGGATCACCTGGCCGTCTGGGGCGCGCACCGCGATGGCCACCGCCTGGCGGCCGCGCATCATCACGCCCTCGATGACGGCCTGGCCGCCGTAGAAGGGAAGGGGTTCCGTTGCCATGGGGTTGGGTCAGGCCGAGCCGGCGTTCGGCGCCGGGTTGAGCAAAGCGCTGTGGCCGCGGCGCACCAGGGCTTCGTGGACTTGCCGGCGTTCGGCCACTTCCGACATCACCTCGGCCCGGATGTGCGCCCACTCCTCCGGGGTGATCGCCAGGAAGGCGGCCACCGCAGTCGGGTCGAAGTGCCGGCCGGCGTCCTTGGCGATGATGTCGCGGGCGGCTTCGTACGTCATCTGCTTGCGGTACGGCCGGTCCGAGGTGAGCGCGTCGAAGACGTCGGCGATGGCGAACAGGCGCGCGCCCAGCGGGATGGCCTCGCCGCGCAGGCCGAGCGGGTAACCGCTGCCGTCCCACTTCTCGTGGTGGGCCAGCACCACCTGGATCGGCGTCATCAGGGGCGGGATGCCCAGGAGCATTTCGTAGCCCTTCTGCGGGTGAGTCTGGATCTCCTGGCGCTCCTCCGGGTCGAGCGGGCCGGGCTTGAGCAGGATCCGGTCTGGGACGCCGATCTTGCCGACGTCGTGCAGGAGCGCGCCGCGGCGGATCTCGCGCCGGGCGGCCTCGTCCAGGCCCAGGCTCTCGGCCAGGCGCAGCGTGTAGGCCACCACCCGGCGCGAGTGGCCCTCGGTCTCGCGGTCGCGCAGATCCAGGGCGGCCGTCAGGGCGTCCAGGGTCATGTCGTAGCTGGCCTGGAGCTCCTGGAACAGCCGGGCGTTTTCGATGGCCAGCGCCGCGCTGCTGGCGATGCTGGTGAAGAGCGACAGGTCGTCCTGGTTGAAGAGCGCGCCGCCGCGCTTGTTGATGGCCTGCAGCGCGCCGATGGAGACGCCCTCGCGCACCATCGGCACTGACATCAGCGTGCGCGTGATCAGGCCGGTCTTGGCGTCCACGCGCCGGTTCAGGCGCGGGTCTTGCTGCGCGTCCTCGATCAGCAGCGGCTGCTGGGACAGGATGGTGTTGCCGACGATGCTCTTGTTGACGGGCACCGTCAGGTTGATGACGTTGTGGGCGCCCAGGCCGGTGGCGTAGCGGCAGGTGGCGCGCTCGCCGTCCGGATCCAGCAGCCAGATGGACTGGCCCTCGGCCTGGATGGTCTGGTTGACTTCGCGGAAGATGCGCGCGATGAGCTGATCGATATCCAGCGTCTCCTGGAAGTAGACGCTGATCCGGTCGAGCAGCTTCTGGCGCTCCACGTTGCGCGTTTGGCGCTCGTACAGCTGGGCGTTCTGGATGGCGATGGCGGCATGGCCGGCCAGCGCGTGCAGGAGCTCGGCTTCGCCGGCGTCAAAGGCCTCGGCGCCGAGCTTGTTGGTCATTTCCACCGCGCCGAGCAGGTCGCCGCGCGCCACCAGCGGCGCGATCAGCAGGCTGCGCGTGCTGGGGCGCACCCACTCACTCAGCCGGTCCGGCACCTCGCTGCGCTGCAGCCGCAGCGCGCGGCCCTGGTTGGCCTGATAGAAGCGGGTCAACTCGGCGGCGGGCATGACCTCGCCGAGCAGGTCTTTCTCGTCCACGCCCAGGGCGTGGGTGCAGGTCAGGTGTCCGCGCTCGTCGTTGAGCAGCCAGATGGAGCCGCCCTCGCTGCGCGTGGCGCTCTGCATGGTCTTGAGGATGGAGGCCAGCAGCGGGTCCAGCTCCAGGGTGGAGTGAAACGCCTGGCCGAGCTCCAACAGCAGCGTCAGTGGATTGTTAGCGTCGTTGGCCGTGAACATCGGAGGCTGGGTTGTCTGCCGCTCAAACTGGATTGACCCGAACCATTATAACCGCAAACCCCGCGCCGAAGCCGGCCCGGCCCGGCTTAAAACCGCCGCGCGGGCGGGGCCGCCTGTGCCGCCTCGCCCGCGCGGGATAGAAAGCGCGGCTCGCCGAGCCAGGGTCAGTAGATGGGCAGGCGCGGGTCCACTTCGCGCGCCCAGGCGTTGATGCCGCCTTTGAGGTTCTTGAGTTTGCGGAAGCCGGCCGTGTAGAGCAGTTCCAGGGCGCGCATGGAACGCGCCCCAGACTTGCACTGCAGCACGATCTCCTCGGCCGAGTCGAGCTCGTGCAGGTGGGCGGCCAGCTCGCCGAGCGGGATGAGCGTGGCGCCGTCGAGGTGCGAGATCTCCCACTCGTGCGGCTCGCGCACGTCCACGATCTTGAGATGGTTGCCCTGCTGCAGCCGCGCGGCCAGCTCCTGCGGCGTGATGTCCCACTGGCTGGGCGAGGCGTCCGGCTCGTGGTCGTGACCGGGCACGCCGCAGAACTGCTCGTAGTCGATCAGCTCGGTCACGGTGGGGTTGGGCCCGCACACGGCGCAGTTGGGGTTCTTGCGCAGCTTGACCTCTTCGATGGACATCGACAGCGCGTCGTACAGCAGCAGCCGCCCGATCAGGGGCTGGCCGATGCCCAGGATCAGCTTGAGCGTCTCGGTGGCCTGGATTGTGCCGATGGTGCCGGGCAGGATGCCCAGCACGCCGCCCTCGGCGCAGGACGGCACCAGGCCGGGCGGCGGCGGCTCCGGGAAGAGGCAGCGGTAGCACGGCCCTTGCTTGGCGTAGAACACCGACGCCTGGCCCTCGAAGCGGAAGATGCTGCCGTAGACGTTGGGCTTGCCGAGCAGCACGCAGACGTCGTTGGTCAGGTAGCGGGTGGGGAAGTTGTCGGTGCCGTCCACGATGATGTCGTAATCGCGCGCGATCCGCAGGGCGTTATCGGACGTGAACGGCTCGTTGTAGGCCAGCACCTCGATAGCGGGGTTGATGTCCAGCATGCGCCGCCGGGCGGATTCAACCTTGAGCAGGCCGACGCTGGCCGAGCCGTGGATGACCTGGCGGTGCAGGTTGGTGTGGTCGACCACGTCGTAGTCGACGATGCCGATCCGGCCAATGCCGGCCGCGGCCAAATACAGGCCCAGCGGCGATCCGAGGCCGCCCGTGCCAATCATCAACACGCTGGCGGCTTTGAGCTTCTTCTGCCCAGCCAGGCCCACCTCCGGCATGATCAGGTGCCGGCTGTAGCGCAGGATTTCGTCGTGCGTCAGTTCCACCGCGTCGGGAGCGACGCGGCCCAGGGGAATACCCATCATGGCCTCCGGTCCAGAGTCAACAGTTGCGCTCACGACTGCGGGGGCCGGGCCGGGCCGTGGCCCAGCGTCGGCTCCAGCTGCCGCAGCAGCTTGGCGGCGTTGGTCACGCCGTGGTTCACGTGCCGCGGCGTGGCGCTGGCGTCGAGCACGTACGTCGTCGGCACCGACAGCACGCCCCAATGGTCGGCGGCGTCGGTCCGCGCGCTGGCGTCCACTTCCACCACCTGGATGGCCGCGCCCAGCTCGGCGCGCAGGCGCTCCAGGGTCGGCCGCTGCATGGTCCGGCAGGGCACGCAGTCCGGGGTGGTGAAGTACAGGATGCCGGGCTGGCCGGGCCGCCAGGCCTCCAGACCGGGCACCGGCCCGGCGCGGGCCACAGCCGGCGCCAGGCGGCGCAACTGCCAGCGGTTCCAGCCCGTGTACAACAGCACGCCCAACCCGGCCAGCGCCAGGGCGATCAACAGCCGTGTGACGACGTCCATCGGCGGCCTCAGGCGCGCGGGCGCATGCCCGGGAAAGTGCCGGGCGGCGGCGCCTTGACAAAGCCGGGCACGTGCAGGCGCCGCAGCCAATAGTATACGGCGCAGCCGGCGCAGAAGCCCACGAACAGGTTGAGGGCGGCCAGCGCGATCACGAGCCAGGCCAGGCCCCAGCCCAGGGCCGGCAGGCCGGCGGCCAGGGCGGCGACGCCCGCCCACAGGACCACGGCGCCGAGGCCCTGCGCGAAGCGGTGCGGCTCCGGGTTATCTTCCAGCACGTCCGGCTTCACCCAGCCGCGCGGCTTCAGCAGGCCGCTGTACAGCAGGCGAAAACCTGGCTGGGCCGTCAGTGTGCCATAGGTCATCACCGCGGCCACCAGCGCCGCCAGCGCCGGCCAGTTCACAATGAAAGCGGCCAGCGTTAGGCCGATGAGGGTGGCCTGGTTCACGCGCAGCGCGCTGTGGTCGACTTTCTGAAGCATCGGGCAGCCTCCTGGGCGGGAACTGGGCGGCCGCTAACGCCGGCCGCCGGCGATACTGGGCACGATCATCAACCGATCGCTGTCTTTGACGGGCGTGGCCGCGCCCTGCAAGTGGCGCACGTCCTCGTCGTTCAGGAAGACGTTGACGAAGGCGCGCAGTTCGCCGCTGTCGTTGTACAGGTGCGGCTTGAGCGCCGGATGCCGGCCCGTCAGGTCCGCCAGCGCCGCGCCCACCGTGGCGCCGGCCACCGGCACCTCGGCCTGGCTGTTGGTGTACGCGCGGAGCGGAGTCGGGATGCGGATCGTGGTCATGCAGTCTCCTCAGGCTGAGAAAAGTGGAGCGGGCCGGCGTCAGCGCGCCATCACGAGCGGCTCCTCGTCGTAGGCCGAGCGGTCTTCTTTGAGAAGCCACGAGCGCGACCGGGCGGCCCGGCCCCGCTCCACGGTGGTGATGATGTAAGAGTACCAGGGCAGCGCCCAGTCCCGGTCGAAGCCGGACGGCTCGGCCGGGTGGTCGGGATGGGAATGGAAGATGCCGATCACGTCCAGGCCGCGCCGCGCGGCCTCCTGTTCGCCGCGCAGCATGTCCTCCGGGGTCAGCAGGAACCGGTGGTATTGCTCGGCGCCGTCCCAGCGGTTGGCCAGCGGCAGAACCGCCGCGACGCGTTTGCCGCCAGCCCCGGCTTCGCCCAGCAGCAGGCCGGCGCCCTCGTTCGGATAAGCGGCCTCCAGGTGGGCCTCCAGCTCGCGCAGCACGTCAGCAGCGATGGTCAGCATACGTCATTCCAAAAGCGTTCACTCGCGTATTTGTGGCCGGCATCCGGAAACAGCGCCACGACGACCCCGGCCTCCAGGCGTTCGGCCACCCGCAGAGCGGCCACCGCCGCGGCCGCGGCCGAGACGCCCGTGAACAGGCCCTCCTCGCGGGCCAGGCGCCGCGCCATGGCGTGGGCGGCCTCGGTGGCGACGGTGACCTGCTCATCGGCCAGGCGCCGGTCGTAGATGCCGGGGCGCACGGCCGTCGCCATATGCTTGAGCCCTTCCAGCCCGTGGAAGGGCGCGTCCGGCTGGACGGCCGCCAACTGGATCAGCGGGTTGTAAGCCTTGAGCGCGCGGCCCGTGCCCATCAGGGTCCCGCTTGTGCCCAGCCCAGCGACGAAGTGGGTCACGCGCCCGTCGGTCTGTTCGATGATCTCCGGCCCGGTGGAGTAGTAGTGCGCGAGCCAGTTGGCCGGGTTGTCGTACTGATTGGCGTAAAAGTATGCGTCTGGGTGGGCGGCTGCCAGCTCGCGGGCCGCGTGCAGGGCGCCATCGGAGCCTTCCAGCGGCGACGACTTGACGAAGTCCACGCCCAGCGCACTCAGGATGGCCAGCCGTTCCGGGCTGGCGTTGGCCGGGATCACCAGCTTGACGCGGTAGCCCAGCGACCGCGCCAGCGTCGCGTAGGCGATGCCCATGTTGCCGGAGGTCGAATCCAGCAGCGTCTTGTCCGGCGTTAACCGCCCCTCGGCCGCCGCCGTGCGGATGATGTTGAGCGCCGGCCGGTCCTTCACGGAGCCGCTCGGGTTGTACCACTCCGCCTTGGCGTAGACCTCCACGCTCTCCGGCAGGTGGGCCGTGATCTGGCGCAGGCGGATCAGCGGCGTATGGCCGACCAGGTCTGCCAGCGCCACGTTGGTGGCGGCGGCGGCGACACGGAATTGTGGCAAAGTCAACATGTTGCTACCCACACCTAATGAAAACGCCAGCAAAACAAAACGGCAACCGCTGGTCCTGAATTCCGGAGGCGGTTGCCGCGTCTGCGGGCGTAATCGTCAACGCGTTATCAAGCGTGACTAGACGACGGTGGCAATGCGCCTCCGCCTTCTACACATGCAAACCCCAGCCATCAACTTGACAGAAATCATCGCAATTCTCTATTTGGATTATATCGCCTGGAGTCGAGATGTCAACGGCGGGTTACATGACGCGGCGCCCTATTTTTTTGGGCGGGACGATGCGCTGGACTTTGGCGGGCGTGGCGCCCTATTTTTTGGGCGAGAAGAGGCCTTGGCACTTGGCGGGCGTGGCGCTGGGGCGGGGCCCGTGATCGGTGCGCCCAGCGCTTGCAGGATCGCGGCCTGCGCCGCCCACATCTTCCGTTTGGCGCCGGCTGCGGCGTGGTCATGTCCGAGGAGGTGGAGCACGCCGTGGACGACGAGCAGCTGCAGCTCCGCCTCTAGCGGGTGGCCGCCGGCCTGGGCTTGCGCCTCGGCCCGCGGCAGCGAGAGCGCCAGGTCGCCGAAGTAACGGGCGCCGGCCTCGCTCTCGTCCGCTGGGAACGACAACACATCGGTGGCGTAATCGTGACCCAGATAGGTGCGGTTGAGCTCGCGCAGCTCGGCGTCGTCGGTGAGCCGGATCGTCAGCACGCCGGGCCGCGGCGCTGCCTGGTGGGCCAGCGCCGCCTGGGCGGCCGCCCGCAACTGCACGGCCAGGCGGCGGCCGCGGAAAGCCGGCGCGGTCTGGATGTGGACGGTGTAGGGACGGGCCACGCTTACGCGCCTCCGCTGGGGGCGCGCTCACCGGCTGGCGCCAGCTCCGGGTATTGCACGCGCGGATGGAAGACGCCGCGCAGCGTGTTGACGAAGGACTCGCGGATCAGCAGCAGGTCGTTGAAGGTCAGGTCGGTCCCGTCCAGCTGCCCCTTGGCCAGCCGGTCGTCGATCAGGCCTTTGACGATCCGGTCGATGTCTTCCTCGGTCTTCGGCCGGTCCGAGCGGGTCTTGGCCTCGCAGCCGTCGGCCAGCATCAGCAACGCCGTCTCGCGCGAGCGCGGGCGCGGCCCGGGATAGGTGAAGCGCGCTGCATCCACCTTGGCCGCGTCGCCGCCGGCCGCCTCCACCGCGCGCCGGAACTGGTACAGCGTGCGCAGCGTGCCGTGATGCTCGGCGATGAAGTCACGGATGCGCGACGGCAGGCGGTGCTTGCGCGCCAGCTCCAGCCCGTCGGCCACGTGGCGGATGATGACCATGGCGCTCGTGTCCGGGTCGAGCGAGTCATGGATGTTGATGTGATCCAGCTGGTTCTCGACGAAGTACTGCGGGTGCAGGGCCTTGCCGGCGTCATGATAGAGCGCGCCGACCCGGATGAGCATGGTGTTGGCGCCGATGTGCTCGGCCGCCTGCTCGGCCAGGTTGGCCACCTGCAGGCTGTGCTGGTAGGTGCCGGGCGCGTTGCGCAGGATGAAGCGCAGCAGCGGGTGGTCCGGCCGCGAGAGCTCCACCAACTGCAGGCTGGTGGTGATATCGAACAGGCCGCCGATGGCGAACAGGACCATCAGCGTCAGCGCGGCCGAGATGCCGCCGTTGACCAGGCTGGCCGCCAGCAGCTGCGTCAGGCCGACCACGTCGGTGGACGGGTTGGGCAGGCGGAAGACCAGGATGATGCCCGCGCCCGCCAGCGCGCTGGCCAGGCCGGCCCAGAAGAACAGGTCGACGCGCTCAGCCTTGCCGAGGGTGACGGCCGCCACCAGCCCGCCCAGGGCGGTGTAGATCGTGAGTTCCAGGTTGCCGCCGCCGATGTAGCCGGCCAGCGCCGCCATCGCCACGGTCACGGTCATGGCCATGTTCGGGCCGACGAGCACGGTCAGGAGCATGGCCAGGGCCGCCGCCGGGAAGAAATACGGCTGCACGGTGCGGCCCGGGATCAGGAGCTGGGCGGCCAGCAGAAAGCTGTTGAACAGCAGCCCGATCAACAGCACCAGCTTGGGGTTGCGGCCGACCTCGGGGTTGAAGCGCCGCACATAGATCACCAGCAGGACGGCCGTGATCACGCCGGCCAGCACGGCGCTGACGGTGCCGGCCCAGCTGAACTCCGGCTGCAGCAGCCCGAGCGCGCGCAGCGCCTCCAGGTCCTCTTCGGTCACCACGCGCCCGCGCGTCACCACCGCCTGGCCGCGCACGATCTGCTTGACCACCGGCTGGACGGCGGCGGCGGCGGCCTGGCGCGCGGCCTGGGTGGCGGTCTCGTTGTAGAAGCTGTTGGGGATCAGCAGCGGCCGCACCAGCGCGATCACCATCTGGGACTGCTCGTCGGTCAGGTTGACGCTGATGCGCAGCTGCGCGGACCGGCGCGCCTCGTCCAGTTCGTCGGCGCGGACGGAGTTGCGCATGACCTGTTCCAGGACGGTCAACGCCTCGGTGCGCACCACCGCCCAACGGCTGCTGTCCAGGCCCAGGAGCAGGTCCGCGATTTCGGGCGCCAGCGGCACGTCTTCGATGGCCATCAGGTCGGCCCGCTTCTGCTCGGCGTTGGCGGCGGTGTCGGCCTGGACGGTCTCGATGTAAGCCAACACGTCGCGCAGCAGCAGCACCTGCTGACGCGCGATGCGGCCATCGGGCGGATCGTAGATATCCTGGACGGCGGCGGCGGCGGTCTGGCGGGCGGAAGCGGTCAGGCTGTCACTGGTGAAGCTGGCAGAACGCGGGGCGAGGAGGTCCTGGCTGGCGGGTTCGCCGGGCCGCAGGGTGATAGTGCCCAGCGCGTTAAAGGGGAGCGCCAGCAGGACGGCGGCCGTGACGACCGCGGCGGCGGTGATGGACCAGACCAACACCCAGCGCCCGGTGCCGGAACGCGAAGCGGAACGAACGTCCATGCGTTTGTCGATCGAATACGGTCGCTGTTCGGCCGCGGACTGCCCCGTCCCGCCGCCCGTCATCGGCGCCCCCGATCAATCAACTCAGCAGTTCGCGGACGATGTCGTTGACCAGTTTTCCGTCGGCGCGGCCCTTGGTGCGCGGGGCCAGCAGCTTCATCACCGCGCCCTGCTGCTTGATATCGCTGACGCCGGCCTCGGCGATAGCGGCTCGGGCCAGCGCCACCAGTTCGTCGCGGGTGAGCGCCTGCGGCAGGTAGCTTTCTAGGATTTTCAACTCGGCTTCGTTGGCGGCCACCAGGTCGGCCCGCCCGGCCGTCTGGGCGTCGTGGATGGATTCGCGCCGGGCCTTGGCCTCTTTCTGGATTACGGCCAGGACCTCGTCGTCGCCCAGGCTGATCTGGTCCAGCGCGGCCAGTTGCTCGGCGCTCAGGGCCTCGGCCTTGCCCTTCAGGGCCGCCGTGCGCTTTTCAAGCTCGGCTTGCTTGACGGCCGCGATCAGCTGGCGCACGGCGGTCTTGCGCGTCTCGTCGCCGGCCCTCATCGCGTCCTTCAGATGTAAGTTCAGCTGGTCACGCAAGCTCATAAGTCACTCGGGTTCCATCCACCTGGTTGAGCCGGCCGGGCCGCGCCGCATTCATACGAAAGCAGCGCCGGGGGCCTGGCGCTGCGTGTGCGGCGGGTCCAGCCTCGCCGGTCAAAACTAGTATATCACGCTGTTGCGCCGGCCCGGTCAGCCGGGCGGCCAGGCCATGGGGCGCCCGCCCAGCAGGTGCACGTGCAAGTGCGGCACCGTCTGGCCGCCGTAGCCGCGCGTGTTGATGACCAGCCGGTAGCCGTCGTCGGCCAGGCCCTCCTGCGCCGCCACCCGGCGGGCCGCCAGCAGCAGCGCGCCCAGCAGGGCCTGGTCCGTCTCGTCCGCCTGGGTCAGATCCGCGATCGGCTTGACCGGGATGAGCAGGATGTGCGTCGGGGCCTGCGGGTTGATGTCGCGGATGGCGACCAGGTGCTCGTCCCGGTAGACCAGCTTGGCCGGGATCTCGCCGTTGATGATGCGCGTGAACAGGGTGTCAGGGGCCATCAGGGACCTCGTCTGGGCCGCGGCCGGACCGCGGCGTTAAGGTTGGGTGACGCGGACGTTGTCGAAGGCGATCTGGATGCCGCCCTCATTGAATGTCCCGGCAATCACGCCGACGTCGCCGTGCGTCAGCTGGCCGTCCTGGAACGTCCCCAGCGGCGTGCCGTTGACGGCGAACTGGAAGGTGCCGCCCTGGCAGGTGGCCTGCAGCCTGAGCGCGGCGGCCGGATCGTCGGTCGGGGTGCTGAGCGGCTCGAAGTCGCCGGCCGGGTTCAAGTAGGTGCGCTCATCCTCGACGACTTTGCCCATGGCGTAGTAGCCGTCGCTGCTGACCAGGAAGAAGTAGAAGTTGTTCTGGTCGTTCACGCGCGTGTAGCGGCAGACCAGGCCAAAGGCGTTGTCCAGCGGCCCGGCCACATAGGCGGCCTCGGCCGTGACCTGCATATCATTCAGGTCCAGGCCGGCCAGCCCCCAGGCGTCCACGTTGACGGGCGCGACCGTGATCTGGTAGCGGCCGGCGCTGTAATCGGTGGTGATGTCGCTGCCGGTGTGGCGGTCCCAGCCGCTTTTGACGTCGCTGAAATCGTCCTGGAGGATGACGCCGCCGGGCGGCAGCGGCGTGGGGGTGGGGCCGGCACAGGCGGCGGCCAGGCTGAGCGCGCCCACGGCTAGACCCAGGCGGAGAAGGCTTGCACGCATCGACATGGCGGCATTCTAACACGCGGCCGTGCCTGGGCGCGGCGGGGCGTCAGGGGACCAAGGCCAGCGCCTTGAGGGCCAGGTTACCGTAGGGGCCGTCCGGGTCCAGGGCCAGGGCGCGGTTGAGCGCCTCGCGCGCCTCGGCCGACTTATTCTGGATCGCGTAGAACAGGCCGAAGTGGTAGTGCCCGCTGGCCAGCTGCGGATCCAGCACCAACGCCTGCGCCAGGCTCTCCACGCCGTTGTAGAAGTCGCCGGTCACGATCAGGGCATAGCCCAGAGCGTCGTGGGCCAGGGCGCTCTCCGGGTTCAGGCCGACGGCCATACGCGCCGCCGGCAGCCCCAACTCGGCCACCTTCCACTCGTAGTCCACGTGGAAGCGGGCCAGCAGCAGCCAGAACTCCGGGCTTTGCGGGGCCAGGCGGACGGCCTCGGAGAACCACAACTCGGCATTAGGCAGGTCGTTGCGCGCGGCGTAGGCCCCGGCCATCTCGGCCGCGATGGCCGGGTTCTCCGGGTCCAAACGCTGCGCGGCCTCCAGGTAGGGCAGCGCCTCCACCGATTGGCCGCGTTCGCGGTAGTGCAGGCCGAACAGGAATTGCGCCAGCGGCGACTCCGGCGCGAGGTCCACCGCCATCTGGAAGGCGGCCGTTCCGTCGCGGCCCAGCTTGTCCTGGGCCAGGCCCAGGTACGCGTGCGCGTCGGCGTAATCCGGGTTGCGCGTGACGGCCTCGCTCAGCGCGCGCTCGGCCAGCGCCCACTCCTGGAGCTGGATCAGCTCATAGCCCACGCGCCCGAACAGGTAAGCGTCGTCGGCCGGGACCAGGCCGTCCTGGACGGCGCGCAGCAGCTGCTCGGCGCGGGCGGTGTAATCGGAAGGGAAGTTGGCGACGGTGGTGAGCGGCGCGATGGCGGCTTCCGGCGTCGTCGCCGCCGTCAACAGCGCCAGGCGATAAAGCAGCGCCGGCTCGGTCACGCCGAGCTGCAGCCGGCGCGCCAGCGCCGCCAGCGCCTCGGCCAGCCGCCCGTCCGCTTCGTAGCCGGCCGCCAGCCGGGCCAGCAGGGCGTCGTTGTCCGGCAGCGCCTGGCTGGCCTGCTCCCACTGCGCCAAAGCGGCGGCCCGGTTGCCGCGCCCGGCTTCGGCGTCGCCGACGGCCACGTGCAGGGTGGGCGTCCAGCCGGAGAGCGCGGCCGTCTGCGTCAGGCGTTGGAAGGCGCCCTCAAAACGACCGGCGGCCAGGTCGGCCAGGCCGGCCCGGTAGACGACGTAGGCCTCGTAGGGCAAGCGGCGCGCGGCGTCCTCCAGCGCGTCGGCGGCGGCCGCATACTCCTGGGCGGACTCGGCGGCGGCGGCGCGTTGAAAGGCTTCCGGGATGGCCAGAGGCAGGGCGGTTGGGCCGAGCGCCAGCAGGGCGGCCAGCAGCAGGCCGGCGCGCAGCAGGGCCGGGCGGGCGCTCACAGGTGCAGCAGCTGCCTGACGTGATCCTGCAGTTCGTCTGCCTTGAACGGCTTCTGCAGATACACGGCCACGGACTGCAGCGAGCCGATCAGGCGGTGGACCGGCTCCTTGTGGGCGGTCAGGACGATGACCGGGATCTCGCGGATGCGCCCGGACTCCTTGAAGGTCTCCAGGATGCGCCAGCCGTGCATGTCCGGCAGGTCGATGTCCAGGAAGATCAAGGCGGGCAGCTCGTCGCGCAGCCAGGCGATGGCTTGCTCACCGGTGGGGGCGTTGACGATGTCGAGCGGCAGAGAGCGCAGCGCGATCTTGAGCAAGGCGAAGGCGTTGGCGTCATCTTCGACGACGAGCACGCGATGAAGCATGGGCGGGCCAATCTCCTGAATGGGCGGCGCCATTATACAACGGCGACCGAGTGCGCCGGGCCGGCCGCCTCCCGCACTAAGGGGAGGCTGGCCGGCGGCCGTCAGGCCGCCATTTTCGAGGCTGCCAGTCGCATTTTGGGGTTGCGCTGGATGCTATAATCGAATTGTGCGCGTTGTCACGCACGTCCCCGATTGTCCACAGCCATCAGCCATAGGGAGGTCGCTTTGAACGTCGTCGTCTGTGTCAAACAAACGCCGGACTCGGCCGCCAAGATAGCGGTGGAGGGCGGCAAAGTCACCTGGGACGCGGGCCTGGTGCTCAATCCCTGGGACGAGTACGCGGTGGAAGAAGCCATCCGCCTCAAGGAAAAGCACGGCGGCAAAGCCACGGCGCTGTGTCTGGGGCCGGAGAGCGCCAAGGAAGCGCTCAAGACGTGCGTGGCCATGGGCTGTGACGAGGCGATCCTGGTGACAGACAGCGCCCTGGAAGGTTCCGACGCGTTGGCCACCGCTTACGTGCTGGCGCAGGCGATCCAGAAGCTGGGCGCCGTGGACGTGGCCTTGTTCGGCAAGCAGGCCATCGACGGCGACACCGGCCTGGTGCCGATCGCCGTCGCGCGCCGTTTGGGCTGGGCGCCGCTGACCTACACCGTGCAGATCAGCGAGATCGACGCCGGGGCCAAGACCATCAAGGTCCAGCGCCTGCTGGAGCAGGGCAAGCAGGTGGTCACGGCCAAGCTGCCGGCCGTGATCGGCACCGTCAAGGAGCTCAACGAACCGCGCTACCCGTCCTTTATGGGCATCCGCAAGGCGGCCAAGGCCAACATCGTCATTTGGAGCGCGGCTGACCTGGGCCTGGAGGCCGCCCGCATCGGCGCGGCCGGCTCGGCGACGCGCTGGCCCGGCATCTATCCGCCGCCGGCGCGCGAGGGGACGGTGGAGCTGATCGACGGTTCACCGGAAGAAGTGGCGGCCAAGCTGGCCGACAAGCTCATCGCCGAGAAGGTCATCTAGGAGCCGCCGATCGCGGTTGGACTGCCATGACAAACAACACGTGGGTCTTCATCGAGCAATTCAAAGGCAGCGTGGCCCAGGCCTCTTTGGAGGCGCTGGGCGCGGCCCGGACGCTGGGCGGCGGCGTCACGGCCTTGCTGTTCGGGCAGGGCGTGGCCGGCCTGGCCGCCACCGTCATCGCGCATGGCGCGGACGAAGTGCTGGTGGCCGACGACGCCACGCTGGCCGATTTCCGCGTCGAGCCGTACGCGGCGCTGGCCGCCAAGCTGGCGCGCGAGCACGGCCCGGCCGTGCTGCTGGCCGGCGCCACCACCGCCGGGCGTGACCTGTTCGGCGCGCTGGCCGTGGACCTGGGCACCGGCTGCCTGGCCGACGTTATCGGCCTGAAGCTGGTGGACGGTCTGGTCCAGGCCGTCAAGCCGGTGTACGCCGGCAAGCTCCTGTCCGATGTGTCCTTCGCGGCCGGCCGGGGGCCGCAGCTCGTCACCCTGCGGCCGCGCGCCTTCGCCAAACCGGACGCCGACGCGGCCCGGACCGGCACCGTCACCCCCGTGGCCGCGGCCCTGGCCGAGGACGCCATCGGCGTCAAGGTCGTGGATTACGTGATCGAGCAAGGGCAGGTGAGCCTGACCGAGGCCAAGATCATCGTCAGCGGCGGGCGCGGCGTGGGCGGCGCGGAGGGCTTCGCGCCGATCCGCGACCTGGCGCAGACGCTGGGCGGCGCTATGGGCGCCAGCCGCGCGGCCGTGGACGCCGGCTGGATCCCGTACGCGCACCAGGTCGGCCAGACCGGCAAGACCGTGGCGCCGGACCTGTACATCGCGGCCGGCATTTCTGGCTCCATCCAGCATCAGGCCGGCATGCGCTCGTCCAAGGTCATCGTGGCCGTCAACAAGGATGCCGAGGCCCCGATCTTCAAGCTGGCCCGCTATGGCGTGGTCGGTGACTTGTTCAAGATCGTGCCGGCGCTGACGGCCGAGTTCAAGAAGCGGCTGGGCAAGTAATCCGGCTGACCGACGCACGGATGGCGGGGCGGTGGGCCGCAGGTCTGCCGCCCCGTTTTGTTTGGCCGCCGGGCCCGCCAGGCAAATTGGGGCTTGCCAGGCCGCCCGGCTTCTGCTATCCTGAGACTGGTCTAGACCAGTATGTCCAATCCACTGCGACTCAACAAGCGCGACCACAAACCGTTGTTCAAGCAGATCGCCGACGGCGTGCGCGGGCAGATCGAGGCCGGCCAATTGAAAGCCGGCGAGCCCATCCCGTCCGAGCGCGAGTACGTGGAGCAGCTGGGCGTCAGCCGGATGACGGTGCGCGCGGCCCTGGATGAGTTAGTGCGGGAAGGGCTGTTGGTGCGCCAGCATGGCCGCAGCACGGTGGTGGCCGGGGCCCGCATCCACAAGAACGCCCTGGGCTTCATGTCGTTCACGGAAGACATGCGCTCGCGCGGCCTGGAGGCCAGCTCCCGGCTGCTGCGGCTGGAGGCCGAGGTCGCCGACGCCGCCGTCGCCGCCCAGTTGGGCCTGGGGGTAGGCGAGCGCGTCATCCGCATCGAGCGCGTGCGCCTGGCCAACGGCGAACCGATGGCCCTGGAGCGCTGTTTCCTGCCGCACGCGCGCTTCGGCCGGCTGCTGGAAGAGGATCTGACCCAGCAATCGCTGTACGACGTGCTGGAGCGCCGCTTTGACTGCCGGCCGATGCTGGCCGAGGAGTCGATCGAAGCCACGCTGTTGGACACGCAGGAGGCCCGGCAGCTGGGCGTCGCCCGCAACAGCCCGGCGCTGCTGGCCAGGCGCAGCACGCGCGACGAGCCAGGCCAGCTGATCGAGGCCGTCCAGACGCTGTATCGCGCCGACCGGTACCGCATGCTCTTTGTCCGGCGGCGCCAAGGCCAGTAAACGAGCCGAAATGACCGCGTTCTCCCAGCCGCTCCCGCGCGGCCTGATCGTGTCCTGCCAGGCCTACCCCGGCGAGCCGTTGTTCGGCGCCGCGCACATGGTGGCCATGGCGCAGGCGGCGCTCCAGGGCGGGGCGGTGGGGCTGCGCCTCAACTCGCCCCCGGATATCGCGGCCGTGCGCGCCCAAACGGACGCGTTCATCATCGGCCTGGACAAACGGTCCACGCCTGGCTCGGACGTTTACATCACGCCGGACTGCGCGGCCGCGGACGCCATCGCGCGCGCCGGCTGCGATTACGTGGCTATCGACGCCACCCCGCGCCCGCGCCCGGGCGGCCTGGCGCTGGCCGACCTGATCACGTTCATCCACGACCAGCTGGGCAAGCCCGTGTTGGCGGATGTATCGTGTCTGGAAGACGCCCGCCTGGCGGAGTCCCTGGGCGCCGATGCCCTGAGCACGACGCTGGCGGGCTACACCGCTCACGGCCGGCCGGCCATGGCTGGCCCGGATCTGGAGTTCTTGGGCGCGCTGACGCAGACGGCGCGGGCGCCCGTCCTGGCGGAGGGCCGTTTCTGGCAGCCCGCTGAAGTGGCCCAGGCCTTCGCCTTAGGCGCCCACGCCGTTGTGGTCGGCAGCGCCATCACGCGCCCGTGGGAGATCACGCGGCGCTTCGTTCAGGCCGGGCCGGCCGGTGAGCGGCCGGCGAGCGCCTGACTCTTTTTTTGCAGCAACTGGTCTGGTCGTCTATACCAGATTAGCAGGAGGTGCCCGCCCCTAGACAATCCAGCCTGAGCCATCCCGTGACTGTCGACTCGTTGTGCGCCCATCCATTGAGAGGAGACCCGCCTTATGCACGCCAATCGCCTTTACCGGCTGAGCACAGCCCTGGTCCTGGCCGGGCTGATCCTGGCCGCCTGCGCTCCGGCCGCTGTCCCCACTCCTGAGGTCGTCGTTCAGACCCAGGTGGTCAAGGAAACCCAGGTCGTCGTCCAGACCCAGGAAGTGGTCAAGGAAGTCGCCGTGACGCCCACCCCCGGCCCGCACCCGGAGGCCGTCATGACCAACCTCGAGCCGAACGCCGAACTGACCGTTTGGACGTTCTGGCTCTCGCCGACTTTCGACGATTACATCCAGAGCACGATCGCGCGCTTCCAGGAGGCCTACCCGGGCGTCACCGTCAACTGGGAGGACCACCAGGCCACTTTCCAGGATGACCTGCGCAACGCCTACGCGGCCGGCAACGCTCCGGACGTCATCAACCTGTCCATCTCCGAAGGCTGGGTCAGCGATTACGCCTCCCAGGGCCTGCTGCTGCCGCTGGACGAAATCGTGCCTCAGGCCGTGCAGGACCTGTATTTCCCCAACCTGTGGGACCAGCAGGTGGTGGATGGCCAGCACTACCTGTTCCCCTACTACCAGGGCATCATCGTCAACCTGGTTAACACCAAGATCCTGAGCGACGCCGGCCTCACCGTCGCCGACTTCCCCAAGACCATCGACGGCCTGCCCGCCTTCTGCCAGACCATCAAGGATCAGACCGGCACCCTGTGCGATATCCGCCTGACCGTCAACGATCTCCTGGCGCAGATGACGTACGAGGGCGGCGTCCAGGTGATCAACGCCGACGGCACCGCCTTCACCTTCGATTCGCCGGAGGCCGTCGCCTGGCTGCAGCTGTATGTGGACATGGTCAAGGCCGGCACCGTGGACCGGACCGTGCTGGTGACCGACCAGGACCGCGTCGGGCTGGACCTGTTCACGTCTGGCCAGGCCGCCTTCTACAACACCGGCCCGAACCTCATCCGCGAGGTGCGCGCCAATAACCCCGGCCTGTACGGCTACCTGGCCGTCGTGCCTGCCCCGGTCGGCAAGTCCGGCGTCGTCGGCAAAGGCCTGATGGCCATGTCCGTGAACGCCAACACGCCGTATCCCATCGCCGCCGCGGCGCTGGCGCAGTTCATGACCAACCCGCGCAGCATGCTCGAGTTCTCCAAGATCGTGGCGATCTATCCGTCGACGCCGGCGTCGTACGACGACCCGTTCTTCTCGGCCGCGCCGGTGGCCATCGAAGACAGCGCCAAGCCGTATGCCAAGGACGCGGTCTCCAAGCTGGCCGACATCGTGCCGAGCATCCCCCACAAGGCCGACGTCAACAACATCGTCCTGCAGGCGGTTCAGGAGGCGCTGTTCAACAACGCCGACCCGCAGCAGGTCCTGTCTGACGCCGTCGCCCAGGCCAACGCCCTGCTGCCGTAAATATGTTCCTGGCTGCTGGCCTCTCCCCAAGGGGAG
>CALFZO010000145.1 GCA_937952305.1 uncultured Anaerolineales bacterium | reverse complement strand
CTTATGGGACGAGCCATTATCTTGACCGAGTGAAAAATTTGTTCTAGAATAAAAACCCTTCCATCCTGGGGCGGGCAAAAGCACAGCTTTTACCCGCCCCGCTGTTTTCGCCGGCGGCAACACCGAGGAGACCAGCATGCCTCAGGAATACATCGAGATTCGCGGCGCGCGCGAGAATAACCTGAAGAACGTGCATCTGCGGATCCCCAAGCGGCAGATCACCATTTTCACCGGCGTCTCCGGCTCAGGCAAATCGTCCATCGTGTTCGACACGATCGCCACCGAGTCGCAGCGCCTGCTCAACGAAAACTTCAGCCTGTTCGTGCGGAACTTCCTGCCGAAGTATTCCCAGCCCGACGCGGACGCCATCGAGAACCTGAGCATGGCCATCGTGGTGGATCAGAAGCGGCTGGGCGGCGGCTCACACTCCACCGTCGGCACGATCACCGACATCAACACGCTCCTGCGCCTGATGTTCTCGCGCATTGGGCAGCCGCACCTCGGGCCGTCCAACCTGTTCGGCTTCAACGACCCGAAGGGGATGTGCCCGAACTGCCACGGCCTCGGGCGCAAGCTGGACGTGGACCTGGATCGCTTCCTGGACAAATCCAAGTCCTTGAACACGGGCGCGCTCCTGTTCCCCGAATACGCCGTGGACAGCTGGGGCTGGAACCTGATCATCAACTCCGGTCTGTTTGACCCCGACAAGAAGTTATCCAAGTACACGGACCAGGAGATGGCGGCGCTGTTATACAACCCGCCGGTGAAGGTCAAGACCCAGTTCGGGGCCAAGGCTATCAACCTGACTTTTGAAGGCATCGTCGCGCGCTTCACGAACAAGTATATCAAGGGCGATGTGAAGACCAAGTCCGAGCGCACGCAGAAGCTGGTGGAGCCCTACCTGAGGATGGGCCCCTGTCCGCTGTGCCACGGCGCGCGCTTAAGCCCGGAGACCCTGAAGTGCCGGATCAACGGCGCCAACATCGCCGACCTGACGAGCCTGGAGATCCCCGAACTGATCGAGGCCGTCCAGCAGATCCAGGCTCCGGCCGTCGAACCGATCGTCAAAGCGCTGCTGGAGCGGCTCCACCATCTCGTGGACATCGGCCTGGAGTATCTCAGCCTCAGCCGCGAGACAGACACCTTGTCGGGCGGAGAAGCGCAGCGCGTGAAGATCGTCAAGCATCTCGGCAGCAGCCTGACGGACGTGATCTACATCTTCGACGAGCCGAGCGTGGGTCTGCACCCGCGCGACGTCCACCGGATGAACGAGTTGCTGCAGAAGCTGCGCGACAAGGGCAACACCGTCATCGTGGTGGAGCACGACCCCGATGTCATCAAGGTGGCCGACCACATAGTCGACGTGGGCCCGCTGGCGGGCCCCCAGGGCGGCGAGATCGTCTACGCCGGCGATTACGCGGGTCTGCTCACGGCCGACACGTTGACGGGCCGGCACATGCAGCAGTCCGTCCCGCTGAAGGCGGCCTTCCGCGCACCGACCGGCCGACTGCCGATCCGGCACGCCAAGGTCAACAACCTGAAAGACGTCAGCGTGGACATCCCCGCCGGCGTTTTGACCGTGGTCACGGGTGTGGCCGGCTCCGGCAAGAGCTCGCTCATCAACGAGGTTTTCCAGCGCCAGCACCCCGAGGCGATTGTGATCGACCAAGCGGCCGTGGGCGTCTCGAGCCGGTCCAATCCCGCCACGTACACGGGCATCCTGGATGACGTCCGCAAGGCTTTTGCCGCGGCGAACAAGGTGCCGGCCGCGCTCTTCAGCTTCAACTCGAAGGGCGCCTGCGAGAATTGTCAGGGCCTGGGCGTGATCTACACCGACCTGGCGTTCCTCAACGAGGCCAAGACGCCGTGCGAGGTCTGTAGCGGGCGCCGCTTCAAGGATGAAGTGCTGGCCTATAAGCTCAACGGCAAGTCCATCAGCGACGTGCTGGCGTTAAACGTGGGGCAGGCGCTCGCCTTCTTCGAGATTAAAGAAGTCGTCCGCAAGCTGCAAGCCCTGAGTGATGTGGGGTTGGACTATCTGGGGCTCGGCCAGCCGTTGAGCACGCTGTCGGGCGGCGAATGTCAACGCCTCAAACTGGCCGGCGAACTGCACAAGCAGGGCAGCCTGTACATCATGGACGAGCCGACCACCGGTCTGCACATGTCCGACATCGGCCACCTCCTGGGGGTCATCAACCGCCTGGTAGACGCCGGCAACACGGTGGTCGTCATCGAGCACAACCTGCACGTGGTCAAGAACGCCGATTGGATCATCGACCTAGGCCCCGAGGGCGGCAGCCAGGGCGGACAGGTCATGTTCGCGGGCACGCCCAGGGAGTTACTGAAAGCCCGGCAATCGCTCACCAGCGCCTATCTCAACGCGTAAGCGTCCTGAGTGACCAGAGCCAGCGCCACCGCGCCGGCTGGCGCTGCCCCTAGATCTCATTGAGGTTAACCAGCCCGTGACGCAGGGCGGAGGCGAACCGGAGCTGAGGCTTGAGCTGCCCGTTGACGCACGCTCAGTCCGAAGGCGGCGGCCAGCGCCCGCCGCCCGCAAAAACGGAGCGAGCCGGCGGCGGTCCGGCTCGCTCTATTCATCCGCTGGCGCCGGTCCGGCGGCGCGGGCTTCAGCTCACCGCTTTCTTTACGAGCGCGCTGATTTTGGTCTCTGCAGCGGCCGTCAGCGCCTTCAGGGCGAAGGAGGTCGGCCACAGGTCGCCGTCGTCGAGGTTGGCTGAGTCGTTGAAGCCCAGTGTCGCGTAGCGCGCGTCGAACTTCGCCGCGCTCTGGAAGAAACAGACGATCTTGCCAGCCTGGTTGGCGTACGCGGGCATCCCGTACCAGGTCTTCGGCGAGAGCGACGGCGCGTTGGCTTTGATCAGCGCATGCAGCCGCTTGGCCATGGCGCGGTCCGGTTCCGGCATCTCGGCGATCTTCGCCAGCACGGCGCTTTCCCCATCCGCCCGGCTGGCTTCCGCCTTCAGCTCCTTGGCGCGCTCCCTCATCGCGGCGCGTTCCTGGGCCGTGAATCCCTCGGGCTTCTTGGCGGGCGCGACGGTGCGCTTGGCGGATTTCTGCGTATCCTGCTTGGGGCTCATCCAAACCTCCTCGGAATAACGGGTGGTTGCAGTGGTCGTGACCCAGGCCGGCTACCCTTGAGGCAGCGGCTCGCCGGTCTCCAGCAGCGTCTTCAGGCTGCTGAGGATCCAAGTCCAGCCGCCGGCCTGCAGGCCCGTGTAAGTCGCGGTCTCGCCCTGGAAGTCATCGTGGACGACGGTGACTTTGGTGACATCACCGGCCAGCGCCTCAAGCTCCCAGGTGACCCGCGTGGGTGCGTCCTCGTTCAGGGGAGGCCAGACCGAATGATAGGTGTGGACCAGCCGCTCCGGCGGGTTGGCTGAGATGACCTCCCCCTCCACAATCGGCGCTCCGTTCGGCAGGTGATAGGTGAAGGGCGAGCCGACGGAGAGGTCCGTCTGGAGCGCACAGCCATAGTAATAGCGCGACGTGAACTCCGGCTGCGTGATCGCGTCCCACACGCGCTGCCGCGGCGCCCGGATGATGATCTGATACACAAGTTTGGGCTTCGAAACAGACATGCGATTAGCTCCTTCCAAGACTGACTTAAGGTCGGCGAGCGCGCTCACCCGCGTTGCGGAATATTTGCTGATCCACCGGTCGGAGATGAGCTGGATGGGGACCGGGTTCAGGTAATGCAGCCTCGCCCGGCCGGCTTTGCGCGTGGTGATCAATCCGGCTTCCTCCAGCACGCGCAGGTGTTTCATCACCCCGAACCGCGTCATCGGCAGCCCCGCCTCCAGTTCTGTGACCGTACGGCCGTCCAGTTCAAAAAGGAGGTCCAGCAGCCGCCGCCGAGTTGGGTCGGCCAGGGCCCGAAAGATAGCTTCTTGTTCCATATCGCCAATATGTGACCAAATTGTCACGTATTCGGAATTATATGTGACTCAATGGTCACGTGTCAAGAGCGAAATAATCGAATGGTCCCACGAGCACCGAGGCTGGGCGGCTTTGACGAGTTCAAAACCAGCCTATTTTTATCTTGACGTACCAGAATAGGTGTTCTAGGATAATGGCGATTAGCGCAGACCGTTGGGCAGAGATGATCGTCGCCCCCACATAGGAGACATGAATGAGCAAAGTGACGCCTTTCCTCATGTTTAACGACCAGCTCGAAGCGGCAATCGAGTTCTACACCACGACGTTTCCGAACTCCGAAGTACGCAACGTCGCCCGCACGGGCGAGGACGGCCCTATCAGCTCCGCCGAGTTCGTGGTCGGTGGTCAGTTCTTTATGGGCTACAACGGAGGTCCGCACTTCAGCTTCTCGGAGGGGGTCTCGCTCTACGTGGACTGCGCGGATCAGGCTGAAGTGGATGAATACTGGGACAAGCTCGTGAAGGCCGGAGCGACGCCCACGGCATGCGGTTGGATTAAAGACCCCTTCGGTCTCTCCTGGCAGATTGTCCCAAGACGATTCACCGAACTGACCAGTGACAAGGACCCCAAGAAGGTGAAGGCAGTGATAGAAGCCATGCTGACGATGGTGAAGCTCGACGTAGCTGAGCTTGAGAGGGCCTACAACGAGGCGTAGTCGTGCTCGTCCAGAGATGCCCGAGCTTTCCCTGAAGGCCGCCCAACACGCGGTTGCAGGCGACTCGGCCTTCGCGCTCCGGCCGAGCGCCTGAACCGCCACAGTGGCACTCATCGGCTGCCGAGGCCTGACGC
>CALFZO010000144.1 GCA_937952305.1 uncultured Anaerolineales bacterium | reverse complement strand
TACGAGATTTCTGCCTGTCTCGTGGGCTCGGAGATGTGTATAAGAGACAGGAACCCATCACCACCGCGTGAAGGCGGCCAGCGCCAGAGCGCGGGACCGTAGTTTTCCCTGTGGTCGAAATGACGGGGCTGAGGTAGACTGAAGTCTGCCCACTATTCAACAAGCCAGCGCCAGACCACCGACCATCCCGGACGGTGCTGTCGGTTGCATCGGGTCAGCGTTGTCTCGACCCGGCTTCAGTTTTTCCAGGAAAGGGAACATACCATGAGCATCTTCTCTGCCATCCTCCAGAAGCTCGGCCTGCAGAAGCCGACGCCCAAGCCGGCCGCCGCCGCGCCCAAACCGGCCGCGCCGGCCGCCGTCGCGCCCAAGCCGACCGTGTCCGCGGCGCCCGCCCCGGCCGCCCCCAAGCCGGCCCCGGCTGCTCCCAAACCGGCCGCTCCGGCCGCCGCCCCCAAGCCGGCCGCGCCCGCCCCGGCCGCCAAGGCCCCGGAATACCGGCCGGAGGAACTCGAGAAGCAGTTGGAGGCCAAAGCCGCCGCCGCCGCCGCCGCTAAGGCGAAGGCCGCCGCCGAGGCGGCCGCCGCTGAGCCCGAGGTCGAAGCGATCTCGATCGTCGACGTGGTCGCCCAGCTGGAGGACATGGCCGCCAAGAACCCGGAGAAGCTGAACTGGAAGGTCTCGATCGTGGACCTGCTCAAGCTCCTGGGCATCGACAGCAGCTTCAAGGCGCGCAAGGAGCTGGCCGAAGAGCTGGGCTGCCCGGCCGAGCTGATGGACGACTCGGCCAAGATGAACACCTGGCTGCACAAGACCGTGCTCAGCCAGATCGCCGAGAACGGCGGCAACATCCCGCCCGAACTCCTGTCGTAGCGCGCGTCCAGACCACCTGGCTGCGTCATGCCGGCGCGGGCTGATACCAGCCCGCGCCGTTTTTGTTGTCCGGGCCTCGGCGCCGCGCGGCGGGCATGCTATCCTTGCGCCATGCTCGCGCTGCTCAGGCCGCTCCTGCGCCTCTTTTTTCGACTGCTCTACAACGAATTCCGTTCGCAATCGGGATAAACTCGCCGGACACGTCCAGTTGGCACGTGCAGAATAACCCCCGCTCTCCGTCTTGGTAGGTCACCTTCGCTGTAAACTCCAGGGCCTCTAGCACCTCCCGCCGCTGGGCGAAGTTGGCCGCATCTAACCTGGCTCGCAGGTTGCGCACAGCCAGGCGGATCAAGTCCTCTTTCTCTGGCGTCAGGGCGATCTGAGCCAACTTGGCCTGCAGCTTGTCCCGCTCTGCCGTCAGGGCCTCCCATGAATTGGCCGCGCTGCGCTTCTGCTCGGCCTGGGCCTGGGCCTCAATGTCAGTTTCGGCGTTCGCGTAGGCCGCAGTCAAGCGCCGCACCGCCCGCGCGGCGCGCTCAATCAGGCCGTCCAGCACGGCCAGACGCTTCCGATCCGGCTCAAGCGCCGCGGCGTTGCGCTCGCGCCAATCTCTGAAGCCCTGCTCGAGGACTGAGTCGTCTGTAATGCGCTCAATCCAGCCCCAAGCAAGCTCGTCGGCCAGGGCGACGACAATCTGCTTCTCTGTGCACTGAGTGAGTAGTGGGTAATGCGCACGCTTGTGGCACGCATAGTAGGAATAGCGATCCCGCGATACTCCCCCGACCATCGAGCCGCCACAGACACACTTGATGTAGCCGGACAGCAGATAATCACGCTTCCGGTTGCGCTTGGCCATAGCCTTGCGGCGCGCCTTGGTGGCCTTGACCTGCTCGAAGGTCTCGCGGTCGATAATGGCGGCCTTCGGAAGATCCACAACCTGACCGGCATATTCGTACAGTCCGGCATACAGGCCCCGACCGAGGATCGTCAGGATCGCCGACGTATACCAGCCACGCCCCTCGCCTGGCGTCGGAACGCCTTCCAGAATCAGGGCGTTGGCGATTGTGTATGGCGAGCTCGCGTGGTAGCCGTTGCGGCCCAAGTACATATCGAAGATGCGACGCACAACCGCGGCTTCCGGCTCGCATATCTCCAATCGCACATCCCGCCGGCTGCCAACCTTGGTGTAGCCGTAGGGCGTCCGGCCGATGCCAACCCACTTCCCAAGGCGGGCCTTAGCGGCCCGGCCGCGCCGGCTGCCCTCGATGATTTTGGCGCGCCAGTATTCGGCGAAGACGGCCTCGATATTATCGGTCATCCTGCTTTCGGCAGTGTCGTCCAGCTTCCCACGGTTGCAGTAGTGAAGCTCGATGCCAGCCAAGCCGAACTCTTCGCGCAGATAGATGGCATCGCCGAGTTTGCGGGTCAGGCGGTCCGGCGAGAAAACGATCAGGGCGTCCGCCTCCGCTCGCTGGATCATGGCGCGCACCAGGTCGAGTCCCGGCCGGGCGAGCTCAGATCCAGTGAAGTCGTCCCGCTCCTCGGCAACGACAATCAGGCCCTGCCGGTCGGCATACTCGCGCATCGCCTCAAACTGCGATCCGAGGGAATAGCCCTGCCGGGCCTGTTCGTCGCTGCTCACCCGGCCGTAGAGGATGGCACGCTTGGTCATGCCGTCACTGCCTCAGCTGGCACAATCCGCGGGCCGTCAAGTTTGGCGCCAAGGATGCCGAGCACCAGGCGCCCGTCATGATTGGCGGCCTGCACTCTGAGGCCGGCGGCCTGGCAGTACTGCAGCGCCGATGTCAACAGGGCCAGGGCCTCCTCCGCCGTCAGGGCTGGCACCCCCAGCCCGCTCCGCGGCGGCAGACTTGCGCCGGTGGTAGGTCTCTGAGTTTCGGTCATATGCTTTCCGCCTTTCGGCTGGCAGGGTGTCGAAGGTGCCACCCGGCCGACTCTGCCGATTCTTTCCGCTGCCCTTGCGCCACTGCCAGCGCCGGCCACGCTTGGTGACTTCCGGCCGCCAGCCCGTGGGAGCGGCCGCCATGTCTGGCACGGCCGCGAAGTCCAACAGGGCCGCGGCTGGCAGGGGGGCCAGGTCTGTGAAGGCTGGCACCCCCACCGGCGTGGCTGGCACATTGGCGGCCGTGTAACCAATTGGTGACAATTGCGACCCACGGGTCCCACCGGTCGCCGGTATTATTTTGGGCTTTCGGGTGCCGCCCCCTTCCGCGTGCCATTGCGGGCCGGCCTGTGCGCCGCCTCGGGCTCGGGCTGGGCCATGTCCGCGGACATACCCGCCGGCCAGGCTGGCACCTCCGCGTTATAGCCGTGCCCGGCCGAGGTCATGCCAGCCGCCGGCGCTGGCAGACCTGGCCGGCGCAACCCGCCGACGGTCTCGCCGACGATCTCGCGCGTCATCGCCCTGGCCGCCTGGCGGACGTCGGCCGTGATGTCAGCCGCCCGGGCCTCCTCGATGATCTGCGAGCGCACAGCCTCCTTGGTGGCCGCCCGCACGGCCGCGATCATGTCCCGGTCCCGGCTGGCAGGGTCCAGGGCCCACAGGGTGGCCCACGTGACCATGACCAGGATCGGCAGGGCTGGCACGATGTAGGTTCCGTAGGCGGCCATGAAGCCGGGTAGCAAGTCGCCGGCGTTGTGGGCGCTGTCCAGGATGGCGTTCGCCGCGATCAAGGCCAGGTCCAGGATGTAGAAGCCCAGCGCCGCGATCCGCTGGATGCCCGGCGCGGTCCAGTAGTGGATGGCCAGGGGCAGGCCTAGGGCGGTGAGCTCGAGGGCGACAATCCCGATGATGGCCAGGGGCAGCAACTCGGCCGGCAGGGTCCGGGCGAACAGGTCATAGCTGCGCACGCCGGCATAGACCAGGCCGCCGAGGTAGGCGATCAGGCCGAGCGCAACCGCGATGCCACGGAGGGCCTTGGAGTCGTTTTCTTTCAAGGCGGAGTGGAGAGTCGTCATTGCTATCATTTCCTTTGCTGAAGCTCGGCCGTCATTCCGGCATATCCGCGGACATGGGCTCCGGAAGGGAATTGGTCAATTCCGCCGAAAGACCGGATGCCGGGGCGGCCCACCGGACCTGGTTCTCGCGCGGCATGGTGTAGCTGTTGCCATCGTAAAACTTGCCCCCCAGGGCCGCGATCGCGTTGGCCACAGAGACAACCGCGTTCTCAATGCCCAGCATTCTGGCGCGCTGCTCGGTCATCGGTCCTGTCTTGAGCTCCTCCAGGTAGAGGCCGAGGTAGTCGCAATTCGACGCCAGCTCAACGACCTCTGTCGGCGCGCCGTTTTCGCGCAACCAACTCGTCAGGACCGAGAGCCCATGGGCTCTCAGGTAATCGGCGAACTCGGGCGCAACGGGCGGCGAAACGATCTTATCTTGTGAAGGAATTCTGTTGTTGGTCATCGTGTCCTCCAATCTATCTTGGCGCCGCCGATGTTCCCTCGGGTTGGGCTGCAGGCCGCCCGGGTGTCCGGCTTTTCGGCGGCATTGGAAATGCGTTCAGCGGGTTGGACATTCAGCGTTCCGATATCCTTCCTTTCTGCCAATCGTCGTCACTCTGCGCCAGCCCGCTGGCGGCGATGGCGCTCCTGGCCAGGTACCACTTCCCGTCGCGGAAGTAGCACGTGATCTGGCTCTTGCGGTCGTGCTGCCGGGCCTGGCGGTAGAGCTTCAGGAACTCCGCCACCACGGCCCACTCGTCCGCCGTGAGACTGCCGATGTCCTGGATCTCGCGGATCCCGGCGATGGTTTGGAAGGTCGATTCATTGGGAGTTGTCATATCCACTGACCCGGTGGGCCGGGGAAAACGGCGGGCTAGCGCCGTCCTCCCCCAAACCCATGTGGAATACAAA
>CALFZO010000143.1 GCA_937952305.1 uncultured Anaerolineales bacterium | reverse complement strand
GGTGTGGGGTGGGTTGGGTGGGGCGCCGCCGCGAGTCGGGGCCCCGTCCATCTGATCGCGCTGGAGAATTGTCGGACGGTGCCGGCGTGGGTCAAGGAGGCTGGTCCCGGTGGAGCGGACCCCAGGACAGTAGCGGGCAGAACGGCCGGACATGAAAAGATTATAGCGCAACCGCTGGCCGCCCATCAGGCGGCGGGGCGGGGGCCGGGGGTGGGGCGTGTCACCGCCGGAACGTGGCCGCGCTTGTAAACCAGCAGCGTGCGCTGGAACTCGATCACCACGACGCCGGCCTGGTTGTACCCCGTGGTCTTGACGCGCACCAGGCCCATATGCGGGCGCGACTGGGACTCGCGCGCCGCCAGGATCTCGCTCTGCGCGTGGAGCGTATCGCCGTCGAAGACCGGGTGCGGCAGGCGCACCTCGTCCCAGCCCAGGTTGACGGCGTTCTGCGAGAGGTCGCTCACCGAGAGGCCGGTGACCAGCGCCAGCGTGAAGGTGGAGTCCACCAGCGGCCGCCCGAACTCGGTCTGGGCGGCGTAGACGCTGTCGAAGTGGATCGGGTTGTTGTTGACGGTCAGCAGCGTGAACCAGATGTTGTCAGGCTGGGTGATGGTGCGGCCGAGCGGATGCTGGTACACGTCGCCGACGGCGAAGTCTTCATAAACGCGGCCGGCCCAACTGGGTTTGATGGTCATGGCGCCTCCAGGCCAATGGCGGCCACGGATGCTGCGGCCTCGGAGTGCTCCAGCCGCGGCATCCCGGCAAGCTGTGGCTCAGTGCCGGAAGTGGCGCACGCCGGTGACCACCAGCGCCAGCCCGGCCGCGTCGGCGACGGCCAGCGTCTCGGCATCGCGCACGGACCCGCCCGGGTGGACGACGGCCGTCACGCCGGCCTGCACAGCCAGTTCCAGCGAGTCCGGGAACGGGAAGAAGGCGTCCGACGCCAGCACGGAGCCGCGCGCCTTGGCGCCGGCGCGCTCAGCCGCCATCCGCACGCAGTCCACGCGGTTGGGCTGCCCGCCGCCGAGGCCGACAGTGGCGAGCACGCTGCCTGCGCCCCCGGACGCAGGCAGGCGGCGGGCCAGGACAATAGCGTTGGATTTGACGTGCTGGCAGGCCGTCCAGGCAAAGCGCAGCGCCGCCCACTCGGCCTCGGTCGGCGGTCGTTGCGAGACCACCTTCCACTCCGCGCCGGCCGGGTCGCCGAAGTCGGCGTCCTGCCGGAGCAGGCCGCACGTGATCGTGCGCAGCTCGAAGCGCGGCTGGATCTCCAATGACGGCATTGCCACCAGCCGGCAATTCTTCTTCTTCGCCAGCAGCGCGCGCGCCTCGTCCGTGAACTCGGGCGCGGCGAGGCATTCGACGAACAGGTCGCCGAGCGCCGCCGCCGTCTCCGCGTCAAGTGGGCGGTTGCTGGCGATGACGCCGCCGAACGCCGAGCGCGGATCGCACGCGTAGGCCGCCCGATAAGCCGCCGCCAGGTCACTGGCGGCGGCGACTCCGCACGGCGACAGGTGCTTGACGATGCAGACGGCCGGCTCGGCGTAGCTCACCGCGCAGCGCCAGGCCGCGTCCAGGTCCAGCAGGTTGTTGTAGCTGAGTTCCTTGCCCTGCAGCACCTGGCCGCCCAGCGGGCCAGCGCCCGGCTCGAAAGAGTACAGGGTGGCGGCCTGGTGCGGGTTCTCGCCGTAGCGCAAGGTCTGGACGGGGTAGGCGGTGAGGCGCAGGGGCGCCGGCGCACCCTCGGGCTGAGCGAGGCCGGCCAGGTAGTCGGTGATCAGGGCATCGTAGCGCGCGGTCAGCGCGAAGCCCTTCACGGCCAGCCGTCGGCGGGTGGCCTCGGTCGTGGCGCCCGCGCGCACTGCCTCCAGCACCAGGCTGTAATCGGCCGGGTCGCACACCAGCGTCACGCGTTCGTGGTTCTTGGCCGCGGCCCGGATCAGGGTCACGCCGCCGATGTCGATGTTCTCGATGGCGTCGGCCAGCGTGACGTCTGGCTGGGCGATGGCGGCCTCGAACGGATACAGGTTCACGGCCACCAGGTCGATGAAGTCGAAATTCAGCCGCGTCAGGTCGGCGCGGTCTGCGGCGGTGGCGCGGGCCAGCAAGCCGCCGTGGATGGCCGGGTGTAAGGTCTTGACGCGCCCGCCCAGGATCTCGGGCGAGCCGGTGTAGTCGCCGACCTCGGTGACGGGCAGGCCGGCCTCGCGCAGCAGCCGGGCGGTGCCGCCTGAGGCGATCAGCGTCCAGCCGAGGCCGTGCAGGCCGCGCGCAAAATCGACCAGGCCAGTTTTGTCGTGGACGGACAGGAGGGCTTTGGGCATGGATCACCTTCTCAGCAGCCGGCGGTTGATCTGCCGCACCAGGGCCGGCCCGGCGTAAACCAGGCCGGTGTAGACCTGCACCAGCGTGGCGCCGGCGTCAAGTTTCTCCAGGGCGTCGTCCGGCTGCATGATCCCGCCGACGCCGACGATGGGCAGCCGGCCGGCCGTGCGCTGCGCCACGGAGCGGATCACGGCCGTGGCGCGGTCACGCAGCGGGTATCCGCTCAGCCCGCCTTTGAGGGCGCGCGCCCGCTCGGGCAGGCCGTCCCGGCTGATGGTGGTGTTGGTGGCGATGACGCCGTCCAGGCCGGCGCCCAGGATCGCGTCCAGGGCGTCGTCGATTTCGCCCTCGGCCAGGTCGGGCGCGATCTTCACCAGGATCGGGACGCGCGGGGTCAGGGCGTCGCGTGCGCGTGCAATCTCGGCCAGCAGCCCGCTGAGGTATTGGCGCGATTGCAGCTGGCGCAGACCGAGGGTGTTGGGGCTGCTGATGTTGACGGCCAGGTAGTCCGCGCACGGCTGGTAGCGCCGCACCAGGTGGACGTAGTCTTCGGCCGCGCGCTCCAAGGGCGTGTCCTTGCCCTTGCCGATGTTCACGCCGACGCGGGCCCGGGTCGCTTGGGCTTGGGCGCGCCAATGCCGGCCGTCCACTTCGCCCGCGCCCAGGTTGGGGAAACCCAGGCTGTTGATCAGGCCCTGGACCTCCGGGACGCGGTGGACGCGCGGGCGCGGATTGCCGGCCTGGGGTTTGGGCGTGAGCGTGCCCACCTCCACGTGCCCGAAGCCGAGCGCGCACAGGCCGCGCACGGCCGCGCCATTCTTGTCGTAGCCGGCCGCCAGCCCGACCGGGTTCTTGAAGCGCAAGCCGAAGGCCTCCACCGCCAGGCGCGGGTCGTCGCTCTCGAACAGGGCGCGCAGGGAGAGCCGGGCCGGCAGCACGCCGCCGGACAATCCGACGGCGGCCAGGGTCAAACGGTGGGCCTCCTCCGGGTCGAGCCGGAAGAGCAGGGAGCGCAGGTGTTGGTACATCAGGCGAACGCGATCAGGTCGAGCCAGGCTTGGCCCTGGCCGACCTGCTGGGCATCCAGATCGCCGAATTGCGCCTGGGCGAACTCGGTAGCCTCGCGCACCGTGACGGGCAGGACGGAGTCGGGCACATCCCAGGCGTCGGAATGGATGCGGTTGGCGATGGCTTCCAACGCCGCCCGCAGCGTGTACGGCGCCGGGTCGGTTGGCAGATTGAGGCGGCGTTCCAGCCGGCCGCCCAGTGCCGCGACTTCGGCCAGAAGCTCGGCGTGGTCCTGGACGCCCGGGCGCCGCCAGACGGCGCCATGCGCTTCCACCCGCGCGCGCCAGAACTCGCGCAGTTGGTGGCCGGGGGAGTGCGGGTCACCGGTGTGGCCGTTGATGGCGTAGCGGCCGCCCGGCGCCAGCACGCGCCGGATCTCGCGCAGCGTGGCGCGCCAATCGCCCACCAGGTGCAGGACATGGATGGTGACCACCACTTGAAACTGGGCGCTGGCGAAGGGCAGGTGGTGGGCGTTGCCCCGCGTCACCGGCGCGCCGGGGTGCTTGGCGCGCAGGCGTCCCAGCATCGCGGTTGAGATATCGCAGCCGACCAGGCGCGCGCCTCGCTCCCACAACGGCCCGGCGATGCGCCCGGTGCCCACGCCGACCTCGAGCAAGCGTCCGGCCGGGCCGGCGGCGGCCAGCAGCGCCGGCAGCCCGACCTGGACGAGGCCGGTCGGGAGCTGGCGCGTCTGATCGTAGAAATCAGCAGCCCGGTCGAAGTTGACGCTCGCCATCGGACCCTCGCTTATTGATCGGCGGCCAGGAACGCCCGCACGGCCTGATGCTGCTCGGGCGTGATCGCGCCGGAGGCCAGCCACGCGCCCAACAGCTCACCCAGCGTGGCGACGGCATGCAGCCGGTAGCCGGCCGCGGCCAGCGCCGCCTGCGCGCCCTGCTCGCGGTCGATGAGCACGACTATGTCGCGCACTTTCAAGCCGACCGCCTCAAGCTTCTGGATGGCCTCCAGTTTGGTGTCGCCGGTGGTGGCCAGGTCGTCCAGCACGACCACGGTCTCGCCGGGCTGATAGTCGCCTTCGACGGCGGCCTGGGTGCCGTAGGCCTTGACCTCGCGGCGCGGGTAGACGAGCGGCACGTTCATCTCCAGCGCCACGGCCGTGCCGAGGGGCAGGGCGGCGTAGGGCAGGCCGGCCACGCGCTCGAAGGCCAGCGGCGCCAGCACCTGGGCGTAGGCGCGGGCCGCCCGCTTGAGGATCTCCGGCTGCGCCACCAGCCGGCGCAAGTCCAGGTAGATCGGCGATTGCCGGCCGGACTTGAGGGTGAAGGACCCGAACTTGACGCACTGGCTGGCGACGAGGTCCTGGGCCAGGGCGACGACGGCGGCTGGACGCTGAACGGTGGGCGCGGCCGAACGGCTGACGTCGGCCGTCCGCCGGCGGGCGTCCGTCACCTGGCGCCGCAACGCGTTGATCTCATCGCGCAGATCGCGCACGGCCTCGCGCGGCTTGGGCGCCCGGGCGATGGAGCGCGAAGCATTGATGAGCAGGCCCATCCCGTCGGCGCGCAGGCCGGCCCGCAGCGCCGCTTCCAGGTCGCCGCCCTGGGTGCCGATGCCGGGGGCCAGGATCCACAGATCAGGGGCTGTGGCGCGGACGCGCTGCAGGGCGGCCGGGTCGGTGGCGCCGACCACCAGGCCGATATTGCCGTGGCGGTTCCAGGTCTGGGCGCGCCCGGCGACGTATTCGTAGAGCGCTTGCGCCGGCGTCCCCACCGGCACAGCCTGGATCTCGTCCGCGCCGGGGTTCGAGGTCTTGCACAGCACGAACACGCCCTTCTCGCGGTCGGCCAGGAACGGTTCGAGCGCATCGTAGCCCAGGTAGGGCGAGAGAGTGACGGCGTGCGCGCCGAGCTTCTGAAACGTCGATTGGGCGTAGGCCTCGGCGGTGGAGGCGATGTCGCCGCGCTTGGCGTCCAGGATGACGGGGATAACCGACCCCTGGCGCTGCGAGGCTGCCTGGACGGCCTCGATCACGCTCCGCAGCGCGGACCAGCCCTCCGGCCCGAACAGTTCGAAGAAGGCGGCGTTGGGCTTGTAGGCGGCGGCGTAACGCGCCGTCTCGGCGATCAGGCGCTGGCAGAACTCCAGCGCGGCCGCGGCCGTGGGCTCGGGCAGGTCGCCCGGATGCGGATCCAGGCCCACGCACACCAGGGTGTCCTGGGTCTGGACGTGGCGGTCGAGGAGGGAGAAGAAAGTTTCCATCAGGCTTTGCCCAGCACCATCGCCAGCAGCGCCATGCGCACGTACAGGCCGTACTCCATCTGGCGGAAGTAGGCGGCGCGCGGGTCGTCGTCCACGGCCGGCGCGATCTCGCCGACGCGCGGCAGCGGGTGCATCAGCGCCATCTTGGGTTTGGCGGCGGCCAGCGTCTCCGGCGTGATCACGTAGGCGTTCTTGACGGTCTCGTACTCGTCCAGGTTCTCGAAGCGCTCCTTCTGGACGCGGGTCACGTACAGCACGTCCGTCTCCGCCAGGACTGCCGTGAGCGTGGTGTGTTCGGATTGCGGCAGGCCGCGCTCGCGCAATTGGGCCACCAGGTCGGCCGGCATGCGCAGGATTTCCGGCGAGACGTAGTTGACGCGCACGTTGAAGAGCGCCAGCAGCTTGGCCAGCGAGTGCACGGTGCGCCCGTACTTCAGGTCGCCGAGCATGGTTACCGTCAGCCCGTCGATGCGGCCTAACTCCTCGCGGATGGTGAACAGGTCCAGCAGGGCCTGGGTGGGATGCTCGCCGATGCCGTCGCCGGCGTTGATGATGGGCTTGCGCGCGGCGGCGGCGGCGATGGCGGCCGAGCCGGTCTCGGGATGACGCAGCACGATGACGTCGGCGTAGCATTCCAGCGTGCGGACCGTGTCCGGCAGCGATTCGCCTTTGGACACGGACGAGTAGCGGACCTCGTTGATCGGGATGACGCTGCCGCCCAGGCGTTCCATGGCGGCCAGGAACGACGACGAGGTGCGCGTGGACGGCTCGTAGAACAGGTTGGCCAGGATCTTGCCCTTGAGCAGGTCAAAGGTGCCGATGTGGGCGACCATGGTGCGCATGGCCTCGGCCACGCCGAAGATGTACTCCAGGTCGGCGCGGCCAAACTGCGCCACCGACAGGATGTCCTGGCCGTAGAAGCGCCCGGTGCGCTGGTCGCCCAGCGGGAGGTGGACGTTTTGGAGGTGTGAGGGCAGGGTCATAGGTCTCCGTTCTCCGTGGGTGATGGGTTGGGTTGGGCAGGGGCGCGGACATCCAGACCGGTCCCTGGCGGCGCGAGCACCTGCTCGCCGTCGTAGGCCAGGCGCCCGCGCAGCGTCACGGCCGTCACCTGGCCGCGCAGGGTCCAGCCTTCGAACGGCGTCCAGGCGGCCCGCGAGCGCAGCGCCGCGCCCTGCGGCGTCCAGGCGCGGTCGGGGTCCACTTCAATCCAGGTGTCCGGCTGTTCGGGCAGGCCGAAGATCCGGCGCGGGTGCGTGTGCATGCGCGCGATCACGTCGTCCAGGCTCAGGCGGCCGAGGTGGACGGCCGTCAGCCACAGCGCCAGCGCCGTTTCCAGCCCAGGGTAACCGGGCGGCGGCTGCGCGCCTTCTTTCTCGGCGCGCGTGTGCGGCGCATGATCGGTGGCGAAACAATCGATGACGTCCAGGTTGGCCCACAGCGCGTCGACGTCCGCGGCGGCGGCCAGACGCGGCCGGACCTCGATATAGCCGGGCGGCAGCCCGCAATCGGCCAGCGTCAGGAAGAGGTGATGCGGGCAGACCTCACAGGTGACGGCGAAGCCTTTCTCCTTGGCGGCCCGGATCAGCTCGATTTCAGCCTGGCGGCTGACATGCACGATGTGGACCGAACGCCCGGCCAGGTGCGCGGCCAGGATCACGGCGGCCACGTTATTGCCCTCGGCGTGGGCCAGCAGGGGCGCCGCCGCCGGCCAGCTGGCGCAATGCGCCACCAGCAGGTCGAGCTGGTCCATCTTCAGGTCGCCGAAGGTCGCGTCCAGGTAGAGCTTCAGCCCGGCCGCCTGCGGCGCCAGCGCGGCCAGCTGCCCGACGTTGTCCGGGCCGGCGCCGAGGTGCAGGCCATAGTCACAGCGGGCGCGGGCCCGGGCCGCCGCCTGGTACTGTGCCAGCGCGGCCGCCTCCACGATGGGCGGCTGAGTGTTGGGCATGGCCAGCACCGTCGTGATCCCGCCGGCCAGCGCGGCGGCTGTGACGGTGGTCCAATCCTCCTTGTGAGCTTGGCCCAGGTCGCGGGCGTGGACGTGCGGGTCGATCAGGCCGGGCAGGCGCAGGCTGGTCATGGTCGGGGCGGTCACCAGGCAAAAAAAAGAGCCGACTGGTCGGCTCGGGTGGGGTGAATAGAAACACTCCGCCGCCGGAGGGTAGGAACCTGCAGGGCGGAGTGTCGTTGGTTCATCGGCGCCGAATTCTACGGGACGCCGCCGGTTGAGTCAAGCTATTGGCCCAGGGCGGCGTCGATCAGGCTGCTGATCTCGTTGAAGTCGATCGGGTTGTTGACGCGCGTGCCGCTGACGAACAGCGTGGGCGTGCCGGTCACGCCCATCTGGCGCGCCAGCGCCTCGTCGGCCGTCACCTCGCGCGCGTAGCGGCCCGCGTCGAAGCAGGTGTTGAAGGCGGCCGTGTCCAGGCCGATGGTCTCGGCAAAGGCCTTGAGCTTGCGGTCTGGATAAGTGCCGACCGCTTCGCCGGTCTGGTTGGCAAAGACGATGGCCTCGTACTGCCAGAACTGGCCCTGCTCGTTGGCGCACTCGCTGGCCTCGGCGGCGCGGCGCGATTCGTTGCCGCCGACGTTGCCGTCGATGACGATGAAGTGACGAAACTCAAAGCGGACGCTTTGACCGGTAGCGATGTACGTGTCGTAGATCTGGCGACCCGCGCCAGTGGCAAAAAGCCGACAGTACGGTCACTTAAAGTCGGAGAACTCCTGGACCACCACGCGGGCATCCGCCGGCCCCAGCGTCTTGCCGTTGGCCAAGGAGCGGTCCTCCGGCTCCGGCGTGACGATCGTGCCGATGGGCTGCAAGTTCGGCCAGATCACGATGCCGGCCACAACGAGGGCCAGCACCGCCACCGCACCGATCACAGCGAACTGCTGCCGGCGGGCGGCCTCCTGTCGTTTTTTGCGGAGTTCGTCTCGTTTGCTCATGGCCGCGATTATACTCGGCGGGGAGCATTTCTACAAAAGCGGCAACGAAAAATGAACCGGACCGCGCCAGGCTCAGCTGGGCGGTCCGGGTCGATGAGCAGGCGGGCTGGCTGGGTTGACTACAGTTGGGCCAACGCCTCGCGATAGGCGTCCAGCGCCTTCTGCAGTTGGTTGCTCTTCATGTAGGCGTCGCCCAGGGTCCGGAACAGCGCCGGATTATTCGGATTGTTGAAGGTGGCCGCCTCCAGCTCGGACACGACCTCGGGCAGCAACTGGCCGGTGTGGATCAGATGGCCCAGGCTCTCCGCCGCGCCGTCCATTTCGCCGGCCGCCAGCCGTTGCCGGCTCAAGATCAGGAGCTCGGCCGGGGATTGGCCGGCGTACGGCGATTTGCCGCCGCGCGATTTGCGCGCGCGCGTTAAGCGCGGCGCCGCCGGGATGGCCGGGGCGGGCCGCGCTGCCGGCCGGGTCGGCTTGGGGGCCGGTGTCTCGACGGGCGCCGGGGCCTCGGCCGGCGTCTCGGCGCGGGCGGCCTCCGGAAGCGGCTTCAATGGACCGGTGCCGGGCCGCAGCGGGCCGGTGCCGGGCTGGCGCGCGCGCCGCTGTTCTTCCATCTTCTGCGCGACCTCGCGCTGGGCGGTCTCGCGATCGGCGCGCTGGCGTTCGAGCCGGTCCGCGATCTCCTGCTCCTTGGCGCGGCGTCCAGCGGCGAGCCGTTCGGCCAGCCGGGAGAGGCGGACATCGGCGCCTTCGGCTGCCTCCGTCTGGGGCATTGGCGCGGCCGCTGGCGATGGAGCCGGCGGTGGAGCGGATGCCGCCGCCGGCGGCTCGGGTTCCTGTGCCATCGCCTTCAACCAATCCGGCAGATCGTCCGACGGCTGCAAGGCCTCGGGCTCAGCGGGCGCGGCCTTCACCCAATCCGGCACGCCGCTAACCGGCTCCGGCGCCGACTCTTCCAGAGGCGGCAGTTCCGGCTCGGGGGCGGCGGTGACCGGAGGCGTCATGGCCTTCAACCAATCCGGGGTCCCGGCCACCGGCTCGGCCTCTTCGTGGAAGCCCGCCAGCCAGGCCGGCACCTCCGTGGTGCGCTCTTCCGGCCGCGTGGCCAGCGGGGCCTGGTCCATCTCACTCGATGGGGCCTCGGCGGCGAGCCAGGCGGGCGGCGCTGCCAGGCGCTCTTCCGGCTGGGTGA
>CALFZO010000142.1 GCA_937952305.1 uncultured Anaerolineales bacterium | reverse complement strand
AGCCCACCCAGCGCGCCTGGCTGGACGCCTTCCAGGCCACCGAAATCGGCCAGCGCGTCAAGGTCAACGCCACCTTCCTGCCGGACGACGGCTTCTCTGAGAAGATGACGACCGTGCTGGGCACCGGCTCCGGCGTGCCGGATGTCACCACCTTCTGGAACGACGGCTGGTTCCCGCAAGCCGAGGACCTGCGCCCGTACATTGCGCGCGACAGCCTCGACATCAACATGTACTCGAAGGTGCATTTCGACACCCGCTGCCGTTTCGGCGACCAGATCATCGGCCTGCCGATCGGCGTCGGCGCGACGATGTACTTCTACAACCAGACCCTGTTCGAGCAGGCCGGCCTGGCTATGCCCGAGTGGGGCTACACCATGCAGCAGTTCCTGGAGGATGCCGTCAAGATCACGGACAAGTCCAAGAAGATCTTCGGCGCCGCCATGCCCACGCGCGTCTGGCGCGGCGAGTTCTTCGCCTTCGGCGCCCGGCCCTTCTCCGACGACGGCAAGACCGTGGACGGCTTCATGAACGGCCCCAATGCTCTGGCCGCCTTCGAGTTCATGTGGGACCTGGCCCACTCCGGCGCCGTGCCCACCTTCTCGGAGTTCGAGGCCCTGCGCACCGAAGGCACCGGCCCGATCGACCTGTTCATGACCGGGCGGCTGGGCTTCGCGGGCCTCAACAACGGCCAGTTCGGGCGCGTCGACGATTCCGGCGTCAAGTTCGGCCTGGTGCACAACCCCAAGGTCGACGGCCAGGAGGTCGTCACCAACGGCTGGACCCTGCAGCTGGGCATCCCCAAGGCCAGCGCCAAGAAGGACGCGGCCTGGGAGTGGCTGAAGTGGATGACGGGCATGGACGGCCAGAAGTTCATGCAGGATCAGAACAAAGGCTACACGGCCAACATCCCGGCGCTGTGGGCCGACCACCCGGCCAAGGACGACCCGCGGGTCAAGTTCTTCTTCGAGATCCTCAAGACCCCGCAGGTCCAGGAGTTCGCCGGGCGCTTCCCGTACTACCCCAAGGTCATCCGCCTGAACCAGGACCTGTATGACCGCATCTACCTGGGCGACGTGGCGCGCGACCAGATCAAGGCCGAGCTGGACAAGGTCGTCCCGCAGGCCCAGGAAGTCGTCGACACGGAACGCAAGGCGCTCGGTCTGAGCTAGACTACAGCGGACGGCGTCTACTCTTCTCGGCAGTCCGGCCTGGCGGGTGCCTGCCCAGACCCGCCAGGCCGGTCCGCCCTCACGGAAACAACGACCGTGCTCCGCCGCATTCACCTCCGCCCGGCCACCCGCGAAGCCATCGAAGGCTACCTGGGCATCAGCCCGTGGCTGATCGGCTTCCTGATCTTCACCGCCGGCCCGTTCCTGGCCTCGCTCGTCCTGAGCTTCACGGACTGGCAGATCACGGTCCCGCCGCGCTGGGTGGGGCTGGACAACTACGTCCGCATCTTCACCAAGGACCCGGACTTCTGGCAGTCCATGCGCGTCACGTTCACCTATGTGGCGCTGTCGCTGCCGCTCAACCTGGCGGCCGGGCTGGGCCTGTCTTTGCTGCTCAACCATCCGGTGCCGGGCATGCGCATCTTCCGCACGCTCTTCTATCTGCCGGTGGTGCTCTCCGGCGTGTCGGTGGCGCTGATGTGGATGTGGCTGCTCAACCCCGAGTATGGCGTCGCCAACACCCTGCTGGCCATGGTCGGCATCCAGGGCCCCAATTGGTTCTGGAGCCCGGACTGGGCCCTGCCCAGCGTGGCGCTGATGAGCCTGTGGCGCGTGGGCGGCGGCGCCATCATCTACCTGGCCGGCCTGCAGAACATCCCGCCGCATTTATACGAGGCGGCCGAGATCGACGGGGCCGGCCCGCTGGCCAAGCTGCGCCACGTCACCCTGCCCATGCTCTCACCCACCATCTTCTTCCAGTTGGTGATGGAGCTGATCGACGCCTTCCAGGTCTTCACCGCCGTCTACGTCATCACCGGCGGCGGCCCGGCCCGCGCCACGCTCTTCTACATGTTCTTCATGTTCCGGGCGGCCTTTGAAGATTTCGACATGGGCTACGCCTCCGCCCTGGCCTGGATCATGGCCCTGATCATCATGGGCTTCACGGCCCTGGTCTTCCGCAGTTCGCCGCTGTGGGTCTACTACGAGTCGGAAGGGAAAGGCAGCTAACATGGCCCCGTTTCCCCCGCGTTTCCTGCCGCTGTCCTGGTCGCGCCGCTTCACCACCGTCCTGGTCTTCCTCACACTGACGGCGCTGGCCCTGCTCATGATTGGCGTCCCGATCGGCTGGATGGCGCTGACGGCTTTCAAGGAGCGCAGCCAGATCTTCGCCTGGCCGCCGGTCTACTGGCCGGACCCCGTCCGCTGGCAGAACTTCAGCGACGTGCTGACGCAGATTCCACTGGCGCGCTTCGCCCTGAACTCGCTGTTCATCGCGGTCATGAACATCGTCGGCAACCTGTTTTCGTGCACGCTGGTGGCCTTCGCCTTCGCGCGCCTGCGCTTCCCCGGCCGCAACACGCTCTTCCTGCTGCTGCTGGCCACGCTCATGATCCCGGGCCAGATCATGCTCCTGCCGCGCTTCGTGGTCTTCCAGACGCTGGGCTGGGTGGGCTCTTACCTGCCGCTGATCGTGCCGTCGTTCTTCGGCAATGCCTTCTTCATCTTCCTGATGCGCCAGTACATCATGACGATCCCGCGCGACCTGGACGAGGCCGCGCGCATCGACGGCGCCTCCACCTGGGACGTCTTCTCCAAGATCATCCTGCCGCTGTGCGTGCCGCCGATGATGGTGACCGCGGTCCTGACGTTCCTGTGGAACTGGAACGAGTTCCTGGACCCGCTGATCTACATCAGCGACTACGACGCTTACACCGTCCAGCTCGGCCTGAACATGCTCAAGGGCCGCTACAACATCCAGTGGAACCTGATCATGGCCGGCTCGCTGCTGGGCGTGATCCCGCCGGCCGTCCTGTACTTCTTCGCGCAGAAGTACCTGATCGGCGGCATCGCCAGCGTCGGCCTGAAGGGATGAGGCCGGCGGGCGCCCGGCTGGGTCTCGGCCTGCTGGCGTTGGCCTGCGCCTGCGCCGGGCCGGCCCCGGCCGCCGAGATCGCGCCGCGCCGCGCGTTGGGCGCGGCCGCGCTGGACGGGCGCGTGGTGGCCGCCGGCGGCTGGAGCGGCACGGCCACCCAGCTCGACACGGTCGAAATCCTGCAGGACGGCCGCTGGACCGCCGGCCCGCCCCTGACGGTGGCCCGCAGCCAGCACGCGCTGGTGGCCGCCGACAGCCGCGTGTGGGCCGTGGGCGGCTGGAGCGCCACCGCCGGCCTGGTCTCCGCAGTCGAAACCCTGGACGCCGCCGCTGGCGGCTGGCGCGTGGTCACCCACCTGCCCACGCCGCGCCGCGAACCGGGCGTGGCGCTGTGGGGACGCCAGATCGTGGCCGCCGGCGGCTTCGACGGCCAGAGCGACGCCGACCTGGACGGATATCGCGACACGGTGGAGGCCTACGACCTGGACGCCGGCCGCTGGTCCACGTTGGCGCGCTTGAACGCGCCGCGCCGCGGCCTGGCGCTGGTGACTGTGCAAGGTCAGTTATTCGCCGTCGGCGGCTACACGCCCGATGGCGAGTTCAGCGCCGCCGTGGAGCGCTACGACCCGGACCGCGCGCAATGGACGGCCGTGGATTGGCCGATCACGCCGCGCACCTGGGCGGCCGTCGTGGCCCTGGACGACGATTTGTTGATCATCGGCGGCTACAACCGGGCCGGCTTCCTCGGATTAGTGGAGCGCGTCACTGCAACGACAGGCCGCGTCTGCCAGCCGCCGCCGTTGAGCCGCCCCCGCGCCTGGCTGGCCGCCGTCGTCTTGGGCGAGCGTGTGCTGACCCTGGGCGGCGAGGAGCCAGGCGGCATCGGCGGCGCCGTAGAATGGATCAACCCCAAATGCCAACCTTAGTCCGCGCTGATCTGCTGCGCCGCGCGCAGGGCGCCTTGCTCGGCGTCGCCATCGGCGATGCCATGGGCGCGCCCGTGGAGGGCCGCAGCGCCGCCGAGATCCGGGCCGCGCACGGCCGCCTCACCGGCTTCCTCAACGACGAGGCGGCCGGCACCGACGACACCGACTTCACGCTCTTCAACGCGCAGCTGCTGATCGCCCACGGCCGCGCGATCACGCTGGCCCAGGTGGAGGCGGAGTGGCGTGACCAGCTCCTGGCGCCCGGCCGCGCCTACCGGCCGGGCGGCTTCAGCGACGTGTGCTCCACGCGCAACCTGACCGCCGGCCTGAGTGCGCCTGCCTCAGGCGCCTTCAACCACCAGATGTGGAGCGACGGCGTAGCCATGGCCATCAGCCCGGCCGGGATCATGGCGGCCGGCGATCCGGCGCTGGCCGCGCGCCTGGCGGCCACGCTGGGCGCGGTCTCCAATGGCCGCGACGGCGTCTGCGCCGCGCAAGCCGTGGCCGCCGCCATCGCCGTCGCCCTGACCGGCGCGACGCCGGACGCGATGCTGGCCGCCGCCTTGGCCGCCGTGCCCGCCGATACCTGGACGGCCCGCGCCCTGCAACGCGCGGCCGACACGGTGCGCGCCTTACCGGATGATCCTCTGACAGAAACCGGCTTGGACGCGGCTCTAGCGCGGCTCAGCGACGAGCTGGTGGTGCCGTGGTGGCCGTGGGCGGACCTGGTGACCGAAGCGGTGCCGCTGGCGTTCGGCGCTTTCCTGGCCGCGCGCGGCGAATTCCGGCGGGCGGTGCCGGCCGGGGTCAGCCTGGGCCGCGACGCCGACACCATCGGCGCAATCGTGGGGAGCCTGGCCGGCGCTTACGGCGGCCGGGACGCCATCCCGGACGAGTGGGCGCGCCGCGCCGCCGTCTCAGCCGGCAAGTGTATCGGCGTGGTCGCCGGCCTGGAGATCACGGCTGTGGCCGAGCAGCTGGTGGACCGGGCCTTGGCTGAGGCGCTGCCATGACTTCGGCCATGGCCGGCCAGCGCGGGCCGGAGACGCGCTCAGATTGCTGGGTGGAGGTGCGGCCGGCCGGCGGCCAACCGACACTGCACGTCGAGAGCCGCGTGGCCGCGCTCTACGGCGATTCGATCCGGACCGTGGTGGGGGAGACGTTGCGGCGCCTGGGCGCGGACGATCTGAGCATAGCCGTCGAAGATGCCGGCGCCCTGCCCTATGTGATCATGGCCCGCGTCGAAGCCGCCGTGAAGCGCCTGCGGCCGGAGCTGTCGGCCGAGGCCCTGCCCGAGCAGACCATCCACCGCTCGCCCACGCCGCGCCATCGGCTGCGCCGCTCGCGCTTATACCTGCCCGGCAATACGCCCAAGTTCTTTGTCAACGCCGGCCTGCACGGGCCGGACGCCGTCATCCTGGATCTGGAAGACTCGGTCGCCCCGGACGAGAAGGACGCCGCGCGGCTGCTGGTGCGCAACGCCCTGCGCGCCGTCGACTTCTACGGCGCGGAGGTGCTGGTGCGCGTCAACGCCGGGCCGGCCGGGCTGGAGGACGTGCGCGCACTGGCCGCCCACGGCGTCCATGCCTTCGTCCTGCCCAAGGTCGAAACCGCGGATGAAGTGCGCGCGGCGGCCCAGGTCGTGGACGCGCTCAGCCCCGCCCACCTGATCCCGATCCTCGAAAGCGCGCGCGGCGTCTTCAATGCCCTGGCCATCGCCTCGGCCTCGGAGCGCGTGGCCGCGCTGGCCATCGGCCTGGAGGATTACACCGCCGACGTCGGCGCGGCGCGCACGCCCGAGGGGCGCGAGAGCCTGTGGGCGCGCAGCCAGGTGGTCAACGCCGCCCGGGCGGCCGGCATCCAGCCGCTGGCCTCGGTCTACGCCGACGTGGACGACCTGGACGGGATGCGGCGCTTCGCGGCCGAGGCGCGCGCCTTCGGTTTCGACGGCGTGGCCTGCCTGCATCCACGCCAGGTGGGCGCCGCCCATCACGGCTTCCAGCCCACGCCCGACGAGGTTGAGCGGGCGCGCCGGATCGTGGCGGCGCTGGACGAGGCGCTGGCCCTGGGCCGGGGCGTGGCCGCCGTCGACGGCAAGATGGTGGACGCGCCGGTGGCGGAACGGGCGCGGCGTGTGCTGCGCCTGGCGGAGGCGGCATCATGACCGCGCTTATCGAGAACGCCGCTGGCCGGCGCGTGCCGGCCGAGGTCAACGGCCGCCCAGCCACGCCTTACCAGGGAGTCGCCGGCTTCCGGCCGCAGGGCCGCAAGGCCGCGCCGCCGGTGCGCTCCTGCGCCGAGTTTCCCGCCGACGGCGACAAGCGCGCGCCGTCGCTGGTGGAGGCCCTGCGCCGCGCCGGCCTGCGCGACGGCATGACCCTCGGCTCGCACCACCATTTCCGCGACGGCGACCGGCTGATGGTCCAGGTCTTCGCGGCTGCGGCTGAGCTGGGTGTGCGCGGCCTGGTCTGGCAGCCCTCGGCCACCTTCAGCTGCCACGAACCGCTGCTCGCCTATGTGGAGAGCGGCGTCATCCATCACATCGAGGGCAGCCTGAACGGGCCGCTGGGCCGCTACGCTTCGAGGGGCCAGATGCCCGGCCTGGGTGTGCTGCGCTCGCACGGCGGGCGCTACCGGGCCATCCAGGACGGCGACGTGCGCGTCGATATCGCCATCATCGCCGCGCCGGCCGCCGACGCTTTTGGCAACTGCTCGGGCGTCCTCGGCCCGGCCGCCTGCGGGCCGCTCGGGTTCGCGCTGGCCGACGCCCAGTACGCCGAGCACGTTATCGCCGTCACCGACACGCTGGTGCCGTTCCCGTGCGTGCCCTGGCACATCCCCGGCAACCTGGTGGACCAGGTGGTGGTGGCGGATCAGGTGGGCGACCCGGCCCGGATCGTGTCCGGCACCACGCAGCTCACGCGCTCGCCGGACCGCCTGCTGATCGCCGAGCTGGCCGCGCGCTTCGTGCGCGACGCCGGCCTGCTGCGCCCCGGCTGCTCGTTCCAGGCCGGCGCCGGCGGCACCAGCCTGGCCTTCACGGCGTATCTGGCCGAGATGATGCGGGCCGGGAACATTACAGCGCGCTTCATCCGCGGCGGCAGCACGCGCATTCTGGTGGAACTGCTGGAGGCCGGCCTGGCGGATTACCTGCTGGACGGCCAGGCCTTCGACCTGGACGGCGTGCGTTCGCTGCGCGATCACCCTGACCGGCACCTGGCCACCAGCCCATTCACGAGCTACAACTATCACGGCAAGGGCAATTTCGCTTCGCTGCTGGATTTCACTGTGCTGGGCGCCACCGAAGTAGACCTGGACTTCAACGCCAACGTCGTCACGCACTCGGACGGCTGGCTGCTGCACGGCATCGGCGGCTGGCAAGACGCGCTCTTCGCCGGCTGCACGATCCTGACGGTGCCGTCCTTCCGCGACCGCGTCCCCGTGATCCGCGACCGGGTGACGACGCTGTGCGGGCCGGGCGAACTGATCGACGTGGTGGTGACCGAGCGCGGGATCGCCATCAACCCGCGCCGGCCCGATCTGATCGAGGCCCTGCGCGGCTCACGGCTGCCGGTGCGCGGCCTGGCCGAGATCAAGGCCGAGGTCGACGCCATCTGCGGCGGGCCGCCGCAAGCCCCGCGCCTGGGCGCCAAAACCGTGGCGGCGGTGACCTGGGTGGACGGGACAGTGCTGGATGCCGTGTGGCAGGTGGCCGAGGAATGAGGCATGCGCCCGATCTTCGTTCTGCTGATCACGTGTCTGCTATCGACGGCTTGCGCCGCGCCGGCGGCCAGGCCGGTCTCAGCCACTGAGACCGGCCTGCCCATCGCCATGCCGGTCACGGAGGGCACACTGGAGGAGCACAGCTTTACCTCGGCGGTGCTGGGCCGCGAACAGCGCTATGCCGTGTACCTGCCGGCCGGCTACGCCGAGTCGGGCTGGCGTTACCCGGTGCTGTACCTGCTGCACGGGCGCGGCGACAACCTGGCCAGTTGGGCGCGCGTCAAACCGGAGCTGGACGCCCTGATCGCGGCCGGCGACGTCCCGGCGCTGGTGGCCATTCTGCCGGACGCGCCCACCAGCCAGCGCGCCAGTTACTACGTCGATTCCGAACACAGCGGGACCGACCAGCCGGGCGCGCGCGTGGAGACAGCGTTCCTGACCGAGCTGCTGCCGCACGTGGAGGCCGCCTACCGCGTGCACGCCGACCGCGACGGCCGCTTCATCGGCGGCTACTCGATGGGCGGCTACGGCGCGCTGCGCTACGCCCTGGCGCACCCGGAGCTTTTCGCGGGCGCGCTGGTGCTCAGCCCGGCCGTGTACACGCCGCTGCCGCCGGCTGACTCCAGCGCGCGCGAGTTCGGGGCCTTCGGCCGCGGCGATGAGCTGTTTGTGGACGAGGTCTACCAGCGCCAGAATTACCCGGCCCTGCTGGAGTCTTTCGCGGCCGCCGGGCTGACAGCGCGGATCTTCATCGCCGTCGGCGACGACGAGTACAAGCACCCGGACCCGGCCGAGGCGCAGCACGATCTCGACCTGGAGGCGCACCTGGTCTTCAACCGCCTCGCGCGCGTCTCGAATATCTCAACCGAGTTTCGCGTCCTGGATGGCGGCCACGGCTGGGATGTGTGGACGCCCGCCTTCGTCGAAGGTCTGCGCTACCTCGGTCAGTTCCTGCGTCCGCCGGAGTAAATGATGCCCCTCTCGCGCTTTGACCGCACCTACGGTGCCCTGCTCGGCCTGGCCTACGGCGATGCCCTCGGCTTTCCGGCGCTCTTCCACCGCACCTTCCAGTTCCCGGAGAAACGCCGCGAGTTCCTGTGGCGCACCAACCGCGACCTGGCCCGCCAGCGCCTCATCCGGCTGACGCTGCCGTTCACGCACCGGATCGCGTCCGCCACCCTCGAACCCTTCCCCACCGACGACACTGAGTACGCGGTTTTCGCGGCGCAGACGGTGCTGCGGGCCGGGCCGGCGCCGACCAGCGCGCACTTCGCCCAAGCCTGGCGCGAGCGCGTGCTGCCGCACCGCGACACCGTCCTCACCGGCTTCTCCGAGCGCGCGGCCCTGGACAACCTGGCGCGCGGCCTGGAGCCGCCGGCCACCGGCAACGACAATCCTCAGCACTACGACGACTCGGCCGCCGGCCGCGCGGTCGCGCTCGGCCTGTCCGCGGCCGGCGACGCAGAGCACGCCGCCCGCCTGGCGGAGCTGGAGGCCCAAGTGACCAACGCCGAAGACGGCGTCTCCGCCGCCCGGGCGATGGCGGCGGCCCTGGCCGGGCTGGCCGGCGGCGGCGCCCTGGAAGAGGCGCTGGCGCGCGGCCGCGCCGAGTTCCCGGCCAGAAGCTGGATCGCCCACGGCGATGACACAGCCCAGGCTTGCCTGCGTGAGACGGAGGGCGTGCCCGACCTGGTGCTGGCGCTGACCACGCGCCTGATCAACACCGTCTACTCGTACGGCAACGCCGCGCCGGAGACCGTGCCGGCCGCCTTCGCCCTGGCCGCGCGCTGCGGCGGCGACTTGAACACCGCCGTGCTGGCCGCCAACGCCATCGCCAAATCCGCCGACTCGCTGCCGGCCCTGGTCGGCGCGTTGTGCGGGGCCTGGCAGGGGAGCGCCGCGGTCAGCGCGGGCTGGCGCGCGCAACTGGACACCTGCCGCGGCTTATGCCTGCCCTTCACCGCCGGCGTCCGCTTGAGTGAGCTGGCGCAAGCCCTGACGGAGTCAACCCCATGAGCACCCTGCCCCCCGACTATCGCGACCGCGTCTATGCCGGCTGGCTGGGCAAGTGCATCGGCGTGCGATTGGGCGCGCCGGTGGAGGGCTGGACCGCGGCCGAGATCGCGGCCAACCTGGGCGCGGTCACGGACTTCCTGCCGCTGCCGCCCGGCAAGGTCTTTAAGCCCGACGACGACACGGCCGTGCCGCTGGTGCTGATTCGGGCGCTGGAGGACTATGGCCCGGCGGTGACGGCCGCGCAGATCGGCGAGACGTTGCTCAACTATGTGGCCGATCAGCGCGGCACCTTCTGGTGGGGCGGCTACGGCGTCTCCACCGAGCACACCGCCTACGCCAACCTGGCCGGCGGGATCCCGGCGCCGGCCTCCGGCTCCAGCCGTCTGAACGGCCCGACCCTGGCCGAACAGATCGGCGGCCAGATCTTCAGCGACATCTGGGGCTTGGTGGCGCCCAACAATCCGGGCCTGGCCGCCGACCTGGCCGAGCGTGCCAGCCGGGTCACCCACGATGGCGAGGCCGTCCTGGGCGGGCGCTTCATCGCCGGCCTGGTGAGCCGGGCCTTCGACACGCCCGACCCGGCCGCGCTGATCGAGGCCGGCCTGACCCTGATCCCGCCCGGCAGCGAGTATGCGCGCGTCGTGCGCGCCGTGCGAAGCTTCCACCGGCACACCCCCGCGGACTGGCGCGCCGCTTATCAACTGCTGCTGCGCGAGTTCGGGTATGACCGCTACGGCGGCGCCGTCCACATCATCCCCAACGCGGGCGTGGTGGCCCTGGCCTTGCTGTACAGCGGCGGCGACTTCACGCGCGGCGTCCAGATTGCCACCAACGCCGGCTGGGACACGGACTGCAACGCCGGCAACGTTGGCGCCATCCTGGGCGTGGCCGTCGGCTTGGACGGCCTGGCTGAGCGCTGGCGTGCGCCCCTGCAGGACGGGGTGGTGGCCGCCAGCCTGATCGGCAGCCAGAATCTCTGGGATCTGCCGGCCTGCGCCGACCTCTTCACGCGGCTGGGCGCCGAGGTGGCGGGAGCCTCCGCGCCGGAGCGGTGGCCGCGCTATCACTTCGATTATCCCGGCGCCACGCACGGCTTTCAGGCCGAGGCGCGCTCGGCCGAGATCGTGGGCGTGCAGCAGGCGGCCGGGCCGGCGCCCACCGGCCGCGGTGCGCTGCGCGTCACCGTGCGCGACCTCAAGAAGAAAGGCGAGGCGCGCGTCTTCGTCCGCACGCTGTATCGGCCCGGCGAGCTAAGCGCCAACTACTATGGCGCCAGCTTCTCGCCGAAGCTCTATCCCGGCCAGACGGTGACCGCCCGCGTCTGCATACCGTCTAGCGCGCCAGACGGGATCAGCGCCGCGCTGTTCGTGCGCGACGAGCACGGCGGCGAACACCAGGCGCCCGGCCCCGGGTTGACGCCCGGCCAATGGCAGACTCTGCGCTACCCGCTGCCCCGCCTGGAAAACGCGCTGCTGGCCGACGTCGGCCTGGTCCTGCGCACCACGGGCGAGGCCTGGAGCGGCCCGCTGCTGCTGGACAGCCTGGATTGGTCCGGCCCGGCCGATTTCGCCAGCGACTTCTCGCGCGAGCGCGCCGAGTTCGGCGCCATCAGCGGCTGGACTTATCTGCGCGGCTATTGGCGCCTGGAAGACGGCGCCTATCACGGCAGCGGCCCCGGCCTCAACGAGACGTATACCGGCGACATCCACTGGCGCGACCTGGCCCTGACCGTGGACCTGGTGCCGCTGGCCGGCGAGCATCACAACGTGAACGTGCGTGTGCAGGGCGCGCGCCGCTCGTACGCCGTGGGCCTGGCGCCGGGCGGCCGGCTGGCGGTGTACAAGAACGCCGGCGGCTACGCCATCCTGGCGACCGCGCCGCTGGCCTGGCAGATCGGCCAGCGTTACCGCCTGCAGGTGGCAACCGCCGGCCCATCCCTGAGCGTTGCGATAGACGGCCAGGCCCTGCTGCGCTGCGTCGATCACAACCAGCCCTACCTCACGGGCCAGATCGGTCTTTCGAATTTTTCCGGCAGCCACACCCGTTATGAGGCCGTGGCGGTCACCGGGGCGGAGCCTGTTTGATGAACTCGGTGACTGCCGGTTTTCTTGATCGGACGCTCGACGACAACGGCGTGACGCGGGCCTACCAGGTCTACGTCCCGGAGGGCTACACGCCGGACCGGCGTTGGCCGGTGGTGCTCTTCCTGCACGGCGGCGGCGAAGCCGGCTGGGACGGCCGGCGGCCCACCGAGGTGGGGCTTGGCCCGGCCTTGCGCGCCCAGGCCGCGCGCTGGCCGGCGCTGGTGGTCTTTCCGCAGGTGCGGCCCGGCCACCGCTGGAATGGCGCCGACGCCGCGCTGGCCCTGCGGACCCTGGCGGCGACGCAGCGCGAGTTCGCGCTTGACGAGGCCCGCGTCTACCTGACCGGGCTGTCGCGCGGGGGCGTCGGCGCCTGGTACTTGGCCTACCGCGATCCCGCGCGCTTCGCGGCCGCCCTCATCATCTGCAGCCGCGTCACACCGACCGCCACCCTGGATGACCGGCCGGCGCCGGACCTGGACCCGGTGGTTCCGGCCCCGGAGCGCGATCCCTTCACGGCCCTGGCCGAGCGCTTGAAGGGCTTGCCGCTCTGGGTGTTTCACGGCGACGCGGACCCGATCATGCCGGTGGAAGAGGCGCGGCGCGCCGTCAGGGCCTTGCAGAACGCCGGGGCGCCTGTGCGCTACACGGAATTGGCCGGGGTCGGCCACGGCGCCTGGGATGCCGCTTACGGCGACGCCGAGGTCGCGGCCTGGCTCCTGGCGCAGTGCCGCCCGTGACACACTGATTACATCACTCTGGTCATCCCACCCGTCGCGGAGGCGCGGCGGGCACAGGAAAGGCAGACACTATGGGACGCGTCGTCGTCGTCGGCAGCGCTAACACGGACATGATCCTGCAGAGCGACCGGCTGCCCCAGGCCGGCGAGACCGTCCTGGGCGGGCGCTTCTCCACCGCCGCCGGCGGCAAGGGCGCCAACCAGGCCGTAGCCGCTGCCCGCCTGGGCGCGGAGGTCGCCTTTGTGGCCCGCCTGGGCCAGGATTGGCTCGGCGACCAGGCTCTGGCCAACTACCGGGCCGAGCACATCGACTGCGCTTTCATCACGCGCGACGCGGCCCTGCCCTCCGGCGTCGCCCTGATCATGGTGGACGCGGCCGGCGAGAACCTGATCGGCGTGGCGCCTGGCGCCAACGGCGCGCTGCGGCCCGAACACGTGGAGCTGGCCGAGGCCGTCTTCGCCGGCGCCAGCGCCCTGCTGGTGCAGTTGGAGATCCCGTTGGACACGGTCGCGGCGGCGCTGCGCCTGGCGCGGCGGCATGGGGTCCGGGCGATCCTCAACCCGGCGCCGGCGGCGGCGCTGCCAGACGACCTGATCGCGGATGTGTGGCTGACGCCCAACGAAACCGAGTTGAGCCGGCTGACCGGCGGCGCCGTTGCCTCCGCGGCGGAGGCCGAGGCCGGCGCCCGTCAGTTGCTGGCCCGCGGGGCGCGCGGCGTGGTGGTGACTCTGGGCAAGGCTGGGGCGCTGAGCCTCGACGCGCAGGCCCGCTGGCACGCGCCCGGCTTCACCGTCCAGGCCGTGGACACCACCGCCGCCGGCGATGCCTTCAACGGCGGCCTGGCCTGCGCGCTGGCGCGCGGCGAAGCGCTGCCGGGGGCCATGCGCTACGCCAACGCGGTCGCGGCGCTGTCGGTGACGAAACTGGGCGCGCAGCCGTCGCTGCCCACCGCCGCCGCAACAGCGCAGTTCCTGGCCAGCCAGGGCGGCCCAACCTAGCGCCGCTGCCGCGCACGCCGGCAACCGAAGGCACGCAAAAGCGGGTTGGCGTTGGCCAACCCGCTGTCGTTTCACTCCGGAAAGCCAGCCTTCAGTTCAACATGAACTGGCGTTCGCTCGGGCGCGGCGGCGCCGCCGGCGCAGACCGGACTGGTTCGGCGGCCGCCGCCGGCGCGGGCAGCTGGAAGCGCCCCACCAGTTCGGTCAACGAGCGCGCCAGATCGGCCAGCGCCTGGGCGCTGCCGCCCACTTGCTCCACCTGGGCCGCCATCTCCTCGGCCGAGGCGCTCACCTCTTCCACGGCGGCGGAATTCTCTTCGCTGATGCTGGCGATGTTCTCGATCGACTCGACCGCTTCGTCCGACCCGGCCGCCATATTCCGCGTCGCGCGCGCGTTGGCGTCCACCACGGCGCTGACGCGCTGCATGGCGCGCGTCAGGTCGGTGGAGGCCGCCGCCATCGTCTCGGTCACCTGCAGCGCCATGGCCGCCTGGGCGCTCACGGCCTCGGCCGTCGTCAGGATATCCGCCAACGCCTGGCCGGCCGCGTCGGCGCGGCCCACGCCCTGTTCGGCCTCCTGCGCGCCCTCGTCCATGGCCTGCGCGGCCTCCCCGGCGATTACTTGAATGCCGCGCACCAGCCCGCCGATCTCCTTGGTGGCGCTGGAGGCGCGCTCCGCCAGCTTGCGGACTTCGTCGGCCACCACCGCGAAGCCCTTGCCGTGCTCGCCGGCCCGGGCCGCCTCGATGGCGGCGTTGAGCGCCAGCAGGTTGGTCTGCGCCGCGATCTCGTCGATGGTCTCGACGATGGCGCCGATCTGCTCCGAGCGCTGGCTCATAACGCGCACCTTGGCGGCCGAGGCGTGCACCTTCTCGCGCAGCGTGCGCATCCCCTGGACAGTATCGGTGACGCGCTCGGCGCCGGAGCGGGCGGCGGCCGCCGCCGTCCCTGAATCGCGGCTCACGGCCCCGGCGCTGCCGGCCACCTGCTGGACGGCCGCCACGATCCCGCTGGTGACACTGACCGCCTCGGCGATGGCGGCCGCCTGCTGTTGAGCACCCGCCGCCACGCCTTCACTGGCATGGCGGAGTTCACCGACCGCGGACACCGTCAGCGTGATCCCGGCCGCCTGCTGCTGGGTGCCCTGAGCCACCTGCTGCATGGTCGCCGCGATCTGCGCGGTTGCTTGGCCGGCCTGACCCGCCGCAGCGGACAACTGGCTCGAGGCCCCATCCACCGCTGTGGCCGTCTCGGCCACCTGGCCCACGGTCCGGCGCAGACCGGTCACCATGCGCGCAAAGGCCTGGCCCAGTTCGTCGGTTTCGCCCTGCGGCGCCACCGTGACAGTCAGGTCACCGTCGGCGATACGGCCCGCGGCATCGGCCATGGCCATGAAGTACTGCTCGGCCGCCCGCAAGGCCCGGCCCACGGCGCCGATTTCGTCGCGCCGCCCCGTGATGCGTGTCCGCACCGCCTCCGCCAGGCCGCGGTTCAGGTCGCCGCGCGCCAGGTTTTGCAGCGCGCCCAACATGGTCCCCAGCGGCCCGGCGATGCGGCGCGCGAACAGCGTGGCGAGCACGGCCACGGCCAGAGTCGCGAGCCCAGCCGCGCCCAGCGTGAGGTTGCGCAAAGTGGCGATGGCCGCCAGGGCCTCCGCCGCGTCCTGTTCCACCAGCAGTCCCCAGCCCGTCAACGGGACTGGCGCGTACGCGCCCATGACCAGCACGCGGCGGTAATCCGGATAGGTCGCCACCCCGGTCTGGCCGGCCAGGGCGGCCCGGGCCGCCGGCGTATCCACGCGCAGCTCCATCTCGGCGCGCTCAGTGATCAGGCCTTCCGCTTTGAGCGCCTCCGTGAAGCGCGAGGGTGAGATGAAGTAACGCTCGGCGTTAATCAGATAGGCCTCGCCCGTCGCGCCGAACTGCGCGCTCACCAGCAGCGCACTGAGCTTCTCCGTGAGCAAGGTGCCGCCGACGACGCCGACCACCTGGCCGTCCACCGTCACCGGCGCGGCCACCGCCACCACCAGGTCATGGGAGAACAGCGAAATCAACGGCTCGGAGATGATCGTCTCGCCGCGCATGGCCCGCTGGAAGTAGTCGCGGTCCGCCAGGTTGACCGGGGCCCCACCGTCCGCCACAAACAGAGTCTGGCCGTCCGGGCCGGCCAGGAACATCGACTGGTAGAGACCCCATTGGTCGAAGTACTGCTGGATGGCGTCGCCGGCTTTGGCCACATCCATCGTGCGGACGCGGGCGGTGCCGGCCACCACCTGCATGTTGTCCAGGCGCGCCGACAGCCAGGCGTTGACGTTGGCGGCCTCCAGCTCCGCCACCAGGCCCATCTGCGTCATCGTGCGCTCCCGCAGGGCGGCTTCGCTCTGCCAGTAGGCCAGGCCCCCCACCCCCGCCAGCGGGACTAGGGCCAGACCGAGGAACATCAATAAGAGCTGGGAGCGCAACGAGTAACGCCAGTGCACGACCGCCAACTGAGTCTGCCTCTGCATAGGGTTCCCTCCTGCCGCATCGGCTGAGCCCCGCCTCGCCGCGTCCACCCTGGCTCAGTTCTCGTAAGTGGGTCTCCTCTCAGGATAGAACCGTCAGCGCGCCCGCCCATAAAACGGCAGTGAAGGCAGCATAAGGTGGACGTGAAACCAGCCTCGGCCGCCGGACGGGCCGGCGCTACGTCATTTGTCGCGGCCCGCCGGACGCCGTCCGGCCGCTTTAGCGCGCCTCACAATCCACCGGCCGGCCGATGAGTGGGACGCCGGGCGCGGCTAGGCTGGGTCCAGTCAGGCGCCCGGTCACTGCCTTGCCACCAACCACCGGCGCCGCGGAGGTCTCCATGGAACAGCCTGTCGCGCTCCACCCGGCGCCGAAAGCCGCCGCGCACCCACCGGGCCTGGCCGGCCTGCTTCGGCACCGCAACTTCGGCCTGTTGTGGCTGGGCGAAAGCATCTCGGTCCTGGGCGACCACTTCTCGATGATCGCCATGCCCTGGCTGGTGCTGCAGCTGACCGGTGATGCCGTGGCCATGGGCGCCGTGGCCGCCCTGCAGAGCCTCCCGCGCACGCTCTTCATGCTGATCGGCGGCGCTCTCACCGATCGGTTCTCGCCGCGCACGATCATGCTGGCCTCCAACCTGCTCCGCCTGATCCTGATCGCGGCTCTGGCCGGCCTGGTCTGGACGGGCGCAATCCAGTTGTGGATGGTGTACCTCTACGCGCTGGCCTTCGGCGTCGTCGGCGCCTTCTTCTATCCCGCCAACAGTGCCATCATCCCGCGCCTGCTGCCGGCCGACCAATTGCAGGCTGGCAACGCCCTGGTCATGGGCACGGCCACGCTCAGCATGATCGTGGGCCCGGCGTTGGCGGGCGTGCTCATCTCAACCGGCGCCGCTGGCAGCACCGGCGGGCCGTCGCTGACCGGCCTGGCCCTGGCCTTCGCCGCGGATGCGCTCACCTTCCTCGTCTCCCTGGCGGCCCTGGCCCTGATCCGCCTGGACTCGCCGGCACCGGAGGCGCCGAGCCGCGAGCCCGTCTTGGCCGCGATCCTGACCGGCTTGCGCTTCGTCGGGCGGGACGCCACCCTGCGCACGGTCTGCCTGGTCGGCGCCGCCGCCAACTTCCTGACGATGGGCCCGGTGTCGATCGGCCTGCCGCTGTTGGCCGACGCGCGCTTCGGCGAGGGCGCTGCCGCTTTCGGACTTCTGATGTCGGCCTCGGCCGCCGGGATGCTGGTGGGCATGCTCCTGGCCGGAGTGCTGCCCCGCCCCGCGCCGGAGCGCTTCGGCCTGACCCTGATCAGCGTGTACGCGGCGCAAGGCCTGACGGTGACCGCCCTGGCGTTTGCCACAACGCTGCCCGTGGCGGCCGCCCTGGCCCTGGCCAGCGGCACGGCCGGCGGCTATGTCATGGTCGTCTTCCAGGCTTGGTTTCAACGCCGCACGCCGGCCGCCCTGCTGGGCCGGGTGATGAGCCTGCTCTCCGTGGCGCTGCTGGGTCTGACGCCGGTATCCACGGCCCTGGCCGGCGCGCTGAGCGGGCTGGGCGTGACCACGGTGATGGCCGGCGCCGGCGTGTTGATGACGGTGACCGTGTTGGCGTTCGGCGCCACGCGCGCGATCCAGATGATGGGCGTGGAGGCGGCGAGCGCTGACTGAAACAGGCGGGCCGGCCCCTCGACTGACCTGCTCGCTGACACCAGAGGGAGCCAGGAACGACGGGCTCCCTCGACTGCGCCGCTCAGAGGGCCCGGCGGTGCGCGCACCAGCCGCGTCGGGATCGAAGGCCGGAATTCGGCCACCAACGGCCAAGGGACTTGAAGCGACGCGGCCCTTGCCGGGCTGGCGGGAGCTTGCTATAGTCGCCGGGCCTCCGTCCGGCGGCTGTTTCCACCCAATCCCGCATGTCCACGTCCCTGGCCTCTGACGAACACTTCCGGCGCCTGCTTCAATTGATGGAGCTGGAGGCCGAAGCCGAGAAGCAGCAAGCGCTGCGCGACCTGCAGCGCCATTCGCCAGCCGAGGCCGAAGCGCGCGGCGGCAGCCTGATCGGCCTGGTGCTCCGGGATGAGGCCGCCGGCCTGGGCGGGCGGCTCCTGTTGACCTTCGGCAAGCGCGACCAGCGCCAGCCGCTGCCGTGGACGCGCCTGCGCATCGGCACGCCCGTGCTGCTCTCCGAGGAGCGCGCCGGCGCCATCGAGGCGGACGCGGGCTGGCGCGGCGTGGTCAGCGGCCTGAACCGCGACGCCATCCAGGTGGCGTTCCCACACTGGCCGGAGCCGGAAGCCGAGCGCCCCACCTTCCGGCTGGACCACGCCAGCGACGAAGTCGCCCGCCAGCGCCAGCGCCAGGCGCTGGAGGCGGCCCGCACCGCCGCCGGCGGCGACCTGGGCCGGCTGCGCGCGGTCCTGCTGGGCCACCAGCCGCCGCAGTTCGGCCCGCCGCCCGAATTCCAGCCGCGTTCCAGCGCGTTGAATGACTCCCAGCTCGAGGCCGTGCGCTTCGCGCTCTCCGCTGAAGACGTCGCCATCCTGCACGGCCCGCCCGGCACCGGCAAGACCACGACGTTAGTGGAGCTGATCCAACAGCTGACTGAGCGCGGCCAGACGGTGCTGGCCTGCGCCCCCAGCAACCTGGCCGTGGACAATCTGCTCGAGCGGCTGCTCGCCGCCGGCGAAAACGCCCTGCGGCTCGGCCATCCGGCCCGGGTCCTGCCCGCGCTGCGCGACCACACCCTGGACCTGCTGGTGGAGAATCACCCGGAAATGCGGCTGGCGCAACGGCTGACCCGTGAGGCCCGCGCGCTGCGGGCCCAGGCCGGCAAGCACACCCGCGCCCGGCCCGAACCCGGCGCGCGGCAGGCCCTGCGCCAGGAGGCCCGGCAATTGCTGGCCGAGGCGCGCCAGATCGAGGACCAACTGGTGGAGCGCCTGCTGGAGGGCGCCCGGATTGTGTGCGCCACCACCACCGGCCTGGACCGGCAGCTGCTGGGCCGGCGGCGCTTTGAGTGGTGCGTGTTGGACGAGGCCAGCCAGAGCACTGAGCCCGGCGCCTGGGCGCCGCTGCTGTACGCGCGCCGGCTGGTCCTGGCCGGCGATCACTGCCAGCTGCCGCCGACCGTGATCTCGCCGGAGGCCGCCGCCGCCGGTTTCAACGTCAGCCTGATGGAACGGCTCATAGCGCAGCTGGGGCCTGGCGCCGCCCGCCGGCTGCGCGTCCAATACCGCATGCACGCCGCCATCATGGGGTTCTCGGCCCGCGAGTTCTATGCAGACGATTTGAGCGCGGCCCCGTCCGTGAGCGCGCAGCGCCTGTGCGATCTGCCCGGCGTGGCGGCCGGGCCGCTCACCGAGACGCCGGTGGAGTTCGTGGACACGGCCGGCGCCGGCTACGATGAGGCCGTCGAACCGGACGGCGACAGCCGCTACAACCCGGCCGAGGCCGAGGTAGTGCTGCGCCGCGTGCACGCCCTGCGCGCTGCCGGCCTCGCCGGGGACGCCCTCGCCATCATCACGCCTTACGCCGCCCAGGCGCGCTGGCTGCGCGAGCAACTGGGCCCAGCGGGCGTCGAGGTCGATACCGTGGACGGCTTTCAAGGCCGCGAACAGGAGGCGGTGCTGGTGTCGCTGGTACGCTCCAACCGCGACGGCGAGATCGGCTTCCTCGGCGACGTGCGGCGCATGAACGTGGCCCTGACGCGCGCCCGCCGCAAGCTGATCGTCGTCGGCGACAGCGCCACCGTCGCCGGCCACCCCTTCTACCAGCGGCTGGTGGCCTACTTCGACTCAATCGGCGCCTACCGTTCCGTGTGGGAGGAGCCACCCGCCTGAGGCGGTTGGGCTATACTCACAGCCGGACAGACACTCTCATCATGCGCGCCGCCTGGCTGACCTCCCCGCAACGCCCCGTCCGTTGGCTGCTCAGCCTGGGCATCTGCGCGGCCATGACCGCCGCCTTGGCGTTGCTGCGCCAGCAGCTGAATGCCCCGACGGTGGCCGTCTTGTATTTTCTGCCCGTGGCATTAAGCGCGGCCCTGTGGGGCCTCAGTGCCGGCGTGGTGGCCTCAGCCGCCGCCTTCTTGGCCTTCAACTTCTTCTTCATCACGCCCTATTACTCGCTGCTCGTCCATCAGCTGCAGGACCTGCTCACGCTGATCGTGTTCCTCGGGGTGGCCATCTTCGTCAGCCAGATCGTGGGCCGGGCGCGCGCCAGCCAGGCCGCGGCGGAGGCGCGTGAGCAGGAGGCTGTGCAGTTGTACGAGCTGAGCACGGCGCTGGCCCGGCTGCGCCAGCGCGAGGCCATCGCGGCCCTGGTGGCGGCCCGCCTGCAAACGGTGCTGGGTGCCGACGCCGTGGAGGTAGGCCTGCGCTCGGAGACCGACAACCCCGAGCAGACCGTCCGGCGCCCGGACGAGGCCTCCGCGCCGGTGACCCCGCCGCACTGGGTGGTGCCGCTCCTGACCGCGCGCAACGATCTGGGGGAAGTCCGCGTCTGGCGATTGCGCCAGCCGCTGGAAGCCGGCGAGCAGCGCCTGCTGTACACGTTCACGAGCCAGGCCGCGCTGGCCCTGGAACACGCCTCGCTCGAGCAGGCCGAGGTGCGCTCCAAGGTCCTGGAGGAAAGCGACCGGCTGAAGACGGCCCTGCTGTCGTCGGTGTCGCACGAGCTGCGCACGCCGCTGGCCTCCATCCAGGCCGCCGTCTCCAGCCTGCGCACCGGCACCGTAGATTGGGCCGCCAGCGCCCGCGCCGAGCTCCTGGCCATGGTCGAAGAAGAGGTGGTCCACCTCAACCGCCTGGTCGGCAATTTGCTGGATATGTCGCGTATCGAGGCCGGCGCCCTCCGCCCGCAGCGCCAGTGGAACATCCTGGCCGACATCGTCCAAGGCCCGCTCACCCGGCTCCGGCGCGCGGCCGAAAACCACCACATCGTCGTGGCGGTCCCAGACGATCTGCCGCTCGTGCCGGTGGACCACGTCCTGCTGGACCAGGTCTTCACCAACCTGATCAGCAACTCGCTCAAATACGCGCCGGCCGGCAGCACCATCCGCGTGAGCGCCGAACAAACCGGCGACCAGACGCTGCGCGTCCAGGTTCGCAATCAGGGTCCCCCGGTGCCGCTGGAGCACCTCGGGCACATCTTCGACAAGTTCTACCGCGTGTGGGCCGCCGACCGTGTCACCGGCACCGGCCTGGGCCTGTCCATCTGCAAAGGCATCGTCGAGGCGCACGGCGGCCGCATCTGGGCCGAAAACCAGCCGGACGGCTTCGCGCTCACTTTCACGTTGCCGCTGGCGTGGGAAGGCCACCCGCCGCCGCAGCTGCCCCCGGAGGCGGAGGCATGAGCGCGCCGCTGCATATCCTGGTCATCGACGACGAGCCGCAGATCCTGCGCGCGCTGCGCACTATCCTGGGCGAGAAGAAGTTTCGCGTCAGCACGGCCAGCCGCGGCGAGGAGGGGCTGGCGCTGGCCGCCGCCCAGCCGCCGGACGTCGTCATCCTGGACCTCGGCCTGCCGGATATCAGCGGCCTGGAGGTCTGCGCGCGGCTGCGCGAGTGGAGCCAGGTGCCCATCCTGGTGCTCTCCGCCCGCGAGAACGAGACTGACAAGGTCGCGGCGCTCGACCGCGGCGCCGACGATTACCTGACCAAACCGTTCGGCATCGAAGAACTGCTGGCGCGCATCCGCGTGGCGCTGCGCCACTCGGCGCAGTCGCAGAGCCCCAAGAGCACGCTGATCACGGCCGGGCCGTTGCAGATCGACCTGGCCGCGCACACCGTCCGGCGCGGCGGCGCGGAGGTGCGGCTCACCGCCACGGAATTCCGCCTGCTGGCCTACCTGGCCGCCAACGCCGGCCGGGTGCTCACCCATCAAAGCATCTTGTCACACGTTTGGGGGGCCCCGCAGGCGGACCAAGTGGAGTATCTGCGGGTCTATATGCGCCAACTGCGCAAAAAACTAGAGGAGGATCCGGGGCAGCCGAATTATCTGCTTACTGAGCCGGGCGTCGGCTATCGCTTTATGACTGACTCATGAGGTGGCGGCGCGCCGTCTTTATTTGTCCTTTATGCACTTGGCGCGGCTTCTTTGTGGCCGTTTTACCCCGCGTTGCTAGAGTGACCCTGAGACCGTTAATGCTCAGAGTCACTCATGATTACACCTCCGACTGAACAATCCAACGTTATTCGCCAGCCGAACAAGAACGGCGCACCGGCCCGCTCATGGATGTCGCTGCTCATCGGCCGGCCGCTGCACACCGCCGACGCGCCGCACCAGACCATCGGCAAGACCGTGGGCCTGGCCGTCTTCGCCTCGGACGCGCTCTCGTCCACGGCCTACGCCACCCAAGAGATCCTGATCATCCTGGCCGGCGCCGGCACCCTGGCCTTCGGCTATTCGCTGCCGATCGCGCTCGCCATCGTCATCCTGCTGGCCATCGTCACCATCTCCTACGAGCAGACCATCCACGCCTACCCCGGCGGCGGTGGCGCCTACATCGTGGCCCGTGACAACCTGGGCGAACTGCCGGCCCAGACCGCCGGCGGCGCGCTGCTGCTGGACTACATCCTGACCGTCGCGGTCTCGATCTCGTCCGGCGTGGCCCAGATCGTGTCCGCCTTTCCCGAGCTCTTCGCGTGGCGCGCGCCCATCGCCGTCGGCCTGGTGCTGTTCGTCATGTTCATCAACCTGCGCGGGGTGAAGGAGTCCGGCGTCACCTTCGCCATCCCCACGTACTTCTTCGTCGTCATGATGGTGCTGACCGTCGGCGTCGGATTGTTCCGCGCCCTGACCGGGGTCTTGCCGCCGGTGACCGACCCGCCGCACATGATCGTCGAGACCCTCCAACCGGTGTCGCTCTTCCTGATCCTGCACGCCTTCGCCAGCGGCACCACCGCGCTCACCGGCGTGGAGGCCATCTCCAACGGCATCACGGCCTTCAAGGAGCCGCGCAGCCGCAACGCCGGCATCACGCTGGTGTGGATGAGCGCCATCCTGGGCTCGCTCTTTCTGGCGATCACGTTCCTGGCGCATCAGATCGGCGCCATCCCGTCGGAGGAGGAGACCGTGATCTCGCAGTTGGCGCGCACCGCCCTGGACGGGCGCGGCCCGCTCTACCTGGGCGTGATCGGGGCGACGACGCTGATCCTGATCATGGCCGCCAACACCGCCTACGCCGATTTCCCGCGCCTGGCCGCTCTGCACGCCGGCGACGGCTTCCTGCCCAAGCAGCTCACCTACCGCGGCAGCCGGCTGGTGTTCTCGCGCGGCATCATGCTGCTGGCCGCCATCGCCTCGCTCCTGATCTTTGTCTTCAACGCCAGCGTCACAGGCCTGATCCCGTTGTACGCCATCGGCGTGTTCCTGTCCTTCACGCTCTCGCAGGCCGGCATGGCGCGGCGCTGGTGGAAGTCCGGCCATCTCAAGCCGGGCGAGGAGATCAAGGAGCCGGGTTCGGTCCTGCACCACGACCGGAACTGGAAGCTGAAGCTGGCCATCAACGGCTTCGGCGCCGTCTGCACGGCGGTGGTGATGCTGGTCTTCGCCATCACCAAGTTCGAAGACGGCGCCTGGATCATCCTGGTGCTGATCCCGAGCCTGGTGGCGGCGTTTTACGGCGTGCACCGCCATTACCGCCGGCTCGCCAAGGCGCTCTCGCTCGAGAACTTCGGCGCGCCGACGCGGATTGCGCGCCACCGCGTGATTGTGCCCGTGGCTGGCGTGCACCGCGGCACGGTGACGGCCCTCAACTACGCCCGCTCACTCTCGGCCGACCTCACCGCCGTGCACGTTTCCATCGATCCGATCGAGTCCGAACGCCTCCGCCAGAAGTGGGAGACGTGGGGGGACGGCGTCCGGCTGGTCATCGTGGACTCGCCTTACCGGCTGATGCTGGAGCCGTTGCTGGACTACATCGGCGGCGTCGCCGCGCAGTGCACGCCCACCCAGAAGATCACGATCGTCGTGCCCACGTTCGTGTCCCGCGTCTGGTGGCACAGCCTGCTGCACGCCCAGACGGCGGTCTGGCTGCGCCTGGCGCTCATGTTCCGGCGCGGCATCGTCATCACCGAAGTGCCCTACCAGATAGATTGAACCGCCGGCGTTCACGGATGGCCGCGATGAGTGTTCCCTTGTGGCTGAGACGCTTGATCCTGCTGCTGCCCGCGCCAGTGCTGGCGGGTGCCCTGATCGTGCTCCACCTGGCCGCGCTGCCGGCCATGCAGGAGGCGCTCGGTCAGGTCATCATCGTCCTGGGCGCGTGCACGGCCCTGGCCATCTGGGCCCGCACCGAACTGCTCCCGCCGGAGGGCTGAGGTCACGCCGGGGCCGGACGGCGCAGCCAGGCGGCCGCCAGCGTTTCCAGCGCCGCGCCGTCATCCGGCCCTTCGCTCGCGCCCAGCCGCGCCGCCAGCGCTTCGGCCCGCGCCCTCACCTCGCCCTGGCAGGCCGGATGAGCGCACAGGCGCGCCACCAGCGCGCGGGTGGCCTCGTCGGCCGGTGCCACCGCCTCGGCCAGGCTGACCAGCGCCTCCAGCCAGGGGTGGGCTGAATGCACCGCGGCCGCCAGTTGCGCGGCCTCGACGTGGGCGCGCCAGGCCTCGGCCGCGCGCCCTTGCAGGGTCAGGGCCCGCCCCAACTGGTTGAGCGCCACCGCCAACCCGGACCGCTCGCCCACTTCGCGATGAACGGCCTCGCTCTCGCGCAGCAGCGCCTCCGCCCGCTCCCCGTCGCTCTGCGCCAAGGCCAACAACCCCAACTGGCTCTGCGCTTTGGCCACGCGCAGTTGGTGGTGCAGCCCCCGATACAGTTCCAGGCTCTCCTCAATCCACAGGCGCGCTTCCTCCGCCTGACCGAGATAGCCGGCCGCCGTCCCCGCCCCGCCCAGACAGGCCGCCAACTGCGAGGGCGCGCCCGCGGCGCGCGCCTGGGTCACCGCCTCCGTCAGCACGGTGTAGGCCGCCGGCGCCTGCCCCTGCACCAGGTGCAGCGTCCCCAAACCCGCCAGGGCCAACGCGATCAGGCCCGGGCGGCCCTCCGCCCGGCCCAGGGCCAGGCTTTCCTGTAAGCGTCCGACCGCCTCCGCGTAGCGTCCGCGCAACAGGCTCTCGGAGCCGGCCGTGAACAACGCCTCGGCCAGCGCGTGCGGGTCGGCCCCCGAGCGTAGCCGGCTCAAGCTTTCTTCCAAGAGGTGGCGCGCCTGATCCGGCCGCCCTTGATACAGCGCGAACCAGGCCTGATAAGCCAAGGCTCGACCCAATGCCGCCTCCGCGCCGGGGTCAGCGCCGCGCAGGGCCGCCACGGCCTGGCCGAAGAGCACTTCCCCCTCGGCGTGCCGCCCGCGCACCTCGCAGAAAAACCAGAGGCAATAGAAGCCGCGCGCCAGGTCGCCGGCGGCCCCAGCCTGGAGCCAATACTCCCAGACGCTCAGCACCGTCTCGAATTCAAGCGCCAGCGCGGCCAGGGCCGCCAACTGCGCGGGGCCTTGCAGGTCCAACTCCCAAGCGGCCAGCTGCGCGGCATAGTAGTCGGCCAGCCGCGCCAGGGCGGCCTGGCGCTGGTCCGGCGCCGCCTCCAGGCGTTCGGCCGCGAACTGCCGCACCAGCTCGTGCAGGTCAAAGCGCTCGCCGGCCGCGCGGCGCAGCAGCGATTTATCCCGCAGGGCCGCGAGCACGGCCGGCGTGGCCGCGGCTACGGCTTCGGCCGCCTCGCGCCGGAACGGGCCGCGGAAGACCGCCAACCGCTGCAGCGCGTTTTGCTCAGCCGAGGACAACAAACCCCACGAGTGCGCAAACACGGCCCGCAGCCCGCGCTGCCGCTCCGGCAGGTCGCGCGGGGCGGCGTCCAGGAAACCCAGGCTGCGCTCCACTTCAGCCGCGATCTCGGCGCACGACAGCAGGCCGGCCCAGGCCGCCGCCAGCTCGATCGCCAGCGGCAGTCCCTCGACCAGACGGCAGAGCCGGCGGACCGCCGCGCGCTCGCCAGCTGCCAGCCGGAAACCGGGCTGCCCGCGCTGAGCGGCCTGCTCGAACAGGGCCAATGCGGCTTCGCTCAGCGCCTCGCCCGGCTCCTCGGCCGCCACCGGCAGGCCTTGCACCTCCAGCACCCATTCGGCGCGCAGGCGCAGCCGTTCGCGCGAGGTCAGCAGCAGCTTTACGCCCGGCGCCCAGGTCACGATCTCGGCCAGGAACGCGGCCTGGCCCACCAGGTGCTCGAAATTGTCCAACACCAGCAGCAAGGACCGGCCGCGCAGGGTGTCCAGCAACTGCTGCTCCACTGGCGCGCGGCCGTGAAAAGTGAAAGCCAGGGCCTCGGCCACCGCCGGCGCCAACGCCGAGCCAGCGCGGACCGGCGCCAATGCCACAAAGCGAACCTCGGCCGGCGTCCAGCCCGCGCCGGTCGGCCGCGCGCTCATTCGCCGGGCCGTCTCGAGGGCCAGCCGCGTTTTGCCGATGCCGCCCGGACCCACCAGCGTCAGCAGCCGGCAGGCCGGGTCCGTCAGCAGACGCTCAATCTCGGCCAACTCCGCCTGGCGCCCGAGCAGCGGAGTCGGCGGCTCCGGCCAAGGAGCGGCCGCCGGCGCGGCCGTCGGCGCCGACAGCCGGAAAGCCGCCTGCTCGCCGCGCGCCGCGCGGATGAAGGCCGCCTGCTCGGCCGGCGGGATCTGCAGAGCGTCGGCCAGCAAAGCCGCCACCTGGCGCGACGGCCGCCGCTGGTCGCTCTCGATTTTGACAACCGTCACTTTGGAGCAGCCGATCCGGTCGGCCAGCGCCTGCTGGGTTAAATCCAACGTCTTGCGCCGGCGCCGGACCCATTCGCCGAAAGAAGCATGTTCGTGCATAGCCCACCCCCGCCTGATTGTACAGCCATCGCGGCGATCACTTCTTGTACGCCTTTGTGATACCCGCGCCGGGCGTGTCTGTCGTTCAATGTCAGCAACCGACACTCACCAAGCGAGGCCGCCATGGATTTCCCTGAACTGCTGAACACCTTTCTAGCCTGGGCCTGGGAGCGGCATCATAACCCGCTCAGCTGGCTGATCCGGCCCCTCTTCATACTGCCGCTGTGCTACTTCGCCTTTCGGCGCAGCTGGCCGGGCCTGGTCCTGACGTTCGTCGCCCTGGCCAGCAGCATGTTCTGGTTCCCCAAGCCGGCCGCGCCGCCCACCTGGGTCATCGATTTCCTGGCGCGCGAGCAGGCCTTCCTGGCCGCGCCCTGGACGACCGGCAAACTGCTCCTCACCGCGCTGGTCCCGCTCAGCCTGGGCGGCTTGTGTGCGGCCTTTTGGTACCGGTCCATCGCCTGGGGCGTCGGCGTCATCGTGGCCATCGGCCTGATGAAATCGGCCTGGAGCGTCTACGAGGGCGGCGCCTCCGGCTGGTCGGTGGTGCCCTTCGCGCTCTTCGGCATCGTCGTCTGCACGCTCGTGGTGCTCGGTACGCACCGCCGCTGGGGGCGGCGTGCGGCGGCCGAGGCCACCCCGCAACCGCGCGGCTGAGTGCGCCACCCGGAGGCCGTCCATGTTGTCTACACCCGCTCTCGATCGGCTTTACCGCCAGGTCCCGGCGCCGGCCCGGGCCGAACTGTTGCGGTTCCGCGCCACCCACCCGGCCCGCACGCTGACCGTGGCCGGGACGCGCTGGGAGTATCTGGCCTCAGGCAGCGGCGCTTCGACGTTGCTGATCCTGCCCGGCCTGCTGGGCCTGGCTGAGATGTCGTTCCAGCACAGTCTGGCCTTTGAAGGCGAGTACCGCGTGATCGTGCCGAGTTATCCGTTTGGCCTGATCGACCTGGGGGCGATGACGGCCGGGCTGGCGGCCATCTTGGACGCCGAAGGTGCCGGCCGGGCACATGTGCTGGGCGGCTCCTACGGCGGCATGGTGGCTCAGCGCTTCGTGCGGGCTTACCCGGAGCGCGTCGACCGGCTGGTGCTCTCCCATACCGGCGGCCCCAAGCCGGAGCGGGCCGCCCAGAACCAGTGGGCGTTGACCGTATTCGGTCTGCTGCCCATGGGCCTGCTGCGCGCCCTATTGCGCGCCGCCACCCGCAAGTCGCTGCGGGCCGCGCCCGAGCACATCGCCTTCTGGGACGCGTACTCCGAGGAGATGATCCAGCGGCTCAGCAAGGCCGACCTGTTGGCGCGCTACCGCCTGGCCGTCGATTTCGACCGCACGTCGGCGTTCACGCCCAGCGATCTGGAGCGCTGGCCCGGCCGGATCCTGATCCTGGAAGGTGACGACGACCCAGTGGCTGAGGCGCCGGCGCGGGCCACGCTCAAGGCCCTCCACCCCCAGGCCCGCGTCCACACCTTCCACGGCACCGGGCATGTGGCTTCCATCGCCCGCCTGGACGAGTATGTCGGCGTGATCCGGCGCTTCCTGGCTGAACTCTGAGGTACGGCCGGGCCCGCTGGGACACATCGCAAACCCCTCTGAATCCCCGCTGGCCCTCAGGCAACCAAAACCCGAGCGGAAACGTCTTCAGAGTAGAGCCGCCCAACAGAACGGATTTCCCGCTTCGGGCAGGCGCGCCGGCAACGGTCAGGCGCCAGCGGCACACATCCTGCAATAACGAGCAGGCTGCTCGGCCTCGGCCCAGATCAGCACAGATGATCGCCAGTTCCGGCGAAGTGGTGGTACCATAAGCCGCCCCATTGATGGGTTTCCATCCAAAGCCTGACGACGCAAGCCGGACAGGTGACTAGACTGGCTCTCAAGTTACGCGGGCCGCGCCGCGGCCTGCTTAGGATGAGCGTGCATGCGTACCCTGAACCTGAAACGCGAAGCCCTGAAACTACTCCTCGCCCTGAGCCTGATCGGCGCCGCCACCTGGTACGCCTTCTCCGGCCCGTTGGATGCGCCCGCTCCGCCGCCCGCGCTCACGAGCAGCCTGGAGCCCCGTCCACAGGCAAGCCAGGGACAGGGATTGTCCGGCCCAGGTGGCGCTCAAGCAGTGTCGCTCCAGCCGGTTCAAATGAACGGGGTAGAAGCGGCGGATCTGCCTTAACGCGCCGCCGCTCCGGTCCAGACCACCACCGCTCCGGGCAGACCCACTGACCGGAGTTTTCGTTTTCCCCCGGCCCATTGGCCCGGCGCCAATCCCTCCTTTGGCCGACGCCGGGCGCGGCCGCTTCTGCTAACGTAGCGTCCATGAGGCCGACCACCTCCCTCAGTGGCGCGCCAGGCAGGCAAGCGATGGACTCGTCCACGGCACTCGTCATTGAAACCCACAATCTGACCAAAACCTACAAAGGGGTTCAGGCGCTCAAAGGCCTCAACCTCAAGGTCCCGAAGAACTCCATCTTCGGATTCCTGGGGCCGAACGGCGCCGGCAAGACCACGACCATCAAGTTGCTGCTCGGTCTGGCGCGGCCCACCAGCGGCGAGGGCCGCGTCTTTGGTCACGCAATCGGGCGCGACAGCGTCCGCATCCGCCAGCGCGTCGGGTACCTGGCGCAGGACCCGCGCTATTACGAACACATGACCGCGCGCGAGACCTTGCGCTTCACGGCCGGCTTCTTCTTCAGCGGGCCGGCGGCGCAGATCGAAGCGCGGATCGCCGAGACGCTGGACCTGGTCGGCCTGGCCGATAAGGCCGACCGACCGCTGAAGGGCTTCTCCGGCGGTGAGCGCCAGCGGCTGGGCATCGCTCAGGCGCAGATCAACTACCCGGATCTGATCATCTTGGATGAGCCGGCCGCCAGCCTGGACCCGCAGGGGCGCCGCGACGTCCTCGAGGTCATGGAACGCCTGCGCAAGTACACGACCATCTTTTACTCCACCCACATCCTGGACGATGTGCAGCGCGTCAGCGACACGGTGGCGATCCTCAACCAGGGGGAACTGGTGGCGCAGGCCCCGATCGAGCAGCTCTTGGCCGGCTCCGGCGGCCTGATCTACCAGGTGAAACTCAAGGGTGACGCCGAGCCGGTGCGCGGCCTGGTCGCCGCCCAGCCGTGGGTGTCGACGCTCAAAGTGGACCGCGTGAACGGCGCCACGGCCTGGCACGTCGGCGTCACCGACGAGGCCGCCGCCGAGCACGACCTGCTGCGGCTGGTGCTCTCTGATCCAGCCGTATCGGTGGCCGAGTTCGCGCGCCAGAAGTACGACCTGGAAGAGGCGTTCCTGAAGATCGTTGAGGGAGGCGACCATGGCAAGCAATAGCAGCCTGCAGGCTGTGCCGGAGCGAGGCTGGCTGCAGGGCTTCGGCAATCTGACTCGCAAAGAAAACCGGCGCTGGTGGCGGACCGGCCAGTGGCTGTGGCAGACCCTTATCTGGCTGGCGCTCGTCAACGGCATGCTGGCCCTCGTGATCATCGTCGCGCCCCAGGCTGAGGCCGCCGAGGCGCAGCGCCGGACCGGCGAAGTCAGCGCGGTGGAGGGCCTGCCGGACCAACCGCCGCTGGATCAAACCGGCCTGATGATCTACTTCACTTTCTCCGGCCTGGCCATCGCCGTCGGCGTGGTGATTCTGGGGCAGGAAGCCGTCATCCTGGAGCGGCAGACGGGCACGGCGGCATGGGTGCTCTCCAAGCCGGTCTCGCGCAGCGCCTTCCTGCTCTCCAAGCTCGCCGCCAATGCGCTTGGGATATTGGTGACGATGGTGCTGGCGCAAGGCGCGGTGGCCTATGGCCTCCTTTACTTCGCCACGGGCACGGCCTACCCGGTGGGCGGCTTCCTGGGCGGGATGGCGCTGGTGTACTTGACTCTGCTCTTTTACCTGGCGCTGACGCTGATGCTGGGCACGCTCGTCAACTCGCGCGGTGCCGTCATCGGCCTGCCGCTGCTGTTGATCTTTGGCTACCAGCTGTTCCTGGGCCTGGCGCCGTGGCTGATGGCGGTCATGCCCTGGGCGTTGACGATGACCATGAGCGAGGCGCAGCCAGCCATGGCCCTGACCTTGGCACAGGGCCAGCCGGTGACGGATTGGCTGCCGGCCATCGCCACCGCGCTGTGGACGGTGGTGTTCGTGGGCGTGGCGGTTTGGCGCTTCGAACGCGAGGATTTCTGAAGCCCTCAGGGTCGATTTCAAACTTACCTCAACTGTTCCGTTCTTTTTGAGGCCGGGTCGCACAGTCTATAGTGTGCCCAGTTTCCGGCGCCGCCAGGCAGGGGGCAAGTTCTCGGCGCCGGCCACACACCTATGCCACGCTTGTTTGAAGAAGAGCCGGCCGGCTCGGTGCCCTGGCCGCGCGTCCTGCCGCCGCCGCAGCCGGCCGAGATCCGCGCCATCCTGGCCGCCCGGTGCGTGGCGCAGCGCCACGGCCTGCTCCATCTGCCGTTGGAGGAAACCCTGCTGCATCTGCGCGCTGCCTACGCCATCCGGCACGGCGTGCGCGGTTACATCACGGCCATGGTCGGGCGCCTGGCGCGGCTGCCAGTGCGGCGCTTCGCGCTCTTCACCGACCTGGACGGCCGGGACCGTGTCCCCGTGGAGGCCGAGGCTCTGATGAGCCTGGCCGATTACCTGGGCGGCTGCGACTATCGCCAACTGCCCCGCCGGATCGACTTTGTCGACGGCCGCGACGGCGACGCGGCCTCGTTCTATCTGTGACCCCGCCATGCGGCCACGGCCTGTCCTAGCTCTGGCGAGCGCGGCGTTGGCCCTGACGGCGCTGGCCAGCCCGCGCCTGCTCCGGCACTTTGCGCCGCTGCCCGGCGTCCAGGCTCACGGCGGCGTCTATCGCCTGCAAGGCTCCCTCGGCCAGATGAGCGGCGCGCCCGCAGCCGGCGGACCGTACAGTCTGCTGGCCGGCGCCGGCAGCCCAGTTACGCCGCCGGCCCGCGTCTGCTTCCCGTCGACGCCCGGGCTGTACGTGCTGCCGACACCCGCGCCGCCGATGACCGTCTACGCACTCTATCTGCCGCTCCAGGCCCGCGCGCCCGCCGCGGCCGGGGTCAGCGCCGCCGGCGCCCCGGACCTGGCCGTCGCCTTCGAGTATTGCCCGAGCCACAATGGCCAGCCGGCGTCGCTCCAGATCACGATCACGAACATCGGCGACGCGGCGACGCCGGCCGGGTTCCGCGTCGATGCCTGGGCCGACCTTGACCAGGCGCCGCCGCCGGCAGTCAACTGGGAAACCGCCTGCCCGGAGCTCGCCTGCCGGGGCACGGCCTGGCACGTCGCGGCGGCCCTGGCGCCGGGCGGCCAGGTTACGCTGACCGGCGCAGCGGCGGCGCTGGCCGAGGCCGCCTGGCTGCCCGAGTCTGCGCGAAGCCTCTATGTGTACGTAGATACCGCTGCAACCGGCGCCGTTGGCCACGGCCAGATCAGCGAGCGCAATGAGCTCAACAATCGCGGCGACTGGGTGCCGTGAGCGGCGGTGCCGGTTCTAGTTGTGAAGCTGGCCGTTTTCTGGTATAAGACCCTTACACACACACGAACGCGGCTGCTGAAGTTAGACCTCCCGATCCTCGGTCGGGAGAGGGTGGAGACTGTCAAAACAGTCTCCTTTTTGTTCCGGCGCCCGGCCCAGCCAGCGCGGAGGCAGACGCATGACGACCAGCTTGCTCCAGGAACATCTGCGTTTTCTCTACGGCCCGGCGGTCGCCGCCCAGGTCTGGCCGCGCTTGGCCAGGCTCCTGGAGCGCTATCGCGGCCAGATCCCGCCGCCGCCGACGACGGGCCTCTCCCAGCGCGACGCGCTGTTGATCACGTATGGCGATCAGGTCCAGGCGCCCGGCCAGGCCCCGCTGCGCGGGCTGGCGGATTTCTGCCACCGCCACCTGGCCGGTGTGGTCAGCGGCGTACACGTGCTGCCGTTCTATCCGTGGACATCCGATGACGGTTTCTCGGTGGTGGATTATCGCGCCATCGATCCGGCGTTAGGGACCTGGGCTGACGTCGCCGCGCTGCGCGGGCCGGCTGGCGAGTTCCGGTTGATGTTCGACGCCGTGGTCAACCATATCTCGGCGCACAGCGCCTGGTTTCAAGCCTTTCTGCACGATGACGCGCGCTACCGCGATTACTTCATCGTAGTGCCGGGCACACCGGACCTCTCGCAGGTGGTGCGCCCGCGCGCCCTGCCGCTGCTGACGCCGGTCGAGACAGCGACCGATTCCAAGGCGGTCTGGACAACCTTCAGCGCCGATCAGATCGACCTGAACTACGCCAACCCGGATGTGCTGCTGGAGATGGTGGACTTGCTGCTGTTCTACGCCGCGCGCGGCGCCGACTTCATCCGGCTGGACGCCATCGCCTTCCTGTGGAAGACCATCGGCACGCCGTGCCTGCACCAGCCGCAGACCCACCGCGTGGTGCAGCTCTGGCGCACGGTCCTGGACCAGGTCGCCCCGCACGTCCGCCTGATTACCGAAACCAACGTGCCGCACGTGGACAACCTGGCCTATTTCGGTGACGGCACGAACGAGGCGCAATTGGTCTACAACTTCGCGCTGCCGCCGCTCACCCTGCACACTTTCCGCACCGGCGACGCGCGGGTTCTTTCGGCCTGGGCCGCCAGCCTGGCGCTGCCATCCGACCAGGTGACGTTCTTCAACTTCCTGGCGTCGCATGACGGCATCGGCTTGAACCCGGCCCGCGGCCTGCTGCCAGCCGAGGCCGTGCAGGCGTTGGTGGACCAGGTTCAGGCCCACGGCGGCCTGGTCTCTTACAAGCACAACCCGGACGGGACCCAGAGCCCGTACGAGCTGAACATCAATTACTTCGATGCGCTCTCGGACCCGGCCGGCGCCGAGCCGCTGGCGCTTCAGGTGGACCGCTTCCTGGCCGCGCAGGCCATCATGCTGGCGCTGGTGGGAGTGCCCGGCCTCTATTTCCACAGCTTGTTCGGCTCGCGCGGCTGGCCGGACGGCGTACGCGAGACGGGGCGCAACCGCACCATCAACCGCCAGAAGCTGAGCCGGGCCGACCTGGAACGCGAGTTGGATGAACCGGGCTCGCGGCGCGCGCGCGTCTTCGGGCGCTGCCGACAACTCCTGCAGGTCCGCGCCGCCACGCCGGCTTTTCATCCGCACGGGCGTCAGGAGGTCGTAGACTGCGGCGCCGCCGTCTTCGCGCTGCTGCGCGCGGCCCCGGCCGGCGGCGCGGCCGTGCTCTGCCTGCACAACGTCAGCGCGGCGCCGGTCACTGCGCGGGTGCCGGAAGCCCTGCGCCAGCGTGTCACGGCAGATCTGCTCATGGACACGGCCCGGCCCGCGGCTGGCCCCGAGTTGCAGCTGGCGCCGTATCAAGTGGCCTGGCTGGCGTTGGAGCCGGCCGGATGACGCGGCTCTGGTTGATCCGACACGGCCAGACCGACTGGAACCGGGAGGGCCGCTGGCAGGGCCAGTCGCCGGCGGCGCCCGGGCTCAACGCCGCCGGCTGGTCACAGGCGCGCGCGCTCGCCGACCAACTGGCCGGACGCTCCTTCACGGCCCTGTACAGCAGCGACCTCAGCCGGGCCTGGCAGACGGCCGAGGTGATCGGTGCGCGCCTGAACCTGCGCGTCCTGGCCGAGCCGCGCCTGCGCGAGATCAGCCTGGGCGCCTGGGAGGGCCGCCGCGCCGACGAGATCGCGCAACAACACCCGGACGAAGTGGCGGCGCGCGAACGCGATCCCGTGCACAGCCGGGCGCCCGGCGGCGAGTCCGTGGCCGAGCTGGCCCGGCGGGTTGCGGCGGCCGCCGATGACCTGGCGGACCGCCACCGCGGCGCGGACGTATTGGTGGTGGCCCACGGCCTGGCACTGGCCACGCTGCTGTGCCGGGCGCAGGCGCACCCGCTTGACCAGGCCTATGACCTCATCCCGGACAACGCCGCACCGATGGTCGTGGCCTGGGAGGCGACTGAGGCCGTGCGGCCGGACCACTGACCGCAACGGAGGCCCGCTTGGACTGGAACACCCTGCTCACGACCCCGGCCGCCGCGACCGCGCTGCGCATCACGCTGATCGTGGCCCTGAGTCTGGTAGCCGGTTGGCTGCTGCGGCGGGCCGCCCGCCTGCTCGAACAGCGCCTGGCCCAGCCCCCGGCGCGCAGCCCGGAGCGGGCCGCCCGCCTGCGCACCCTGGTCGGGGTCAGCCGCAGCGCCGCCTACGTGCTCGTGTTCGGCGTGGCCGGCCTGATGGTCCTGCACGCGCTGGCGATCGACATCCTGCCGCTGCTGGCCAGCCTGGGCGTCGCCAGCCTGGCGCTCTCGCTCGGGGCCCAGACGTTGATCAAGGACATGATTGGCGGGCTGCTGATCCTGATCGAGGACCAGTTCGCGGTCGGCGATGTGATCAGAGTGGGCGAGGTCAGCGGCGAGGTGGAGCGCATCACTCTGCGCGTCACATATCTGCGCGACCTGGAGGGGCGCCAGCACATCGTGCCCAACGGCGACGTCCGCACCGTCTCCAACCTCACCGCCGAGTGGGCGCGCGCCGTGGTCGATCTGGATGTCGGCTACGAGGCCGACATGGCCGCCGTGATGCGGGCCTTGCGCGCGGCCGCCGAGCAGGTGGCCGGCGACGCCGCGCTCAAGGCTGACTTGCTAGAGGCGCCCCAGGCGCTGGGCTGGGTAGCCTTCAAGGATTGGGCCGTCCAGGTGCGCCTGCAGGCCAAGACCGCGCCGGGCAAACAGTGGGGCGTGATGACGGCCTTGCGCCAGCAGGCGTTGGAGGCGCTGCGGGCCGAAGGTGTGGTCGTGGGGGCAGCGGCGCCGGTGCGCCTGGACCGTCCCAAAGCCGGGTAGCCCCGGCTGGCATTCATCCCACCCGAGGCGGGCCGCCCTGGCCGCCTCCACCCGTGGGCGCGGCCGGCCGCCCGCCCACCATCTAGAACCCTATGGCTGCTTCCACTTCCCGCCGCATCGGATTCATCTCCACCCGCTTCGCCAGCACGGACGGAGTCTCGCTGGAGACGGCCAAGTGGGCGGCTGTCCTGGAACGGCTCGGCCACACCTGTTACTACTTCGCCGGCCAGTGCGACCGAGCGCCGCAGTGCAGCCGCGTCGTGCCGGAGGCCTTCTACCGCCATCCCGCCATCGACGCCATCAATACAGTCGCCTACGCCGGCAATTGGAGCACGGCCGAGGCGGCCCGCCACGCTCATCCGGAACTGGCCGGCCTGTACAAGGACTTCTTCTCTATCTACGCCCGCCCACCCCACATCACGCGCCAGGTCCAGGAACTCAAGGACTATTTCAAAGAGCACCTGTACGCCTTCGCGCGCGACTTCGCGCTGGAACTCTTGATTATCGAGAACGCCGTCACCATCCCGCTCAACCTGCCGCTCGGGCTGGCGCTGACGGAATTCATCGCCGAGACCGGCTACCCGACCATCGCCCACCACCACGACTTCCACTGGGAGCGCCAGCGCTTCATGGTCAACTGCGTCCAGGATTACCTGGCCGCCGCCTTCCCGCCCAATCTGCCGTCCATCCGCCACGTCGTGATCAACTCGGTCCAGGCGCAGCAGCTGGCCTCGCGCCACGGCCTGACGTCGCGCGTCGTCCCGAATGTCATGGACTTCGAGAACCCGCCCCCGCCGCCGGATGCCTACAGCGCCTCGGTCCGGACCGACCTGGGGCTGGCCGCCGATGAGCGCTTCTTCCTGCAGCCGACGCGCGTCATCCAGCGCAAGGGCATCGAGCACGCCATCGAGTTGACGCGCCGGCTGGGCCTCAAAGCGCGCCTGATCATCTCGCACGCTTCCGGCGACGAGGGCAGCGAGTACGAACAGCGCGTGCGCGAGTTCGCGCATCTGCTGAACGTGGACGTGCGCTTCGAGGCCGACATCGTCGGCGACCAGCGCGGGCGCACGGCCGACGGCCGCAAAATCTATACGCTCGGCGACGTCTACCCGCACGCCGATCTGGTGACCTACCCGTCCGCTATTGAGGGCTTCGGCAACGCCTTCCTAGAGGCCTTGTACTACCGGCGCCCGATCGTCGTCAACAACTACTCGATCTACGAGGTCGATATCAAGCCCAAGGGCTTCCGGACCATCTGGTTCGACGGCTTCATCGGCGAGGCCGTGCTGCGCCAGACGCGGCGCCTGCTGGAAGATCAGGCCTTGGCCGCGGCCTGGGCCGAGCAGAACTACCAGCTGGCCCGGCGCTACTATTCGTTCGCGGTGCTGGAGCGCCGCCTGCAAGCCCTGCTCGGCGACTGCTTCGGGTACGCCGACTGACGCTTGAACAGGCTTTAACGGAGGCCGGTTACGATGAGGCTCGCCCTGCTGCACCATTCCGCCCCGCCCGTTGTCGGCGGCGTCGAAAGCGTCCTGGCCCACCAGGCGCGCACCCTGGCCGAGGCCGGCCACCAGGTACACGTCATCGCGGCCCGCGGCCAGGCCACCGACCCGCGCATCACCTTCAGCGCACTACCGCTGGCGGACTCGCGCCATCCGGAGGTGCTGGCGGTCAAAGCGGAGCTGGACGCCGGCCGCGTGCCCGCCGCCTTCGAGAGCCTGCGCGCCCAGCTGGTGCCGGCGCTGCAGACCCTGCTCGCCGACGTGGACGTGCTGATCGCCCACAACGTCTGCTCGCTGAACAAGAACCTGGCGCTGACCGCGGCCCTGCACGACCTGCGCGCCGGGCCGCGCCTGATCCTGTGGCATCACGACCTGGCTTGGACGACCCCGCGCTATCAGCCCGAGTTGCACGCGGGCTATCCGTGGGATCTGCTGCGCACCGCCTGGCCCGGCGCCGTGCAAGTGGTGGTGTCCGAACTGCGCCGGCGCGAGCTGGCCGAGCTGATGCGGCTGCCGCCGGAGGCCGTGCGCGTCATCCCGAATGGCCTGGACATCAAGCGGCTGCTCAAGTTCGAGCCGCTGACCCAGGCGCTCGTCGCCCAGATGCGCCTGCTGGAGGCGGCGCCGATCCTGCTGCTGCCCGTGCGGATCACGCCGCGCAAGAACATCGAACTGGCGTTGCGGGTGTTGGCGGCCTTGCGGCGGACCGAACCCGGCGCGGCCCTGGTGGTGACGGGTCCGCTCGGGCCGCACAACCCCAAGAACGCCGATTACCTTGGGCACCTGCACGCCCTGCGCGGCGAGCTGGGCCTGACCGGGGCCGCGCACTTCCTGGCCGATCTGCAGGACAGCTTCCTGGCCGACGAAGTCATCGCCGACTTCTACCGGCTGGCCGACGCGCTCTTCCTGCCCAGCCGCGAGGAGGGGTTTGGCCTGCCCGTGCTGGAGGCCGCCCTGAACCGGCTGCCGGTCTTCTGTGCCGACATCGCGCCGCTGCGCGCCCTGGGCGGTGACCAGGCCAGCTACTTCGCGCCAGACGCCGACCCGGATGCGGTGGCCGCCGCCGTCCGGCAGCGCCTGGCCGCCGACAGCGCTTATCAACTCGCCGCGCGCGCCCGCGGCGAATACAGCTGGGAGCACATCTACAGGCGGCATCTGGCGCCTCTGCTCCAGGAGGTCACGACTTAAGATGGCCAAGCGACCTTTCTTCCCCTCACTGCAGCGCGTGTTGGTGCCGGTGGTCTCGGGCTGTGAGGCCAGCGCCGGTCTGCAGATGGCGCTGGCTCTGGCGCCGGAGGTCTGGCTGGTGGGCGTGGTGGCCTTGGCGCCGGGCGAGCCGCTCAGCGCCGGCGCGCAAAAGGCGCCGGCCGTGCGCCGCCGCGTGCGCCAGCTGGCGGCGCCCAAAGAAGTCCGCGCCCACGGCAAAATCCTGGTCTCCCATCAGCCGTGGGTGGAGCTGAAGAAATTCATCCAGGCGGAGGAGCACGACCTGCTGATCCTGGACTGGGCCGGCCAGATCGAGGCGCTGGGGGCGACGCCGGCGGAGGTGCTGCTGCACCCGCCCTGCGACGTGGCGCTGGTACGCGGGCCGCTGGCCGGACGGAGTTTCCCCAGCGCGGCGGCGCGGGTGCTGGTGCCCATGCGCGGCGGCCCGCACGCCGAACTGGCGCTGCGGCTGGGACTGAGCCTGCACCCCCAGCAGCTGACGGCCCTGCACATCCAGTTGACCGGCGACACCGGCACGGACGCGCCCTTCAAGGGGCTGGAGCGCGTGCTGGCGCGCCTGCCGGAGGTGCAGAAACGCTCGGCCACCACGCCGGACACGGCCCACACGATCATCGACGAGGCCCGCCATGTCGACCTGGTCATCATGGGCGCTTCCGCCCGCCCGGCCCACACGGCCGCCTCGCTCGGACCGATGGCCGATGTGGTGTTGAAGGAGGCCACGGCCGCGGTCATGGTGGTCAAGACACACCGCGCGCTCCCGGAGGCCGCGCTCGACGAGACCGCCGGCGCCGGCGCCATTTCGATCCTGGTCGACAAGTGGTTCGCCGAGAACACCTTCAACGCCGACGAATTCGCCGACTTGCAGCAACTGCTGGACCTGAAGCGCGACCAGGGCGTGACCGTCAGCCTGGTGCTGCCGGCCTTGAACGAAGCCGAGACCGTCGGCAAGGTCATCAGCACGGTCAAACGCGCGCTGATGGACAAGGTGCCGCTGCTGGACGAGATCGTGCTGATCGACTCCAACTCCAGCGACGACACCCGCGCGATCGCGCGGCGGCTGGGGATCCCGGTCCACATCCACCAGGAGCTGCTGCCCGAGCTGGGGGCGCGCCGGGGCAAGGGCGAGGCGCTCTGGAAGAGCCTGCTGGTGACGCGCGGCGACATCATCGCCTGGATCGACACCGACATCGTCAACATCCACCCGCGCTTCGTCTACGGCATCGTCGGGCCGCTGCTGCTCAATCCGGGCGTCCAGTTCGTGAAGGGGTTCTACCGGCGGCCGCTGAAGGTGGGCGAGAAGATCCAGGCCGGCGGCGGCGGCCGTGTGACCGAGCTGACGGCCCGGCCGTTGCTCAACCTGTTCTATCCGGAACTGTCCGGCGTGGTGCAGCCGCTCTCCGGCGAGTACGCCGGCCGGCGCGCGGCGCTGGAGCGCTGTCCGTTCTTCTCGGGCTATGGGGTGGAGATCGGGCTGCTGATCGAGATGTTCGAGCAGCACGGCCTGAGCGCTATCGCCCAGGTCGACCTGCTGGAGCGCATCCACCACAACCAATCGCTGGAAGCGCTGAGCAAGATGTCGTTCGCCATCATCCAGGCCGTGATGCGCAAGCTGGAGCGCCACTACGAGCGCGCTTTCGTGGCGGACGTCAACAAGACGATGAAGCTGATCCGGCACGAGGCCGCCGGCTACTTCCTGGACGTCGAAGAGATCGCGGAACGGGAACGCCCGCCGATGGGCGACCAGCCCGCCTACCAGCAGCGGGAGCGCTGCCGGGCTACGTGATCTCGGCCAGCACCTGGCCGAGCGTCACGCGCTGGCCGGCCGCCGCATGCAGCGTGGCCACGGTTCCGGCCCGCGGCGCGCGGATCTCGTTCTCCATCTTCATGGCTTCCAGAATCACCAGCGGCTGGCCCGGCGCCACGGTTTCGCCCGGCGCCACCAGGAGGCGCGTGATGACGCCCGGGATCGGCGCCTTCACGCGTCCGTCTCCACTCACCGGGCGCGCCACGGCCGCCTGGAGGTCGCGCACCTCGAGCGGGTGGATGCCGCTGTAGGCTTTGATCCAGCGCAGGTCGGGGTCGAAGGCCAGCTCGTAGGGCCGGCCGTTCACCACCAGCCACTCAAGCTCATCCACCGGCCGTTCGGCGTCCGGCACGAGGACGGCCACCGTCTCGCCGTTCACGCTGGCGGTGAAGGCGCCGCCCGTCAGGGTCCCCGTTTCAAAGTCCACTGTGAAGCTCTGGCCGGCAATGGTCACCGCGATCTTGGGCATGGTCGGCCTCCGGCTCAGCGCGGCAGAGTCCGGCTGGCCTGGTGCCAGCCGGAGCGCAGCCGCTCCGGCGTCTCCGGGCTCAGGCGCTGATAGCGCCGCACGAACGCTACGGCGGCCGCAACCGCCAGGTCGCGCAGATGGTCGGCCGGCGGGGGCGCCTCCGCCAGCCTGGAGCGCCCGAGCAGTTCGGTGGTGTAGGTGCCCTGCTCAAACTCCGGATCGGCCACCAGGCGCTGATGCAGCGGCAGATTGGTGGGTGTGCCGATCAGGGTGAAGTCCTCCAGCGCGCGCCGCAGGCGGAGCACGCAGGCGGCGCGCGTGGAATGCCAGACGGCGACCTTGGCCACGATCGGGTCGTACTCGGCCGGGACCTCACAGCCGCTGTAGGCGAAGGTGTCCACGCGCACTTCCGGCCCGCCGGGCAGGCGCACCCGGCGCAGCCGGCCGGGCGTGGGCAAAAAGCGCTGCGCGGGGTCCTCGGCGTTGATCCGGCACAGGATGGCATGCCCGTGCAGGTGGACATCGGCCTGTGTCAGGCCGAGCGCTTCGCCGGCCGCCAGGCGAATCTGCTCGCGCACCAGGTCCATCCGGGCGACCATTTCCGTCGCCGGGTGCTCGATCTGGATACGCGCCTTGATCTCGGTGAAGTAGAACGCGCCGGCCTCGTCCACCAGGAACTCCACCGTGCCGACGTTCTGATAGTCGAACAATCGCGCCAGGGCCACGGCCGTCTGACACAGGCGGTCCCGTCCCTCCGGCGTCAGGCACGGCGCCGGCGCCTCCTCTACAATCTTCTGATTGCCGTAGATCAGCGAGCCTTCGCGCTCGCCCAGGTGGATCAGGTGGCCGTGCCGGTCGCCCAGCACCTGCACGCCGATCTGGTGGGCCGGCAGGATGGCCTTTTCCACATACAGGCGGCGGTCGCCGTAGACGGTCAGGGCCTCGGTCTCGGCCCGTTGCACGGCCTCGTCCAGCCGGTTGGCCGAACGCACCAGGCGCTCGCCGCGGCCGCGCCCGCCGATCAATGATTTGACGACCACGGGGTAGCCGAGCCGGTCGGCCTCGGCGCGCAGGGCGGCGCGCTCATCGCCGTCGAAGGCGCGCGCCGAATGCGTCGTGGTGGGAAAGCCGTAGGCGCGGGCCGCCTTCAGGGCCGTGATCTTGTCACGCAGCATCCGCACCACAGCGGCGGGCGGCCCGATGAAGGTCAGGCCGGCGGCCTGGCAGGCGGTGATGAAATCGGCCTGTTCCGCCAGGAAGCCGTAGCCGGGATGCACGGCCTGCGCTCCAGCCGCGCGCGCGACCTGGACGAGGGTCTCCGGCTGGCTGAAAGCGCCCGGGCCGACCGGGACGGCCTCGTCGGCCAGGCGCACATGCAGCGAGCCGCGGTCCGCCGGCTCGTACAGGGCCACGGTCTGGATCTCCAGATCACGGCAGGTGCGGATGATGCGGGCGGCGATTTCACCGCGATTGGCGACCAGGATCTTGGTAAACATGGGCTTGGCCCGGCACCGCTGGCGGAGCGGCGCAGCCTACATGGGCGAGATGCCGTGCTTCTTGGACGTGTGGCGTTCGCGCTTGGACAGCGTCAACTCCAGGGCGCGGATCAGCACCTGGCGCGTGTCGCGCGGCTGGATGACGTCGTCGATCAGGCCGCGCGCCGCCGCCACATACGGGTTGTTGAAGCGCGCCTCGTAGTCGTCCACCAGCTCGCGCCGGCGCGCCGCGGGATCCGGCGCCGCCTTCAGGTCGCCGCGGAACAGGATGTTCACGGCGCCTTCGGCCCCCATCACCGCGATCTCGGCGTTGGGCCAGGCGTAGAGCAGGTCGCCGCGCAGACCCTTGCTGCTCATCACGCAGTACGCGCCGCCGTAGCTCTTGCGCAGGATCACCATGAGCTTGGGCACCGTGGCTTCGCTGTAGGCGTAGATCATGCGCGCGCCGTTGCGGATGATGCCGCCGTACTCCTGGTCCTTGCCCGGCAGGAAGCCGGGCACATCCTGGAGCGTCAGGATCGGCACGTTGTAGGCATCGCACAGGCGGATGAAGTGCGCGGCCTTGATGGAGGCCTTGATGTCCAGACAGCCGGCCAGCACCATCGGCTGATTGGCCACCAGCCCCACCACCCAGCCGTTCAGGCGCGCGAAGCCCACCACCATGTTCTGGGCCCACAGCGCGTGCACCTCCAGAAAGCGGCCGTCGTCCACCAGGCTGGCGATCACCTGGCGCACGTCATAGGGCTTGTGCGGGTCGGTCGGCACCAGCTGCTCGAGCTCCGGGCAGCGCCGGGCGGCGTCGTCGCGCGGGCGCAGATAGGGCGGGTCCTCCTGGTTATTGGACGGCAGATAACCGAGCAGCTCGCGGACGAGGCCCAGGCATTCCTGGTCATCCCGGGCGAGAAAGTGGCTGACGCCGCTCTCCACGCTGTGCACGCGCCCGCCGCCCAGGGCCTCCTGGCTGACTTCCTCCTGCATCACGGCCTTGACGACGTCCGGGCCGGTGATGAACATGTAGCTCTGCTCGGTCATGAAGACGAAGTCGGTGAGGGCCGGCGAGTAGACGGCCCCGCCCGCGCACGGCCCCATGATCACCGAAATCTGCGGGATGACGCCGGAGGCCTCACAGTTGGCGTCGAAGATGCTGGCGTAGCCGCCCAGGCTGTCCACGCCCTCCTGGATGCGCGCCCCGCCCGAGTCATTGAGGGCCACAAACGGGCAGCCATATTGCAGCGCCATCTGCATGGCTTTGACGATCTTGCGGGCGTGCATCTCGCCCAACGACCCGCCCATCACGGCGGCATCCTGCGCGGCCGCCATGACGTGGCGGCCGTCCACCTGCCCCCAGCCGGTGACCACGCCGTCGCCGGCCCGGGAGACCTTGCCGCCCGGATAAGCGTCATAGCGCGGCAGGACCAGCGTATCCATCTCGGTGAACGAGCCGGGGTCAAACAGCCCGGCCAGGCGCTCGCGCGCCGTCAGCCGGCCCTTGGCGTGCTGGGCCTCGGCCTCGCGGGCGGCACCCTGCGCCGCGCTCTGGCGCCGCTCCAAGTCCTGGCGGTAGGCGTCCATCGTCTTCGTCATAGCGTCACTCCTACGCTCGCGGCCGCCGGCGCCGCCACGGTCACCACGAAGTCGCCGGCCAGACGCCACCAGCCCTGCAGCGCCGGCAACGGCCGCGGCACCCGCTGGGCGTCCCAACGCACGCTGAAGGTGGCCCAGCTCGCCAGCGCCGTGGAGGGCGGCGCCAGCCGGCATTCCACGGCGCGCGTGTCCACGGTCAGGCCCAGGCGCACGGCTTTGAGGGCCGCCTCCTTGGCGCTCCACAGGCCCGTGATCAGCTGATCATGCAGACGCGCCGGCGCGCAGTCCACCTGGGCCAGCTCGGCGTCCGTGAAATAAGCGGCGGAGAAGGCCTCCGGGCGCGGCGCGATGCGTTCCAGATCCGCGCCCAGCGCAGCGGCCTGACCCAATATCAGGGCGCCGAAAGCGCTGTCGCCGGAATGGCTCAAGCTGAGGGTGAACTGGCGGCGCGGACCGGCCGGCGGCGTCCAACGCGCCAGCGGCGCGCCGTCCGGACAGGTGGCGATCTCCAACTCGCTCAGCGGCGCGTGGATCAGCTCGGTCTGCGCAATCACGTCCTGCAGCAACCGCTTGGCCGTCCACCGGCCGAGCAGCCAGTCATGCCGGCGCTTGGGGAAGCGCAGCGTGGCCAAGCGGCTTGCCTCGGCCGGGGTCAGCCAGTCGGTGCCGGCCGGCAGGTCCGCGTCTGATTGGACCAACCAGTAGATCATGGTGTCTTCGCCGTGGCCGCGCCAGCCGTCACTCCAAAGTCACGCGGACGGGCAGAGTCACGGTGCGGTAACCCTCCAGCCGCACGTACACGGCCCCGGTCTCATCGATCACGCGGGCCGTGAACTCCGTCGGTTCGCCGGCCGCCTCCACCACCGCATACAGGCGCGCGGAGTCTGGCTCATCCGGCTCGCGGTATACCGTCACCGAGCGATAGGCCGTCGGCAGCGCCATGACACCGCGCGTCTTGATCTCCCACAGGCCGGCCGTCTGGAAGCACAACTCGATCAGACGCGGCGCCACGAGCGCGGCGGCCTCGGCCGGGACGGCGTTGGCCGGCAGGCCGCTCGCGAACACGCCCACGGCGCGGTCGCCCTCGACCCAGGCGCGCTCCAACACCTGGTAGGCCGGCCCGTGGAAGTAGACGCGGTAGATCGCGTCCCGGTCGATCCAGGCGCCTCCGGGTGACGGAAGTGCGATAGCCGCCGGCTCAGCGGCCTGTGGAGCGGAGCGTGTGAGGGCCACGCGGCCCGTGAAGTGCTCGCGGACCTGGACGGGCAAGCCGGGTTTGGCCGGCGCCAGGACAGAGCGCAGACGGACGTCGGCGATGAGGGCGCCGGGGCCGGCCGGCTTGAGCGTCGCCTCCAGGTGCAGGGTCTGCGGCTGGCGGCGGAAGAACTTGAAGGGCCGGTGGAACTGGACGGCGCGCACGGCCGCCACCCGATAGCCGGGCGCCCACAGGCCGGCCAACTCCGCAAACGCCTCCGTCCCCATCACGCCGGGCAGCAGCGGCGTGTCGTCGAGGACATGGTCGTACAGGAAGGGCTGCGTCTGCGGATCCAGCGGTGTCTCCACCGCCAGGCCGCCGTACAGGCGCGCGCCCATGACGCGGCCGAGCATGACCAGCGGGCGCGGCTGCCGCGCCTGCCAGGCCGCGGCTTTGTCCAGGTCCAGGCCGCCCGTCTCATCCCACTCGGCAACCATCAGGCCCAGCCGCCCGCCGACGACGATCTCGCCGCGGAACCCGCCGGCGGTCAGCTCGCGCCGCACCGTGGGGACGCCAGCTGCGGGCGGCAGCAAGTCGATGCCGGCCGCTTCCATGATCTTGGGGATGGAGCCGCGCGTGGCCATGCCGATGCCGCCCCAGGCCGTCCAGTCGATCACCAGGCCTTTCGTGTCCGGGCGCCAGCGGCGCAGGCTGCTGGTGAGCTTGCACAGCAGATCGTTGGCCGCACTGTAATCCGTCTGGCCGCCGTTGCCGAAGCGCCCGGCCACCGAACTGAAGGCCACAGTCGCGCCCAGCGGCAGCCCCTGCGCGGCGCGCAGCAGATTGAAGAAGCCATCGGCCTTGACGTCGAAGACCAGGTCGAACTGGGCCGGGTCTTTGTCCGGCAGCGCGCGGCTGATCTCCAGGCCGGCGGCGTGGACGAGCACGTCGATGCGGCCATGGCGCCGGCGGATGTCGGCGATGACCCCGTCTACGGCCGCGCCCTCCAGCAGGTTGACGCTGTGATAGACGGCCGTGCCGCCCGCGGCCTGCACGGACTCCCCGGCCCGCAGGGCTGCCTCGGAGCGCTCCACCGCGAGGACGCGTTTGTCGATCATGGCCGGCGTGGGCCGCTCCCCGGCCGCCTTGGCGTCCTGGATCAGTTTCTGCTTCAGGGCTTCGCGATCGGTCCGGAAGAGCGCGATCAATGCGTCGGCCGGGTCCGGCGCGGGCACGAGGTCGAGCAGGTGAAAGATGCCGCCGCTGGCCGCCGCCAGGTCGCTGACGATGGCGCTGGTGATGCCGCCCGCGGCGCCGGTGACGACGAACACCGTCTCCGGCCCCAGGGCCAGCCCGGCCGCGCCATCGCGGGCCGGCTGCTCCTCGAGTGAGACGGCGAAGCGCCCATCATCCCAGCGCCCGATCTCCACGGCGCCCGGATCAGCCAGGGTTTCGGCCAACAGGGCCTCGGCCACCTCCAGCGCACTCTGCCCAGGCGCGAAGTCCACGGCCTTCACCGTCACCGCCGGCCGTTCGCGCTTGTAGGCCTTGGTGAAGCCGACGACGGCGCCGCCCAGCGGGGCCGTGGCGCCCTCGGCGGTGTAGCCGTGCAGGCCGCCCAGACGCGTGGCCGTGACCAGGAATGTGCCTGGCTGACTGATGGCCTCGTACAGGCGGCGCATGGCGCGATACAGGTTTTTCACGCGAACGCGGTTGAGCTCACGCCAGGCAGCCAGGTTCAGCGTTTCCAGGTCCGGCTCCACGTCCAGGGCCGGCAGCCAGTACACGCCCTGCAGCGGGCCTTCGGTCAGCCAGGCCGCCAGTTGGCTGTCCAGGGCCTCAGCCGTCGGGGCCTGCCCGAGCGTCAGAACATGCACGCCGAGAGCTTCCAGGCGCGTGATCAGGGCGCGGCCAACGCCGCCTTCGTCCAACATCACAAGCACGCGCCCACCGGCGTTCAGCGTCACACCGGTCGGCTTGCACAGGTCCAGCGGCGGCCGCAGCACCGGGACAGGCACCCGGCGCGGGAACTGATCGGCGTCTTCCAGGCGCCAGGCGGCGGCGCGGCTGGGCGCGGTCTGCTCCGGCGCCGGAGACGCGGCCGGCGCGGCCGCTTCAGCTTTTGGGCCGGGCGTCTCCGGCGCGGCCGGCCTGAGTTCGGGCCGGTTCTCGTACACGAACTGGATGGCGTGGCGCAGCGTCGGGTAGTCGCGCAGCTTCAGATCGTCGCGGCGCGGGATGCCGTACGTCTCGCGGATCGCCAAGAACGTCTCGGCCTGCTTAACCGTGTCGATCCCGAGATCGGCCTCCATGTCCAGGTCCAGCTCCAGCATGTCGCGTGGATAGCCCGTCTTCTCGGCCACGATCGCCAGCACCTGTTCGGACACCGCGTCCGGCGACGGCGCCGGCGCGGCCGACGGCGGCTCTGCCTTGGCCGGGGCCGGCGCTTCCGGCGCGGCCGGCCTGAGTTCGGGCCGGTTCTCGTACACGAACTGGATGGCGTGGCGCAGCGTCGGGTAGTCGCGCAGCTTCAGATCGTCGCGGCGCGGGATGCCGTACGTCTCGCGGATCGCCAAGAACGTCTCGGCCTGCTTAACCGTGTCGATCCCGAGATCGGCCTCCATGTCCAGGTCCAGCTCCAGCATGTCGCGTGGATAGCCCGTCTTCTCGGCCACGATCGCCAGCACCTGTTCGGACACCGCGTCCGGCGACGGCGCCGGCGCGGCCGACGGCGGCTCAGTCTTGGCCGAGGCCGGCGCTTCCGTAGGCCGTGGTCTGGCCTCCACCGCCGGGCTGCTTGGGCGGATGGCCACCGGCTCCGGGGCTGGCGCTAACACCGGGGCCACCGGCCAGTTGACGGCCAGCGGTTTCTCCTCCACGGCAGGCAGGCTCAATCGCGCCGGGACGTACGCCGTCCCGATACTTTCGGCCGAGGCCGGCACGCGCACCATCGGCCCGGTGCCGTACTGCCAGGACGACGGCGCCGGCGGGCGGTTGGGCGGCAGATCGGCCCGCACCCGGAGCACGCGCTTGACCACTTCGGTCTCGGCCTGGTCGTAGCCGCTGACTTCGGCCAGCCAGCGCCGGTAGCGGGCCGGGTTGTCCACGCGCTGCGGAGCGCCGGCGATGCGGCGCGTGAGGGTCAGGCTGATTTGTGATCCGAAGCCAGCCGCCAGATGGAGCGCGTACTGCACCGGGTAGCGGCCGCCCCGGCTGAGGTTCAGGCGCCCCAGATCAGGATCGACCTCGCGGAAGTTGGGCACCGGCGGCACCAGGCCGTATTCCAGGATCTTGACGGCGATGACGTCCTCGATGCCCACGCCCATCGGGTGGCCGGTGAAACCCTTGGTGTTGGCGATGACCACGTCGCTGGCCGATTCGCCGAAGGTCTCGCGCAGGGCTACCACCTCGGCCGCGGCGCTGCCGCCACGCGCGGGGGTGAAGGTCTCGTGGGACATGAAGACCAGGTGCGGGGCGATGGCATGGCGGTGCAGGCCGAAGCGCCGCTCGGCGCTGGTCACCAGGTTGTTCATCACCTGGGCGATGTGACTTACGTCCAGGCGCGTGCCGTGGAAGGCGCTGTTGCTGGTCTCGCTGCTGAGCAGTTCCACCAAGCCGCGCAGGCCGCGCTCACGCGCCGCGTCCTCGCTCTCCACCACCAGCGCGCACGCCCCCATGCCCATCAATGTGCCGTGCCGGCGCCGGTCGAACGGCAGGGCGGCTTCTTCCACGCGGTCGTCGGTGGCGGCGGCGCCCGTGGCCAGGAAGCCGGCGCCCACCCACTCCATCAGGTTGTCGCTGGTCACGGCGTCGGCGCCGATGACGATGACGCGCCGGCAGCGCCCGGCCCGGATCCAGTCTTCGGCCAGGGCGATGGCCTGGGCGGTGCTGGCGCAGGCGGCGTTGACCTGCGTGTTGGGGCCGCGCGCGCCGATGTATTCGGCGAACTGGCTGTGGCCCATCGACAGGACGCGGAACAGGAAGCGCCGATCAAACTCATACGGCTCCCGCGCCAGCTGTTCGCGCAAATCCACGCTGCGGCGGTCGAGCTCGCGCAGCGTCGCCGCGTCATCGGTGTAGCGGCGCAGGTCCTCCAGCGCCTCCAGCTGGCTCTGGCGGGACTGCCACTGGTAGTAGCGCGAGAACTCCTCGGCGAAGCGGTCGCCGCCCGGGAAGGCGCTGGCGAAGATGACGCCGGTCTCGTCGCGCAGCGGCTCCGGCAGCAGCCAGCGGTCCGGCAGCAGCTTGCCGGTGGTCGTCCGCTTGTAGGTGAGCACCAGCGGGAGGCCGGCCTCGCGCAGGGCGTCCAGGCCGGCCGCCATCGCCAGCTGCGTCGTCAGGTCCAGGGCCTCCACCAGCTTCTCCGGCACGCCGTACTCTTCGGCCAGGTTGAACGGTCCGGGCCGGCCGGCCAGCCGGATCACGTCGCTCGTGTCGTTGATGACCTCGAAGCGGCCGCTGCCGTCCTCGCTCTTCACCACGCGCGTAATGCGTTTGGCCAGGATGCGCTGGCGGAACCGCTCCGGGATCAGGTCCACAAACTGCTCGCCGCGCAGGATGCGCAGGGCGTTGTCCGGGTCCATCACCGGTTTCTCCGCGCCGGGCAGCCCCAGGCCGGTGCCGGTGATCACGATGGAGCCGGCCGGTGGCGCATTGCGATCCAGGGCGGCGGCGGGCGCCGGGCTTGGCGAGGACCGCCCGACTTGCTGCAAGGCCTGGGCGATCGCCTGGCTCAGAACGTCCACGGGCAGGTTCCCATTGGTGCTGGCGGCCATAGTCGTCTCCTCGTTAGCTTCAGAAGCCAGGCTGCTCTTGCCGGCCGGCGGACGGGTCACCAGCACAGCGACCCCGGTTGATTCGCCGCGGATCGCCGCGCCGTAGCCGGCCGCATACAACCCGCACAGCGCCTGGTTGAAGCTGGCCAGCTCGCCGGTCTTGGGATGGTTTGTGAAGAGCGACCAGACCTCGGGTTTCTGGGCCAGGATGTCGTCCACCAGGCCTTTGAGCGCCTTCTTGGGGCCGACCTCCACGAAGACGCGCACGCCCGCGGCGTAGAGCGTCTCCACGCCTTTGATCCACTGCACCGGGGACGCAATCTGCTGCTCGAGCAGGTCTTTGATGCCGTCCACGCTGGTGGCGTAGAACTCGCCGGTGACGTTGGCCACCAGCGGCAGCTGCGGCGGCGCGATGCGCAGGCGGTCCAGGACCTGGCGCAGCGGCCCGCTGGCCGGCGCCACGATGCGGGTGTGGAAGGCGTGGCTGACCGGCAGGCGCACGGCCTGGTAGCCGCGCTGGATGAAGACTTCGATGGCCCGCGCCACCGCCGCGCTCTCGCCGCCGATGACGCACTGGCTGTAGCTGTTGATGTTGGCGGCCACCACATAGCCCGGGATCTCGGCCAGCGTGCGCGCGATGACGTCGTACGGCGCCATGACGGCCGCCATCCAGCCGTTGTCGCCCATGCTGACGCGCGTCATCTCCGCGCCGCGCGCCGCCGCCGCCTCCAGCGCATCCGCGAACGGCATCACGCCGGCCGCGATCAGGGCCGCGTACTCTCCCAGCGAATGGCCCATCACCATGTCCGGGCGGAAGCCGTAATCGGCCAGCAGCTGGTGCAAGGCTGTATCCAGGGTGAGCATGGCCGGCTGGGTGATGGCCGTCTGCTGCAGTTCCTTCTCGGCCGACTTGAGCGCGGCCGGATCGCTGGTGCCCGGGAAGAGATAGTGGGTCAGCGGCCGGCCCAGGATGGGCGTCATCACCTGATCGCCCTCGGCGAAGACGCGGGCCACCGTCGCGGAGGCCGCGGCCAGGTCACGGCCCATCTCGAGGTATTGGCTGCCCTGGCCCGGGTAGAGGAAGGCGATCCGTCCGGGCGGCGCGCCGCTGCCGCGGAAGATGCCCTGCGCCTGGAGTGGTTTCCAGGCCGCCGGGCCGGGCGTGGCGGCCATTTTCTGCGCCTTGGTCAGCCGGTCGCGCAGTTCGGCGGCCTCCCCGAAGTCGATCACCAGGCGCTCGGGCGCGCTCAGGTCGGCCGCGGCTGGGAGGACGCGCGGCGGCGTCCAGCCGGACTGCACGCGCGCCAGCGTCTCCGCGATCTTCGCCTGGAGGGCGGCGGGGTCGGCCGCGCCCAGGGCCAGGAGGCCGCGCAGAGGTGCGACCGACGACGAGCTCACGGAAGCGGCGGAAACAGTGTTCATATTGACAGCCTGTCTCTGGATGGCCGGGGCGGTCGCTGCTGGGGAGGCCTGAGCGCCTTGTCCTGGTGCTCCCGCGCTCGCCCGCTCCTCCGAGCCCCACGCGCTCACCGCCACGCTCTTCGGCCGCGGCGTCAACGCGCCCGGCACGTGCTCCTCCAGCACGACGTGGAAGTTCGTGCCGCCGAAGCCGTAGGCGCTGACGCCGCAGCGGCGCGGTGTGCCGTTGGACCGAGTCCACTCCTCCGCCTCGTGCAGCAGGCGAAACGGCGTGCGCGCGAAGTCGATGTTGGGGTTGGGCTGGCGCGCGTTCAGCGTGGGCGGCCGCAGGCGGTGGTGCAGCGCCAGCGTCGACTTGAGCAGGCCAGCCGCACCCGCGCCGGCCTTGAGATGGCCGAGGTTGCTCTTGACCGAACCCAGGCCGATCCGCTGCGGACCGGCCGCGCCGAAGACATTGGTCAGGCTCTCCACTTCGACCACATCGCCGACCCGTGTGCTGGTGCCGTGGGCCTCCACCAGCGTGGCCGTGGCCGGATCCAGGCCGGCGTTCTCCCAGGCCCGGCGCGTGGACAGCAGTTGGCCGGCCGGGTTGGGGGCCGTGATGCCCTTGCCCTTGCCGTCGCTGGAGCCGCCCACGCCGCGCACGACCGCGTAGATGCGGTCGCCGTCGCGCTCGGCGTCCGCCAGGCGTTTGAGCAGGAACGCCGCCGCGCCCTCCCCCATGACAAAGCCGTCGGCGCCGTCGCCGAAGGGGCGCGTCCCGGTGGCGCTCAAGGCCCCGATCTTGCAGAACTTGACGAAGCTGGACACGCCCATGTTGCGGTCCACCCCGCCGGTGAGCACGGCGTCCACTTCGTGATTGACCAGCATCTCCACCGCGGCATCGACGGCGGCCAGCGCCGAGGCGCAGGCGGCGTCGGTGATGAAGCTGGGGCCGCGCAGGTTGAAGACGTTGGCCACCCGGCCGGCGACGATGTTGGGCAGCTCGCCGGGCATGGAGTCTTCAGTGATCGGCGGGACGGCCTGGCCGACCAGATCGCGCCACTGCGCCAGGATCGCGGCGCGGAGCGCCTCCGGCAGCTGGCGGAAATCGTCGACGGCCTCCAGCGCACGCGCATACTCCGGGAAGGCGATGCGCAGGTGAGTGACGTAGTGCAGCTCGCCGCCCATGGCCGTGCCTAACACCACCGCCGTGCGCTCAGTGTCGAGCGGCCGCGCCGGGTAGCCGTAATCGGCCAGGACTTGGGCCGCGATGGTCACCGCCCACTGCTGGCCGACATCCATGGCCGCCGCCACCCGGGGCGGGATCTTGAACCGCTTCCAATCAAACTCGAAGCCTTCTACCCAGCCGCCGATCTTGCTGTAGGTCTTGTCCGGGGCCGCCGGGTCGGGGTCATAGTAGTCCTGCCAGCGCCAGCGGGCGGGCGGCACCTCACGGATGCTGTACCGTCCGGCGACAAGGTTGTGCCAGAACGTTGGGACATCCGGCGCATCCGGGAGCATGGCTCCCAGGGCGACGATGGCGACGGCGCGGTTGGAGGAGTCCATGGTGCAGCTCCGCATCAGACAGTAAAAGAGGGACGACCGTTGCCGCTCGGGCTTTTGGCACTCATCTTTCGCCAGGCGTCAGCTTCCGAAAGCCTTGTTGAGCTCGCCCGCCGCCAGGTCCATATCGGCGATCTGGCCGGCCTGGATCATGTAGATGGCCGGCAGGCCCAGGGCTCGGCCCAGGTCCGGATCCGTCTGCCCGGCGCCGATCGCCAGCCCCAGGCCGTCGGCGGCCACCTTAAGCGCGGCCTGCCGGGCGTAGACACGGGCCAGGGCCTGGCGGGCCGGCACGCCCAGCGCGAGCGCTTCGGTCGGCTTCTGGGAGACGCGCTCGGCGAAGACGGCGGCCGTCTCCGTCCAGGCGATGAGTTCGCCCAACCGGAAGAGGACGTGCTGATTGCGCGTGAGCTTATCCAGGCGGCAGCGCTCCAGCAGCGCCGCCAAAGCGCGCAGGCCCAGGGCTGCCGCGCGCGCGCCGTCGTCTGGGTGGGCGGCGTGGTGGGCGTCCAGGCGGGCGGCCCAATCCAGGTAGTAGGCGCCGCGCGTCTTGAGGTGCAGCTGCCAGCGGTCGCGCGCGATCGTCCACTCCATGATCTCGGACGTGCCTTCGTAGATGCACGTGATGCGCACGTCGCGCTTGATCTTCTCCACCAGGTACTCGCGCGTGTAACCGTAGCCGCCCAAAGCCTGAATGGCGTCCTCGGCCGCGCGGTTGCCGGCCTCGGTGGCCGTGTACTTGGCGACCGCGCCCTCGGTGGCCAGGCCGTGGCCCTCGGCGGCGTCCAGCTGCTCGGCCACCCATTCGATGTAGGCGCGCGCGGCCTCCAGCCGGGCGACGTTGGGCACAATCAGCTTGTGCGTGTAACCCTGCTTCTGGCTGAGGGGCGCGCCGGCTTGAATGCGCTCCTGAGAATAGCGGATGGCGCGGCGCATCGCCTCCCAGCCGGCCCCCAGGCCAAAGGCGCCCACCATCAGGCGCGTGTACCCGAACACGGCCTGGGCCTGGGCCAGGCCCTGCCCTTCCACGCCGCCCACCAGCCGGTCAGCCGGCACGTACACGTCCTCCAGAAAGAGCGCGGCCGTGTTGCTGGCGCGGATGCCGTGCTTGTCCTCGGGCTTGCCGCGCGAAAAGCCGGGCGCGTCTTTTTCGACGATGAACCAGGAGGGGCCGCCGGGCGCGTTGGCCAACACCGTGTAGACGTCGGCCACGCCGCCGTTGCTGATCCACTGCTTGCGGCCCGTAATCCGGTAGCCTGTGACCCGGCCGTCCTCGTGGACGGGCACGGCCTTGGTCGACAGCATCGCCAGGTCGCTGCCGGCTTGCGGCTCGGTGGCGCCGTAGGCCACCAACAGGGCTTCCTCGGCGATGCGGCCCATCCAGTGCTGCTTCTGGTCCGGCGTGCCGCCGACCGTGATCGGATCGGTGCCCAGGAAGGTCGCCAACACGCCGGTGGCGATGCCCAGATCGATGGCCGCCATCAGTTCGGAGACGCGGTAAATGTCATAGGCGCTGCCGCCCATTCCGCCCTGCGCCTCCGGGATGAAGACGAGGTGCAGGCCGATCTGGCCGGGGTCGTTGAGTTCGCGCAGGACGTCGTGCGGAAACTGGTCGGCGTGGTCGAGGTGGAGAAGGAATTCGGGGGTGAGCTTGCGATCCGCGTACTTCTTCAGCGTGGCCAAAATCAAGTCACGCGTGTCCCGGTCCAAGCCAGACATGCTCACCTCCCGCTGCTTTCGATTGTGACGCAAAGCTCAGACCAAATTTATAGGACACCGACAAAACAGATGAGAGTGACAAAAATAACCTGAATTGCATGAGAGACATATGACTTCTGAATGGTTGGACAACCCGCCGATCTGTAGAAGGTCGCGCAGGGTGGGAGATAGACTCTTAAGCCGGTCCATTGTGGCGGAATTGCGAAGTGATCGAAAGCAGTGATTCTCGATGACTATTGGCACTCTCGAAGTTGGCAACGGCACCGCGATAATGGGCCAAACCACCTAGCGATTGTTAGGCAACTTGATGCATATCGTCACAGGCTGCGCCGACAACCGGATCGGGCCGGATCAGTGGAACATTCCCCCAGCCTGTCTGGCCGCCCGCAGCGCTTCCGCACAGACGACCTCCGCCTTGTTTTGGGGTGTGAGGTCGTCTGTTTTTTCGCCTGTGCTCGGCTTCGCGCCCATGCCCACGGGAGGTGACCTTTGACCACACAAGCCGCTGAGCGCCCCAAGAATTTTCTGGAGGAGGTGATCGCCGCGACCCCGGGCGAATCCCGCCTGGAGATGTGCATCCAGTGCGGGACGTGCGGCGGCTCCTGCCCGTCCGGCGGGGACATGGACCACACGCCGCGCGCCCTCTTCGCCATGATCCGGGCCGACATGCGGAATGAGGTCCTGCGCAGCAACACGCCCTGGTACTGCGTGTCCTGTTACTTCTGCACGGTGCGCTGCCCGCAGGAAGTTCACATCACGGACATCATGTACGCCCTCAAGAACTTCGCCATCCGCGCCAAGCTCTATGAGGAGAACAAGAACCCGGCGGCGGGCCTGTCTGAGACCTTCACCGATCAGGTGGAGCGCTACGGACGCAGTTTTGAGTTTGGGCTGGCCACCCGCCACAACCTCAAGTTCCACCCGAGCAAACTGGCCGGCATGGCCTCCCTCGGCTGGGGCATGCTTACCAAGCGCCAGCTAGATTGGCGTGAGCCCAAGAAGATCGATGGGCTGGCCCAACTCAACGCCATCTTGGAGCGCGCCAAGACTCTGGAGGAGGCCGCCTGATGTCCAAATACAGCTTCTATCCCGGCTGCTCCATGGAGAGCAGCGCGCGGGCCTACCTGGACTCCACCCTGGCCCTGCAGAGCAGCCTCGACCTGCAGCTGGACGAGGTCAAAGACTGGAACTGCTGCGGCGCCACCGAGTATGCGGCCACGCATTTGCTGCCGTCCTATGCCCTGGTCGGGCGCAACCTGGCTTTGGCCGCTCAGCCCAGCCACGGGGCGCCGGCCGCGCCCACGCTGGTGGCCGGCTGCAGCGCGTGCTACCTCAACCTGGCCAAAACCGATTACTACATGCGCCAGAGCGGCGACCTGGCCGAGCGCGTGAACACCGCGCTGGCGGCCGGCGGCCTGCACTACCAGCCTGGCGCGGTCAAGGTCCGGCATCTGCTGGACATCCTGATCAACGATATCGGCCTGGCCCAGATCAAGGCCAAGGTCACGCGGCCGCTCAAGGGCTGGCGCGTGGCCGCCTATTACGGCTGCCAGGTCCCGCGCCCGGATTACGACCATCGCTTCCAGAACGCCGAGTACCCCATGCAAATGGAGCAGCTCATGCAGGCGCTGGGGGCGACGGTCATCGACTTCCCGCTCAAGACGCACTGCTGCGGCGGGCATATGACCCAGATCAGCGAGGCGACCTCGTATGAGCTCATCCGGCGGCTGATCCAGGGCGCCGACCAGTATCGGGCCGACCTGCTGGTGACGCTCTGCCCGATGTGCCAGCTCAACCTGGACGCCTACCAGGTGGAGATGAACAAGTTCTTCAAGACCAGCTATCACGTCCCCGTGATCTTCTTCACCCAGCTGATCGGCCTGGCCTTTGGGATCGACCCGGTGCAGCTGGGCTTCGGCCGGGAGTTCATCAGCGCCAGCGCGCTCCTGAAGGACAAACTGGGCGTGGACGTGCCCGTAGCCGAGGAAGCCGTGGCTGCCCCGCCCCGCCCGCGGCGCGGCCAGCCGGAGGGCCTGCCGATGCCGCGCATGCCGCGGTCTGGTCAGTTGGGCCAGGAGGAATAGCGCATGAGCAGCCAACCCATCCCCTTGCACCTGCCTGGCGAAGAGCCCGCCGAGAAGATCGGCGTCTACGTCTGCCACTGCGGCACCAATATCGCCGCGACCGTAGACGTGGCCGAGGTCCGTGACTGGGCCGGCCAGCGCCTGGAGGACAGCGGCGTGGTCGTCTCGCGCGACTACAAGTTCATGTGTTCGAGCCTGGGCCAGGAGCTGATCGAGAAAGACATCAAGGACCTGGGTCTGACGCGGGTGGTGGTGGCGGCCTGCTCGCCGCACCTGCACGAGGGCACCTTCCGCGGCGCCTGCAAGCGCGCCGGGCTCAACCCGTACCTGTGCGAGTTGGTCTCCATCCGCGAGCAGGTCTCGTGGGTGCACACCGACCGCCACGCCGCCACCGACAAGGCCAAGGCCGTGGTCTCCGGCGGCGTCGAGCGCGTCGTCCGCAACACGCCGCTCGAGCCGCTGCGCGTGCCCATCCATCCGGCCACCCTGGTGGTGGGCGGCGGCATCGCCGGCATCCAGGCGGCGCTGGAGATCGCCAACGCCGGCTTCCCGGTCTACCTGGTGGAGCGCGAGCCGTCCATCGGCGGGCACATGGCCCAGTTCGACAAGACCTTCCCGACCCTGGACTGCGCGGCCTGCATCCTGACGCCGCGCATGGTGGAGGCCGGCGGCCACCCCAACATCACGCTGCTCACCTGGAGCGAGGTCGTCGACGTCAAGGGCTACGTCGGCAATTTCGTGGCCACGATCAAAAAGAAGGCCCGCTACGTCAACACCGAGCTGTGCACGGGCTGCGGCATCTGCCAGGAGAAGTGCCCGAAGAAGATCGTGGACGAGGTCTACGAAGCCGGGTTGGGCTACCGCAAGGCCGTCTACACGCCTTTCCCGCAGGCCGTGCCCAAGTATCCGGTCATCGACGTCCCCAACTGCACGTTCTTCCAGAAGGGCACCTGCCGCGCCTGCGAGAAGCTCTGCCCCACCAACGCCATCGACTTCACCCAGAAGGACGAACTGCTCACGGTCGAGGTCGGCAACATCATCCTGGCCACCGGCTACGATCTCTTTGACGCCCGGCGCATCCCGCAGTACGGCTACGGGCGCCTGGCCAACGTCTTCACCAGCCTGGAGTTCGAGCGGCTGACCAACGCCGCCGGCCCCACCAATGGCGACATCGTGCTGCGCGATGGCAAGACCAAGCCCCAATCGGTCGCCGTCATCCACTGCGTGGGCAGCCGCGACCGCAACTACAACAACTACTGCTCGGCCATCTGCTGCATGCAGAGCGTGAAGTTCGCCCACCTGGTGAAGGAGCGCACCGGCGCGCAGGTCTACAACTTCTACATCGACATGCGCACGACCGCCAAGGCCTACGACGAGTTCTACCAGCGCGTGCTGGAGGAGGGCACTCTGTTCGTGCGCGGGCGCGTGGCCGAAGTGACCGACGCCGCGCGGCTGCCCGGCGAGGCCGGCAAGCTGATCATCCAGGTGGAGGACACGCTGGCCGGCAAGCAGCGCCGCATCCCGGTGGACATGGTCATCCTCTCGGCCGCCCTGGAGCCGCGCCGCGACGCCAAGCAGACGGCCCACCTCTTCGGCCTGTCCTGCAGCGCCGACGGCTGGATGATCGAGAAGCACGTCAAGCTGGACCCGGTCGCCACGATGACCGAAGGCATCTTCGCCGCCGGCTGTGTCACCGGCCCCAAGGACATCCCCAACACGGTGGCCCAGGGCGCCGCGGCCGCCGCCCGCGTGCTGGGCATGATCCAGCGGCGCGAGATCGAACTGGAGCCGATCAAGGCCAGCGTCAACCAGGAACAGTGCTCAGGCTGCCGCATCTGCAACAACCTGTGCCCGTTCAACGCCATCCTGTTCCACGAGGACCGGATGGTGTCCGAGATCAACCCGGCGCTGTGCCAGGGCTGCGGCACCTGCGTGGCCGCCTGCCCGGCCGGCGCCATCAGCGGCACCGGCTTCAGCAACGAGCAAATCCTGTCCCAGATCGACGGCCTGCTGATGCTGAACGTCGCCCGGCAATCCGCGGCCGTGGCGGCCTGAGAGGAACGCGACCATGAGCGATCACTTTGAGCCCGTCATCATCGGCTTCACCTGCAACTGGTGCAGCTACCGCGCCGCGGACCTGGCCGGCACGGCCCGCATGAAGTACCCGCCCAACGTGCGCCTGATCCGGCTGATGTGCTCCGGCCGGCTGGACCCGACCTTCGTCATCAAGGCCCTGGCCGGCGGCGCCGACGCCGTGCTGATCACCGGCTGCCACCCGGGCGAGTGCCACTACATCGAGCAGAACTACAAGGCCCTGCGCCGCCACCTGCTCCTGCGCAAGACGCTGGCCGGCCTGGGCATCGAGCCGCAGCGCGTCAAGCTGGTCTGGGCCAGCGCCGCCGAGGGCGCCAAGCTGACCCACGAGATCACACAGTTTGTGGACGAGATCCGCGGCCTGGGGCCGCTGCACTGGCCGCAGTCGGACGCGAACGGCCACAGCCAGCCGGCGGAGACGGAGGTGACGGCATGAGCGGCAAACCCAAGTTCGCCATGTACTGGGCGTCGTCGTGCGGCGGCTGCGAGATCGCCGTGCTCAATATCGGCGAAAAGATCCTGGACGTGGACGCCAACTTCGACGTGGTTTTCTGGCCGGTGGCCATGGACGCCAAGTACAAAGACGTGGAGGCCCTGGAGGACGGCGCCATCACGCTGTGCCTGTTCAACGGCGGCATCCGCACGGCCGAGAACGAGCACCTGGCCCACCTGCTGCGGCGCAAATCCAAGATCCTGGTCTCGTTCGGCTCGTGCGCCACAGAGGGCTGCGTGCCCGGCCTGGCCAACCTGAGCCGGCCGCAGGATGTGATCGACACCGCCTTCAGCACCATCTCCACCGACAACCCGCAGGGCGTCCGGCCGGCCTTCGAGTACGCCGTGCCGGAGGGCTCCATCCGCATCCCGGTCTTCCAGAACGTGGTCCGCACGCTGGACCAGGTGGTGGCTGTGGATTACTACATGCCCGGCTGCCCGCCGGAGAGCCACCAGATCGCGGCGGTGGTGGAACTGGTGATCAAGGCCCTGCATGGCCAGGCGGAGCTGCCGCCCAAGGGCGCCACCATCGGCGCCGGCGCCTCCACCTGCTGCGACGAATGCCCGCGTCAGCGCAACGTCAAAACCATCAAGCAGTTCGTGCGCATCCAGGACGTGGAGCGCATCGACCCGGACCTGTGCCTGCTGGAGCAGGGCATCCCGTGCAACGGGCCGGCCACGCGCAGCGGCTGCGGCGCGCTCTGCCCCAAGGTCAGCGCGCAGTGCATCGGCTGTTACGGGCCGGCCGAGGGCGTGGTGGATTACGGCGCGCGCCTGATCACGGCTTTCGCGTCCGTGATCGACTCCAAGGACCCGGCCGAGATCGAGCGCATCCTGGACGGCATCCCGGACCCGGCCGGCCAGTTCTACCGCTTCAACCTGGCCAAATCCCTGCTGCGGGCCGGCAAGCCGGCGTGGGCGGCGTAAGCGCGGCCAGCCGGCCGCCGCGAGAGGACAACCACCATGCAACGCATCTCGATTGACCCCATCACCCGGCTGGAAGGCCACGGCAAGATCGAAATCTTCCTGGACGACGAGGGCAACGTCGCTAACACCTACTTCCAAGTGCCGGAGCTGCGCGGCTTTGAGCGTTTCTGTGTCGGCCGGCCGGTGGAGGAGATGCCGCTCCTCACCAACCGCATCTGCGGCGTGTGCCCGGAGGCCCACCACATGGCCGCGGCCAAGGCCGCCGACGCCGTCTACAAGGTCACCCCGCCGCCGGCCGCCAAGAAACTGCGCGAGCTGCTCTACAGCGGTTTCTACTTCACCGACCACACCACCCACTTCTACGCGCTGGGCGGCCCGGACTTCGTCATGGGCCCGGACGCGCCGGTGGCCGAGCGCAACATCCTGGGCGTGATCCACAAGGTCGGTCTGGAGATCGGCGGCAAGGTCATCCAGGCGCGTAAGTATGGCCACCACATCGTCGAGATGATCGGCGGACGCAAGGTGCATCCGTGCACGTCTATCCCGGGCGGCCTGACCCAGGGCATCACCGAGGCGCAGCGCGCCGAGATCGAGCAGATGGGCCGCTGGGGCATCGAGTTCGCGCTGTTCAGCCTGCAGCTGTTCGGCGACCTGGTGCTCAAGAACTCGGCCTACCTGGATCTGGTGGTGGGCGATATCTACACCCACCGCACCCACTACATCGGCATGGTGGACGCGAACAACAAGGTCAACTTCTACGACGGCCAGGTGAGCGTGGTGGATCCGGACGGGAAGCGCCTGGGCAAGTATGCGCCGTCCGAATACAACGACTGGATCGCCGAGCACGTGGAGCCGTGGACCTATCTCAAGTTCCCGTACCTCAAGCAGGTCGGCTGGAAAGGTTTCGTCGACGGCAAGGAATCGGGCGTGTACTGCGCCACGCCGCTCTCGCGCCTGAACGCGGCCGACGGCATGGCCACGCCGCGCGCCCAGGAGGAGTACGAGCGCTTCTTCGCCACGCTGGGCGGCAAGCCCGTCCATCAGCGCCTGGCCACGCACTGGGCGCGCCTGGTGGAGCTGCTCTACGCGGCCGAGCGCATCGTGGAACTGGCCACCGATCCCGAGATCACGTCGCCGCACGTCCACAGCGTGCCCACGGAGAAACCGACCGAAGGCGTGGGCATCGTCGAGGCCCCGCGCGGCACGCTCACCCACCACTACTGGACCGACGAGCGCGGGATCCTGACCAAAGTTAATCTGATTGTCGGCACCACCAACAACTATGCGCCGATGAGCATGTCGATCAAGAAGGCGGCCGAGGCCTTCATCAAGAAGGGCGTGGTGGTGAGCGAGGGCATCCTCAACCGCGTGGAAATGGCCTTCCGCCCGTACGACCCGTGCCTGGGCTGCGCCACGCACTCGCTGCCGGGCCAGATGCCGCTCCAGGTCACCATCCGTGACGCCCAGGGCGGCGTGGTGGACGTGCTCAAGCAGCACTGCTAGACTGAAGGTGAGCGGGGCCGGAAATCCCTCTACTCTCTCCGGCCCAGGGAGGCATCCCATGTCCGAAAGCGTCTATAAGGTGATCGAGCTAGTGGGCACCAGCCCGGAGTCGTGGGAGAAGGCGGCGGCCGCCGCTGTCGAGCGGGCCGCCAAGAGCCTGCGCGATCTGCGCATCGCCGAGGTCGTCCAGCTGGATTTGCAGATCGAGGACGGCAAGGTGCGCGCCTATCGCGCCAAAGTGAAAGTCTCGTTCAAGTACGAGGACAAAGACTAACTGCCGATGGAGGCCGGCCGAGCGGCGTGAGCGCGCCGGCCGGCCTCCGCCCAGCCCTGCCCGCTGCTCTCATGTTGCCCGGCACCTCCCCCACCGCGCCCTTTGCGGCCGGCTTCTTCCCGCAACACCTGGCCCTGGTCACAGTCGGGGACAACCCCCTGCCCATGGGCTACTGGACCGTGATCAGCAAGAACCCATTCCGGTTCCTGCTCTGCATGGGCGTGGGCAACCACAGCCTGACGCTGCTCAAGAAACACAAGGAGGCGGCCCTGCACCTGATGCCGTGGAGCCAGCGCGAGTGGGTGGCGCGCGCCGGCCACTTGAGCGGCCGCACGGTCAACAAGGCCGCTCAGCTCGGGCTGACGCTGCGCCCGGCCGAAAAACTCCAGCACACCCGGCTGGTGGACGGCGCCGACTGGGCCTGTGAGCTGGTCGTCTTCCGCGAGCTAACCTACATCTCCACCGAGTTCGCGCCCTTTGTCATGGACGTGGTCGCCGTGCACGCCGGCCCGGCGCCGGTTGAGCGCCAGCCGATTTTCTACCTCAGCCAGGACGATTTCGGCACGCTGGGTGAGCGCTGGCACTTTGAGAAATGATGGCCGCCGAGCGCACGCACCCCCAACCCACCAGCGGCCGCCCGCCCGTCACCCTCGTCATCGGCCTGGGCAACCCGATCCTGGGCGATGACGGTCTCGGCTGGCAGGTGGCCGAGGCGGTGCGCACCTGGCTGGCCGCCGACGGCGCGGCGCTGGCCGACACGGTCGAGGTGGATTGCGCGGCCCTGGGCGGGCTGAGCCTGATGGAGCGCATGGTCGGCTACGATCGCGCTGTCGTCATCGACGCCGTGACCATGGAACAGCCGCCCGGCACGGTCTTGCGCTTTGAACTGGAAGAGCTGCCGGATTTCTCAGCCCACAACGCCGCCTCGGCCCATGACACCTCGCTCCAGAACGCTCTGCGCTTGGGCCGGCAGATGGGCGCCCACCTGCCGACGCGCGTCACCGTGATCGGCGTCCAGGCCGAGCAGCTCTACGAATTTTCGGAAGCCCTCACCCCGGCCGTCGCGGCGGCGGTGCCCGTCGCGGCCCAGCGGGTGATTGAAGTCCTGACCTCACCCTGACCGGAGGATCTATCCCATGGTGTCGCCTGAATTGCTCCGCCGCTACCCGTTCTTCGCCCCGTTCGACGACAACGAGATCGGCGACATCGCCATGATCTCGGAGGAGGTCTACTACCAGGCCGGCGACACCGTCTTCGAGGTCGACCAGCCGGCTGTGGCGCTGTACGTGCTGGTGGAGGGCGGCGTCGAGATCTGGTACGTGGCCATCGACAAACACGAACAGGACCTGCGCAAGGAGTTCTACGTCAACGACATCAACGCCGGCGACCTCTTCGGCATCTCGGCTCTGGTGGAGCCTTACATCTACACCACCACGGCCTTGATCACGGCCGGCACGCGCCTGATCAAGGTGGACGGCCCGCAGCTGCGCAACTTGTGCCAGCTCGATCCCAAGCTGGACGCCGCCGTGATGCATCGCATCGCCAAGGTGGCCATGGACCGGCTGCACGACACCCGCGTCCAGCTGCTGGCCGCCCGCGCCTGAAGCCCACCTGACCCGGTTTACAAAGCCGCTCCCGCCGGTGACAAATTCCGGCGGGAGCGGTGTCGTTAATATCAAGACAATAAGTATCAGTATTGGCTATTTGTCAGCCCAGCCCGTGACATTCATTACTGAGTGAACGCGCCCCCGACCGTTATGTTATAGGCTAACACCTAAACCCTGACGGTCAATTCATGCACGAACTTGCTGACACCCAACGCATCTTGGAAGTCGCCCTGCAACACGCCCAGCAAGCCGGGGCGCGCCGCATCACCAGCCTGCACGTCGTCCTCGGCCACGAGTCCCACATCTCAGACGAGTCTGTCCAGTTCTATTGGGACGAGATCAGCAAGGGGACGCCGGCCGAGGGCGCGCGCCTGCATTTCCGCTACGTCCCGGCCGAGATGGTCTGCGAGACCTGCGGCCACCACTTCACGCTGGCCGGGCATGACCATGACGTGCTCTGTCCGCAATGCCAGGGCGGCCGCGTCCGGTTCGCGGCCGGCGAGGAGTTCTACCTGGAAGCCATCGACGTCGAGACCGACGCCGAGGCGCAGGGCTGACGCGCGAGGACGATGACGGTGGAGCGGCGCGGCGCCAGCATCCGGGTGACCGGCGTAGTCCAAGGGGTGGGCTTCCGGCCCTTCGTTTACGGCCTGGCGGCGCGCCTGGCCCTGACCGGCTGGGTGCGCAACACCTCCGCGGGGGTGGAGATCGAGGCCGACGGCTCGGCTGAAGCGCTGGCCGACTTCGCCCGCGCGCTGCGCGAGCAGGCCCCGCCCCTGGCCCGCATCGAGGCCGTGGCCGTGGCCGAACGTCCCGCCGGCGGCTTCGCCCGCTTTGAGATCCAGGCTTCGCAGCCGGTGGCCGGCGCCTTCCAGCCCATTGCGCCGGACGTCAGCGTCTGCCCGGATTGCCTGCGCGAGCTGTTCGATCCAGGCGACCGGCGTTACCGCTACCCCTTCATCAACTGCACGCACTGCGGCCCGCGCTTCACCATCATCCAGGACATCCCCTACGACCGGCCGCAGACGACGATGGCCGGCTTCGCGCTCTGCCCGGACTGCGAACACGAATATCACGATCCGCTCGACCGGCGCTTCCACGCGCAGCCGGTGGCCTGCCCGGTTTGCGGACCGCGCGTCTGGCTGGAGGCCGGCCCCGGCGGTCTGTCCGTCCCGGCCGAACTGGCCGACCCGATCGCGCTGGCGCGCCGCTGGCTGGCCGAGGGCCGGATCCTGGCCCTCAAAGGCCTGGGCGGCTTTCACCTGGCCTGCGACGCCACCAGCGCCGCCGCCGTCGCCGAATTGCGCCAACGCAAACGCCGCGTCGAGAAGCCGTTCGCGCTGATGGTGCCGGACGCGGCGACGGCCGAGCGTTTCTGCCGGCTGAGCCCGGCCGAGCGCGCCCTGCTCGAGTCGCGGGAGCGCCCGATCGTGCTCCTGGCCCGCCGCCCGGTGACCGCTATCGCCCCGGCCGTGGCCCCCGGCCAGGCGACGCTCGGTGTGATGCTGCCGTACACGCCCCTGCATCATCTCCTGCTCGAGCCGGCGCCCGGCTTCCCGGCCGCCCTGGTGATGACCAGCGGCAACCTGAGCGAGGAGCCGATCGTCACGGACAACGCCGAGGCGCGCGAACGCTTGCGCGATCTGGCCGACGCCTTCCTGCTGCACGACCGGCCGATCCACACCCGCTGCGACGACTCGGTCGTGCGCGTGGCCACTGTGGAACCGCCGGCCATCATCCACTTGCGCCGCTCGCGCGGCTACGCCCCGGCCCCGCTGTCTCTGCCTTTTGACGCGCCGCCGCTGCTGGCGGCCGGCGCCGAGCTGAAGAACACCTTCTGCCTGGCGCGCGACCGCTATGCGTTTCTGAGCCACCACATCGGCGATCTGGAGAACTATGAGACGCTGCGCGCCTTCGAGGCCGGCTGCGCGCACTTCGAGCGCCTGTTCCGCGTGACGCCGCAGGCCGTGGTCTATGACCTGCACCCCAACTACCTGGCCACGCGCTACGCCCTGGAGCGCGCCGAGCGCGAGGGGCTGCCGGCCATCGGCGTCCAGCATCACCATGCCCACATCGCGGCCTGCCTGGCCGACAACGCCTGGGCGCCCGGCCGGCCGGTCCTCGGCCTGGCCTTCGACGGGACCGGCTACGGCGAGGACGGCGCCATCTGGGGCGGCGAGTTCCTGATCGCCGATTACGCCGGCTACGAACGGGCGCTGCACCTGAAGTACGTGCCGCTGCCCGGCGGCGACCGGGCCGTGCGCGAGCCCTGGCGCGTGGCGCTGGCCTGGCTGGCCCAGGCCGGTCTGGAATGGGCTGACGACCTGGCGCCGGTGCGCCACGCGCAACACCACGCGCCGGCTCTCAAGGCGCTGCGGCACCAGCTGCACACCGGTTTCAACGCCCCGCTCACGTCCAGCCTGGGCCGGCTCTTCGACGCCGCGGCCGCCCTCGCCGGCGTGCGCCAGACCGTCACTTACGAAGCCCAGGCCGCCATCGAGTTCGAGGCGCTGGTGAACCCGCACGAAACCGGCGCGTACGAACTCGCCCTCACCGGCGACGAGCTTGATCCGGCGCCGCTGTTCCGGGCCCTGGTCGCCGATTTGCGCGCCGGCCAGCCCGCCGGCGTGATCGCCGCGCGCTTCCACAACGGTCTGGCCGAGGCCGCGGTCGAGGCCTGCCGCCAGCTGCGCGCTCGCACCGGCCTGAACGTGGTGGCGCTGAGCGGCGGCGTCTGGCAGAATCAGACGCTGGCCGCGCGCACCGGGCCGCGGCTGCGCGCCGCCGGCTTTGAAGTCTTGACTCACCAGCAGGTGCCCGCCAACGACGGCGGCCTGGCGCTCGGACAGAGCGCCAGCGCCGCGCAGCGCCTGGCGCCGGCCCGCTAACGCGTTTCGGTTCACGGAGGTCCACATGTGTCTGGGTATCCCCGGCAAGATCGTCAGCCTGCATGACGCCAACGGCCTGCCCATGGGCAAGGTCGATTTTGGCGGCGTGGTCCAGGAAGTCTGCCTCAGCTACGTGCCCGAGGCCAAGGTCGGCGATTACACCGTCGTCCACGTCGGCTTTGCGCTCAATCTCCTCGACGAAGCGGAGGCGCTGGAAACGCTGGCGCTCCTGCGCCAGATCGGCGCCTACCAAGAGGAGATCGACCTGATGACCGAGGCCGAACGCGCCGGCGGCGCCGCCAGCCCCGGTTGAGCCGCCGCCCCAGCCCTTGCGAGGACGACTATGAAATACCTGGATGAATTCCGGGACGCCGAGCTCGTGCGCAAGCAGATCGACGAGATCCGGCGTCTCACCACCCGGCGCTGGGCGATCATGGAGATCTGCGGCGGGCAGACCCATTCGATCATGCGCCATGGCCTGGACGAGCTCCTGCCGGCCGAGATCGAGTTGATCCACGGGCCGGGCTGTCCGGTGTGCGTCACGCCGCTGGAACTGATCGACAAGGCCATCGCCATCGCGGCCCGTCCGGACGTGATCTTCACGTCTTTCGGCGACATGCTGCGCGTGCCCGGCTCGGACGAAGACCTGTTCCGGACGCGCGCCGGCGGCGGCGACGTCCGCGTGGTCTACTCGCCGCTCGACGCCGTCAAGATCGCCCAGAAGAACCCGGACAAGCACGTGGTCTTCTTCGCCATCGGCTTTGAGACGACCGCGCCCGCCAACGCCATGAGCGTCTGGCAGGCGCGCCAGCTTGGCCTGCGCAACTTCTCCGTGCTGGTCTCGCACGTGCGCGTGCCCCCGGCCATGCGCGCCATCCTCGGCTCGCCCTACAACCAGGTGCAGGGTTTCCTGGCCGCCGGCCACGTCTGCGCCGTGATGGGCTATTGGGAATATCCGCCCATCGCCGCGGAGTACAAGGTCCCGATCGTGGTCACGGGCTTCGAACCCGTCGACCTGCTCAAGGGTGTCGCGATGACGGTCAGGCAACTGGAGGCCGGCCGCCACGAAGTCGAGAACGGCTACGCGCGCGTGGTCACCGAGGCCGGCAACCGGCCCGCCCAGGACCTGATCCAGCAGGTCTTCGAGCCGTGCGACCGCAAATGGCGCGGCATCGGCGTGATCCCGGACAGCGGCTGGCGGCTGCGCGCGGAGTTCGCGGACTTCGACGCCGAGCAGCGCTTCGACGTCGGCGCGATCAACACCAAGGAGTCGCCGCTGTGCATCAGCGGCTTGGTGCTGCAGGGGCGCCGCAAGCCGGATGAGTGCCCGGCCTTTGGCCAGGCCTGCACGCCGGAACATCCGCTCGGCGCGACCATGGTGTCGTCGGAGGGCGCCTGCGCCGCCTACTATCGCTACGGGCGCCTGGCCCGTGAACTGGCGCAGTCGGAGGCGTAAACGCGTATGACCGCTGAGACCCCGATAACCCTGCAGGGCCCGGTCTGCCCGGCGCCCATCACCCAGCGCGACCGGATCGTGATGGGCCACGGCAGCGGCGGCAAGCTCTCCCACGACCTGATTGCCAAGCGCTTCCTGCCGGCCTTCACCAACCCGGCGCTGGCCGCCGGCGACGACGCCGGCCTGGTGGCGGCCGGCCCGTCGGCGCGGCTGGCCATCAGCACGGACTCGCACGTGGTCTGGCCGCTGTTCTTCCCCGGCGGCGACATCGGCCGCCTGGCCGTCTGCGGCACCGTCAACGACGTCGCCATGCTGGGCGCGCGCCCGCTCTACCTCACCGCCGGTTTCATCCTGGAAGAAGGCCTGGAACTGGACGTGCTCGAACGCGTGATTGCGTCGATGCGCGCCGCCGCCGAGGAGGCCGGCGTGCAGATCGTGGCCGGCGATACCAAGGTGGTCCAGCGCGGCAAAGCCGACGGCCTGTACGTCACCACCGCCGGGGTGGGCCTGGTGCCGGACGGCGTCCAGATCGGCGGCGCGCAGGCGCGGCCCGGCGACACCGTCATCGTGTCCGGCGCGCTGGGCGATCACGGCATCGCGGTGCTGGCCGCGCGCGGCGAGCTCGGCTTTGATGCCGACGTGCAGAGCGACGTGGCCCCGCTCAACCACCTGATCGCGGCCATCCTGGCGGCCAGCCCCAACGTCCACGTCCTGCGCGACCCCACCCGGGGCGGCCTGGCCACCACGCTCAACGAGATCGCGCAGCAGGCTCAGGTCGGCATCGTGCTCGAGGAGCGCGCCATCCCAGTCCGCGCGCCCGTGGCCGCCGCCAGCGAGATGCTGGGCTTCGACCCGCTCTACATCGCCAATGAAGGCAAGCTCGTCGTCGTCGTTGCCCCCGCCGACGCCGCCGCCGTCCTGGCCGCGATGCGCCAGACCCGCTACGGCGAGGACGCCGTGGCCATCGGCACGGTCCGCGCCGAGCCCAGAGGCCGCGTATTAATGAAGACCGCCATCGGCAGCACGCGCGTCGTCGACGTGCTCATGGGAGAAATGCTGCCCCGGATCTGTTGACCGACTTCCGGCGCCGAAGGGAGTCTGCCCTCGGCCAACGGCGCCGGAAGTTTAGCCCCCGCCGCGCCTCTTTAGCCCCCGTTAATGCATGATTTAGCGACCATTTACTGACGCTCGCCAGCCGCCCGGCATACAGTGAGCCTGAGGTCGGCCGGTCCACCCGCCGGCCCCTACATTCACGAGGCCGGACGGTTCGCATGACAACTTCCGCATTCGATGCACTGCTCGCCCAGGCCGACGGCCTGGCGCGCAGCAGCCGGTGGCAAGACACTTACGCCACTCTGACCGAAGCTCTCACGCTGCAAGCCGATCATCCGGGCGCCCTCACCGGCTTGGGCACTTGCCTCCTGCAGCTGAACCGTCCCACCGAGGCCGTCAGCCACTTCCTGCGCGTGGCCGCGCTGCTGCCCAACGCGCCGGAGGCCCACAACAACCTCGGCCTGGCCATGGCCCTGGCCGGGCGCCCGGACGCGGCCGAAGCTGAGTATCGCCAGGCCCTGGCCTGCGATGCCGATCACGTGCCCGCCTGGAAAAACCTGGCCACGCTCTGCCTGCAACAGGGCCGCTTCGACGAAGGCGTCCCCATGGCCGCCGCCATCGTGAAGGCGCACCCGGAAGACCGCGATGCCCTGATGATGCTGGCCGCCTGCTACGAACAGGGTGACGACAAGGCCTCGGCCGCCCACCTCTATCGCCAGGTGCTGCAGCAGGAGCCAGACCACGCCGAAGCGCGCACCGGCCTGGAGCGCACCGCCCCCGTCCCGCAGCCGCGCATCGCCCGGCCCGAACACGCCCAGAAGTTAGCGGCCCTGAAGGGCCTCAAGCGCCCGGCCGCGGTGAAGCCGGCTCGCCCGGACCCGGTCAGCGTCGGCTTCTTCGGCGCCGAAGGCCCCTGGGAGACTCTGCGCCCGTGGGCGGCCGCGCGCTGGCTGGCCAGCCGCGGCCATCGCGTCAAGGTGATCGCCCACCCGGAGCCGGCCGACTGGCAGGCTTTCGACGTGATCACGCTGGCACGCCCGCACGCCGCCCCGGAGCTGAGCGACTCGCTGGCCCAGGCACGGCGGGCCGGCAAACGCGTCGTGGTGGACCTGGACGACGACTACCATCGCCTGCCGCCGGAGCACCCGGACTATGCCACGCTCGGGCCGGGCAACGCTGCCGCCCTGCGGCAGTTGGAGGCCGCGCTGGCTGAAGCCGACCTGGTGACCACAAGCACGGCGGTCCTGGCCGAACGCTATGCGCCCTACGCGCGCCACATCACGACCGTGCCGGACACGTGGGACCCCGGCAACCCGCTCTGGAAGAAGGCGGTGCCGCACTCCACGCTCAACCTCGGCTGGATCGGCGGCGCGGCCGAAGTGGAGGATATGCGCGCCATCCGCACCGAACTCCTCGACCTCTTGAGCGAGTTCCCGCACGCCCAACTCGTCATCGCCGGTGCGCCGGCCGTGTACGCGCTCTTTGAGAAGGCGGCGGAGAAACAGCGCCTGTATTTGCCGCCGGTGCTGCCCGAGGATTACCCCTATCTGCTGGCCCACTTCGACCTCCTGCTGGTGCCACTGCGCGACACTGAATACAACCGTTCCAAGTCGGCGCGGCGTCTGCTGGAGGCCGGCGCGCGCGGCATCCCGTGGCTCACCAGTCCCCTGCCCGCGCACCAGGCCTGGAACGCCGGCGGCCTGTTGATCGAGGCCCCGCAGGCCTGGCCGGTGACGCTGCGCACGCTGATCGAAGATGCGGCCCTGCGCCAGACGCTGGGCGAACAGGGCCAGCGTCTGGCCACCCACATGACCGTCAACGCCCAGGCCAGCTGGATCACGACTTCGCTGTCCGCCAATTAGTCCCAGCCCGCCGTGGCTCGGTTCACCCAGGTGCCGCCCATGTCCCTGCGTCCGCTCCAACCTCCGCTGCCTTTCATGAATGAATGGGAGATCCTGGCGCTGGAGACCTGCCTGCGCCAGTTCAGCCGCCCGCTCAAGGTCCTGGAATGGGGCAGCGGCCACAGCACCGTGTACTTCGCCGCGCAGCTCCCGGCCGGCAGCCAGTGGACGGCCATCGAGCACAACGCCGAGTGGGCCGGCCAAGTCTCCGGGCAGATCGTGCGCTTTGGCCTGACTGAGGTCACCGTCCACCTGGTCCCCAACAATGGGCCCTTCCGCGACGGCGTCGACGATGGGGATCGCAGCTCGTTCGGCAACTACATTGACTTCCCGCGTTCGCTGGGCGGCACTTTCGACGTCGTCTTCGTCGATGGACGCGCCCGCGCCGACTGTTTGGCCGAGGGCTGGCAGCTGCTCAACCCGGATGGCGTCATGATCTTGCATGACGCCCAGCGGCGCGAGTACGCGCCCGGCATCCCGGCCATGAGCGAACAGGTCCGCCTGGTCAACACCGCCGTCATCAGTGAAGGGCCGGTGTCTATGCTCTTCATGTTCCGCGGCAGCCTGGCGGCCGACCAGTTAAAACACACGCTGCAGGACCGCGTCCCGCCGACGGTCACGCTGACCCGCACCAGCCCCGCCCTGCGCGCGGTGCCGGCCGTGCCCGCGCCGGCTGCCAACGGCAAGGCCGCCCAGCCGGTTGTCCCGACTCCGGCCCCTCGCTCCAGCCCGCCGGCGGCGTCCTACCGCTGCGTCTTTGTGAACACCTACTACCCAGACTTCATCAAGGCGCACTACGCAACGCGCCCGGAGTTGAGCCAGGCCCCTTACGCCGACCAGCTGCGCTCACTGCAGAGCGGGCGCTTTGGCGACAGCGACTTCTATTCGCAGGGCCTCGGCCTGGCCGGCTGGGACACCGCCGACCTCATCGTCAACTGCGCTCCGCTCCAATCCGCCTGGGCGCGCGAGAACGGCGTCAACGTCAGCGGCCTCGAGATCGCCCTCGAGCAAATCCGGCGCCTGCAGCCAGACGTGGTCTACTTGCACGATCTGCACATGGTGACCGAGGCGCTCGTGGAGGCCCTGCGCCCGCATACGCGGCTGCTCGTCGGCCAGATCGCGTCCAAGCTGCCGCCGCAGGCCCCGCTGGCGCGTTTCGACGTGCTGGTGTCGTCGTTTCCGCACTACGTGCAGCGCTTCCGGGCCCAGGGTCTGACCACCTATTACCAGCCACTGGCCTTTGAACCACGCCTTCTGGCCGAACTACCCAACACCGACCGGCCCTACCCGCTGACGTTTGTGGGCGGCCTGGCCGGCGCGCACACCTGGGTGGCCGGAACCGCCCTGCTGGAGACGCTGGCGCAGCAGACGCCGATCGAGTTCTGGGGCTACGGGCTGGAGGCGGTGGCCGCCGGCTCGCCCATCCGCAGCCGCCACCACGGCCAGGCCTGGGGCCTGGAGATGTTCACGCTGCTCAACCAGTCGCTCATCACTTTCAACCGGCACGGCGAGGTGGCCGAGAATTTCGCCAACAACATGCGCCTGTTTGAGGCGACCGGCTGCGGCGCACTGCTGATCACCGACCACAAAGACAACCTGGCGGACCTGTTCGACATCGGGCGCGAGATCGTGGCCTACCGCTCGCCGGAGGAGGCGCTGGCGCTGGTGAAGTATTACCTGGCCCATCCGGACGAGGCGCGCGCCATCGCCCAGGCCGGCCAGGCACGCACCCTGCGCGAGCACACCTACGCCCAGCGCCTGGCCTACACGGCCGAGTTCCTGGAGCGGCACCTGCGCGCAAGTGAGGCCAGCCGGGCGCCAGCCGAACCCGCGCCGGCCGGAGTCTCGCAAAATTACGAACCGATCGCGCCCACCGATATTTCGCCCGAGCTGACCCACGGCTGGCAGAGCGACCTGATCCCGGCCCGCCAGCGGCGTCTGGTGCAGGCCGAGCTGGCGCAGATGTATCGCGGCCAGGTCCCCGTGCCCTACCGCGTCCTGGCCGAGGGCCTGGCGCCTTACATCACGCCGGGCAGCCGTGTGGTGGAGCTGGGCTGCGCCAGCGGTTACTACTCCGAAGTCCTAGAGTACCTGCTCAACGTCCGGCTCGGTTACACCGGCGTCGACTACTCGCCGGCGCTGATCGCGCTGGCGCGCCAGCACTATCCGCAGGCCCGCTTCGTCGTGGCCGATGGCGCCCGGCTGCCCTTTGAGGACCGCCACTTCGACGTCGCCGTCTCCGGCGGGATTCTGCTGCACGTGCCGAACGCCGCCGAGCACGTGGCCGAGACGGCCCGCATCGCCCGCCGCTACGTGGTCGCCCACCGCACGCCCATCTGCCGCCGCCGGCCCACCCAGCACTATCGCAAGCTGGCCTACGGCGTCGCCACCGTGGAACTGCGCTTCAACGAGGCCGAGTTCGTCGATACGTTCACGGCGCAGGGCCTGGTGCTGACCCAAACGCTGCAATACCAGGCGGCCGCCCAGAAAGACGAGTATGACGTCACCTACGTCTTCCGCCGGCGCTGACGGCTTCTCCGGTGCTTTTGCCGGCCGCCGCGTCCTGATTACTGGCGGCGCCGGCTTCATCGGCTCCAACCTGGCCGTGCGGCTGGTGGCCCTGGGCGCCCACGTCACCGTCCTGGACAGCCTGATCCCGGAGTATGGCGGCAACCTCTGGAACCTGGAGCCTGTCCGCCAGCAGGTGCGGCTGAACATCGCCGATGTCCGCGACGAGCACGCCATGCAGTATCTCGTCCAGGGCCAGCATTATCTCTTCAACCTGGCCGGGCAGACCAGCCACCTGGACTCGATGCGCAATCCGCACCCCGACCTGGAGATCAACGCGCGGGCGCAGCTCTTCATCCTGGAAGCCTGCCGCCATCACAACCCCGAGATCCGCATCGTCTTCGCCAGCACCCGCCAGATCTACGGCCGGCCGCAGTACCTGCCGGTGGACGAGCAGCATCCGCTGGCCCCCGTGGACGTGAACGGCATCAACAAGCTGGCCGGCGAGTGGTATCACCGCGTCTACACCAACGCCTACGGCCTGCGCAGCGTCGTCCTGAGGCTCACCAACACGTACGGCCCGCGCATGCGCGTCAAGGACGCCCGCCAGACCTTCCTCGGCATCTGGATCCGGCGCCTGCTGGAGGGGCAGCCCATCCTGGTGTACGGCGACGGCCAGCAGGTCCGCGATTTCAACTACGTCGACGACGTCGTCCAGGCCCTGTTGTGCGCGGCCACGCACGATGCCGCCGCCGGCCAGGTCTTCAACCTGGGCGCCGCCGACGCCCTCAGCCTGCGCGCCACCGCCGAACTGCTGACGCAGCTCAACGGCGGCGGCCGCTATGAGCTGGTGCCCTTCCCCGGCGATCTGAAGACCATCGATATTGGCGATTACTACAGCGACTTCCGCAAAGCCCGCGCCGAACTGGGCTGGGAGCCGGTGATCCCGCTGGCCGAGGGCTTGCGCCGCACCGTGGACTACTACCGTCGCCACTCGGCCCACTACTGGGAGCCGGCCGCCAAGCCGGCCGCGCACTGAGGAGCCAGGCATGCCGCGTTACTACGTCACCTATTTCGATCGCAACTACCTTACCCGGGCGGTGGCCCTGATCGAGTCGCTCAATCGTCACGCGGCCGGGGAGTTTCAGCTCTTTGCGATCTGCATGGACGAGGTCAGCCGGCTGGTCCTGGAGCGTCTGCAGCTCCCGGGCGTCGTCCCGGTGCCCGCCCACGCGCTGGAAGGCCGGGACACCGCGCTGCTGGCCACCAAGCGCGACCGCTCGCTGGTGGAGTATTACTGGACCTTCACGCCGACCGCCATCCTGCGCCTGCTGGAGGCGCATGGTGAGATCGATGTCCTGACTTACCTGGACGCCGACCTGTATTTCTACGCTTCGCCCGAAGCTATTTTCCAGGAGTTCGGCGCGAACTCGATCCTGATCCACGAGCATCGCTTCCCGGCGCGGCTGGCGCACAATCTGCAGAACGGCCGCTATAACGTCGGCCTGGTCAGCTTCCGCAACGATGCCGCCGGGCTGGAGGCGCTGACGTGGTGGCGCGCCCGCTGCCTGGAATGGTGCTTCCAGCGCTTGGAGGCCGGCAAGTTCGGTGATCAGGCCTATCTGGATGATTGGCCAACGCGTTTTCCGAACGTGCACGTCCTGCAGCAGGTCGGCGCGGCCGTCGCGCCCTGGAACCATGAGCAGTACGCGTTCGACCTGGACTCGACCGGCAACGTGCGCGTCGCCGGCGAGCCGTTGATCTTCTACCACTTTCACAGTCTGACCTACGTCAATCCCGGGCTGGTGGTGCCGGTCCGCGGCGTGGATTATCCGCTGACCGAGCCGATCCTGCGGCTGTGCTTCCTGCCCTATCTGCGCGCCCTGAGCCGGGCGGCCGAGGCCGTGCGCGCCGTGATCCCGGACTTCGAGTTCGGCCTGGTCACGCCCAAAACGCTGACGGTCGAGCACACCTTCTTCGCCGACCAAGGCTTGCGCCAGCGCCTGACGACGGCCCAGCTGCCGCAGCGGCGCCAGGCTTTCGACGAGGTCTGGGACCTCTACTGCTCCGAGCGCCAGTATCGGGCGGCGCCCGGAGAGGCCCCGCCGGCTCCGCGCGCGGCCGAGACACTGCGGAGGCTGCTGGAATCCGACGACATTCTGGCGGCGCTGCAGCAGCACACAGACCTGCTGGACGCCGCTCTGCTGGCGCACGTGCGCGCCGCCGCGCAGCAGGCTGACCAGGACGGCGACCAGGCCTTGGCGGGCGCCATGACGAATCTGGCGACTTATCTCGAGCAACACCTGGCCCCGGCTGCCGCGTCAGACCTGCACCAGGCCGCGGCTCAGCTGGTGGCTGAGGGGCGTTGGGCGGAGGCGCAGGCCGTCCTCGGGCAGGCCCTGGAACGTGCGCCCGCCGACGCCGGCTTGCTTGTCCTGCAGGGCAATGTCGCCCTGCAGCTGGGCGAGATCGCGGCCGCCGAGGCCGCCTTCAGCGCCGCCGCCCAGGCCGCGCCGGAGGCTGCCCTGCCACGCACTCTGCTCGGCATGGTCCTGGTCTACCAGAAGCGCTTCCGCGAGGCGGAACCAGTCCTGCGGCAGGCCCTGGAACGTGACCCGGCTGACGCCAACGCCCAGACCCTGCTGGCCGGCGTCAGAGAGGCCCTGGCCGCCGGCGCGGCCACAGCGGCCTCCGCTACGCCGGTCATCTCGGCCATCGTCTCGACGTACAAATCCGAAGCCTTGCTGCGCGCCTGCCTGGAGGACCTGGAAGCGCAGACGATCGCGGACGAGTTGGAGATCATCGTCGTCGACAGCGCCTCGCCGCAGAACGAGCGCGCCGTCGTGCGCGAGTTTCAGGCGCGCTACCCCAACATCCGCTACGTGCGCACCGCCGAGCGCGAGTCGCTTTACGCCGCCTGGAATCGCGGCCTGCTCCTGGCGCGCGGCCGCTACGTCACCAACGCCAACACCGACGACGCCCACCGGCCGGATGCCCTGGAGAAACTGGTCGCCGCACTGGACGCGCACCCCGCAGCCGACCTGGCTTATGCCCACTGCGCCTGGACGGGTGTGCCCAACGCCGTCTACGGCCAGACCCCGGTCGACCGGATCGTCGAGTACCCGCCCTACCATCCAGCGCTGTCCTTGCACTACTGCCTGCTGGGCCCGCACCCGGTCTGGCGGCGCACAGTCTTCGACAAGATTGGCCTGTTCGATCCCACCTTCCGGTCCGCCGGAGACTACGAATTCCAACTGCGCTTCACGGCCGCCGGCCTGCAGGCCGTGCTGGTGCCAGAGGTCCTGAGCCTGTTTTACCAGAACCCGAACGGCCTCACCTTCCAGGACAGCACCTCGCAGAATGAACAGCAGATGCTTTATCAGCGTTATCGCGGCCTGCTGCCCATCCAGCGCCTGTACGCGCTGCCGTCCGACGATGCCGCCGGGCGCGCGCTGGCCTGGGTGGCGCATGGCAACCTGGCCCTGGCCCTGCACGTGCCCTGGGTCGATGAGACGTTGGTGGACATCGCCTACGCCCTGAACTGCTTCCAGGCCGCGCGCCAGCAGGACCCCGCCTGCCAGCCGGCCTGGCAGAATCTGATTGCGCTCCTGGGGCGCCAGGCGCGTTGGGCGGAGTGTGAGCAACTGCTTCAGTTCATGCCGCCCGACCTGGCCGCGACGCTGCAGCCCGCCGTGGCGCAGCGCCAGCACATCAAGCCAGTCCTGGTGACCGTGCCGCCGGCGGTCGCGCCGCTCGTGTATCAGCCCGGCGCCGTGGCCGCGCCAGAAGTAACCGCTGTGCCCGTCGCTGCGCCTACCCGCCCGGCGCCGGACGGCGCGCCGCGCCCTGGTTTCAACATCATCGGGCACGTGAGCGGCAACCTCGGCCTCGGCGTGCTGGCCCGCAATGTCGCCAGCACCCTGCTCGGCCGCGGCTACCCGATCGCGGTGCTGGACCTCGACCCGGGCATGGAGCGCGGCGGGCACGACCGGCGCTTCGATCCGTTTGCGGTTGCCTCGGTGGAGGCTCTGCCGCACGACATCAACCTGTTTGTCCTGCCGAGCCCGGCCATGCCTTGGGTGCTGCGCGCGACCCGCGCCGCCCTGCGTCCCGGCCGCCTCAACGTCGCCCTGATCATGTGGGAGCTGACCGTGATCCCGCCGGCCTGGCGCGCCGCGCTTGAGTGCTTCGACGTCATCGTGGCCGAGTCTGAGTTCATCCGCCACGTCACCGATTTCAGCCTATCCAATGTGTTCACGGTCTCGGCGGCGCCGCCGCTGGATCTGCCGGCCGCGATCCGGCCGGATCGCGCCCGCTGGGGCCTGCCCGCGGACGCCGTCGTCTACGTCGCCAGCTTCGAGCCTTACAGCGACGTCAAGCGCAAGAACATCAAGGCCGTCATCGACGCTTTCCGTCAGGCCCTGTCCCGGGAGACGCGCGCCCACCTGGTGATCAAGGCCAACAACGTTCAGGCGGACCCGGAACTCCGGACCCAGGTGCAGAAACTGGTCCGGCAGATGAGCGGCGGCCATCCGCGCGTCCATCTGGTGGCCGAGAATCTGAGCTACCGCGACGTGCTCGGCCTGTACGCCAGCGCCGACGTGTATGTCTCCCTGCACCGCGCCGAAGGGCTCGGCCTCGGCCTGATGGAGGCCATGGCCCTGGGCAAGCCCGTCATCGCCACCGCCTGGTCCGGCAACCTGACCTTCATGGATCACACCAACGCCTGCCTGGTGGGGCAGCGCTTGATCCCCGTCGACGGCACCATCCCGGCCTATCAGAAAGAGAATCTCGGCGCTGACGCGGTCTGGGCAGACCCGGACGTCGACGAGGCCGCCGCCTGGATGACGCGCCTGTTTCGTGAGCCGGCGCTGCGCGCGGTCATCGGTCAGCGCGCCGCCGCCGCCATGACGGCGTTGCAGCAACGGGCCGCGCAGGCCAGCTTCGTCGACGAGCTCCAGGCCATCTGGGAACACCGCCGGGCCGTGCCGGCCCTGGCCGCCCGCAAAGCCGAGGCGCTCGAACGCTATCTGGGGACCTCCCGGGCCAAGGTCGCGCCTGTCCAGTTGGTCGCCCGCGCCCAGTCCGTGACCCCAGCCCAGTCAACGGCGCCGGTCCCGTCAGTTGCGCCGGCGCGGACCAGCCGCGTCGACATCGTCGTGCCCGTGTACGGCCAGGCCGAACTGTTGCGCCGCTGCGTCGATTCCGTGTTGCGCACAGCGCCCGACGCCCACCTGATCCTGGTCGATGACTGCTCACCCGGCACCGAGATCCGGGCCCTGTTCGCGGAGTGGCGCGGCCGGCCGCAGCTCACGCTCGCCCGCACGCCCGAGAACCAGGGCTTTGTCGGCGCCTGCCGGCTGGGGGCCGCGCTCGGCCAGGCACCCTTCGTCCTGTTCCTCAACTCTGATACAGAGGCGCTGACGCCCGGCTGGCTGGAGGCGCTGCTCCCGACCGAAGACGACGTCGCCATCGTCGGCGCCAAGCTGCTCTACCCCGTCGATCTGCCCGGTCCGCTGGCCGGCACGCTGCAGCACGCCGGTGTCGCGCGGGATGACGCCGGCGTGCCGTACCACCCGTTCCTGGGCTGGCCCGCCGACACGCCCGCCGCCAACACGCCGCGCGACGTCAACGCCGTCACCGGAGCCTGCCTGCTCGTCCGGCGGACCGTGTGGAACGAGCTGGGCGGCTGGGACGCACGTTTCGGGAAAGGCGTCTACGAGGACGTCGACCTGTGCTGGCAGGCCCGGGCCCGCGGCTATCGCGTGCTGTATCAGCCAGCGGCCGTCCTGGTCCATCACGAAAGCGCCAGCAAATCGCCCGACGGCCGCCACAACCTTAACGCGCACACTCAGGCCAATCGCCAAAGCCTCCTGGCCAAGTGGCCGTCCCTGGCCAGCGACGAGGCGCTCTTCTTCGGCGAGGCCTATGTGCGCGCCCGCCAGCAAGCCCGCCGCCAGCTGGCGCGCGCCACCACGGCGCTGAAACAGCGCAATCTCAAAGCCGCCGAAAGCGCGTTGCGCAAGGCGCTGACGAGTGCGCCGGACCTGCCCGAGGCCCTGGTGGCCCTGGCGCAACTGCACGAGGCCCGCGGCGCGCACGCTCAGGCCGCCGATCTGTACGCGCGCGTCCTGGCGACGGCGCCCACGGCCTGGGAGGTGCGGACCCACCTGGTGGATGCCTGGCTCGCGGCCGGGCAGCCAGAGCGGGCCGCGCTGGAATGGCGTCAATTGCACGCCGTCTTCCCGACCGCACCCGAAGTGACCAGCCGCCAGGCCCAGGTCGCGGCCTATCTGCCGGTGGAGACGGCGGCGCCGGCCGCCAGCGACCGCGCGGCTGAGACACTGTCCCTCGTGTTGGCGGCCGACGACATTCTGGAGGCCCTGGATCGCTACGCCGACCGGCTAGACGCGGCCGTACTCGACCTGGTCCAGGCCAATGCGCAAGCGGCTCGCCAGGATGGTGACACGGCGCTGGCGGAGGGTCTCACGGCGCTCGTCGAACAGGTGGCCGCGCGCCTGCCGGCGGCCTCCGCGCCGATCCCCGAGCGGGCCGTGCACACGCTGAGAATGCTGCTGGCGCACCCTGACCTGCCGGCGGCGCTGTTCGAGCACGAGCACTTGCTGGATGCCGATCTGCTGGCCCTGGTCCGCCTCAACGCCGACACCGCCCGGGCGGATGGCAAAGTGGAACTGGGTGACGGCCTGGACCTTCTGGCCGCCCACATCCAGTCCATCGTGGAGCGGAGCGGACCGGCAGCGTCGGCGGAAGCGCAGGCCCGGGCTGAAGAGACCCTGGAGCTGCTCATCTACGCGCCTGACCTGGCCGCCGCTCTGGAGCAGTACGCTGAGCGGCTGGATCAAGCTCTGGTGGACGTGTTGCAGCGCCGGGCGGAGGCCGCGCGCCAAGACGGTGAACTCGAAACGGCCGCGGCGCTGTCGGCCCTGGCCGAGCACATCGCGCAGTGGCTGGCGGCGGCGCCGGACTCGGCTGCCGATCCCGGCGCAACGCTGGCCCTGCTCCTGGGCGCCGACGACGTCCTCGCCGCCCTGGAACGCTACGCCGATCGGCTCACCCCAGAACTCCTGGCCTTGATCCGGGCCAATGGGCGCGCGGCCCAGGCCGAGGGCGAGTTGGAGCTGGCCGAAGGCCTGGAACTGCTGGCCGGCGTCGTCGCCCAACATCTCGAAGAAGCGGCCCAACCGGTCCTGGCCTGACCCGCGTATCGGCTGACGCTTGAACAGGCGGCTCGGATGGCCCGGGCCGCCTGTTTTTTTGGAGACGCCCACCTGCTCTTTACTGGACCTTTATTGTGTGTTCATGGCCCTTTTATTGGCCCTTTACTGACTTGGCTTCCAGCCGGATGTTAGAGTCTGCGCATAGACCAGTAACACTACCGGGATTCTATGTCCGCACTAAACACACTCGACGCGGGTACGCTGAAGCAGATGGGCCGCGCTCATCTGGGGCGCGATCAGTTGAGCCAGGCCCTGGACGCTTTCGCCCAGGCGCTGCGCGCCGACCCCACGGACGCCGAGGCCCCGCTTCTGCTGGGCGATTGTTATCTCGCCGCTGGTGACGCTGCCACGGCCGAGAGCCTGTACGCGCAAGCGCTGCGGCTGGACCCGGACAGTGTCGAGGCCGCTGGGCGGCTCAGTCTGGCACGGTTGGAGCGAACCCGGCTCAAGAGCGGCGTCCCGGAAGCGGCGCCGGCCGACTCTGCGGCTTTGCGCCGCCTGGAGCGCCGGCTGGCTGGGCCGGCTGGGACTGTGGGGGAAGCCGAACTAGAGAAAGCCGCCGATATCCTGCAGGCCGTTGTCAACAGCCCCAGCCCGGCCGAGGCCGTGGCCGACCGGCTGGATGATCTGGACGCGCTTGTGCCGGCGTTGTTGGAGCTCAATATCCGGCAGGCGCAGGCCACCGGCCGCCCCGATATCGCCGCCGCGCTCGCTCAATTGCGTGAGACCGCGCCTCTGCCCGCCGATGGGACCGCCTCGGCGGAGACGCTGGACGGGCCGCCGCAGCCGGTCAGGCTGCTCTGGCACAGCGCCGACCCGCAGAGCGCCCGCTTTCCGGTCGACGCGCTGCGCGCCCTGGGCTATCAGTTGAGCCTCACTTCGTCGCTCACCGTCGAACAGGCCGAAGCCAACGACGTGATCATCACGCATCACCCTCACCTGGCTCCCGCACAGATCGAGCCGCTCCGGCGCGCCGCCCAGGCGGGCGCCCGGGTGCTGGTCTGGCTGGAGCAGGAAATCGCGGCGCTGACCAGCCGTCACGCCGATTACACGCGCCTCGGCCTGAACACGGCCGCGCGCCTCGAGGCTTACCACGCCGCGCTGCAGCTCGCCGACCAGGTGTGTGTGCCTAGTCATGCCATGGCGGAGTGGATCGAAGCGGCGGGGTTCTCGGCGCGGGTGGTGCCGCCCGGCTGGGATCGCGGCGAAACCTTGTGGGAGACGCCAGCGCCAGCACGCTCGACGCTCAACCTCGGCTGGTTGGGCGCGCCGGGCGAGGCCGAAGACCTGGCCGAAATCCGGCGGCCGCTGCTGCACCTGCTGCGCGAGCATCCCGAGACCCGCCTGGTCATTATCGGCGATGTGGAGGCTCACCGCCTCTTCGACACGCTGCCCGAAAGCCGGCGGCAGTTCATCCCCCTGCTCCACGCCGATGAACGTCCGTACGTGCTCGCCCAGGTCGACATCCTCTTGGCGCCGCTGCGGGACACGCCCTTCAACCGGGCCCGCAGCGATCAGCGCCTGATGGAGGCCGGCGTCCGCAAGCTGCCGTGGGTGGCGTCCGCGCTGCCGGCGGCGCTGGCCTGGAATGCCGGCGGTTTGCTGGCCGAAACCCGTGACGATTGGTACGCTGCCTTGCGGCGCCTGGTGACCGAGCCGGGCCTGCGCGCCCGCCTGGGCACCGAGGGCCGCCAGCGCGCCCACAGCCGCGAAATGACGCAGTTGGCCGCGCTCTGGCACAACCTCATCCAGGCCGTCCACCAGGCGCCCCGCCCAGACGCGCCGGCCTGGTCCCTGCCGCTGGCCGCCGAGACGGTGCGCTGATGAAGGTCGTCTACGTCTACGCGGACTCCAAGAAAGAGTGGAACTGCAGCGAGTGGCGCTGTGCCGTGCCGACACGCGCCCTCAACCGCACGCGCCACCACTCGGCCCAGATGGTCGGGATCGAGGATTTCGCCCGGCAGACGCCGGCCACCCAAGCGATCTGCCAGGAGGCGGACGTCATCGTCGTCCAGCGCAACCTGTTCAACGCCGTCTTGGCCGCGATCCTGCATTGGAAAGCGCGCGACAAGATCGTCGTGGCGGATTTCGATGACGCTTATGATTTGATGCCGCCCACAAACGGCAGCCATGCCTTCTGGTTCAAGGGCCAGGTGCGCAAGCCGGATGGCAGCACCACCACGGTCGACCCGCTCCCGCTCGAGCAGTTCAAGTGGGGGCTCAAGCTCGGCCATGGCGCCACCGTGCCGTCCAAGCGTCTGGCCGACGATTGGCGCGCTTTTACCGACGTCCACTACCTGCCCAACTACATCGACCTGGATAACTACCGGGTCGCCCCGCGCGAGTCGCACGACGGCATCTGGATCGGCTGGGGCGGCAGCGTCTCCCACCTGCAGAGCTTCACGGGCAGCGGCATCCTGGCGGCGCTCAAGCGGGTGTGCCGGGCGCGGCCGCAGGTGCGGGTGCTGATCCACGGCAGTGACCGGCGTGTCTTTGAACAGTTGCCCTTGCCGGAGGGCCAGAAGATCCTGCATCCCTGGGTGCCCTACACCGAGTGGCCGCGTCAGCTGGCCAAGTTCGATATCGGCCTGGCGCCCCTCCACGGCCCCTACGACGAACGGCGCAGCTGGATCAAGGTCCTCGAGTACCTGGTGATGAAGACTCCGTGGATCGCCAGCGACGGCCCGGCCTATGCCGATTTGCGTTCGTACGGCTGGCTCGTCAAAAACACACCCGCCGCCTGGGAACGCGTGCTTCTGGACATGGTCGACCATCTGGACGATTACCGCCAGGAGGCCGCGCGCGAACCGTACCTGTTCGGCATCAGCCAGGCCATCGACGCCAACGTCGATAAACTGATTGCAACTTATGAGAGTATCGCCGCCCGGGCGTGGCTGCCGGCTCCCCTCGGCCAGCTCGCGCCTGGGCTGCCGGCCCGAGTGTGACCCATGGTCAAGCCTGACAGACCGTCCTCGTCGTCCGTGACTGCGCCGCAGACCGACCTGCCTCCCCTGGCGGACATCGTCTCTCTGCCAGCCGGTGACTTCATCATGGGCACCAGCGATGCCCAGGTCCGGCATCTGCTGACGCGCGAGGATTGGGCCAAGGAGTGGTACGACAAGGACCTGTTCCTGACCGAACAACCGCAGCACACCGTCCACCTGGCGGCGTACGGGATCGGCGCCCACCCTGTGACCAATCTCCAATACCGCCTGTTCGTGTGGGAGACCGGCCACCGCACGCCGCGCAACTGGATCGGCTTTGAACCACCGGAGGGCCTGCTGGATCATCCTGTCGTCCAGGTTTCCTGGCAGGACGCCAGCGCCTATTGCCAGTGGCTGAGCAAAGCCACCGGCCACCCGTATCGGCTGCCGACCGAGGCCGAATGGGAACGGGCCGCGCGTGACACCGACGACCGCATCTACCCCTGGGGCCGGGAGTTCGACCCCTGGCGCTGCAACACCCTGGAAAGCGGCAAGCGCGGCACGACCCCGGTGAAGCATTACGCACCGGGCGGCGACAGCCCTTGCGGCGTCTCGGACATGTCCGGCAATGTCTGGGAGTGGACCAGCTCCTTGCTCCGGCCTTATCCCTACGTTGCCGACGACGGCCGCGAGGCAATCTCGGCGGATGGACCGCGCGTGGCGCGCGGAGGCGCCTGGTACTACAGCCGCAAACTCGCCCGTTGTGCCTCCCGCGAAGGGCTGATCGTCAATTATGTCTCCCCGGCGCTGGGCTTTCGCGTTGCCCTGACCCAGGCCTGAGCCACTGCCCCCAATCAACGCATCTTTTACGCCCCAGCCCCAAAGTTCGGCCCCCACCTCTCGATAACCAGAGTAACAACGGCGCCTATGGGCGCTCACCGGCGGGAGGTGTGTTATCGAAGGTTCTCGCGCGCGCTGAACAGCGGTCGCCAGCGTTTGGGCTTCTGGCTGCCGCTCCCGACCCGAAAGCCCGACCCGTTTCCAATTGATCGGGGGATGGATCCCCCACCCAGCCAATCAGTAACATGGAGGTTACGACCATGGCTAACGTAGACGTCACCCGTGTTGCGGGCAACATCGCCGCCCTCAACTCCCTGTACTCCCTGCAGAACATCAACTCGCAGCTGGCCACGCACCAGGCCCGCCTGTCGACCGGCAAGCGCCTGATGTCGGCCGCGGACGACCCGGCTGGCATGAGCATCGCCACCACGTTCGACATCCGCCGCCAGGCCCTCAAGACCACGCTGTCGGCGATCGGCGACTCCAAGAACCTGCTCTCCACCATGGAGGGCGGCCTGAAGAAGATCCAGGACATCTTGGTCAAGATGCAGAACAAGGCCCTGGAAGCGTCCGGCAGCACCATCGGTGCGAGCGAGCGCCAGGCCATCCAGTCGCAGCTGAAAGAGTACGCGTCCGAGATCGACGACATCGCCAAGAGCTCGCGCTGGAACAACGAATACCTGCTGGTCGGCGCTGGCGGCTCCGGCTCGTCCCGCGACCTGGCCTTCCTGGTCGGCGCCGACATCGGCGTCTCGGGCTCGAGCATGACCTTCGGCTTCAAGGCCGTCGCCGGCGGCATCAACGCCAACCAGGGCTTCATGTCCACGGGCAGCGCGGCTGGGCAAACCGGCCTGGGCCTGGATGATGTCGACGACCTGGTCTACAGCGGCGGCACCGGTTCCGGCGCGCCCTCGGCGGCCGTGAGCATCGACTCCGCCCTGACGATCGTCAAGCAGGCGATCTCGCAGGTGGGCGCCACCACGGCCCGGTTGACCTTCAAGGAAGAGTCGCTGTCGGTCCAGCACGCCAACACCGAAGCGGCCTACAACCGGATCATGAACGCCAACATGGCCGAAGAGCAAGTCGAGGCGAGCAAGCTGCTGATCCTGCAGCAGACGGCCACCGCCTCCCTGGCCCAGGCCAACTCGGCGCCGCAGTTCCTGCTCCAGCTGTTCCGGTAAGCGGTGACCGCTGACTGAGTAAGCTCTGAGCACAGGCAACTCTCACGGACGAGAACACTAAGCCGGGGGGCGCAGGATGCGCCCCCCGCTTAGCCCTTCTCCGGGAGAGTGAGCGAGGTTGAGATGGCGACCACGATTAACGGGCTCGACACCTACTTCACCAATCTCATCAGCAACCTGATGCTGATCGAGCGCCAGCCGCTCGAGCGGCTGCAGACCAGCCGCGACGAGGTCAAGCTCCAGCGCAACGCCTACTCGGACCTCAACCTGAAGCTCAAGGATCTGCAGTCAGCGGCCAAGAGCCTGCGGGCCGATGCCGCCACTGCGATCACGATCGGCCGCAAGGCCTCCGTCGCCAGCCAAACCGCCGGCACCACCGTGCTGACCGCCTCCACCGCCAGCACAGCCGCTGCCGCCACCTACCAGATCTCCGTCAGCACGCTTGCGCGCGAACACCGCACCTGGACTAATCAGCAGACCGCCGCTGGCCAGGCTCTCAACCTCACCGGGTCGTTCACGCTGAACGGGGCGACGATCACCGTCGGCGCCTCGGACAATCTGAACAGCCTGGCGGCCGCCATCAACAGCCAAACCTATGCCAGCGGCCAGGAAGTAAAGGCCAGCGTTGTGGATCGGCGCCTGGTCATCGCCGCCCAACACTCGGGCACGGCCGCGGCGTTGACCGCCGCCGACACGAGCGGCACGGTCCTGCGCTCGCTGGGTGTGCTGGACGCCGGCGGCGCTTTCGCCGCCGCCAACCAGCAAACGGCCACCGACGCGCTCTTCTACGTAGACGGTGTGCCCGTGACGCGCAGCCAGAACAGCAGCCTGACCGACGTAATCGACGGTGTCACCGTCAATCTGGCGGCCGACGCCGTCGGCAAAGCGGCCACGCTGACCGTCAGCGCCGATACCTCCCCGGCCCGCGCAGCCGTTGACAAGTTCGTCTCGCAGTTCAACCTGGCCACCGGCTACCTGCAGGCCAAAACGGGGGTCGTGTCACTGACCGACGGCGACAAGCCGACCTACTCGCGCGGCATCCTGGCCAACGACACCGTGTTCGGCGGGCTGCGCGACAAGCTCTATTTCAACTTCATGTCCGATGTCGCCAACAGCGGCGCCCTGCGCAACCTGCGCGACATCGGCCTGGCCCTGGATGACAACCTCCAGGCGACTGTGATCGACAGCGCCAAATTAGAGGCGGCCTTGTCGTCAAATCTCGACAACGCCGCGCCTCTGCTGGACGCCATCGCCAGCCGCCTGGACGAGCTCCTGGGCGGCTACACCGGCGTCACCACCGGCTACCTCGACCGGTCGGTGGCCAACTTCGAAGTGCAGCTGACCGAGACGAATGCCGCGATCGCTGACATGAACGTCCGGCTGGCCGACAAGGAAGACTTGCTGCAACGCCAGTTCGGAGAGATGCAGGCGGTCTTGATTGAAATGAGTTACCAGCAGCAACAGTGGTCCACCATCTATGGAGCGATCAGCCAGTTGGGCTGACCGGCGACCACGGACAGGTTCACGGAGGAACCTTCCATGACAGACCAAATCCGCCCACCCGCAGCAGTGACCCGCTTAACCACGACCGAGGCGGCCGAGACGAGCCGCCTGCTTCCGTTAACCGGGACGGAACACGCCGCCCCGGAACGGCATGCCGAAGCGGCCGGGATGCACGTCGAGACCAAACCCGGCGCCGAGACCAAGACGCCGGCCCCGAAACCGGCGGCCAGCCCGGACGCCGCGCGCAACGTGCGCCTGCACTTCAAGATCGACCCAGACACCAACGATGTGACGGTGTTTATGGTCGATACCGCCTCACGGCGCGTGATTCGCACGATTCCGCCCGAGGAATTCAAACAGTTGGACGAGGGCGAACTCGTCGAATTGCTGGCCTGAGCCCCTGTTTTCAGGCGCTCTTTAGGCGTTCCCGCTGTATTGGTGGCTTGGCTGACCGATACCAAGGCATAACACGCTGCACAGAGTGGAGAGTATCCAGGAATGTACAACGCGTATCGTATGCAAGAGTATCGGCAACAGGAACTCCTCGGCGCCAGCCCGTTGCACCTGGTCGTGATGGCCTACGACGTCGCCATCCAGGCCTGTGAGCAACAGAACTTCTCGCGCGCCGTCCAGGCCGTGACCGCCCTGCGGGATGCCCTCGACTTCGATTACGCCGATGTCGCGCTGGGGCTGTTTCGCCTATACCAGTGGACGCTGGACTGCATCCGCTCCGGTGATTACGCCGAGGCCCTGAAGACCCTGCGCAGCCTGCGCGAAGCCTGGGCCACCGTGGAGAAACGTCAGCTCCAACCCGTTCCGATCGCTCTGCCCGTCGGCCAGCCGGTGGCGACGGCGGCTTACTAACGGCAACGGCCCCACCGAGCGCGCCATGACCACCAAACCCCTCACCCAACCGCCGGATGCGCGGGACCGCGACACGGCCCCGGACGACGGCCGCCGGATCCGCTGGGAACGCGACAGCGAGGACGCCGAGCGCATCATCGTGCTGGACGCTGTGACCGGCAAAGTCATCGCCATCGTCCGCAGCCTGTTCGAAATGTGCCGCAAGTAGCGCCGGCCCTTTTACTGAGAATTAATCCCCGCTTCACCATCGCTTTACTGACCCTTCCCAGCGCAACTGTTAGCATAACTTCGGCGCACTTGGCGCCTAAGGCTGCCGTTCCAGTTGCCGGGAAGCCGTGGAAACTTCCGATCTCCGCTCCGATCTCGTCGCTCTGCTAAACAGCTCTGGCGTGTTCAACAGCACGTCCAGCGGCGCCGCGCGCCTGGACGCCGCGTCCAATGCCTGGTCCAGCAACTCGTTTGAGGCAGTGCTGGCGCAGATGCTCCTGAAGATCCTGGATCGCCTGGAAGCCAGCGATCCCAGTGCGACCTCCCCTAGCGGCACAGCCACCACCCGCACCGCGGCCACAGCCCAGCCAACCTGGATTTACCCCGGCCAGACTGCGGCTCAGACGGCGGGCGCCAAAACCGCTTCGGCGGCAACCAGTTCAACCGGCACCCCCGTCTGGGTCTACCCCACCCCAGCCACCGGAGCCGCCGCGGCCCAGCAAGCCTACGCGGCCAGCCCGGCCACAACGGCACCGGCAGTGGCCGCTGCCGCAGCCCCGTCGGCGGCGACCGCAGCACAGGCGCTGAACCTGGTCGACTACCCCCGGCCGCCCGCCGACAACGGCCGCGGCATGCACTGGATCCCGACCGTCTCCCAATCGCCCGAAGCGGTGGACCGCTACGTCGGCGCGCTCAAGGCGATGCACATCAAGTGGGTGACCTTCCTGAATGACGGCACCCAGATCGGTGCCAATGATCACCTGGTGAGCCAACTCAAGGCCAACGGCATCGAGCCGGTGATGCGCGTGTACACCGATGGCCTGCGGCCGATCGACGGCGATCTGGGCGCGCTGGTGCGGCACTATCGCGATCTGGGCGTCGCCTACTTCCAGCTCTACAACGAGCCTAATCACTCGGTCGAGAACGCCGGCCAGGCGCCGAACGTGGACCGCTATTTGGACCTGTGGATCCCGGCCGCCAAGGTGGTCACGGAGAACGGCGGCTTGCCCGGCTTCGGCGCCCTGAGCCCCGGCGGCGAATTCAAGGACACCGAGTATCTGGATCAGGCCTTGGCCGGCCTCAAAGCCCGCGGTGAAGCCGGCCTGCTCGACCGTGCCTGGCTGTCAATCCACAACTATCAGGGCGACCGCCCGGTCGAAGACGTGGAGGGGTTCGCGCGCTTCAAGGTCTACGCGGATGTGGTCCAGCGCCAACTCGGACGCCAGCTCCCCATGATCGGCACCGAGGGCGGGACGTTCACCGCCGGGCCGGAGGATGAACCCCGGCGTGTCAAACTGGTGACGGACGCCTACCGCTACATGGCCAACCGCGAACCGTACAACTTTGCCTATTCCTATTGGGTAGTCGCCAATGCTGCCGGCGGCGGCCATGACGGCGCCTGGGAAACGCAGGCGCTCTTCCAGGCAGACGGCAGCCACAGTCCACTGGTGGACGCCCTCACCAGCCTGGACGAGAGTGGCCGGTAAGCGGGCGCGAGGAGGTCAGCCATGAGTTTCTGGGACAGCTTACGGATCGGCGCCTCGGCTCTCACCGCTCAGCGGATCCGCATGGACGTCATCTCGAACAACATCGCCAACGCGGAGACAACCCGCACTGCCGACGGCGGGCCGTACCAGCGCCAGGAGGTGGTCTTCAGCACCCAGGGGCGCGACCACTCTATGCTGCCGGCCCTGGTCCTGGCCCGCCGCAACCCGGAGGCCAAAGACCTGCTGCCGATTCAGGGTGTGCAGGTCAATCAGATCATCACCGACGATCAGCCCGGCCAGCGCGTCTATGACCCTACCCATCCGGACGCCGATGCCGAAGGCTACGTGACCTACCCGAACGTGAACATCGTGACCGAAATGACCAACCTGCTCTCGGCGACACGCTCTTATGAGGCCGGGCTGGCCGTCGTCGAGGCGGCGAAACGCATGGCGCTGCGGGCGCTCGAGATCGGGCGCGGCTGATCCGCCGTAACCGGGCAAATCCCATGAGCATCAATCCACTGCAAGCCACTGTCGTCGGCAAGGCCGCAACCACGGCTGCCCGCCCCGCCACCCTCCAGGCGGCGCAGCAAGTCGGCAATACCTTTACGCAGGCGCTCGACACACTCAGCCAGACCCAGAACTCGAGCGATGCCCTGATCCAGAAACTGGCGGCGGGCGAGAACGTCGACCTGCACCAGGTGATGATCGCGTCAGAGCAGACCGACATCAATTTCCGCGTCGCCATGGCGATGCGCGACAAACTGGTCGAGGCCTATCACGAAGTCATGCGCATGCAGGTCTAGCCGCTGGCAGGCGCCAGCCCCGTGACCGTCTGCCCCTTGTGCAATGCCTATGCTTACTACACTCCGCACCCAATTCCTCTCAATCTGGAGCCGCCAGAACCGGCTGCAGCGCGGCGTGCTCATCGCCCTGGTAGCGGTGGGCGTGCTGGCCATCGCCGCCTTCGTCCTGTGGGCCAATACCCCGACCTACGCCGTCGCTTTCAGCGGCCTGAGTGAGGCCGACGCCGGCCAGATCGTGGAGAAACTGGCCGCCGAGGATATCCCTTACCAGCTCCGCGACGGCGGCACCATCCTGGTGAGAACGGCCCAGGTCTACGAGGTCCGCTTGAGCATGGCGCGCCAGGGGCTCCCGCAGAACGGCACCGTCGGCTACGAACTCTTCAGCGGCACCACGCTGGGCATGACCGAGTTCACCCAGCGCGTCAACTATCAGCGCGCCCTGGAGGGGGAACTCGAGCGCACGATCGGCAGCCTGACCTCCGTCGGGGGGGTGCGCGTCCATATCGTCCAGCCGGAGAAAGCTCTGCTGGCTAGCGAGCAGGTGCCCACCACGGCCTCCATCACCCTGCAGATGCGGGTGGGGCAAGAACTGGACGCCGGCCAGGTGCGCGCCATCACCCATCTGGTGGCCGCCAGCGTGGAAGGGCTGAAACCCGAGAACGTGGTGGTGCTGGACGTGGACGGCAACCTCCTGACCGCCGCCGGTCTGGAGGGCGTCGAGGCCGACAGCGCCGTCCAGAGCGACTCCCATCGCGCAGCCGAGGCGGCCCAGTCCGCGGCGATCGAGCACAAGGTGCGCGCGCTGCTGGATACCGTACTAGGCCCCAACAAGTCGGTGGTCAAAGTCAGCGTCGCCATGAACTGGAACCAGCGCGACGTGCTGACCCAGTCGGTGGATCCGGACACCAGCACCATCCGCAGTTCGCAGACCCTGACCGAGACCTACAACGGCGATGCGCTGGCCGCTTCCGGCATCCCGGGCGCGCTGAGCAATCTGCCGCCGCTGACCAACACGACGTCGATCTCCGGCACCGAAGGCACCTATTACTGGCGCCAGGAGAACACCACCAACTATGAAATGACCCAGGTGGAGGCGCACGAGGTCGTGGCGCCCGGCCAGGTGGAACGCATCTCGCTCTCGGTGATGGTGGATGGCATTACCGACACCGTGCAACTGCAAAGCCTGGAGACCGCCATCGCTGCCGCCGCCGGCATCGACACCACCCGCGGCGACGTGATCGCCGTTGAGTCGCTGGCCTTTGACCGGACGTACTACGAGGCTCAGGCGGCTGAACTGCAGCAGGAGACGCAGATGGACCTGTACTTCAAGATCGGCCTGGTCGTCCTGTCGATCCTGGTGCTGGTCGGCCTGCTCTGGTACATCCAGCGGCTGCTCAACAATCTCCGGATGGCCTCGGCCGATGCCTGGACGCCGGTGCTCGCTCCGGCCGCGGCTCTGGCCACTGCCCAGCCCCCGGCCGGGCTGCCCGCCGGCGCCGCCGCCCCGCCGTCCACCCCGGCCATCGCCCCCGCGCCGGCCGCCGCCGAAGCCCCACCCAAGCC
>CALFZO010000141.1 GCA_937952305.1 uncultured Anaerolineales bacterium | reverse complement strand
CGCCCGCCAGCCCGCCCAGGGCGGCGCCCGGCCAGGCCAGGCCGCCGCGCCAGAGCATGAGGGCCTCGTCCAGGTGCGCGCCGAAATAGGCGCCGTTGACGACGACGTACAGCAGGCGCGCGCCGACCAGGCCGCCCACAATGGCGGCTAGGCCGGCGTCCAGCCAGCGGGTGCGCCGCTCCGGCGGCGCCGCCTGGTATAACGCCGCCAGCGCCAGCGCCAATCCCAGAATCAGCGCGGCGCTGTAGGTGGAAAGCGTCCACGGCCCAAGGCGGGCCAATACGGGCCACATCGCGCCCATTATACTCCGACGAATGCGCGAATTTGCCCATTGCGGCCCACCTAAAATCCTTTAGAATCACCGCCATCCCAGACTAAGGAGCTCCAATGCCTGAGTTTGCCGTCGAGTTGCGCGACGTCAGCAAGCGATTCCCAGCGCCCTCCGGGGAGATCGTCAACGCTGTGCGCAACGTCTCCTTACAGATCCGCGACGGGGAATTCTTCTCCATGCTCGGCCCGTCCGGCTGCGGCAAGACCACCAGCCTGCGCATGATCGCCGGCTTTGAGCTCCCCACCGAAGGCGACATCTTCATCCACGACAAACCGATGGGGCAGACCGCGCCCTACCAGCGCCCGGTCAACACCGTCTTCCAGAACTACGCCCTGTTCCCGCACATGACCATCGGCGAGAACGTCGGTTTTGGCCTGGAGATGAAGGGCGTGGACAAGGCCCAGCGGCTGACGCGCGTGCGCCAGGCGCTGGAGATGGTGCGCCTGCCGGGCTACGAGGCCCGCCGCCCGCGCCAGATGTCCGGCGGCCAACAGCAGCGCGTGGCGCTGGCGCGCGCCTTGGTGAACCACCCGGAGGTGCTGCTGCTGGATGAGCCGCTCGGCGCGCTGGACCTGAAACTGCGCAAGGAGATGCAGCTGGAACTCAAGCGCCTGCAGCGCGAGGTCGGCATCACCTTTATCTACGTCACCCATGACCAGGAAGAGGCCCTGACGATGAGCGACCGCATCGCCGTGATGAGCGGCGGGCGGGTGCTGCAGGTTGGGCCGGCCTTCGAGATCTACGAGCGCCCCAACTGCCGGTTTGTGGCCGACTTCATCGGCGAGAGCAATTTCCTGGAGGGCACGGTCCGCGAGGTGCAGCAGCGCACGGCAACGGTGGAGCTGGCCGGCGGGCTCCTGGCCTACGCCGAATCAGACCTGGCGCTGACCAACGGCCAGGCGGTCACCGTCACCGTGCGCCCGGAGAAGATCGGCCTGCGGCCGTACGAGGGCGCCCAGAACGTCTACCCCGGCCGCGTCGAGGACATCGTCTATATCGGCACGGACACGCATTACACGGTCCTGCTGGCCGGCGACCAGCGCCTGCGCGTGCGCGAGCAGAACGAGGACCCGTACTCACGCCCCCTGGCCAGTCCCGGCGACGCCGTCACGATCTATTTCGACCGGGCCGCGGCGCGCGTCCTGCTGGATTAGGAGGGAGCCATGCTGCAACGGTTGCGCGCTTCCCGTGACAGGTGGCTTGGGCTGGTGCTGATCGCGCCCACGCTGCTGCTGCTGACGGCCCTGCTGCTCGTCCCGCTCATCCTGGTGGTGATCACGTCGTTCGGCTCACGCAGCCCGGACGGCAACGTCATCTACACCTTCTCGTTCGAGAACTACCTGCGGCTGGTCGGGATCACGGCCGAGGGCTTTGACCCGCTCTACGTCGAAATCCTGTGGCGCTCGGTCTGGCTGGCCGTGCAGACGACAACGCTGGTGATCGTCATCGCCTTCCCGCTGGCCTACTTCGTGGCGCGGGCGCCGGCCCGCTGGCGCAACCTGTTCCTGTTCCTGATCCTGGTGCCGTTGTGGACGAACTTCGTCATCCGCATCTACGCCTGGATCATGATCCTGCGCAACCAGGGCGTGCTGAACAGCCTGTTGGGGTGGGCCGCCAGCCTGGTAGGACTGCCCTTCCAGCCGCTCGACCTGTACCCGTCGGCCGGGGCGGTGCTGGTGGGCATGATCTACGAGTTCCTGCCCTTCATGATCCTGCCGATCTACACCTCGCTGGAGAAGATCGACGACTCGCTCTTCGAGGCGGCCGCCGACCTGGGCGCCAACGCCGTGCGGACATTCCTGCGCGTCACGCTGCCCCTGGCGCTGCCCGGTATCGTGGCCGGGACGATCCTGGTCTTCATCCCGGTCATGGGGACCTTCATCGTCTCGGACATCCTGGGCGGACGGCAGGTGATCCTGGTGGGGAATCTGATCCAGCGCCAGTTCCTGGACGCGCGTGACGCCGCCTTCGGCTCGGCGGCCTCCATCATCCTGATGGCGCTGACGCTGGTGGTGACCGTGTTCTATACGCGCCGGTTCGGCTTCGGCGAGGAAATCGTCAAGGCTTGAGGGCCGGGCGGCGCCGCCTGGCCGCCGGATGAGGCTGTCATGACCAAACGTCGTTCTCCGTGGGTGACGCTGGCTGCGATCCTGGTCTACGTCTTCCTGTACGCGCCGATCGTGGTGCTGGTGATTTTCTCCTTCAACTCGTCGCGCACCAACGTCACCTTCGCCGGCCCGATCACCGGGTTCAGCGCCGAATTCCCGGACCCGCGCACGTCGGTGGTGACGGCCAGCCCGTGCGGGCCGTTCCACTGGTTCTGCACCCTGGCCGGCAACCGCGAGCTGATCAACGCCGCCCGCAACACGCTGACCATCGCCTTTACCTCCACGCTCATCTCCACCACCATCGGCACGATGGCGGCCCTGGCCCTGCAGCGTTACCAGTTTCCGGTCAAGACGTTTTCGGAAGTGTCCCTGTACATCCCGATCGTCATCCCCGAGATCGTGATGGGGATCGGCATCCTGACGCTGTTTGGCGCCCTGTTCCGGTTCCTGAACGCCTCGCTCGGGCTGACCGGCGACGGCCGGCTGGCGATGGGCATCGGGACCGTGATCCTGTCCCACATCGCCTTCAGCGTCCCCTTCGTCACCCTGGTGGTGCGCGCCCGTCTGCAAGGCTTCGACAAGGCCGTCGAGGAAGCGGCCATGGACCTGTACGCCAACGAGTGGCGCACTTTCTGGCGCGTGACGCTGCCGATCATCGCGCCCGGCGTCCTCTCGGGCGGGCTGCTGGCCTTCACGCTGTCGCTGGACGACTTCGTCATCACGTTCTTTACCACCGGTCCCGGCGCCACGACGCTGCCGATCTACGTCTACGGCCTGCTGCGCCGCATCACCACGCCCGAGCTCAACGCCCTGTCGACGTTATGGATCGCGCTCGTCTTCGTCGCCGTCTTCATCACCCAACGGCTGGAACGCCGCGCCGCGTAGGCCCGTCACGGCGTCAGGTCGATCGGCGGGAACAGCACCTCGCTGATCAGGTGCAGGCGGCCGTTGCGGGCCGGCACATCGCTGACCAGCACCTGCGCGTCGTTGATCATCCAGAGATTGCCCTGGACGACGCAGACCACGGGCTGCTCCAGCAGCGTCTCTGACCAGGCCAGATCCAGCGCCGCTGCGGCGGTGATATCGCCGGCGACGAGGTGATACAGCAGCACTTGCTGCAGCTGCGCCGGCTCCTCCAGCCGGGCGGCCTCTTCCGGCGTCAGAGCCGCAAAGGCCTTGTCGGTGGGCGCAAAGAGCGTGTAGGGGCCGGTCTCAGACAGGCGCGCCGCCAGGCCGGCGCGCTGCACGGCGCGGCGCAGGCGGGTCAGGCGCGGGTCGCCGTTGACGAGTTCGGCCAATGTCTGGGCCGTCTTCGGCCACAGCACCTGATCGATGGCGAAAACGATACCGTTGGCCAGCGCTACGCTGCCACCCAGCACGCGCGCCTCGCCGATCTGGGCGGTTTCGGCCTGGTCGGCGATCACGACCACCGTTTCGCCCAGTTCGGTCCGGGCCGCCGTCAAAGTGAGCAGCGTTGACTCGCTGTACAGCCCGGACCAGAGATGGTGCAGCAGGAGCGCGCGGACCGTGCCCGGGTCCTGCAGCTGGTCGACCCGTTCCGGCGGCAGGTCGGCGAAGGCGCTGTTGACCGGGGCGAAGAGCGTCAGCCGGCGGGTCTCGTCGGCCAGCATCGCCCAGATGTCCGTGGCCTGCAGGGCCGAGGCCAGGCGCGTGAAGCGCGGGTCGGCGGCCAGCCAGGCGGCGAGGGTCGGAGCCTCCGGGTTGGGCTCGGCCGTCAGGGTGAGGGCGGGCGCGGTCGTCGGGCTGAAGGCCGGCGGCGCGGCTGGGCTGAGCGGCGGCACGGTGGCCGGCGGGCGGCTGCAGCCGGCGGCGAGCAGGCCGGCCAGCAGCAGGCTCGCCAGCAGCAGGCTCGCCAGCCGGCCCAGCGCGCTATGAGACGGCGACACAGGGCGCATGCGGACCTCCGGGATTCGGCGGGAAATAGGCCATTTTCTCATCGTAGCGGCCCAGCGGCGGCGAATCCAGCCCGGTCGCGTCAAGGATTCTTGAAGTAAAATTGACCTTGCCAACGCCGGATTGTCCTAAAAGAGGAGAAGAGACGATGCGACACCTGCTGTGGAAGAGCATGCTGGGGTGGGCCGCTTTTGCGGTGGTGCTGGCAGCCTGCGCGCCCGCCGCGACGCAGACCGCCGGGCCAGGCGCCGACACGTCGGTGGCGGGGGCCAAGGTCACGGCCTCCGGCTTCGAGTGCCCGGAGCCGGACCCCAAACTGCCGGTCACGTCGACTGAGCTCAACCTGTTTGTGTGGACCGAGTACATCCCCACCGATCACATCGAATGCTTCGAGTTGGTCTACGGCGTCAAGGTCAACCGCGAGGAGTACTCGGCCAACGAGGAGATGTACGCCAAGCTCACGGCCGGCGGCACCAATTATGACCTGGTCCAGCCGACCGACTACATCGTCCCGCTGATGATCCGCCAGGGCCTGCTGCAGAAACTGGACAAGGCCCAGCTGCCGAACTTCAAGAACTTCGACCCGAACTACCTCAACCTGTCGTTTGACCCGAACAACGAGTACACGCTGCCCTACCAGGCCGGCACTGACGCCATCGTCGTCAACACCGACGCGGTCACCACGGTGCCTCAGGCCTGGGCCGACCTGTGGAACGCCGAATACGCCGGGCGCATGGTCTTCCTGGATGACTCGCGCGTCACCATCGGCCTGACGCTGCTGACGCTGGGCTATGACGTGAACACCCGCGACGAAGCCCAGCTGGCCGAGGCCCAGGCCAAGCTGGCCGAACTGGTGCCGAACATCAAGCTGTTCGACAGCGACAGCCCCAAGACGGCGCTGATCGCCGGCGACGTGGACCTGGGCATGACCTGGACCGGCGAGGCCTTCTTGGCCCAGCAGGAGAACCCGGCCATCACCTACGTCTATCCCCAGGAGGGCGCGATCCTGTGGCAGGATAACTACGCCATGCCGGTCAGCGCCCCGCACGCGGACGCTGCCTACGCCTGGATTAACTACACCATGCAGGGCGACATGTTCTGGCTGATGCTGCGCGATTTTCCGTACACCAACCCGAACAAGGCCGCGCTGGACTTTGCCCAGGCGAACCAGCCCGACCTGCATAAAGCTTACGCGGACTCGCCCATCACCAACACGCCGGCCGAAGCCATCCAGAAGGGCCACCGCATCGAGGACGTCGGCGACGCGACCCCGATCTATGACCGCATCTGGACCGAGGTGAAGGGCGGCCAGTAGCCCGTTTCCAAACGCATACCGGAACCACCTTCCCGCAAAGCGTGGGGGCGGGCGCCGCGAGCGCGCTCGCCCCTGTCTTGTTAATCGACATCACGTCGCCAAAGGAGAAAAGAGATGAACGCTTTCCGTTCCCGCCTCGCGCGGGCTTTCACCGGGCTGGTCGCTGTCAGCGTCCTCGCCGCCGGCTGCGCGACGTCGCCGCCGGCGCGCTTCTACACGCTGAC
>CALFZO010000140.1 GCA_937952305.1 uncultured Anaerolineales bacterium | reverse complement strand
AGTTGACCATCGGCGACCATTTGACCTCAATTTACATTGCTTGTTGTATGTAACTTCATGGACGCCGCCACCCTGACGATCTTCAACCATCTCTTCGCCTCTGTGGCCGAAGAGATGGGCGTGACGCTCGGCCGCACGGCCTACAGCCCCAACATCAAGGAGCGGCTGGACTACAGCTGCGCCGTCTTTCTGGGCGGCGAGCGGCCGAAGATGCTGGCCCAGGCGGGCGTGGAGCGCGTGCGCGGCCCGCACTGCTACGAGATGTACGCCAACGGCCAGTTCGACGCGCTCATGGCGGAGGCGCCCGGCACCTACTTCCTCACCGACTATCTGGTGCAGTCCTTTGAGCACCTGGTGATCGAGGGGATGGGCCTGGATCGGTTCCCTGAGCTGCGCGACGAATATTTCCGCAACTACACGCGGTGCGTGTACCTGGCGCAAACCGACGACCCGGCGCTGCGCGCGAAAGCGGAGTGGGCAGCGCAGCAACTCCGGCTGCCGCTGGAAGTGCGCAGGGTGGGCTACGGCGCTCTGGAGACGCGGCTGCTGGCTTTGCTGCAGCCCTCGTGACGCGCGCGGAGCCCCGGCGCGGCCTGGTGGGGAAGACCATGACGACATCGTCCTATCAGATCGTCTACTGGCGTGAGATCCCGGCTCAAGTGAAGGTGAAAGCCGGCCGGGAGCGGGCCTCGCAGCCCTTGTCGGAGCGCTTCCAGGAGGCCATCGACGCCGCCGCCATGCGCGCCGGCCTGGTCGGCACCGACGACTACCTGGCCGAGTGGCGCACTGTGGATGGCGGCGAGCGCACTGGCGCGCCGGCCGAGGTGGCGCCGGCCCTGGCCGCCGAGCTGGAGGCCGCCTACCCAGACGAGCGCCTGCGGCGCCTGATCGCGGCCCAGGGCCGCGCAGGCTGACCGCGCTCATGCTCCGCTGGCTTCAGGATTACCCGCGTTTTCTCGAAGTTGCCTATGACCTCACCCAGCGCCTGTTGCGCCCGTTCCGGCGCTGGCTGAAGCCCGGCGGGGCGGTGGAGCGGCTGTTCGTGGGGGCCGAACAGGCGGGCAAAGGCGCCGTCTTCAACTGCCAGATGTGCGGCCAGTGCGTGCTGCACAGCACCGGCATGACCTGCCCCATGAACTGCCCCAAGAATCTGCGCAACGGGCCGTGCGGGGGCGTGCGCGCCGACGGCCGCTGCGAGGTCAAACCGGAGATGCGCTGTGTGTGGGTGCAGGCCTGGGAACGCTCGCAGCACATGCCGGCGTACGGACATGAGCTGTTGAACGTCTTGCCGCCCGTCAACCGCCGCCTCCAGGGCACGGCGGCCTGGATCAACGACTTCACCGGCGCGGCCCAGCAGAACCCGGCCGGCTGGATTGACATCCGCGATATCCAGACAATTTGAACCACTGAGAGCGCAGAGCCCACGGAGATTCTGCTCTCCTCTTTCTGCTCCGTGGTCTCTGTGTGCTTTGTGGTGAGAGGCATGCCACCTGTCAAATACAGCTCCGGCTCCCGTCTGGAGCGCGTCCTTAAGTCCGGCCGGTTTGCGGTGACGGCCGAGCTCAACCCGCCGGACAGCGCCGACCCGCAGGCCGTCTACGACCGGGCCTTGGTGCTCTCCACGGTCTGCGACGCCCTCAACGCCACCGACGCCTCCGGCGCCAACTGCCACATGTCCAGTGTCGGCATCTGCGCCCTGCTCACCCGCGCCGGCTACGAGCCGGTCTACCAGATGTCCTGCCGGGACCGCAACCGGATCGCCATGCAGGGCGATCTGCTGGGCGCGGCCGCCATGGGCGTGAAGAACGTGCTCTGCCTCACCGGCGACGGCGTGCAGACCGGCGACCAGCCGGAGGCCAAACCGGTCTTCGACTTGGATTCGCTGACGCTGCTGCGGACCGTCCGCATCATGCGCGACCACGGCCAGTTCCTGAGCGGGCGCAAGCTCGATGTGCCGCCGCGCGTCTTCGTCGGCGCGGCCGAGAACCCGTTCGTGCCGCCGTTCGATTTCCGCCCGCTGCGCCTGCAGAAGAAATGGGAGGCCGGCGCGGAATTCATCCAGACCCAGTACTGCTTCGACGTGCCGCGCCTGCAGGCGTTCATGCAGCGCGTGCGCGACCTGGGCCTGCACGAGAAGTTGTTCATCCTGGTCGGCGTCGGCCCGTTGCGCTCGGCCAAGATCGCCGAGTGGATGCGCGCCAACGTCCCCGGCATCCATATCCCCGACGCCGTCGTCGCGCGCCTCAAGGGCGCCCAGAAGCCGGCCCGCGAGGGCAAGCAATTGTGCGTTGAGATCATCCAGCAGGTGCGCGCCATCCCGGGTGTGGCCGGGGTGCACGTCATGGCCTACCGCCAGGAGGAACTGGTGGCCGAGATCATCGAGGCGGCCGGGCTGCTCCCGCGGCGCCAGGCCGGCGATGCCGCCAATGTCAAGGTGTCATCGTGACAGAGTGTCACGTGACACTTTGAGAATGGGGCGGTTGGCCCCTTAATTTGGGAGTCTATGGAAACCGTACTAACTTCGCCCACCAAAACCGTCCGAATTGGGCCGGACCATCCCTTCGTCGTCATCGGCGAGCGCATCAACCCCACCGGGCGCAAACTGCTGGCCGCCGAGATGGCGGCCTGGAATTTTGAACGGGTGCGCAAGGACGCCCTGGCCCAGGTGCAGGCCGGCGCGCACATGCTGGACGTCAACGCCGGCATCCCGCTGGCCGATGAGCCGGCCATCCTGGCCGAGGCGATCCGCGTCGTGCAAGCCGTCACCGATGTGCCGCTCTGCATCGACTCGTCCATCGTCAAAGCCCTGGAAGCCGGCCTGGCCGCCTACCAAGGCAAGCCGCTGCTCAACTCGGTGACGGGCGAGGACGAGCGCCTGGATGCGGTGCTGCCGCTGGTGGCCCAGTACAAGTGCGCGGTCATCGGCATCTCCAACGACGAGACCGGTATCTCCGAGGACCCGGCGGTCCGTTTCGCCATCGCCAAGAAGATCGTGGCGCGCGCCGAGAGTTTTGGCATCCCGCGCGCGGACGTGCTGATCGATCCGCTGGCCATGCCGATCGGCGCGGTGCGCTCGGCTGGCCACTCCCTGTTCACGATTGTGCGCCGGTGCCGCGAGGAGTTGGGGGTCAACACCTGCTGCGGCGCGTCCAACATCTCCTTCGGCCTGCCCGGCCGGCCCGCCCTCAACGCCACCTTCATGGCGATGGCGATCGCGGCCGGGATGACGTGCGCCATCACCAACCCGCTCGAGCGCGAGATCTACCAGTCGATCCTGGGCGCCGATGTCTTTATGGGCCACGACGAGAACTGCGCCAACTGGCTCAAGTACGTGCGCGCGGCCCAGGCCGCCCTGCCGGCCGAGGCGGCCAAGAAGCCGGCGGCCCCGGCCAGCGCCCCGGCCGAGGCCGGGCCGGAAGTGCGTGATCCGTCCGCCGAGCGCGCCGCCCGCGACGCCCGCCGCGCCGCCCGCCGCGGCGGCTCGGCCGGATAGCTTGTTATTGGCCACCGGAACGCAGAGGCCCGGCTGGGGCCCTGTGACGCGGTGGTAGCTGGCCCACCCACTCAGGAGATACTCCCATGCCCGTCGCTAAGAAGGCCGCCAAGGCCAAAGCCAAGCCCACCGCCAAGAAGAAGGCGGCTGCCCGCCGCCCGGCCGCCCCGGCCGTGGCCTTTAAACCCACCAAGCTGAACCTCCTGAACCCGGTCCCGAGCGACATCGAAATTGCCCAGGCCGGCAAACTCAAGCTCATCAACCAGGTGGCGGCCGAGGCTGGCCTGAAGCCGGCGGAGCTGGTGCTGTACGGCGACCACAAAGCCAAGGTCAAGCTGGAAGTGCTCCAGCGCCTGGCCAAGCGCCCCAACGGCCGCTACATCGACGTGACGGCCATCACGCCGACGCCGCTGGGCGAGGGCAAAACCACCACCACGGTCGGCCTGTCGCAGGCGCTGGGCGCGCACCTGGGCAAGAAGGTCTTCACCTGCATCCGCCAGCCCTCCCAGGGCCCGACCTTCGGCATCAAGGGCGGGGCGGCCGGCGGCGGCTACAGCCAGGTCATCCCGATGGAGGAGTTCAACCTCCACCTGACCGGCGACATCCATGCCATTACCGCCGCGCACAACCTGATGGCGGCCGCCATCGACGCGCGCATGTTCCACGAGCACGAGCAGCCGGACGACGAGAAGCTGTTCAACGCCTTCTGCCCCAAGGACAAGCAGGGCAAGCGCCGCTTCGCCGAATGCCACCGGCGCCGGATGCAGAAGCTCGGCATCCAGGCCGACGATCCGGATCAGCTGACGCCCGAGCAGAAGCGCGCCCTGTTCCGGCTGGACATCGACCCGAGCACGCTCACCTGGAACCGCGTGGTGGACATCAACGACCGCATGCTGCGCCAGATCAGCATCGGCCACGGGCCGGAGGAGAAGGGCTTCACGCGCACGACCGGCTACGACATCACCGTGGCCTCCGAGATCATGGCGATCCTGGCCCTGACCACGTCGCTGGAGGACATGCGCGAGCGCTTCGGGCGCATGGTCTTCGGCACCAGCCGGAGCGGTGAGCCGCTCACGGCCGAGGATTTGGGCGTGGCCGGCGCGATCACGGTCCTGATGAAGGACGCGATCATGCCCAACCTGATGCAGACGTTGGAAGGCACGCCGGCCTTCGTGCACGCCGGGCCGTTCGCCAACATCGCCCACGGCCAGTCGTCCATCCTGGCGGACCAGATCGCGCTCAAGCTGGTGGGCAAGGGCGGCTACGTGGTGACCGAGTCCGGCTTCGGCGCCGACATCGGCATGGAGAAGTTCATGGACATCAAATGCCGCTACTCCGGCCTGACGCCGGACGTGGTGGTGTTGGTGGCCACGGTGCGCGCCCTGAAGATGCATGGCGGCGGCCCGAAGGTGGTGGCCGGCCGCCCGCTGGACAAGGCCTACACCGACGAGAACCTGGACCTGCTGCGGGCCGGCCTGCCGAACATGATCCGGCACGTCCAGAACGCCAAGAAGTACGGCGTGCCCGTGGTCGTGGCCGTCAACTCCTTCGCCACCGACACCGAGGCCGAGATCGAGCTGATCCGCCAGGCCGCGATCGAGGCCGGCGCCGAGGACGCCATCAAGTGCTCACACTGGGCGCACGGCGGCAAAGGCACGCTGGCGCTCGGCCGGGCCGTGATCGCGGCGGCCGAGAAGCCCAAGCAGTTCCAGTTCCTGTACCCGCTGGACATCGGCATCAAGGACAAGATCGAGGCCATCGCCAAGTTTTACGGCGCCGACGGCGTGGATTACGAGCCGGAGGCCGAGCGCAAGATCGAGCTCTACACACGCCTGGGCTTCGATAAGCTCCCGATCTGCATGGCCAAGACGCACCTGAGCTTCACGGCCAACGGCGACGTCAAGGGCGCGCCGACCGGCTTCCGCATCCCGATCCGCGACGTGCGCGCCTCGGTGGGCGCCGGCTTCATCTACCCGCTGGTGGGCTCCATGCGCACGATGCCGGGCCTGTCCACGCGGCCGTCGTTCTTCGACATCGATCTGGATCTGGCGACCGGCAAGGTGAAGGGGTTGTTCTAGGCAAAACCAAAAAGGGCCGCCGGTGGCTTGACCGCCGGCGGCCCTTTTTTTGTTGTCTCGCTACCGCCGGATCAGCGGCAGGTACAGGGTGGCGTACACCACGTACGGATTGCCCTGATCCAGGGCCAGGGCGACGTTGCCGCTGTCGTCCACGGCCTGCACGAAGAACTCGTAGGCCTCGTCCAGGCCGGTCACGGTGGCGCTGGCCGTCTCGGTCTCAGGATCGTAGACCAGGTCCACCGGCACCCAGGTGGTGCTGGAGAGCGTCCGGTACAACACCAGGACGCGCTGCACCTGCTCCAGGTCGTCGTTGACCAGGGCCGTGAACGTCACCGGGCCGGCGTTCGGGTTGGTGCCGCTCACTTGCCAGATGCCGGGGGCGGCGAAGTTCACGTCGGCCTCGGACGCGTAGTAGAGCTCGTAAGCCAGGCTGTAGTAGCGGCGCGCCGTGCCGAGCGTGGGCGTGCCCTGCGTCGTGGCCCGGAACTGCATCGGCGTCACCACCAGGCGGTCGTTGGTCTGGCCGTCGATGGTCAGCAGACGGTTGACGGCGCCCAGGTCGCCGGGCGCCCACTCCAGGAACGGGAAGGGCGGCTCGGTCAAGGCGTAGACGTCATCGGTGATGAGCAGCGACACGGCCGGGTTGAAGTTGGGCAGGTCGGTGAACGTCCCGCCGACCATGAGCGCGCCGTGCGCGATGAAGTCGGTGACCGAGATGCTGCGGCTGGTGACCGGGATGATCGGCTTGCCGGCGTCGGTCTGCAGGCCGGCCTGCGCGTCGCCGAGCAGCTCAAAGTACTGGCCGCCCAGGCTGTAGTTCTGGGCCGGCGAGTAGGTGAAGGCCAGCGGCAGGCTGGTGGTGAAGGTGGCCTGCGCGGTCACTCCCGCCGGCGCGTCCAGCGTCTCCGGCGCGCCGACTGCGGTCGGCGCCTGGACCAGGCTCTGCCCGCCGGGCGGCGTGCGGGTGGGGTTGGACACATCCACGCGCAGCATGGGCAGGCCGTAGAGCGTCATGATCCCGAGCGCCTTCTCGTCGTAGTTGCTGAACGAGTCGGCCGCGGCGGTGTTGAAGTAGCGCAGCTTGGCGCGCGCCAGCGCCACGCCCACCGGCCGGGCTACCCCGTTGGGCTGGTAGCCCAGCTCCTCGGCGAAGTTGTTCATCACGGCCTCGGAGTAGGCGATCACGTCCGAGTCGCCATAGCCGAAGCCCGTATTGCCGATGAAGCCGGCGGCGCCGTCCTGGGCGAAGGCCTGGGCCCAGTCCATGGCGCCAAGCGTGCCCGGGGCGTAAGGCGTGCCGTCCGGCACGTTCAGGCCGGAGTGGCAGCCCACCGAGAAGATCAGGCGGCCGGCGAACGAGACCGGCCCGCTGACGATGTCGCTGAGCGCGAAGACGTAGTTGCTGGGCGTGTTCGGCCCGTTCGGGTAGAAGAAGTAGTGGGTGAAGTGCGAGTTGAGCGAGACCAGGCCGGGCGCATCCGGGGCTAGGCTGTCCAGCGTCTTGCCGAAATCGTCCTTGTCCCAGGTGTCGCCGATCAGGCTGCCGGTGGTCGGCGCCGGCCCGACGCCGTAGCCGGTGAGCGTGCTGGAGATGCCCTGGGCGGCGTCGATCAGGAAGTCATAGCCAGTGACCAGGTGGCTCTCCGGCTTGATCAGCAGGTCATTGGCCAGCGCGGCCTGGATGGTGGCCGAGATCTCCTGCGGCGTCTCCACCAGCCGGCCCAGGGCCAACTGCGGCAGGTAGACCTCGCGGCCTTTGTAGCGCAGCGGCAGCAGGCCGCCGTAGTAGTCGTCGCTCAGGAAAAAGCGCAGGCTCAGCGAGCCGGCCAGCGTCTCGGCGCCGGCCGTGGACGCGTACAGGCGCTCGTTGGCAATCACGGCCTCGTCGCGGATGCGCCGGTAGGGGATGACGCGGTCGTCGCCGACGATGACCAGGTAGCGCAGATTGGGATACTGGCGGGCCCGGTTGTAGATCAGGGCCTTGATGCTGCTGGCGACATAGTTGGCGGCCAGCGGGTTGCCGGGCTGGGCGTCCCAGTAGGCGTAGGTCTGGGCGATGGCGTCGCCGGGCACCACGCCGATGCCGCCCAGGTTGGCCAGGTTGAGGATCTCGGCGTCCAGGTTGAGGGTGGCCAGGTAATCCACCAGGTCGTTGACGGCCGGGCGGATCTGGTCGTCGAAGCTGTTGGCGCCGTAGAGCGCGTCGGTGCGCGTGGTGTGCAGCAGGATCAGCGTGCGGATGTTCGTGGGTTTGGGAAAGGTGATGGACGGCAGCGCGTTTACGGGCACGCTGGCCGTGATCGGCTCGTAGGGGAAGACCGGCGCCGCCACCTGGGCCGCGAACGTGAAGGGCGTGCCCAGGGCGTCCTTGTTGTGCGGCACGACGACAGCGTAGTAGTTGCCGGCCAGCTCCTGGACGTTGCGCGCGATGCTCTCCGCGGCGGGGCCGGGCTTGGCCGAGATGGCCACCAGGTTGCCGACCTTTTCGCCGGTGGCGATGTCGGAGAGCTGGCCGATATCAGAAAGCTGGCCGATGTCGGAGAGCTGGCCGATATCGCTCAGTTGGCCGATGTCGGAGAGCTGGCCGATGTCCGAAAGCTGGCCGATGTCGGAGAGCTGGCCGATGTCGCTCAGTTGGCCGATATCGCTCAGCTGGCCGATGTCGCTCAACTGGCCGATATCGCGCACCTGGCCGGTCTCCTCATCCACTGGCGGCGCGAACAGGAACAGGTTGTAGTCCTCGGTCAGGCCGGTGAGCGTGACCGTGAGCGTGGAGCCCGGCTCCTGGACCTTGATCTTGTACCACTGCGGGCCGGTGGCGCGTGTCACCGTGTCGGTCTGGACGACCGGCGGCCCGTCCGGCACGGGGTTGACCACTTCGGCCTCGACGAACTGGAAAGCGCCGATATCGCAGCGGCCCGTGCGGTTTTCGCCGCGCTGGTCCTTGAGCGGGCAGTTGACCGGGTCGCCGGCGCCCAGGGCCGGGCTGGACGGCTGCAGGGCGTGGGTGCGGGTGGGGCCGCCGTTCTTGCGCAGCGGCTCCAGCAGCGGCGCGGTGTTAGAGATGTCGCCGGTGGCGCGCAGGCCGCACGAGTCGTCCGTGGTCAGGTTGTGGCCATTGGAGGCCGGCGGGTTGCCGCCGCAGTTCTGTTCTCCGCTGTTGGCTGGAACAGACAGGATGACGTTGCGCAACTGCACCGGGGCGGTGTTGATATCAATGAACAGGGACGCGCCTTCTCCAAAGCCAAACGTGCTGTTCTGGGCGAAGGTTGCGCTGGAGATCACCAGGCTGCCGGCCACGACATTGCTGTACAGACCGGCGCCGCGGCCGGCTTGTTCGAAGAACGGATTGCCGGTCGCCGTGTTGCCGGAGAAGGTGCTGTTCAGGATCGCCAACTGGCTGTTGAAATCGGCGTAAGCGCCGGCGCCATCCGAGGCCGTGTTCTCGGCCACGGTGCTGTTGGTGATGTCCACGGCGCCGTCGCTGTAGAAGCCGCCGCCGGGGGCATTGTTGGTGGTGGCATTGCCGGAGAGGCCGCTCTCGTCTATGACGGCCACGGCGCCGAAGGCGACGAACAGGCCGCCGCCGCTGCCGCTGGTGGCCGTGTTCGCGCCCACCAGGCTGGTTGTGAGTTTGAGCCGGCCCTGGTTCTCCACGTAAATGCCGCCGCCCTGGGAGGCCGTGTTCGAGATCACCTGGACGTCCTGCATTTCGGTGTCGACGTCCAGATACAGGGCGCCGCCCTGCCCGAAGGCGAAGTTGCTCTCGAAGACGCTCTCACGCACCTCGACGACGGCCGCTTGCGCGCTCACCCCAGCCGGCGCTTCGGCCGCGAAGGCCTGAAACGGCCCCAGCGCCACGATCGCGCCGCCGCTGGCGATCTGGGTGGTGTTGCTGTAAAAGGTCGAGCCCTGGATGTAGAGCGTGCCGCGCGTGTAAATAGCGCCGCCGCTGCCGGCGGTGTTCTCCTCAAAGAAGCTGTTGGTGATCGTGATCGGGCCGCCGTCGCTGTAGAGCGCGCCGCCGGAGGTGACGCTGCCGGGAGCCTGGTTCTTGCGGAAGACGCCGTTGCGGATCACCAGCACCCCGCCGTCGTTGATCACCACGGCGCCGCCGTTGCCGCCGATGCGGAAGCTGCCGGAGTTGCCGTTCTGGGCCGTGACCGTGTCCAAAATCAGGACAGCGCCCGGCTCCACCAGGAAGAGCGTCGTGGCGTTGCCGCCGTCGAATGTGATCGGGCCGAGGACGGTGACCGAGATGCCGCCCGTCACCGTGATGACGTCGTCGAAGGCGATGATGGGGTTGGCGCCGCAGTTGAAGGTGACCACGCCGCCCGTGGCCATGGCCGCGCGCAGCTGCCCGTCATCGCCGCAGTTGGTGACCACGCCGCCGGCGGCCGCGGAGGGGGGCCGCAGCAGGGCGGCGACGACGAGCACGCCGAAGGCCGCCAGCGCCAGCACGATCAGACCACGAGTATGTCGCGCAACCATACAGGCTCCTTGAGTCAATCGAATTGAATTACCATCCCAACGCCGATTGCCCCGGACGGCGCTGCCGGGTCTGACGCGCGCCCGTCAGCGGGCGGGTGTGGACTCGAGCAGCATGTGCAGCGCCTCGGCCGCCCGCCGGTCGGTGTCGGCCTCCAGGCGCGCGAGGACGGCCGCGGCCTGCTCCAGCGCTGTCAGGGCCGCCGTGCGCCGCCCCAGGCGGCTGAGCGCCCGGCCCAGCGCGAAGCGGCTGTGCGCCAGCTCGTACTCGTCGGCCACCTCCGTCAGGATTGTGACGCTCTCGGTCAGCGCGGCCTCGGCCGCGTCCGACCGGCCCTGGGCCAGGGCGATCTCGCCCAGCACGCGCAGGGCGCTGCCCTCTTCGCCGCGCATCCCCAGCTCGCGCGCCCAGCGCAGCGCATCGTTGGCCGAGGCCTCGGCGTCGTCCAGCTGGTGGGCGGCCAGGGCGGCGCGCGCCAGGTGGCGGTGCAGCTCGGGCAGGAAGTCGCGGGACTTGGTCTGCTCGAACAGCGCCTGGCTCTGGTCCAGGCAGCTGCGCGCCTGGGCCAGGTCGCCCTGGCGGATCTGGGCGGCGCCTAGGTTCATCAGCACGGTGCCGCGCACGTAGGGCGAGGCCCCGATCTGCTGCAAAGTGGCCAGGGCGTCTGAGTAAAAGCCGATGGCGGCCTCCAGCCGGCCCTGGTTGAGGGCGATCCCGCCCAGGTTGTTCTCGGCCAGGGCGCGGTTGTAGGCGGCGCCGATCTGGTCGAAAGTGGCGCGCGCGCGTGTGTACTGCTCGTCGGCCTCTTTCCAGCGCCCGGTTTTGAAGAGCGCGTTCGCCAGCATGTTGCGGGCCTTGGCCTGGCCGGCCAGGTCGCCGACCTTGTCGTACAGGTCGAGGGCGCCCTGGTAATCGGTGACGGCCGTGGCCGTGTCGCCGGACTGCCAGTGGATCAGGCCGAGCAGCAGGTCGGCGCTGGCCAGCACGCCGAGCTCGTCCTGGGCCTCGGCGATGCGCGAGGCCGCCACGCCGCGCTCCTGGGCCTGGGCGCGCTCGCCGCGCCGGGCGTGGATCAGGCCGGCCGTGAGGTGCAGCTGGGCGGCGTCGGCGGTCTGCCGGTCGCCCAGCGCCGCCAGCCCGCGGTTGATCCAATCGAAAGCCGCCGCGAAGTCGCCGCGCAGCTCGTTCAGCCGCGCCTGCCAGCGACAGGCGCGCGCCTCGGCGTCGGCGGCGCCGGTCTCGCCGGCCAGCTGCAGGGCCGCATTCAGGTGCTCGGCGGCGCGATCATAGCGGGCGGTGACGGTGCAGAGCTCGCCCAGCGCCAGGTGAATGCGCAGCCGCTCGCGGCGCGTGTTCTCGGGCGGCAGCGCCTCGGCGCTCTGCAGCGCCTTCTGCCAGTGGTCGGCGGCTTCGCTGTTGGCGAACAGGCGTTGGGCCTGCTGGCCGGCCAGCGTCTGGTAGCGCAACGCACGCGGCCAATCCTGGCCCAGGAAAGCGTGCCGGGCGATGACCGGGAACAGGCCCTCGTCGTTGCCGGAACGGTTCTCCAGGAACTCGGCGATGCGGCGGTGGGCCTGGCGGCGGACGCGCGCCAGCAGGCTGCCGTAGGCCACGTCCTGCATCAGGCCATGGATGAAGGTGTAGACGCGCTCCGGGGCGCGCTGCGTCTCCTGAGCGATCTCGTGCTGCTGCAGGCTGAACAGGTGCGGCAGCAGTTCGGCGTCCTCGCGGCCGTCGGTGACGTGCTTGAGCACGTCGCTGGTGAAGGAGCGCCCGATGACCGACGCCACCTGGGCCGTGTTGCGGCTGGGCTCGTCCAGCCGGTCCAGGCGCGTCATCATCACGCCTTCCAGCGTGTCCGGGATCTGCAGGCGCTCGTCGTCGAGCGCGCCGTTCACCTCCCAGCCGCTCAGCGCCTGCACCAGCACGCCGGTCTCGATCAGGACGCGCAGCAGCTCCTCCAGGTAGAGCGGGTTGCCCTCGGTCTGGTTGAGGATGAGCTGGTGGATGGCCGCCGGCCACTGGGCGCCGGGGACCAGGCGCTCCAGCAGCGTCTGCGTGTCCGGCGCGGGCAGCGGGCTGAGCTCGATCTCGCTGACGTAGGCCGGGTAATCGCGCGCGGCCTGCTCGCGCACCTCCCAGCAGGTCTTGGTGCGCTCCGGCCGGTAGACCAGCACCACGCCCAACGGCAGGCGCGGCACCAGGCTCAGCAGGTAATCCAGCAGCGCGCGCGAGGCCTGGTCGATCCAGTGGATGTCATCCAGGATCAGCATCAGCGGCCGGTTAAGCGCGCCGCCGGCGCGGGCCGGCCGGCACAGCGCCTCCACCAGCGCCGCGATGGCCACGAAGGTCCGCCGCTGCAGGGCTTCGGCGTCCAGGTAGCGCACCCGCGCCAGGCCCTCGGTGTCCAGGTGCAGGTTGAGGAAGTTCGCCAGATAGGGCGTCTGGGCGACGGCGTCTTCAGCCGGCAGCACGGCGTTCAGCGTCTGGCGCAGGCGCATCCAGGTGGCGGCCTCATCGGCGCCGAGCGGCGCGCCGATCAACTGGCGCATCAACTCCTGGAAGGGGGCGTAGCTGACGGATTCGGTGTAAGACAGGCAGCGGCCCTCCGCCATGCGGATGGGCGCCACCGGGTCCGTGTCCACGGTGTGCTGGAACTCGTCCACCAGCCGGGTCTTGCCCAGCCCGGCCTCGCCGATGACGGACAGGATGGCGCCGCGCCCGGCGCGCAGCGCGTGCGCGAAGGCTGACAGCCGCGACCATTCCGCCTGTCGTCCGACCAGCGGCGCCTTGAGGCTGGCGCGCGCCTGTTCGACGGCCAGGGCGGCGTCGGCGGCGCTGCGCGCCTCGTCCAGCGTGAAGATCGGCACTGGCTCGCTCTTGCCCTTCAGCCGGACCTCGCCGCGCGGCGTGAAGCGGAAGAGCGTCTGCAGTTTGCGGTGCAGGGCCGGGCTGGCCACGATCTGGCCGGCGCCGGCCACCGACATCAGGCGGGCGGCCAGGTTGACGTCGTCGCCGATGACGCTGTATTCGCGCCGGCGGCGCGCGCCGACGTAGCCGGCGAAGACGTTGCCGAAGTTGAGGCCAATCTGCTGATGCAGGCGCGGCGCGCCGTCGGGGGTGGTGAAGGCCGCGCGCAGGGCCGCGTCTTGCAGCTTGGCCTGCATGGCCAGCGCCGCCCGGGCCGCGCGCTCCGGGTCGTCCTCATGCGCCACCGGCGCCCCGAACAGGACCACCAGCTTGTCGCCGTGGTCATACAGGTCGATCTTGTTGATGATGCCGCCGTAGGCGCGGATGGCCTCGGCCATGCCCAGGAAGTAGCCGTTGAGCGCGGCCGTGATGGCGGGCTCGTGCCCCGGCCCCAGCCGGTCGGCCAGGTCGCCCAGGCCGTGAACGTTGGCGAAGAGCACGGTCACCAGCCGGTGCTCGCCCTCGAAGCCGAGCGCCTCGGCCGAGAGGACCAGCCGGGAGAGCAGGCCGGCCGGCAGGCACGGCGTCAGGGTATCCAGGGTCAGCGCGGCCCGGCGCAGCCCGTCGGCCGAGAGCGCGAACAGGAACGGATCGGTGCCGCGCTGGCGGGGCGCTTCGTCTGAGCCGGGCGGCATCTGGGTGACCACCGTGTAGCCGGGTGCGGTGGCCGACGGCTCGGCCTGCGCCTCCGGGGCCTCGGCGCGCAGGGCCTCCAGCGTCACCGTGTCCACCAGCACCTGGCCGGCCTGGGCGGCCGACTCGGCGGCGGCGGTGGCGTTGACGTCGGCGCCGAACAAGGCGTATTCCATGCCCAGCCCGTCGCCGAGTTGGGCCGCGAAGAAGCGCCCGCGGTGCAGGCCGACCTTCATGCGCAGCGGGAAGGTGCCCTGCGAGGTGCGCGTCTGGGCGAACTCGCTCATGGCCGCCTGCATGGCCAGGGCGGCGCGCGTGGCCCGCCCGGCGCTGCCCGGCTCCTGGAACAGGCCCAGCAGCGCGTCGCCGCCGAACTTCATCAGCTGCCCGGCGTGCGCGTGCAGGCGCGTGATCATCACGTCCAGGTAGCGGTTGACGATGCTGGTGATTTCTTCGGCGCCGTCGCGCCCGCTCCGGCCGAGCTTCTCGGACATGGCCGTGAAGCCGCTGATGTCGGCGAAGAGCAGCGTGCCCTCCAGAAAGCGCCCGTCGGCGCGGCCCGGCACCGGATCCCGCGCCAGCTGCGTCGCCAGATCCGCCGGCAGATAGGCGGCGGTGGCCTCCACCAGGCCGGTGAGATGGGTGAGGCACTGCTGCAACAGCCGCGGCGCCGGGGTGGGGAGATCGAGTTGGAGCGCTTCGGCCAGCTGCGGCGGCAGATAGCGCCGCAAGTGGTCGACGTCTTCGCGCGTCAGCGCGTTGGCGTTGGCGGGCGCGTCCAGGCGTGTGCCGCAGCGCCCGCAGAAGACAAAGCCGGTCGGACTGTCAAAACCGCAGCGTGGACAAATCATGCGGGCTGGTCAGCGTAAGCGCGGTCTGTGGGCGAAAATCGAACGATCCCGCCGATGCGCAGGCCGCCGCCGCGCCTGACGGTGATTCGTCGCGGCCGATAGGGTGTTATCGCGGAGAGGACCTGGCGGCTGGCTAAGTTCAATTGTCGACGATTACGGCGACGTTGCACTTTGATTATAAGCGACCGTCGGAGGCCGATTGGAGATGACTTTATAGGGAGGTTGGGGAAAGGTTGTACACACGATCGTTCACATCCGTGCCGCCGCCGCTCAGCGCGGGTCGGCCAGGCGCAGACGCAGGAACACCCACGGCGCCGCGTACAAGGCCCAGACGACGATGAGGGCGTAGCGCAGGTAGCGCAACACCTGTCCAAGGACGTCGTCGCCGCCTGGCAGCAGCGCGCGCAGGCCCAGGAAGAGCGCGCCCACGCCGAGCACGCCGACGACGAAACGCGCGGCTCGTTTGAGCCAGGGCCCACCGGCGTCGAAGCGGGCGCCGCGCGCCGCCAGGCTCAGGCCGACGCCCAGGCCCAGGATCATCCCGGCCGCGGTGACGTGGCTCGCCCAGCCGCGCGGGTCGATGGCCGGCTCGCCGGCCTCTCCCGGCGCCGTGCGCTCCGCCGCCGCCGCCCAGGCCGGCAGATCGGCCGGGGCCGGCACCAACGTGAGCAGGCCGGCCGCCAGCCCCAAATAGAGCAGTGACGCGGCCAGCGCCAGGCCGATCTGCGGCCCCAGACCCTGGCGGGCCAGCCAGGCCGCGGCGGGCGGCTCCCAGCGCGCATAAGCCCACAGCAGCAGCCCGCCGAACAGCCACCCGGCCAGCAGGTTGGTGGGGAAGTGCATGCCCAGATACGTGCGCGAGAGCGAGATCAGTCCGATCAGGATCACGGCCGCCGCCGTCGCCCACCCCCGCCGCAGTTGAACGGCCAGGTAGCCCCAGACCGTCGTCGCGTTCAGGGCATGGCTGGAGGGCAAGGAGTAGCTGGTCTCGCGGCTCAAAGCGAGGGCCCGTTCATCCACCCAATAGGGGCGCGGCCGCGCGAACCCAAGCTTGAGCAGGTTGCTCAGCCCGTTGGAGGCTACCAGCAGCACCGCCAGTCGGCCGCCGGCGGCCGCGTCGAGGCACCAGTAGACCAAGGGCATCACGAACAGGAAGAACTCCTCGTTGCCCAGGAACGTGAAGACCGCCATCACGCCTTGCAGGCCGGGCACAGCCTGGAAGGCGAGCAGCCAATCACGGTCCAGCGTCTGAATGAGTTGGATGAGGTCCATGGCGTTTCTCCTGACCCGCCGGCCAAGGCGTCAGCCGGTGTCTTGGGCGGCGGCGGGGGCAGCCGCTTCGGCCTCAGAGTGGCGGTCGCGGCGCGGCGCAAAGCGCCACGTCAGCAGCAGCGTCACCGCGATCAGCCCCAGGCTCACCTGGAAGGGCAGCGCCGGCGCGGCCGTGTACAGGGCGCCGGCCGCCAGCGGCCCCAGCATCTGCGCGGCGGCGACGACGGTCTCCAGCAAGCCGTAGGCCAGGCCGATCTCGTGCTGGCCCACCATGCGGCCGACCTGGGCCAGCCCCATGCTGACGGACAGGTTCCAGCCCGAGCGCAGAAAGTAGGCGGCGAACAGCAGCGGCCTGTTCCCGGTGGCCAGCAGCAGCGCCAGCGAGCCAGCCATGGCCGCCTGGGCGATAAGGAATCCGCGCCTCGGCCGGCGCAACTGGCCAAAGACCAGGTTGGCGGCGGTGTTGCCCAGGGCGTTGACCGAGCCGAGCAGGCCGATCAGGACGATGTCGCCGCCGCGCACTTCCTCGATGAAGTTGGGCATCAGCGGCACGCCGACCTGCAGCGCGAACAGCGCCGCCAGGATCAGCGCCAGGAAGCCGAGCAGACGCCGGTTGCGCAGCAGCGGGCCGTAGCGCGCTGCGCCGGCCGCGGCCGGCACCACCGCCTGCGCGCGCAGTCCGAACAGCAGCGCCGTCGACAGCAGCAAGAACAGGCAGCCCGAGCCGATGGCGAAGCGCAGGCCGAAGGTGGCGCCGATCCAGCCGCCGATGGCCGGCGAGACGATGTTGCCGGCCCAGAACCAGGCGAAGACCAGCGTCAACGCGCGCTGCACCGATTGTCCGCCGCGCGCCTCGGTGATGTAGGCGCTCAGCGGCGCCAGCACGAACGCGGTCAGGTTGTAAACCATCAGGGCCGCCACAAACAGCGTCAGGCTGGGAGCCAGGAACATCAGCAGCCCCGCCAGCGCCCCCAGGCCGAAGCCCGCCACCATGATTTTCTTGCGGCCGAAGTGGTCGGCCAGATAGCCGGCCGGCAGGTGCGCCAACCCGGCCGCGGCGGCGGCCAGGGAGAGGGCCGCGCCGATCCCGATCGGGTCGGCGCCGAGCTCACGCAGATAGAGCGGCTGGACGTACAGGAACTGGCCCTCGCCCAGGCCCCACAGCAGCAGGGCCAGGGCGAGCAGCCGATTGTCGCGGCTCACGGCGCGGGCGGCGGGCCGCCGACCAGGGACGCGGTCAGGTCATTCCAGAAGGCCTGGTCGCTGGCGACAGTCGAGGCCAGGCGGATGCAGTCGAGCACCAGGCCGACCATGAAGATGCGGAACTCCTCGCGGCCCAGGCTGGCGAAGTCGGTGGAGGCGCGGGCCGGCTGGCGCGGGTCATAGGCCTCGGTCACGCGCGCGGCCGGCGTCCGCCATACGAAGACGGCCTCCGGCTGTCCGTTCTTCATCCGGGCGGCCAGCCCGTAGAGCTTCTCGTCGCTCTTGTATTTCTTCCACAGGGAGGCCAGTGAGCGCAGCCAGATGACCTCCACGTTATCCTGGCCGCTGAAGTAGATCCAGTTGAACTCGCCGACGCGCTCGGCGAAGCTGGCCCAGTAATCGAGCTCGACCAGCTTTTCCACCAGCGGTTGGGCCAGGCCGGTGAGGATCCGCTTGTAAGGCAGAGCCTGGTTGGGGCCGCGCGGCGTCCACAGCGCCAGCGCCGGCTGCAGGATGGCGCCGGCCTGGGCTGTGGCCGTCGTCAGGTCGGCGCCCAGGCGCTGCCGGAAGGTGGCCTCAAAAGCCTCGCTGATCGAGTTGAAATCGGTCTGCTGGGCCAGGCTGGGGATCAGGCCCTCCACCTGGGCGTAATCGAGCATGCGCCCGACGACGACGATGTTGTTGATGATCTTGTCACGGCCGACGACGTCGCCGCCGATCAGGGCATCGCCGCTGGCGTTGACCGCGCTGCCGCCGGGGGCGGCGTTCGGGTTGGGCTGAGCGTCCGACATCGGCGTGGGCTCCGGCGTCTCAGGCCTTGGCCTTGCCCTTGCTCTTGGTCGGCTTGGCCGGGCGCTGCGCCAGCACGCGGGCCCGCCAGTCCGAAAAGATGCCCACGAACTCGCGGTCGTTCAGCCGGGCCGGGTCGAGTTCGATAGTCTGGACGTACCAATCGTAGCCCGTCTCCAGCAGACCGTCCGTGCGCATCCCTTTTTCCACGATCACCAGGAGCGGGTGTTTGAGCACGTACGCCATGGCGGCTTCGATCTGGTTCCAGACCGTCGGCACCTTCACATCTTGGAGCGGCTTCTCGGCCTCGCTGCCGCGCTTCTCCTGGCCCTCACGTACGTAGAGCCGCTCGAAGGCCAGCACCACGGTGCCCGCGCACTCGCTCATCAAGGTCTCGATGAACTTGAGCGGTTGGCCGGCCGAGAAGACGGTGCGGTTGACGATCTGCGGCGCCAGGCCCTGGTCGGCCATGAATTTCTCGAAGGCGGCCAGGAAGGTCTCTTGCTCGGGCGTGAAGACGCGGCCGACGCTGACGAAAACTTTGGGCGGAATGGACATGCGGTGTCTCCGGGACAGTCAGGCAGGTGGGCGTTAGCGGGCGATCACCTGCAGCTCGCGCGGCAGGGTGCTCAGGCTCTCGGCGCCGTCGGCGGTGACGACCACGTCGTCCTCGATGCGGACGCCGCCGCGCTCCGGCAGGTAGATGCCGGGCTCCACGGTGAAGGTCATGCCCTCCGCCAGCACGGTCTGGTTCTGGCCGTGCATGGACGGGTCCTCGTGGCCTTCCAGGCCCAGGCCGTGGCCGACGCGGTGGACGAAGTACTCGCCGTACCCGCCGGCGGCGATGGCCTGGCGCGCGGCCGCATCGATGCTGGCGCAGGTGACGCCCGGCCGGGCCGCCGCGCGGCCGGCCGCGTTGGCGGCCTGCACCAGCGCGTAGATGCGCTGGAACTCGGCGCTGACTTCGTCGATGGCGTACGTGCGGGTCAGATCGGCCACATAGCCGTCTTTGGCCGCGCCCCAGTCGATGGTCAGCAGGTCGCCGGGCTGCAGGCGCCGGTCGGTGACGCTGGCATGCGGCAGGGCGCCGTTGGGGCCAGACGCGATGATGGGCGCGAAAGGCAGCTCGGCGTCCGAGCCGGCGCGCAGCGTCTGCACCAGCAGCTCGCTGGCGATCTCGCGCTCGGTCATCCCCACGCGGACGAGCGGCAGCGTTTCCAGCAGCGCGCGCTGGGCCACCTGCACGGCCGCGCGCATCTTGGCGATCTCGGCCGCGTCCTTGCACATACGCAGCTGCGCGAACAGCGCCTCGGCCTCGTCTACACCCGTCAGCCCCAGGGCCTCCTCCACCAGGTGCAGCTCCATCACGCGCATGCGGCGCGCCTCCACGCCCAGCCGGAAGCTGTCCCGTGAGCCGTGCTTGAGCGCGGCCGCGGCCTGGGCGAAAGCGGCGGCCGGGCCGTCGGCGTCGGTGTAGGTGAAGGTGTGGGCCGGGTAGGGCAGACGCGCCTGGACCTTGGACTCTTCCAGCTTGGGCACCACCAGGACCGGGTCGCCGGCGGCCGGGAAAAAGCCGACCGTGGGGCGCTCGCTGAGGTGGAAGGACAGGCCGGTGAGGTAGTACAGGTTGGGTCCGGCGATGGCGGCGGCGCTGGCGAGGCCGGCCCCCTTGAGCAGCCGGCGCAGCTTGTCTAGGCGGGCAGCGTACATGGCATCAACTCCGCTGGGTGAACGCTGGGTTGGCGGTGGGTGCCGCTGTCGGGCGGACGCGGCACCGGCTGAGAACGACTGAATTGATGTGGGTGTGTGCCCGGCGATTATAACGCGAAAACTTTACGCACCCGCGCCCGTCGCCTATAATGCGCGCGGCCGCAGAGGTCAACCAGGCGCCTCTCGGCGGGATGGGCAGCGATGAACAAAGTTGTGTCCTTTTTGTCCGGCGCCCTGATCGGGGCCGTGGCCGGCGCCGCGGCGGTGCTGTTGTTGACGCCGGCCTCCGGCGCCGAGGTGCAGACGCAGGCGCGCGACTGGTTTGAGACCTTGTGGGAGGATGCGCGCCAGGCCGCCGACGATAAGCGCGCCGAGTTGGAGTCTCAACTGGCCAGCCTGAAGAGTGCGCCGCCCGAGGCCGCCCGGGCGCCTAAACCCCCCACTACGCCGGCCTGACAGACGTCTGGCCTTACTGACTCGGCCGCCGGCGCGTAAGCGTGCTGTCCTCCGGCCAGGCCAGCGGCAGGCGCACCGTGAAGCGGGTGCCCAGCCCCACCACGCTCTCCACGGTGATGGTGCCGCGATGGGCGTGGACGATCTCGCGCGTGATGGCCAGGCCCAGCCCCACGCCCCCCGGCCGGGCCCGGGACTTATCCACCTGATAGAAACGTTCAAAGATGCGGCTCAAATCCGCGGCCGGGATGCCGGCGCCGGTGTCGGCCACCGTCACCTGCAGGCCGTCGGCCGTCTCCGTCGCGGCCAGCACCACGCGCCCGCCGGCCGGCGTGTGCTTGAGGGCGTTGTCCACCAGATTGGTGAAGACCTGGGCCAGGCGGTCGGCGTCGCCCTTCAGGACCGGCAGCGTTTCGGGCAGATCCGTCGTTAACGTGACCGGCTTGGCCTGTGCGCGCAACTGCAGGCGCTCGGCCACGGCCGCCAACAGGCCGCGCATCGCCACCGGTTCGCGCCGCAGCGCGCGCAGGCCGGCGTCCAGGCGCGTCAGCTCGAGCAGCTCCTCCACCAGCCGCCGCATGCGGTCGGCCTCCTCATAGATAATGCCGGCCGAGCGCCGGATGGCCTCCGGCGTGGCGGCGGCGCCGTCCTGGATAGCCTGGGCGAAGCCCTGGATCGAGGTCAGCGGGGTCTTGAGCTCGTGCGAGACGTTGCCGAGGAAATCCTGCTGGGCCTTCTGCGTCGCCTGGATCTGGGCGGCCATGCCGTTGAGGGATTGGCTCAGCGACCGCACCTCGTCCGGGCCGTCTCCGGGCGCGGCCGGCGCCGGCTCGCCTTTGGCCACGGCCTGGGCCACCACCGCCATGCGCTGCAGCGGCCCGGCGATGGAGCGCGAGATCAGCCCGGCCAGGATCAGCGCCGCCACGGCCGCGATCGCGCCGGCCTGCACCAGCGGCCAGAGCAGGTCTTCCCGGAAAAACGCCAGCGCCGGGAAGCGCGGCAGAGGCACGGTCACCACCAGGAAGCGGCCGTCGCCAGTCGGGCGGGCCACGTAGGTCCAGGTCTCGCCGGCCGCGGCGCGCGCGCGGCCCAGCCGGGCCCCAGCGATCACGGCGCTGGCCTGGGCGGTCCGCGGCAAGAGGCGCAGCGCGCCCGCCTCCGGGTCGGAATCGGCCATGATCTGGCCCTGGCCGTCGGCCACGAGCACGCGCAGTTCATGGGTCCGCGCCAGGCGCTCCGTCAGGCGCGCCAGGTCGGCGTTGGAGGCGCCGTTGGCCTGCGCCAGGGCGGGCGTGAGCGCGCGCGCCACTTCGTTGAGGCGGGAGACGGCGGCCCGGTCCACCAAGGGGCTGTCGCGCAGCAGCACCAGCAGCGCCAGGCTGATCAGGGTGAGGGCCAGTACGACGACGGCCATAAAGGCCGCGAACAGGCGGACGCGTAAGGAGTTCATGCGCTCAGACCAATTAAGCGGTGGGCCTGACCGCCGGCAGGGCGTGGTCGGGCGCCAGGCTGGCCCCAGTGTAGCCGAGGCTTGTAAAGCCGGTGTTACCGCTGGTTAAGAAGACGCCGACGGAGGCAGTATAATGCCGGCCATGCCCGGCGAACTCATTCTGCTGGTGGACGACGAGGCCAACATCGTCGAACTGGCCCGGCTGTATCTGGAGCGGGACGGCTTCCGCGTGGCGGCGGCCGGCGATGGGCAGGCCGCCCTAGACGCGGTGGCGCGCGAGGCCCCGGCGCTGCTGGTCCTCGATCTGATGCTCCCCAAGCTGGATGGCTACGAAGTCTGCCGCCGGATCCGGGCGAAGTCGGATTTGCCCATCATCATGCTCACGGCCCGCGACGAGGACATGGACAAGATCGTGGGCCTGGAGCTGGGCGCGGACGACTATCTGACCAAGCCCTTCAACCCGCGGGAACTGGTGGCGCGGGTGAAGGCCATCCTGCGCCGCAGCGAGCGTGCCGCACGGCCCGCAGGGAAGCCGCTGCGCCTGGGCGATCTGGTCATCGACCCGGCCGGCCGGGATGTGACCGTGGCCGGCCGGGTGCTCAAGCTGCGCGCCAAAGAGTTTGACCTCCTGCTGACGCTGACCGAGAACCGCGGCGTCGTGTTGACGCGCGAGAAGCTCCTGGACCTGGTCTGGGGCTTTGATTACGTCGGTCAGACGCGCACGATCGACGTGCACGTGGCCCACCTGCGCAAGGTGCTCGCGGGCAGCCAGGTGAACATCGAAACCATCACCGGCGTCGGCTACAAGCTGGTCCTCGGCTGAGACGCCCGCGCCCGGCTCCCCTCCTTACGCCGCTCAAACGCCTCCCGTGTCACCCCAACCCCGGGGTGCCTTTCACTTTAGGGGCACCTCGGCGCCTTGCGCGCTCTGCCACTCCGAGCGCGAGCGAGTAGGGGCGAGGGGCGAAACCCGCCCCCGGACCGAAAGGCGCCCTGGCCCGGCGCTGGCTTGACCGGGCACGGCCGGGTTCTTACAATGGAACCCTCTCGGGAGATTGCCATGACAAAGCAGGAGTTACTGGGGGCCTTGAGCGAAGCGCGGTCCCGGCTGGAAGCCGCCCTGGCCGGTCTGGATGAGGCGCGCCTGGTGGCGCCGGGCGCGGGCGGCGACGATTGGTCGATCAAGGACATCCTCTCCCACCTCACCGCGTGGGAGGCCGAGATCGTCACCGGCCTGGCCAGGATCCGGCGCGGCCAGACGCCGGGCAAGACCGATTACTCCGCGGCGGAAATCGCGGCCCAGAATGCCGCCTGGCATGCCGAGAACAAAGACCGCCCGCTGGACCGGGTCCTGGCCGATTTTCACGGCGTCCGCAAGCAGTTGCTGCGCCAGTTGGAAGCGTATCCGGACAAAGACCTGAGCGCGCCGCGCAAAGGGCTGGAGGCGCAGACCATCGCGGCCTGGGTGCGCGACTGGATCGTCGAGCATGAGCACGAGCATGCCGAACACCTGACCGCCTGGCGCCGCCAGGCCGGCGCGTGATACACACTTTGGGTGAGACGATGACCATCACACTGGCTGGGCAAAGCGCCGTCTCGGTGGAGATCGGCGGAACGACCCTCCCTCTGCATTTCGGCGACCCCGCGGCCGAGTACGCGGCGGTCCGCGCCGGGGCCGGCGTCTGTGTGCGCTCACACGAGGGCCGCGTCCGCAGCCTGGGCCGTGATCGGCTGGATCTGCTGCACCGGATGTCCACCAACGACCTGGCGAATTTCAGCCCCGGTGAGGCGCGCGCCACTGTGCTGACCACGCCCATCGCGCGTATCGTGGATGTCCTTTGGGTGTTGCATTTAGGGGAGACGGCCTTGTGCCTGACCGGGCCTGGCCGCGCCCCGGCCATCCGCCGCTGGCTGGCCGGGTACATCTTCTTTCGCGATGAAGTCCGTCTGGTGGACGTCTCGGCCGAACTGGGGCAGCTGGGCCTATACGGGCCGCGGGCCGCGGCGGTGGCGGAAGCGCTGCTTCCCGGCGCCGCCGCGCTGGCCGAGAACCGCTGTCTGGAGGGGGCCGGCCTCATCCTGGCCCGTATCCGCCCGCTGGCCGGGGACGGTTACAGCGTGATCGCGCCCGCCGATCAGCTGGAGGCGCTCTGGGCCCGGGCCGTGGCGGCCGGCGCGCGGCCGGCGGGTGAAGCCGCCTACCAGATGCTGCGGCTGGCGGCCGGCCAGCCGGAGGCCGGTCACGAGCTGACCGAAGCCTACTTGCCGCTGGAAGCTGACCTGTGGTCGGCGGTCAACTTCACCAAGGGCTGTTACATCGGTCAGGAGATCATCGCGCGCATGGAGAGCCGCGGCAAGCTGGCCCGGCGGCTGGCCGGGATCCGGCTGGAGGCGCCGGTGGCCGAAGGCGCCGATGTGTTGGCCGACGGAGCCGTGATCGGCCAGGTGACCACGGCCGGCGAGGTGCCGGGCCTGGGTCCGCTGGCGCTCTCTATCTTAAAGACGGGTGCGTGTGAACCCGGCACGCCGGTGAGTGTCGGCGGTATCCCCGGCACGGTGGCGGCGCTGCCGTTTGTATCAGTGTGAACCGCTGGCCTCGTTGGGTTGTCCGTAATCGGGAGTAGTCAACGCTATGTCGACCGTTGTCCGCGAATCCTTCTCGACCGAACACGATCACACCTGGTGGCGCAATATCCGGGTGGCGTTGGTGCCTGGCCCCACCACGCCGGTGCTGGATGAAGTCATGCACCAGCTGCGCGAGCACTTCCGCGCGCACGGCCACCAAGTGCAGGCGGCGCCGGATGAGGCCACCGACGTGCTGGTGACCACGGCGCCCTTCGCCGAGCCGCTCAACTGGCGCGACTCGGTCATGCTGACGGCGCGCAAACGCTTCGGGCTGAAGCGCACGCCCACCACGCACACCCTGGTGCACGTCCGCCCCGCGCAGCTGGAGGCGCTGCTGGCAGGGTTTGCGGCGGCGCTGGCGAAGGATCCGATTGATCCGGCCGACTTCAGCTTCCCGGGACTGGCGCCCTCGGCGTATCGGACGCTGGTGGAGCAAGGCCGGCGCGGGGGGCCGATCATGGCCCTGATCCGGCTGCTGCAGGCGCAATCCAAATGCATCCGCCTGATCCTGGTGGTGGGCGACGAACAGCCCGCAGCCGCCTACTACTTCGATCTGGTCGGCGCGCATCCGCGCGTGGAGGCCGCCAACGCCGAGGCCTTCTACGCGGACATGGTGCGCCGCGTCGTCACCAGCGTCAGCACCAGCGAGGTCACCAAGCATCAGGTGGTGGAGACGCGCCTGACCCGCGCCGAGTGGGACGCGCTCAGCACGCCGGCCGCCATGCGCGTGGCCGGCCGCGAGCTTGGCCTGCGCGGCTTCTTCACCGAGATGGTCAAGATCGCGGACCTGGTCAGCGTGCCGTCCGTGGGCGACTCGATCGCCAGCCAGTACAGCGAGGGCTGCTTCGCCACCTGGGACCCGATCGCCAACGGTCTGGTCGCCACGATCACGGGCAGCGCCCGGCCGGTGGAGAAGGAGAACATCACCGACGATGAGCTGGCCCTGATCGTGGGCGTGCGCCCGGATGGCCTGGGGGCCGTCGTCCAGCACGTGGACGACAAGCGCAACGACTCGCCCTCGTCTGAAGCCGTAGAGATGATCGAGATGGACGAGGGCTTGCCGCGCCTCGCCCTGGGCGCCGAATGGGGCGCGGCCGCCGGCCGGCGCGTGCCGGTGGCGCGTTCCAAGTTGCACGGCCACCGCGGCATCGACCTGTATGACCCACGCCAGGTCGAGTTCGTGCCGCTTGATCCGCCCTTCTACCGCTACCTGGTCTCGTGCGCCACCGATGCGCAGGCGCGCGCCATCAAGGCCGCCTTTGCGCGTTCGGAGACGCTGCGCAATCCGGATGATCCGCGCCAGATGGCCTTCACGGTTCTGCCCGGCCACGGTGTGGTGATGGTGGAGAAATGGGTGGCCGGCAAGGCGCCCTTCCAGGTGATGTGGGAATACATGGACGCCGGCTATCTGCGCGTGGACAAGCGCGTTCCGCAGGGGCCGCACAGCTACGAGCCGCTGCCGGATGGCCGGCTGGAGCTCCAGGCCGGCCCGGCCGAGGCGAGCCTGTCCACCAACTGACGGCGCGCACCCGGTCTCTTGCAGGGCGCGGTCACGGCGGCAGCCGGGCCGCGCCCTTTCTTTTCGTCCCTGGCCGGTTTCGTGCTAGACTCCGGCTGCCCAGGTGTGTTCTTTGAAGCGCGCAGTGCCCGTGGCCGCCGCCGTCCGCGGTCTACGCTGGGCCCGGGGGTCTGCCCACGGGCGTCGAGAAACGTCACAATGTATCTGATGACCGAAGATCTGGTGAAAGTCCTGTTGGCCGTGGTGGCCGGCGGGTTGGTGGGCCTGGAACGCGAGTTCCGCGACAAGGCGGCCGGTTTCCGGACGCTGATCTTCATCTGTGTCGGCGCCGCCCTGTTTACGATCCTGTCGCCGCACCTGGCGGCGGACAAAGACCCCACCCGCATCGCCGCCCAGGTGGTCAGCGGCGTCGGCTTCCTGGGGGCCGGCGTCATCCTGCGCAACCAGGGGCGCGTCATCGGCTTGACTACGGCGGCCACAATCTGGGCCACGGCCGCGCTCGGCATGGGCGTCGGCGGCGGCTACTACGCGCTGTCGTTCGCGGCCCTGGCCGTCATGCTGGTGGTGTTGTGGTTCTTCCCGTGGATCGAGCGCGCCGTGGAGCAGGCCTCGGAGACGCGCGTTTACACGGTGGTGTGCGGGCCGCGTCTGGAGAAGTTGGACGAGCTGGACGCCTTGTTCCGCCGCCAGGGCCTGCGGGCCACGCTGCGCGAGCGGGCCAAACTGGAGGACACGCTCTTCGCCCAGTGGGAGGTGCGCGGCGCGCCGCGCCGGCACAGCCAGATGGCGCAGGCGCTCTTCGCCGATGTTGATATCAGGGAATTCCGCCTGCTCGAGCATGTGGCGAGTTAACGCCCGCCCGGCCGGCGGCTGGAGGAGAAACGGATGCCCCCGTCTAAGGACCAGCACGGCAAACCGCTGATCAGCCTCACCAATGGCAAGAAGCTGGGCGAGGTCAAGGACCTGTACCTGGACGCCGGCCTCAACCGGGTGACGGGCGTCTTCGTGCGTCAGGAGGGCCTGCTCAACCGCAAGACCTTCGCCGTCGACCGGCTCAAGGTCCAGGTGCTCGGGATCGACGCCTGGCTGGTGACCGGCCCGGACGCCGTCGTCGAGCTGAACGCCATCCCCGGCAGCGACCTGTTCATCCCGGTCGGGGCGCTGCGCGGCCGCGAGATCCAGACCGACGGCGGCACCAAGATCGCGACCGTGGACGACGTCATCCTGGACGCCGACGGCAACGTGATCGGCTTTGGGCTGGGCCGCCTTTTCGTGCAGGGGCCGCTGGCCGAGCGCAAGACCATCGCCCGGGCCGCCATCAGTAACTTCGGCAGCAAAGACGCGCCCATGATCACGGCGCTGGCCAAGGCCGAGTCCCTGGACGCGCCCACCGCCTGACCGCCGCGTTGACCACCGGGGACGCCAGCCGTCCCCGGTTTTCTGTCCCCGGAGTTTGTTACTATCAAAAAGCGTTTTGATAGTAAAATGGCGGCCGGGGCACCCCATGCCGGTCAAAACCTATCCCAAAGTATTCAAGTTCCGCGGCGGCCACCCCGCGCTTGATTTCGCCAACACCGTGCACTGGCACGCCACGCCGGCGCCGGTGGAACTGCTCACCTCCTATGACGCCCTTGTGGACTGGGCGGCCCAGGCCGGTCTGGTGGCGGCGGGCCTGGCGCGGCGTCTGCGGCAGGCCGCTGCGCAGGCGCCGGCGCGGGCTGAGGCGGTGCGCCAAACCGCGCTGGCTCTGCGCGAGGCCGTCTACCGGCTGTTCGTCGCGCGTGCGCGGGGCGAACCACCCGCCGCCGCGGACCTGGCGACTCTCAACCGGCACCTCGCCGCGGCCTACGCGCGGCTGCGCCTGGTGCCGGCTGCGGCCGGCTACGTCTGGGAGTGGACCGCGGCCGACCCGGAGTTGGAGCGGCCGCTGTGGCCCGTGGCCCGCGCCGCCGCCGAGCTGTTGACCTCGCCGCAGCTCGCGCGGGTGGGCCAGTGCGCGGACGAGCGCGGCTGCGGCTGGCTGTTCCTGGACACGACCAAGAATGGGCGCCGCCGCTGGTGTGCCACGGACGATTGCGGCAGCATCAACAAGGCCCGGCGTTACTACCGGCGTCAGAAGGCCCGGCGCGCGGCGCGCCGCTGAGAACGCGCGATGCCCCCTCCGGACACCCTGCTCCAACTGCTGCTGATCGGCCTGACCAACGGCGCCGTGATCGCCCTGAACGCCATCGCCGTCACGCTGGTGTACGGCGTCGTGCGGACGCTCAACCTGGCGCACGGCGACCTCTTCGGCCTGACCACGATCGTGGTGACCACCCTGGTCGCGGCGCTGGGCCTGAGCCTGGCGCGGCCGCCGGTCGAGCAGGCGGGCGGTCTGCTTCTGTGTCTGGCCGCCGCCGCGCTGTTCGGCGCGGCGCTGTCCGGCCTGATCGAGCGTCTGGCCTTCCGGCCCTTCCGGGGGGCGGGCGGCTCGGTCGGCGGCCTGGCGCCGCTGCTGGCGACGCTGGGCCTGTCTTTCGTGCTCTATCAATCCGCCCTGATCTGGCGTTTCTACCTGCCCAACTGGATCCCGGGCGAACATCGCAGTGTGCCCGGCATTCCGGAACTGCCGCGGGACAGCATCCCCGAGGTGCTGCCGGCGACGGTGCTGTGGGCGGGGCCGGGCCGCTTCACGCTGACGGTCAAAGAGGGGCTGGTGTTGGGGCTGGCCCTGGCCTGCGCGCTGGGCGTGTGGGTGTTCTTGCAGCGCACGCGTACCGGGCGGGCCATCCGGGCCGTGGCGCAGAACGCGGAACTGGCGCGCCTGGTGGGGATCAATCCGGAGACTGCCATCCGCGATGCGTTCTGGCTGGGCGGCGCGCTGGCGGGCGTGGCGGCCTTCGTCTTTGCCACCTATTACACGCACCCGTTTGCCAACGCCGGCGCCCAAAGCGGCCTGACGGCCTTCGCCGCCGCGCTCCTGGGCGGCGTCGGCAATCCGCTGAGTGCGCTGCTGGCCGGGCTGGTGCTGGGCGTGGGCGCGGCCGGCAGCGACTACTTCTGGCAGGCCCGCTGGACGCCTGTCCTGCTGCAGGGCCTGCTGATCGGGCTGTTGCTGCTCAGGCCGACCGGCCTCCTGGCCAGCGGTGAGGAGGCGGCGCTGACCGAGGATGGGGCCCTGGGCCGTTCCAGGCCGGGCCGTTGGACGCCGGCCAGCCGCCGCCTGGCGCTGGGGCTGCTGCTGCTGGGCGCCCTGTATCCGTGGCTGGATGCGGGCCTGGGCTGGCACCGCGCGTCGACAATGACGAGCCTGGCGATCTACGCTTTGCTGGCGCTCGGTCTGAATCTGCTGCTGGGCGTGGCCGGCCTGTTGGACCTGGGCTATGCGGTCAGCTTTGGCCTGGGCGGTTACGTAGCGGCGCTGGTGAGCAGCCCGCCGACGGGCGGGCGCGTGGACTTCATCTTTGTGCTGGCTGCCAGCGCCGCGGCGGCGGGCCTGTATGGCGCGCTGGCCGGCCCGCTCACCCGCCGCCTCGGCCGCAATTATCTGGCGATCGTCACTCTGGCACTCGGCCAGATGGCGCAGCAGACGCTGGTGAATCTGGGCGGCCTGACCAGCACCGGCGGCAGCCTGGCCGCCATCCCGGCGCCGACTTTGTTCACCATCGCCTTGGCGTCCCCGGTGGCCCGCTACTACCTGGCTTTCGGCCTGGCGGCGCTGGCCGCCTTCGGCAGCTGGCGCTTGATCCGGTCGCGGGTGGGGCGGGCCTGGCTGGCGGCCAGCGAGGACGAGACGGCCGCTGCCAGCCACGGCATCGACCCCGGCCGCTATCGCGCCCTGGCGTTTGTCGTGAGCGCGGCCATCGCCGGCGCCGCCGGCGCGCTCTACGCCACCAGCTTCAGCTACATCGACACGGGCGCCGTGGACTTCCGTCTCTCGGCCATGGTGCTGGCGATGGTGATTCTGGGCGGCGCGGGCAGTGTGCCGGGCGCGGTGGCGGGGGCGTTGGTGATCGGCGCCTACGACGTGATCGTGATCCCGCTGCTGGGCGGACTGCTGGCGCAATTCCAGACTGGCGATCTGCGCTTCGGGTCGGCCTTTGACGCGCGCGGGCTGAGCTATCTCAATTTCGGGCTGGCGCTGTATCTGACGGTATGGCTGCGGGCGCGGCGGCGCCGCTAAGCGCGGGGTTGGCGGCGGCTCTCAGGGCAGGATCCACAGCTCCGGCGGCTCCATCTGCACCTGGACGCCCAGGCTCTTCAACTGATCCTTGCGCTCGGCCTCAATCCCGACGACCACGAACTGGATCATATCGGCCACGTCCGCGCGCGGCAGGGTGACGGCCGTGAACGGCGCCGGCGGGCCGGCCTGCAGCGCGGGGGGCTGGCGCACGAGTTCCGCGCCCAGGCTGACGAGCGTCTCCAGCGGGCAGGTGAAGGCCGGGACGAAGAAGCGCCGCGGCGTAGCCCAGAACTCCTGCGCCTGGCGCGCCTGGTTGCCGCTGTAGGTCTCACGCTGCACGGTGACGCTGGCCTGTGTGGTCCAGAACGGCCGGCCGTGGACGCGCGGGTTCAGTCCCGCGTGGAAATTGATCGCCAGCGGCTCCAGGCCGAAATCGCCGTAACCTTCGTTGAGCTGCCAGCCCTGGCCGCATTGCGCGCAGCGCCAGGCGACCTCGTCCGGCTGGGCCTCCAGCGCGGCGCGGCAGTTCGGGCAAAGCAGGGGGATGAGGGTGATGGTTTGAGCCATAGGCGGCGGCAGGTCAGCGCAGGAATTGCTCCAGCACTTTGCGGATCTCGCCGAACGTCTGGCCGCCCAGGTTGGCGGCCAGCCCCTTGCCCGGCGCCTTGAACTTCTGGAACTCATACACTTCGCCGTACCGGAAGGCCATGTAGGCGGCGGCCATGATGCCCAGGCCGACGAGCAGCACCACCAGCGCGAAGCCCAGCGCGTCGCCGTTGTCTTTGCTGGACGAGTTCAGCGCGCCATAGGCGATCAGGGCGGTGACGTCGATGCCCACGAAGGCGCCGGTGGCCATGCCGACCACCAACACGGCGGCGCGGTAGAGCGTGTTGCCCGGCGCCTTGCCGTACAGGACGTTGCCGGAGTGGCCGTCCACCACCACTTGATAGGCGCGGCCGCGGTAGAGGTAGCGCTGCACCCAGAGCGGATAGTAGACCACGCCGAAGCGTTCGTTGACAAAGCGCACCAGGGCCTGCGAGATGCGATCGATGCCGGAGCGTTGGCGCACGCGGTCCTGGAAGTCCCGCTCGGCCGCGGTCTGCGCTTCGCTCATCGAGGTCACGGGCTCAAAGACCAGGCCGGCGGCGTGCAGGCTGTCTGGGTTGAACGGCTCCAGGGCCTGGTTGGTCAGCTCCACGCGGTTAACGCCGAACTCGCCCACGTCGCAGGCGGCACCGGTCCAGTTCATGTCTTCGGTGATCTTGCGCTCTTGCGGCACCCAGCGTGAGTTCTTGCCGCTGCCGCGTTTCTCCTGGCCGAAGACCCAAGCCAGGACGCGCGCCCAGGTGGTCCAGAACGGCAGGTAGGCCAGGAATTGCTCGCTCAGCTTGGCCTGACTGCGCGCGTTGAAAGCGATGGCCAAGTTGCTGCCCAAGAAGTCGGTGAGCTTGCGGGCCGCGGTGGCGCGGTCCACGCGGCAGGGCACCTGGTAGCGGCGCACGCCGCGCTCGCCGCGCACCAGCGCGCGCAGATCGCAGTACGGGCACTGCACGACGGACTGGCCCTCCGGGATGGGGACCGTGCCGCCGCAGCGCGGGCAGTTCAGACCGGTCAGGGTGCGCGTTTCGCTCATAGGCGGGATAGCGCCAAGCGACACAAGCCCAGGCCGGCTCGCATCCTTGGTCCTGTGACCTCCGTCAGACTTTTGCCGCCACCCAGGCCGCCAGGGCGAACAGCAGCGGCGCGGCCAGCAGACCCAATCCGGCGCAGAGGGCCAGGCCCAGGCCGAAGCCGCTCTCGTCGCCGATCAGGGCCGCGACGATCGGGATCAGCGCCAGCCCCAGGAAGGTGCCGCCGGTGGCACAGCCAGCCAGCAGGTACGGGGCCTCGGCTTTAGCCGGGAACAGGTTGGCCAGCGTCCGGCCGGTGGCCGCCTCCACCAGGGCCGTGTAGGTCTGGTCCTGATAGGCGTACTTGAACGTATAGACCGGGATGTGCACGAGCGCGGTCTCGGTGATGGCGACCGCCGGCACGCCGCGCTCCTGCACCCAGGTGAGCGCCGTCTGCAGCGGCACGCTGGGGGGCACGGCCTGCCCGTCGAGGGCGGGATCATACTTCTTGAGATCACCCGCCGGCAGTTGCAGCGACTTGAGCTCGGTGATCGACGTCGCCGCGGCCGGTTCCAGGTCCAGCAGATCCCGGTCCCCGGCGCCGCGCCGTTTGAAATACCAGAGCGGAAAGTACTCGAAGGTCTGGCTGACAAGCTGGGCCTTCTTGTCCAGGTCTTTCACCGTCTGGTTGCCGGCCATCCATTGCGCCAGCAGGCTGCGGGCCTTGGCCTCGTCCACGGTCGGGGTCAGCGCCCAGTGGAAGACGACGCGCGATTTGTCGAGATAGACGGTGCTGTTGCAGCTGGCGCAGGTGACGAAGAGCTGGCCCTCCTCGGGGTGCAGCTCGGACCCGCACTGCGTGCAACGGAGTTGGGTGGAGGGCAGCGGGGCGGTAGCGTCCATCAGCCCTGATTATAGCGGCAGTAACCGCCGCGCGCACTGCGCGGGGTAAGGGTCAGGCTGATGGCCGCTTGGCTGTCAGCCGCCGCGCCGCCAGGATCAGGACCAGGCCGGCGGCGGTGACGGCCGCGGCGGCCAGGAAGAAGCCGGCCGCCCCCAGGTGCTCGAAGACCCAGCCGCCGGCCGCCGCGCCGACCGCGGCCCCCAGCCCCCACTGCGTGGCCGAAAAGACGGCCTGGCCCGTGGCGCTCAGGCCGGGCGGAGTGTGCTCGTCCACATAGGCCACCCCACCCACCAGCGACGGCCCGAAGGAGACGCCATGCAGCACCTGCGCGAGCGTCGCCAGCAGCGGGCCGGGGATGACGGCGACCACAGCCCAGCGCACGACGTAGAGCGCGGCGCCCAGGGCCAGGCTGCCCCAGGCGCTAAACCGCCGCAGCAGGTGGTGCACCAGCAACAGGGTCGGGATCTCGGTCACCGCGGCCAGCGCGCCGGCCAGTCCGATCAGCGTCGTGGACGCGCCCAGGTGTTGCAGATGGAGAGGATAGAACGCGAAGGCGCTGTTGGTGGCGGCGCCGAGCAGAAACGCGGCCGCCAGGATCAGCACGAAAGCCGGCTGGGCCAGTAATTGGCGCACGCCCGCTTGGTAGCTGGTGTGCAGCACCTGGCGGCGCGCCGGCAGGCCCACGGCCGCCAGCCCGGCCGCGGCCATGCACACGGCGTAACCGATGAAGATCGGGGCCAGCTGGCCAGGGCGCAGCAGCGCGCCCATCGTGGGTGAAGCCAGGATGAAGCCGAAGGTGCCCCAGACGCGGATGCTGCCGAACGTGTGCGGCGTGCCGGCCACCAGTTCCAGGACGGCGCTGTCGATGAGCGGTCCGGTGGCTGTGCTGAAAAAGGCGGCCAGGGCCACCCAGGCGGCCAGCCAACCGAGCGCCTCGGTCTGGCCCACCCACCAGATTGGCGCGATGGGCGCCAGCGTGACGAGCGGCAGGAGCACGCGGTGCAGATGGAAGCGGTCGGCCAGCGCCCCCCATAGCGGCCCGCCCAACACGAGCATCACCGGCGGCAGCGCGGCCAGCAGGCCGATGGCGCCGCCGCCCAGTCCGCGCGCTTCAAAGTACAGATTGGCGTAGTACGTGTAGCAGCCGATCGCGCCGAAGAAGAAGAAATAGTAGGCGCGCGCCAGAAACAGCGCGCGCGGGCTGGCGGCCGGGGTAGTTTGGACTCCCAGGCCCTCGGGCAGGGCGGCAGAGGCTTGCATAGCAGGCAGGAGCGGCGCCGCCGCCCTCGGTCAGGAGCGCCCGACGGTGTGGAGCAGAATGAAGTTGGCGGGCACCAGCTTGGTCGGCGGCAGGCCGCCGATCATGATGACCTGGTGGCCGGGCCGCACCGGTGAGTTCAGCAGCATGGCGGCCTCGACGTGGGCGATCATGGTCTCAACGCTGTCGGCCTGCGGCACCAGGTACGGCACCACGCCCCACATCAGCGCCATGCGCAGGAAGGTCTTGGGTTCCGGGGTGAAGGCCAGGATCGGCACGTGCGGCCGCGCCTTAGAGAGCACGCGCGCATTGCGGCCGGTGAGCGTGAAGACCGCGATCGCCTGGACCTCGCGGTCGTGGGCCAGTTCGCGCGCGGCGCGGGCCAGCGCCACCGAGTCGTCGGAGGTGACTTCGTTGGGCACGCGCCAGCGGCTGTACTTGGACGAGTTGGCCTCGGCCTCTTCGGCGATCGACGCCATCATCTTCACGGCTTCGATCGGGTACTGGCCGGAGGCGGTTTCGCCGGAGAGCATCACGGCGTCGCTGCCGTCGAAGATGGCGTTGGCCACGTCGGAGACCTCCGCCCGGGTCGGGATCGGGTTGTGGATCATGGACTCAAGCATCTGCGTGGCCGTGATCACGATTTTGCGCTGGCGGTTGGCGGCCTCGATGATGCGCTTCTGGGCCGTCGGCACCTGCTGCGGCGAGAGCTCCACGCCCAAATCGCCGCGCGCCACCATCACGCCGTCGGCGATGTCGACGATCGAGTCGAGGTTGTCCAGCGCGGCCGGCTTCTCCAGCTTGGCGATGATCGGCATCTTGGCGGCGCGCGGGTCGATCTCCACCAGGGCGCGTTTCATCATGGCCAGGTCTTCGGCGCGGCGCACGAAGCTGAGGGCCACGTAGTCCACCTGCTGCTGGATGCCGAAGGCCAGATCCTGCCGGTCTTTCTCGGTCAGCGACGGCGCGTTGACGAGCACGCCCGGCAGGTTGATGCCTTTGTGCTCCTTGAGCAGGCCGCCATGTACCACGCGGGTGTGGACCTCCGTGCCTTCGACGCGCTCGACCCGCAGCTCCAGCAGGCCGTCGTCCAACAGCACCCGGTCGCCGGGGCGCACGTCGCCGGGCAGACCGTCGTAAGTCGTGGCGACCTCGCGCACGTTGCCGAGCATGTCGCGCGTGGTGATGACGAGAGCCGCGCCGTCCACCAGCTCCACCGGTTTGTGGTCCTCCAGCCAGCCGGTGCGGATCTTGGGGCCTTGCAGGTCTTGCAGGATGGCGACCGGCCGGTTCAGGCGGTTGGCCACGCGTCGGATGCGCCCGATATTGGCGGCATGGTCCTCATGGGTCCCGTGCGAGAAGTTCAAGCGGGCCACGTTCATGCCCGCCTCAATCAGCGCCGTAATCTTCTCTTCGGTGTTGCAGGAGGGGCCAATGGTGCAGACGATCTTTGTGAAGCGGATGGCCATAATGTAATAAACAGCCCACAGGGCACGCCCACGGCGCGCTTATGGTTAAAGATAATCGATTCGGCCGATAATGCGGGCGATTGACCCGGGGATTATAACACCCGCCAGCCGGCGACGTGTCGGTGCGCTGTGCCCGGCACATGCTGCCAAACTAGCCTCCCGCACAGTCCAGACCATCGCCAACCCACGTTCTGCGCCAACTCTTCCAGCGGACCGACCCTCGAGTCCCGGCTGCGCCCACCCTGTCAGACCCCGGTGAGCGGCCTGGACTTACCGCCTGCGCTGCTGACCGTGACGACGGAGAGTTGGCGGCCGCCCTCGACCAAGCCCCGGCCTGCCCGCGGCCAAAGGTCGGCGAACCGGTTCCAGAGACCCAGCCCACAGAGCGGGGCCTCTGGGTGGTGTCGCCAGAGCGCGCTTGCTCGCTCTCCAACGCTCTGAACTCACGCGCCGGCGAGGTCTGTCTTGGCGGGCCGGCGTCGGCTGGTGGGCTCCCGGCTGAGTCGGGCAGGCGGGGGGACTAGTGCCTGGCCCCAATGACTAGTCCGTGAGGGGGTCCCAAGATAGTCACCTATTTGGTCAGTCCGCATAGTCAGCGAGTGATAGACGCCCGGGTCTGTAACCGCCATTATAAGACCGGGTTTATCGCGTTTCCGCTCTCCCCTCTCGTGGCACGGCATTCGACAAGTGCATAGCCAGCCCTGTCTGGCAGGAGGCGTCTCGATGAAGTGGCAAAGCCGCAGGTTCTTGATGGGCCGGATTCCGCGCCAGTTGGAGCGGCTGATGGCGATGGTGACAATCCTGGCGCTGCTGGCTGGGCCGGTGAGCGGCCCGGTCACAGCTGCGCCCCTGGAGGCGCCTTTGGCGGCGGCGACCAACACCGTCAAATTGAAGGTGGTGAGCGCGGCGAGTGCGGCTACTGTCCTCACCCAGTACCGCTTCCTGATTAACGAAGACAACACCGGCGACGCGGCCCAGCCGCGCGCCCCATTGTGCGATCCCGTGACCAACCCCAGCCTGGCCGGCTGCGAGTGGCCGTCCATCCGGGCCGTGCCCGGCGCGGCGCCGATCGTGACGCAGGGCAACCAGGCGCTCATCGACCAGACGACGGCTGGCCTGGATTTGGCGCCGTACCTGGCCGCGAACCCCGGCGCTACGAAATTCCTGGTCTCGGTGATCGCGGATGGCTATAAAGTGGGCGGCTTGCACTTCACGCTTCCGCTCGACACGGCCAACCTGCCGCTGGTGGTGGAACTGCAGCCGGACCCGCTGCCGCTGGCGACCATGCGCATCCAGGTCTTCAACGACAACGCCAGCCCCAATGGCCAGATGGACGCCCCGGCCGAACTCGGCCTGAACGGCTTTGAGGGCCACCTGAACGAGATCCTGGGCGAGATCTCCACGGACTGGTTCGGCAACCCGCTCTGCACCGAGTATGAGCGCGACGGCAACGGCGCCATCATCCTGGACGGCGACGACGCGCCTATCCCGATCGACGGCACCGGCGGCAAGTGCCTGAGCGGCGACACCAACCACAACGGCATCGTCGACGGCTTCAACGGCAGCGACCCCGGCGATGACCCGGCCGACCGGGGCCTGATCGTCATCCCCAACATCGGCTCCAACCGCTATGCGGCCACCGTCGTCCCGCCGGATGGCACGAACTGGGTGCAGACCACCACGCTGGAGGGCGGCCACGATTGGGACACCTGGCTGCAGGAGGGCGCTACCGGCTACGACACGGAGTTCCTGTTCGCGGGCGAGCCCTTCCCGTGGACGATGTTCGGCTTTGTGGACACGCAGGACAACATCTCCGGCGCCTACAACATCACCGGCCGGGTGGTGGGCGTGAGCGTGTATATCCCGCCCCAGGGCGGCACGCCCATCCCGGGCGGCGAGTGGGGCGGCCTCTCCGGCGCGCGCGTCACCGGCCCGATCGACCGGCCGTATGTGGCGCTCTCCGACCTGAACGCCGGCGACCAGGCCGTCTACGTGCAGCGCGGCAACGCCGACGGGACCTTCGCCATCAATGGCGTCCCCAACGGTGACTATCTGCTCACCGTCTGGGACGGCCCGCAAAACTACCTGATCGACATGTACAACGTGTCCGTCAACGGCGGCCACGTGGCCATGGGCGATGTGTTCATCACCGGCTGGTTCGCGCGCTTCTATGGGTCGGTCTTCATCGACACGAACGTCAACGGCAAGCGCGACGCCGGCGAGGTGGGCCTGAACGGCCAAACTGTGGTGCTCAAGGGCCGCAGCAACAACCTGGTCCAGCACGGCTCCACCGGCGTCACCACCGACCCGAACGGCGATTACGTGATCGAGCAGGGTTATCCCTTCACGGCCTGGCAGATCCTGGAGGTCTACAACGACCGCTACTACACCACCGGCGTCACCTACCAGGCTGACAACCAGACGACGGAGACGACGGTGCTGGGCCAGGGCGTGGACGTGAACGTCCTGCCGATCATCGGCCTAAGCGGCCGCATCGACTGGGGCGTGCTGCCCTACGCGCGCGGCGAGAACGGCGGCATCGCCGGCACCGTGGTCTACGATACCACCCGCAACGAGCTCAACCCGCGCTACGCCGCCGCCGAAGACTGGCAGCCCGGCATCCCGGACCTGCCCGTCAAGCTCTGGTCTACGGTCCGTGGCCCGGACGGCAAGCTGCTCAAGAATCCAGACGGGTCCTACCAGAAGGGCCAGCTCCTGAACGTGTACATGACCGAGACCTGGGAACGGCCCACGGATTGTGTGGCCCGCGATGTGGACGGCAACCCCGTCGTCCAGCAGGCGCTGCCCACCGCCCCCGGCGCTGACTGCGTCGAAGCGCCGATGTCGGGCATCCAGTTCGGGCCGCTGCCGGACCCGGCCGGCGGCTTCGGCGCCACCGTGGACGGCAACTATGGCTTCGGCGATGGCTGCTTCGGCCCGGGCGGCTTCAACGAGGCCACCGGCGCCTGCGCCAACGGCGCTGATCCGACGCCGCTGCCCACCGATGATTACCTGGTGGAAGTGGAGGTCCCCAACGACGTCTACGGCCGCCCGCTCTACAAAGTGACCCGGGAGGAGGACATCAACGTCTTCGACGGCGACGCTTACTACACGCAGCTGCCACCGCCGGCCTGCGCCGGCGCGCTCCACACCGTGGACGTGGCCGGGGTGGGGGCGGATGGGGCAGGCGCCACGGTCAACCCGAACTTCGCGGCCGAGGGCGGCAGCCCGTACGAAGGCCAGCCGACGCCGCTGTGCGACGTCAAGTTGATCCGGGTCACGGATGGCCGCTCGATCGCCCCGGCGTTCAACTTCTTCACCGACGTCCCGCTGCCCGGCCGCTTCATGGGCTACATCGTGGATGACCTGAACCTATCCACCGATCCGCGCAGCACGCTCTTCGGTGAGAAGGCTGGTTTGGCCAACGCGCCCGTCGGCATCTACGACTTTGCTGACCGCCACATCACGACGGTCCACTCCGATCCGAACGGCTTGTTCGAGGTGCTGTTGCCCTCGACCCTGCAGATCAACTGTCCCACGCCGTCTGGCGTCTGCGCCAACATGTACCGTCTGGTGGGCAACGACCGCGGCCAACCCGGCCGCCTGAACCCGGACCACAACCCGCAGTACCGCACCATCTCGGCGACATTCGAGGTCTGGCCCGGCATTATCAACCCGGCCGACCTGGCGCCGACGCAGATCGCGGTCTCGATCCAGGGCCCGGGCTCACAGTTCAACGCGGTCTCACAGTGCGCGCTGGACGCAGCCACACCCAAGCTCTTTGCGGTCTCCAAACCCTTCGTCCGGTCCACCGAGACCGGGGCCGCGCGCCAGATCACGCTCTACGGTGACGCCTTCGGCGCGACGCCGGGCCAGGTGACCCTGGATACCACCGTCCTGGCGGTGGTCTCGTGGGCGGACGGCCAGATCGTGGTCACAGTGCCGGCCACCACCGGCGCCGGCGCCATCGCGCCCGGACCGCATCAGCTGCTGGTCCGGGCCAGCAACGGCCAGAGCACGGTCAACGGCCTGACGATTCATGTCCTCAGCGGCAACGGCAACTCCACCGGCGCCGGCACCGGCACGGTCACGGCCACGGCCTACAACCCGCGCATCTTGACGGTCAACGCCAGCCCGGCCTTCAGCGGCCTCACCAACTTCACCACCATCCAGGCGGCCCTGACCACGGCCAACAACAACACCGGCACCCAGCGCTACCTGGTGACCGTCTTCCCTGGCCCCACCGGTCTGTACAACCCGGACGGCCTGTACTTCGAGAATCTGTTTATCGCCTCGCCCGTGAAACTGCAGGGCGTGGGCACGGGCGGGCAGCGCGCCGACGGCTCGCAGGTGCCCGGCGTCGTCGTCGACGGGGTGGGCTTCACCAACGACACCCAGGCGGCCGAGGACTGGCGCGTGCTGGTGTTGGGCACGCCGCGCGCCGGTAACCAGGACATCGCCGAGGGCGCCGTGATCTTCGTCGTCGCGCAGTCGACCACGCAGTTCCCGACCATCTACCGGGCCGCCATCGACGGCCTGACGATCCAGGGCGGCGACCAGATGGGTTTCCCGAACCAAATTGACCCGATCGGCGGCGGCCAGGCAGGCGGTCCGCAGGGCCAGGGCTTCATCGAGACCCAGGGCGGCGGCATCTTCGTCAACGCCTACGCCCGCTTCCTGCAAATCACCAACAACCTGATCAAGAGCAACGGCGGCGCCTACGCCGGCGCCATCCGGGTGGGCACGCCCGATATCGGCGACAACGAGAACGACGCGCTCCGCATCGCCAACAACCGGATCATCGCCAACGGCGGCACCAACCTGGCCGGCGCCATCGGGCTCTTCTCCGGGTCGGAGCTGTACGAGATCGCCTACAACGACCTGTGCGGCAACTTCTCGGCCGAGTATGGCGGCGCCATCAGCCACTACGGCTTGAGCCCGAACGGCCAGATCCACCACAACCGCGTCTACTTCAACCAGTCCTATGACGAGGGCGGCGGCATCATGATCGCCGGCGAACTGCCGGTGCCGCCGGCCACCGTCTCCACCGGCACGGGCGCCGTAGCCGTCTACAACAACCTGATCCAGTCCAACCTGGGCAACGACGACGGCGGCGGGGTGCGGGTGCTGATGGCGAATAATGCCGCCATCAGTATCTTCAACAACTTCATCGTGAACAACATCTCGACGGATGAAGGCGGCGGCATCGCCCTGGACTCGGCCACCAACGTGCGCGTGATGAACAACACGGTGATGAAGAACCTGACCACGGCCACGGCCGCCACCAGCGACGGCACGCCCAAGCCGGCCGGCCTGTCCACCGTCCCCAACAGCCCGAGCCCGGTGTTGTTCAACAACGTCTTCTGGGACAACCGCGCCGGGAGCTGGAACGGCGTGACCGTGGGCGGTATCGGCCTGCCCGGCACGGGCGCGCCCAACCTGTGGGACCTGGGCGTGGTGGGCGCCGGCACGCTCGCGCCGACCAACTCGATCCTGAATACCACGCTGGACACCGTGCCGAGCGGCACCAACCTGGGCAGTGATCCGCTGGTGGTGACGCTCTACGACACGTCGGTGGCGGTCTTCCCGTGGCGCACTAACCCGAACCTGGTGCAGGCCGCTATCGTCGCCGTCGACCTGCCGGTCAACCTGCTGGGCAACTACCACCTGCAGGCGGGGTCGCCGGCCGCCAACCTCGGCGCGGCCAGCAAGGGCGCGATCCCGGCGCCGTTTTTCGACATCGACGACGAGTACCGGCCGGCCGGGACGGCCTGGGATGCCGGCGCCGATGAGCTGTCGCTGGCCTTCCCGGCTACGGCGGCGCTGGACGACTTCAACCGCGCCAACAGCACCACGATCGGCACCAACTGGCGCGGCAACGTCAGCGGCTTTTACACGCTCCAGGACAACGGGGCGCGCGTCATCAACCTCGGCTACGCCTGGTGGTGCGGCGTGGCGACGGCGCCGTGCCCGGCCGGCACCGGCAGCTTCGGCCCGAACCAGGAGGTCTACCTGACCTTCACCAAGGTCGTGGCCAGCGCCAGCGAGCATGACCTGCTGCTGAAGGTGAACAACCTCAGCGAAACCGGCGCCGCCCTCGGCACGACGACCAGCCTGATCGAGGTCCAGTACAAGCCGAACACCAGCCAGGTGCTGATCAACACCTTCTGCGGCAGCGCCGTGGCCGGCTGCGGCGCCAGCCAGCAGTGGCGGACGCGCGGCACGCTCAGCGGCGTGACCTTCGCGGCCGGCGACCGCTTCGGGGCGCGCGCCTTCTCCAACGGCCTGGTGGTGGTCTACAAGAACGGCCTGGTCGTCGGCACCGCCACCATCCCCACCAGCGGGGCCAACGCCTGGCCCGCCGCTCTGGTCTCGGGCGGCGGCCGGATCGGGGTGTGGTTTGTGCGCTCGGGCGGCTTCGGAGGCAGCAACGACGCGCGCTTCGACAACTTCTCCGGAGGCAGCCTGCCCTAAGTCTGACCACCGCCTGGCGCGGGGGGCCGGCGCGGCCGGCCGCCCGCCCATGCCTGGGAGATCACCGATGAGCCAAAACAACCTCTCTCGCAAACTCACTCGGCGCGGCTTCTTGAAACTGGGCGGTGGGGCGCTGGCGGCGGCGGCCGGGGCCTACCTCGTCCCGCAGGCGCTGGCGGCCGCCAACCGCGTCCTCCAGTCGGCGCGCGGCGCCGCCGCCCCGCTGGCCGCCAATCCCCTGGACGCGCGCTATCACCTCATGGTGACGGACGGCTGGGTCTACCTGCCGCCCAAGCCGGGCGGCACCGGTTTCCATCCGGACCCGTGGGCGCCGGCGCCCTTCAACACATACACGTTTGGGTTTCGCGATGTCACCGGTCTGAGCGACGCCGCCGTGCGCCAGGAGAAGGGCAAGGTGCAGCTGAACTCGCCGGTGGTGTACGCCACCGAGGGCGGCGAGCTGCGCATCACACTCACCAACCTGGGGTTCGCCCAGCGGCCAGACCTGACCGACGGCCACACCGTCCACTTCCACGGCTTCCCCAACGCCATCCCGGCCTTCGACGGCGTGCCGGAGTTGTCCGTGGGCGTACCCTTCGGGCGCAGTTACACGTACTACTACCGGCTGCACGATCCGGGCACGTACATGTACCACTGCCACTTCGAGGACATCGAGCACGTCTCGATGGGCATGACCGGCTCGATTTTCGTCCGGCCAGCCGACAACCCCAAGTGGGCGTATAAGGACGCCGCGACGGCCTTCGACCGCGAGTTTGCGCTGCTGCTGGGCGAGGTCTGGACCACCGAGCGCTTCAACGCCGCCCACATCCAGGAGCACGACTGGAGCGAGTACGACCCCGATTACTGGACCATCAACGGGCGCGTGTATCCGGACACGCTGGAGCCCAACACCGATCCGCTGACGGTGCCGGCGCGGCCGGAGCTGCAATACCAGCCCAACTCGTCTCTGATCACGTGCAACGCCGGCGAAAAGGTCTTGCTGCGCTGGGCCAACCTCGGCTTCCAGCGCCAGGCCATGAAGGTCGATGGTCTGGCGCTCACCATCGTCGGCAAGGACGCCAAGTACCTTGGCCCCACCGCGGCGCAGCCGGCGGACCGGCGCTACACCACCGACTCCATCGACATCAGCCCAGGCGAAAGCTTCGATGCGCTGTTCACGGCGCCCGCGCATTCCGGGGTCGGCGCCTACGACACCTACCTGTTCTACAACCGCAAGCTGGCCTATTTGAACAACGCCGGTATGCCCGGCTACGGCGGGCAGATGACCGAGATCCGGGTCTACCCCGGCACGCTGCCGCCGCAGCCGGCCCCCAACTTCTAGGTCGGGCGAAGGAGGCCATCCCCATGCGACCCTTGGTTTCTCAGACACTCCGCACCGCGCTGGCCTTGATTGTGGGAGCTGTGGCGCTCTCGGCGCTGCCGGCCGGCTCGTCGCGCGCGCAGACCGTGCCCGAGATCGGCATCCTGTGCGCCAATGAGACCTCGCCCGGCGTGTACGCCACCAGCGTCGCGCTGACCACTCAGGACGGCTATATCAGCTTCCCGGACGGCAACACCGTCTTCATGTGGGGCTACAGCTACGGCAACGGCGCCTTTCAGCATCCCGGCCCGACGCTGTGCTTCAACCAGGGTGATACGGTCACGGTCACCCTGACGAACAGCATCGTGCCGGAAGATGTCTCGATCATCTTCCCCGGCCAGACCGACGTGCTGGCGGACGGCAATCCGGTCCAGCCCGTGTTCAGCGGCCCGACGCTGGTCTCGCTGGCGCCGGCGGCGGCGGCCGGCGGCGGCTCGGTCACCTACAGCTTCACGGCCAGCCAGCCTGGCACCTTCATCTACGAGAGCGGCACCAACCCGCAGAAGCAGGTGCAGATGGGCCTGTTCGGGGCCGTCATCGTCCGGCCCAGCGGCCAGGCCGACCACCTGTACGGCTGGGGCTTCACGCGCTTCAACCTGTCCAATGAATACATGATGCTGCTGTCCGAGGTGGATCCCGAGCTGCACTGGGCGGTGGAAAAGGGTTTCGCCTACGACATCACCACGTTCCACCCGCGTTATTGGCTGATCAACGGGCGCTCCTTCCCGGACACGATCGCGCCCAATAACGCCGAGTATCTGCCCAACCAGCCCTACGGCGCGCTGCTGCACATCCGCCCGTCGGACGCCAGCACCAACCCGTATCCCTCGGCGGTGCGCTTCCTGAACGTGGGCATGCTCAACCATCCCATGCACCCGCACGGCGACCATATCCAGATTGTGGGCCGGGACGGCCGGCCGCTGCTCGGCACCGGCGGCGAGAACCTGTCCTACGCCGAATATGGCCCCGTGGTCGGCGCCGGCCAGACCAAAGACGCGCTCTACGACTGGACGAACGTCGACAACTACAGCACCAGCAACCCGCTGCCGTCCGATGTCTTCGGCGCGCTCGACCAGTTCCTGCTCCGCTCGCGCGACCAGAACCTGATGTGGGGCGAGTGGTTCAGCGGCAGCCCCTATCTGGGCGAGACGGCCGACCGCCCGACCGGCGTGACGGCCCAGGGCGAGTGCGGTGAGTACTACCACATCTGGCACAGCCACGCCCTGCACGAGGCCGCCAACTACGAGGCCGGCTTCGGCGGCATGATCACGCTCGAGCGGATTGATCCGCCGACCGGGTGTCCGTAGGCCCACGGGCTAAGGTGAGCAAAGAGGAGTATTTGGGATGCAAACAATGACCTTGACACTCCCTTCCCGCAGCTGGTTCCAACCCCGGTGGCTGGTGGCGCTGGTGCTGGCCTGTGCGGCGGCGCTGGCGCTGGCCGCGCACGCTCACGCCGCCGAGCCCGCCCCGGCCGCCTCCTGCCTCATCGTCGGGCCGAACCACCGCCAGTGTGAGCTGTGGGCCAAGACCGGCACGCTGACGTTGCCGGGCGGCGGCACGGTGACGGTCTGGGGGTACGCCGACACCGCCGGCGGCCCGGCGCAGGTGCCCGGCCCGTCGCTGATCGTCAACCAAGGCGAGACCGTGGACGTCATCCTGCACAACACCCTGGGCGAAGTCAGCTCGCTGGCCCTGCACGGCCAGGGTCTGCGGATGGATATGGTCGGCGCGGCCCCGGCCGGCGACAAGACCTATACCTTTGTCGCCGCCGGCGCCGGCACCTTTCTCTATGAAGCCGGGCTGACGCCCGGCGGGGCCAAGCAGGTGGCCATGGGCCTGTACGGCGCCCTGATCGTTCAGCCGGTGCCGGCCGCCACCGCTTACGACGACGAGGTCGTGCTGATCTTGAGCGAGATCGATCCGGCCCTTAACGCCAACCCCGGCGCCTTCGACATGCTGAACTACGCGCCCAAGTACTGGCTGATCAACGGCCAGGGCCACCCGGATACCGGCACGGTGCCGGTGGCGGCCGGCCAGCGCGTCCTGGTGCGCTACCTTAACGCTGGTCTGCTGGACCACTCGCCGGCGCTGCTGGGCCTGGACCAGATGGTGACGGCCAAAGACGGCTTCGCGCGGCCGCAGTTCCGGGCCGTGGCTGAGACGGTGGCGGCCGGGCAGACGCTGGACACCCTGATCACGGTGCCGGCGACGGTAGGCGCCTTGATCCCGCTCTCAGACGGCAACCGGCACGTCGACAACAACGGCGCTTCCTTCGGCGGCATGCTGACGTTCTTCGAGGTGGTGGCGGCGCCGCTGGCCCCGCCGCCGCCGCCGCCGGACTCCGCCGGCCCAACGACCACGACCGCCGTGGCCGCGCCCAACCCGTGGGACGGCGCCTCGGACGTGGCCCTGGCGGCCACCGTGGATGATGCCGCCACCGGCAACAGCACCATCACGGCCGTGGAGTACTTCCTGGACGCGGCCGGCGCGGACGGCACCGGCGTGGCCATGACGCTGGCCACGGGCGCCGGCACGCCCACGACCGACGCCTCCGCGACGTTAGCCAGCGCCGACGTCAACTTGCCCAACGTCGGCGACAGCCGCACGGTCCTGATCCATGGTCAGGACGCCGCCGGCAATTGGGGGCCGTTCGCCACCGTGATCCTGGCGCGTTGAGGCGCCGGGGCTGATCTGTCCACGCGCCTCGCCGGTCAGGCCCTGGTCGGCGAGGCGGGTGCGGCGTTGGCCCAGCGTCTGCAGGAGCTGACCGATGGACTTGTCATCGCCGATCCCGTTCCCCAACCGCCTGCGCGCGCTGTGGGCGGCCTCGCCCTGGACGCTGCCGCTGACGCTGGTGCTTATGCTGGCGTTGACGCTGGCGGGCTGGCAAGGCTGGCAGCGCTATCAGTCCGCGCGCTGGCCGGGCGTCCCGGCCACGCCCGCGATGCTGGAGGCGGCCTGGGGAATTCAGATCACGCGCATCGCCGTCACCGCCGACGGCGGCCTGATCGACTTTCGCTTTGTCATCATCGACCCGGACAAGGCCGGTCCGCTGCTCAACCTGGACAACCGGCCGCGCCTGATCGCCGAGGACAGCGGCGCGCTGGTGGACAGCCTGATGCACCCGCCGCACGGGCACGCGCTCGTCCCCGGGCAGGTCCACTTTCTGCTCTACAACAACTCTAACAGCGCCATTCAGCGCGGCGCCCGGGTGTCGGTGGTCATCGGCGATCTGCGCCTGGAGCACCTCATCGCGCGATGAACCGGGCCGCTCAAGCCTTCGTCGCCCGCTGGCTCGCCGCCGTCACCGTGGCCGCGAGCCTGTTGCCATTACAAGCGCGCGCTCCCGGCGCCAACCTGGCGCTGATCGACGCGCCGCGCGCCTGGAGCCAGGGCGCCACCGGCCGCGGCGCCGTCGTTGCCATCCTGGACAGCGGCGTGGACTTGAGTCAGCCGGACTTAGCGCTGGCCTGGCGCGGCGGCTCCAACTCGTGGTTCGATCCCTACGGCCAGCATCCCGAACGACCGGTCGACCTGACCGGCCACGGGACGCAGGTGCTCGGCGTGATCCTGGGCGGTGAAGTGGACGGCGTCCCGGTGGGCGTGGCCCCGGACGCGCAGTGGATCGCGGCCCGCATCTTCGACGATGCTGGGAACGCCACGCCAGAGGCGCTGCATGCGGCCCTGCGCTGGGTGCTGGACCCGGACGGCGACCCGGCCACGCCTGACGGTGCTGATGTCGTCAATAGTTCGTGGACGAGCGAGATCGCGTGTGACCCGGAGTTCGCGCCGGATCTGCGGGCCTTGCGGGCCGCCGGCGTGCTGCCAGTCTTTGCGGCGGGCACGCGCGAGGCGCTCAGCCCGGCGACCCTGCCGGAGGCTTTCGCAGTCGGTGCCCTGGCTGGGGCGGCCACCCTTTCGGCCGACAGCCCGACCGGCCCGGCGCAGTGCGGCGCGCCCGGCGTCTTCCCGCAATTGGTGGCGCCCGGCGTCGACATCGTGACCACGGACCGGGGCGGCCTGCCAACAGTGGCGGCGGGCACTTCGGTGGCGGCCGCCCATGTCAGCGGCGCGCTGGCGCTTTTGGTGAGCGCCCAGCCGAGCCTGTCCGCCGACGAGCAGGCCGACCTCCTGCGCCGGACCGCCGTGGATCTGGGCGCACCCGGCCCCGACCTGGAGTTCGGCTTTGGGCGCCTGAATGCCGGTGCGGCGGTGCGCGAGGCTCTGGCGCGGCCGCAGCGCGGCCGCTTGGCCGGCGCCTTGTTCGCGGCCTTGGGCGGCGCCTGGCTGCTGGTGATCCTGATTCTGCGCGCGCCGGCGCGGGAGGCTTGAGATGCTGCGTTCTATTGGCCGCGCCGCGTTCGGCGCCTTCCTGCTGGTGGCGCTCAGCGTCGGCTTGGCGCGCGCGCACGCCTCCCTGGTGCGTTCGTCGCCGGCGGCGGATGAGCGCCTGGCCCAGGCGCCCGCGCAAATCGCATTGTTCTTTGACGAGGAGCTCGATACGCAAGGCAGCCGTTTCGAGATTGTCGATGGTCAGGGCCGGGTCGTCGCCGGCGTGGAGGGCCGCGTTGACCTGACCGATCCGGAGCATGCGCGCCTGCTGGCCGAGCAAGTGCCGGCGCTGCCGGCCGACGCCTACCTGGTGCGCTGGACGGCCCTGTCTACCGACGGCGACGGCGTGCTCACCGAGGGCGCCTATTATTTCTATGTGGGCGACGCCGCTCCGCGCCCGAGCCCGACACCGGCGGCCGGACCGGTGGGCGCCGGCCCGGTGACGGCCGCGAGTCAGCCGGCGGAGGCAGGCCTTCCCGCCGGCTTGTGGGTCATTGCCGGGGCGGCGACCGTTCTGACCCTGATGGGCTTCGGCCTGCTGCGCCGACGCTGAACGATGAATCGCGGGCCACGCCGGCTGCCGGTCGCACTCTGCCTAGCCCTGACCGTGGCGACGGTCCTGGCCCGGCCGGCCTTCGCCCACGCACGCCTCCTGCGTTCCAATCCCGGCGACGGCGCCGTGCTGAGCGCGGCCCCGCGCGAACTCTACCTCTGGTTCGACGAACCGATTGCGGTAACGCTGAGCACGGCGCGCCTGCTGGCAGCCGACGGGGAATCCGCCGGATTCGTGACGTTGCGCGCGCATCCGGCCGACCCGCATTTGGTGATCGCCGCGCTCCCAGACGCCGCGCCCGGCATCTACAGCCTGGCCTGGACGGTCTTCTCTGAAGTCGACAGCCACATTACCCAGGGCACGCTCGTCTATGGCATCAACCAAGCGGTTGGCGCGTCGGACCGGTCCGATAGCGCGGCGCCGCAGGTGGCCTGGCCGGAGGCGGTCCTGGGCGGCCTGTTATTCGGGCTGGAGGCCGCGTTGATCGGCGCCTGGTGCGCGGGCAGCTGGCTGTTGCAGCCGGGCCGCTTCCTCGCCGCTGAGACGTTGGTGCGCGCCGGGCAGGAGCGGGCTTGGCAGTTCGGCCAGGGTGCGGCGGTGGCGGCGTGGCTGGCAGGCCTCGCCTGGCTGGGCTGGCAATGGCGGGTGCTGGGCGGCGTTAGCCTAGACCAGGTTCTGGGCGCGCGCTTCGGCGTGTTGTGGCTGGCGCGCCAGAGTCTGCTGCTGATTCTGGTGCTGGCGTTCGTCGCGGCGCGGCGCGGCCTCGGCTGGGGCGCGGTCAGCGCCGGGGTCGCCTTGTTGGCGTTGGCGGCGGTTCAGGCGTTGGACGGCCATGCAGCCGGCCTGGTGGAAGGCAGTGAATGGGCGATGGCGGGCCAGGCCCTGCACTGGCTGGCCGGCGGGGCCTGGATGGGGACTCTAGGAGTCGCCTGGTGGATCACACGGCCGTGGCTGGGCGGGACCGAGTTGACGCGGACGGCGGCGCGCGCCGTGTGGCGGCGCTTCGGGCTGTTGGCGGTGCTGGGTGTCGCGGTGCTGGGAGCCACCGGCCTGTACGCGGCCGGCCGCCAGGTGGCGTCGCTGGACGCCTGGCTGGCGACGCTCTACGGGCAAGTGCTCGCCGGAAAGATGGCGCTGAGTGTGGGGCTGGGCCTGGCCGGACTCGCCAACGCCCTGATCTTGCATCCTGGCCTGGCCGTGGGGGTGGCCGGGTGGCTGCCAGACCGGGCCAGCCAGTGGGTGGCCGACCGGCGGCGCAGCCGGGCGTTGTCGCTCGGCCTGGAATTGACTCTGGGGTTGATGGTGCTGAGCCTGGCCGGGCTGCTGACCGCCACGCCGCCGGCGCGCGGCCCGGAGTTTGCGGCGCCGGATGAGGCCGGGCCTCTGCCGCCGTCGCTGACCCAGGCGGCCGATGACTTGATTGTGAACTGGTCGATCCGGCCCAATGAGCCCGGCCTCAACCGGCTGGCGCTCGGCGTCTTCAACACGCGCCGGCCCGCGCCGGCGGACATCCTGCGCGTTCAAGTTCGGTTGACTTACTTGGGTCAAGCGCTCAGCCCCGTTATCCTGATAGCCGAACCGTTGGGGGAAGGGCGCTATCAAGTCGACACCAGCGCGGTGAGCTTGGCCGGGCCGTGGCAGGCGGAAGTCGTCGTGCGCCGCGCCGCGATGGAAGACAGCCGCGCCGTCTTTGGGTGGTCGGTGGAACCACTGACTGTGACCGCGCCGCCGCGCCCGGTGGTGATCTCGAATGCGCCGCTGGCCGGTCTGCTCAACTGGCTGGCGCTGGGTGTGCTGGCCGCCGGTCTGCTGGCCGCCTGGAGCGCGGCGCGGCGCGGCGGTCCGGCTGAGTGACCCTGGCGTTACTTGGGCGGCTCTGGCGGCGGCGTCAGGCCGTGGTCGCGCGCGTACGAGGCCAGGTCGCGGCGGCTGTGCAGATGCAGCTTGCTCAGCACGTTGCGCACGTGGTTCTTGACCGTGTTCTCGCTGATCACGAACTTCTGCGCGATCTCGCGGTTCGTGGCCGCGTGCGCCAGCTCGCGGACGATCTCGAGTTCGCGGGCGGTGAGGTCGGTGGCGCTGTTGGGCGCGGCCGGCGGACTGGGCAGGCGCGAGAACTCGTCCAGGATGCGCCGGGCGATGGCCGGGGATAGGCCGGCGTCGCCCTGGGCGACGTCGCGCAGACGCTTCAGCAGTTCGCCGGCGCGGATGTTCTTGAACAGATAGCCCACCGCGCCGGCCCGCACGGCCGCGAAGAGCTGCTCGTCGTTCTCGTGCACGGTCAGGATGACGATCTTAGCGGCCGGCTGGCTGGCCAGGATGGCGCGGGTGGCCTCCAGGCCGCTGCCGTCCGGCAGACCCAGGTCCATCAGCACGACATCCGGTTTCAGATTCTGGGCTTTCGCGACGGCCTCGCGCACCGAGCCCGCCTGGCCGACGACCTTGATGTCCGGCTGGCTGGACAGCAGGCTGGCGATGCCCTCGCGGAAGAGGCTGTGGTCATCCACCAGCAGCACGCTAAGTGGGCCGCTGGCCGCCGGGTTCAAGAGTCCGGCCTCCTGCAGGACGCTCTGCGCGGCGCTGTCGGTCATCGGCCGCGTGGCCTGGCGCGAGAGGGTGACAGCCATCTCGCCGAAAACAGCGCCATACTCGACGATCAACCGCATGACACTGTCCACCGGATTCTCCTGGTCGTAGTCGGTAACGTTACCATCGTCCTCAACCTTCAACTGCGGGACCCGCCGAGCCACAACCACAGCCGCCGACGCGCCGACCAACCGCACAAAGCGCTTGACGATCGAGGTCAAGACCTGGCGGTAGGCGTTGCCCTCGGGGGCGGGGTCGCTGGTCATCCGCTTGTTCCCGTCCAGGCCAGCGCCCTATTCCTCGAAGGCGCGCCGCATAATCAAGAAGCCCAGAATGACGAACACGAAACCGAACATGACGATCAACCGGTGGAGGACCTCGTTGATCTGCAGGCTGAAGCTAAAGATGGCGAACATCGCCGTCTCGATGAGGTGGGCCAGCCCCAGGATGATGACGCCGCCGAGCAAGATCCGCAGCCCGCGGCTGAGTTGACCGCCGATGCGCGGCCGGGCGAGATACGTGATCGCGGCGGCGGCCACCAGCAGGAGGTCCAGCCCCAGCGAGGTCGCTTCGAGTAGGGTCATTGAGTCCTCGTCCAGAGAACCAGCGGCGGCCGGGGGCGGGCGGCAATCACCGGTGCGCCTCGGACGCGCCGGCGGCCCCGGCGCGGGCCTCGTCGCCGGCGTAACTCTCGCGCGCCAGCGGCAGCAATACGGCCAGCCGCGTGCCGCGCCCCGGCGCGCTCTCCAGCGTCAGTTGGCCGCCCAGCGTGGTCACGCTTTCCTGCACCATGGGCAGGCCGAAGTGCCCTTTGGCCGGAAGCGCTGTCGGGTCGAAGCCGATCCCGTCGTCGGTGACTTCGATACGCAGGGAGTCGGGGGACCACGCCAGGCTGAGCCAGATGGAGCGGGCCTGGGCGTGCTTCTGGGCATTGTGCAGACCTTCCTGGATGAGACCGAAGACTGGCTGGCATAGTTCAGCCGGGAGCGGGGTCGGCCGCCCACAGGCGGTGAAGGTGAGCGCCAGGTTCGCCGTCTGGGCCAGGAAACTGGCGTAGTGCTCGACGGCCAGGGTCAGGTCAAATGGCCGGGCGGAGGTGAGCAGGTCCAGGGCGTCACGCACTTGCGTGTACGAGTAGTGGGCCACGAGGCGCAGCCGCTCCAGGTCGGCGCGCAGCCGCTCCGGGTCGGGCGGCCGTTGGGTATTCGCGAGGTGGTCCAGGCCGAAGTGCAGATAACTTAACTGCTGGGCCAGCGAATGGTGCAAGAGGTGCGCCAGGCGGTTGCGTTCGGCCGCCTGCGCGTTGGCGCGCGCCAGCGCCAATTGCTGGTTCCGGCCGAGCGCCCGCACCAGGGCCAGGGCGATCTCGGCCGAGCTGGCTTCCAGCCAGCGCAGTTGCAGTGCGGCGGGCGGCCGGTCGGCGGGAAAGGTCAATTGCAGGATGCCGACGAGCAAGCTCTCGTAGCGCAAAGGCAGACACCAGGGCCGGCTGGCCGCTCGATCATCCGAGCGCGGCGTGGTCAGGCAGCGCCGCAGGCCGTGCGTGCGGCTGGCCAGGCAGGTCTGGCAAGCCGAGGCCGAGGGGTGCGTCGTCAGCGCCCGGGCCGCGGGCGGCCAGGCGGCGGCCAGAGTCCGTCTGGCCTCGGCATGGTCATACAGGTAGACGCTGGTGCGGGCGATGGGCAGGCAGGTGGCCGGGAAATGCGCGAGGTAGCGGGCGAGTTCGCCCAAATCCTGGAGTTGGCCCAGGTGGAGCGCCAGCGTCTGGCGCCGCTCACGGTCCGCGGCCTGGCGCCAATGTCGGCGGGCTCCGTAGAACAACAAAGCCGTGAGCACGAACACGCCCAACAGCGGCAGCAGCAGGCCGCCACTGTCCCGGGAGAAGGGGATTTCCGCGAACGGTTGGTTTTCAAGCAGCCAGGGGGCCAGGCGGTCTGCGAACAGGTCAGACCCGCGCTGAGCGGTTGTCAACAACCGAGACTGTGGATATGCCGGAACCCACATCGCCCGATTCCACTCCGTCCGGAATGCGGCGGCCGCCTTCAGCACCGCCGATTGCAGAGCTGACCCGCGTCCTGCCCAGATCTACGAGGGCGGGCAAGGTGTTCAACCCCGGTCACCCTGGCAACCGCCGTAGATCGTAGCCGCGTCGATACCTCTCCACGCAGCTGCACGTTTGTGCGCTAGACCGGTCCGGCTCCCAGCAGCCAGCCAGTGACACAACGTGCGGTAAATTGTCCCAGTGAAGTTGGATTTCGGTTTGCTCGACCCAGACCCTGTTGTTATTGTAACCGGATAGGGCTTGTCTGTAAACTCGGACAAAAGTACGGGCGCCCTGGCCGTTGCCTGACGCCCGGTTTGCCAAACCCAAAAGCAGGCCGGCATGATGAAAGGCCAAAGCCTGGCCGGGTGCGCGCCTGAGGCGGGTTGGTGTGCCCAGACAGAGTCAGTGTGCAGGTCGGGGCAGACGGACGCTCAATCGTCCGGCGTATTCGAGGGTGAGGCGCCCTTGGGGGCCGGCTTGGGGGGGCGGGGCGGATCGGCCTCGGGCGGGCTGGCCGCGCCGAACGTCGCCGACAAAGTCGCGAACCATTGCGTAAAGATCTGCAGCCACGGCTTGGGGCGTGGGATGACGCCTAAGGCTTGTTCGCGCGTCACCAGCAGCAGCGACGCGCCCAACACGGCGGCCCCCAACCACTGTACGGGCGTGAAGGTCTCGCCCAGCCAGGCAATGGCGGCCAGCACGGTCACGAGGCCCTCGCCCAGGTTGATCAGCACGGCCTGCATGCCGCCCAGGTGTTTGACGCCCAGGAACAGCGTCAGCCGCGCGATGAGCGTGACGGCGGTCAGGAGCAGCACGGGCTGCCAGGCCCCGGCCGTGGCCGGCAGCGGCGGGTAGCCGTTGACGGCGTAGGCGATGAACACCGTCAACGCCATGCCGGAGAGCGTGTACAGCGTCACGGTCGGCGCCGGCACGTCGTACAGCGTGTGCTGATTGATGGACACGTGCAGCGCGTACAGGGCGCCGGCCGCGATCATCAACAGGGCCGCCGGCCAGTCGGCGGCGCCGTTGGGCGACCACTTCAACAGCACGACGGCCAGCAGCGCCAGGCCCAGGCGCACCAGCGTCAGGCGCGAGATGCGGTAACCGTCCAGCCACGAGAAGAGCGTCAGGAAGAGCAGATACAGCGTGAAGAGCAGCTGGCTGATGGAGGCGTCCAGGCGCTGCAGACTGGTATAGAACATCAACGAGCCCAGGCCGTTGACCACGCCCGCCACCAGGCAGGCCGCGAAGGCGAAGGGGTAGATATAAATGAACTTGCGCCAGAAGATCAGGTAGATCAGCCACAGGGCGCCGGCCGCGCCGACGGTGCGCAGCATCACCAGCGTGAACGGCGCCAGGCCGGCCTCATAGGCCTGCTTCCCGAAGATCGGCACCAGGCCGGAGGCCAGCGCCGAGAGCAGGGCGGCGGCGATACCCTGAGCCTGGGTCGACTTCCACGACGGGAGCTTGGGGCCGAGTTGCATACGTGCTGACGGAAGACGACTGACAGACGATGGCCGCCCGTCTAGCTGCACCGGCGGCCGTCCTGGGTCTTTCGCCCTTCGCGTCCCAACTAGTTCAGAGCCTTCGACACATCATCCAGCAATTCGTTGTCCATGAACGCGCCTTTCTGGAGCAGGGCCTCGATCTGGCCGGTCAGCCGATCGCGCTCCTCGGGCGTCAGGGCTTTGGCGGTGACCACGATCACGGGGATGTCCTGCGTGGCCTCGTCGGCGCGCAGCGCATCCAGCACGGCAAAGCCGTCCACCTCCGGCATCATCAGGTCCAGGATCACCAGGTCCGGGTGCTTGGCGCGGATCAGGGCCAGGCCCGCCCGGCCGTCGTGGGCCTCGTAGATCTGGTAATCGCCCTTGGCCTGCAGGATGCGCCGGAACAGGCGCACGGCGTCGGGCGTGTCATCGACGATGGCGATGGAGCGCACCCGCGCATCCAGGCGCTCCAGCGCTGCCAGCACCCCCTCCGGCGGCGGGCTGGCGGCGTCGGCGGTCTCGGGCGCGCGCTCATCCATGTCCCGCGCCCAGCCCTCGCCCAGGACGTCGCTCTGCACCGGGAAGGTGTGCCCGGTGCAGTTGATCACGACCACGTGCTCGGGCTTGATCAGGCCCTGGTGTACCAGCTTGAACAGCCCGGCAAAGGCCACGGCCGCGGCCGGCTCCATCGACAGGCCTTCCATTTTTGCCATGACGTGCATGGCCCGGAAGCCCTCTTCGTCGCTGACCGCCTCCATCACACCGCCAAACTCGTCGATGGTGCGTTTGAGCAGCGCGTAGGCGCGGCCGGGGTTGCCGGTGGCCAGCGTGCCGATGCGCGTCCGCGGCGACTCGACCACTTCCGGCGTCGACAAGCCTTTGCGGAAGGCCGTGACCATCGGCGCGCAGCCCTCGGCCTGGACGCAGGCCAGCGCCGGCACGCGGTCGATCAGGCCCATGCGGTGCAACTCCTGGAAACCGCGCATGGTCCCCACCGGCCCCAGGCCGCCGCTGACCGACTGAATGTACCAGTCCGGCGCGCGCCAGACCGCCGGGCCGCGGCCGTTGGCGCTGAACCGGCCGTCGGCCGGGCGGACGCGCAGCTCGGCCGGCAGCTGGCGCGCCAGTTGCTCGGCGATCTCGTAAGCCAGCGTCTTCATGCTCTCCACCGAGGCGATGCTGCGCAGGCCGCGGTCGTAGTACATATCCCGCTGGCGCGCGAAGGCCTGCGCCAGATCCTTGGACCGGTCGTAGGTGGTGGTGACCTTGATGACCTGGGCGCCGTACAGCGCGCACTCGCGCATCTTTTCCGGCGGCACCAGCGAGGTCAAGAAGGCGTAGACCTTGATGCCGGCTCGCGCGCCGTAGGCGGCGTAGGAGATGGCGACGTTGCCGGTGGAGGCCACCACGGCGTCGGTGATGCCGGCCTCCTTCATGACCGAGACGGCCAGCGCGGCCTGGCGGTCCTTGAAAGAGCCGGTCGGGTTCTGGCGCTCGTCCTTGATGTAGAGATAGGGCCGGCCGAGCATCAGGCCCAAATTCGTGACCGGCACGAGCGGCGTGTTGCCCTCGCCGAGCGTGACGGCATGGCCCATGTCGCGCAGCGGCAGGAGCTCGCGGTAACGCCACAGGCCGGGCTCGCGCCGTAGGTGGGCGGTGGCGAAGCTGCCGGCGATGGCGTCGTAATCGTAGGCGGCCTCCAGCCATTCGCTGTTGCAGGCCGGGCAGCGCAGTTGGGCGGCCGAAAACGGCAGGCGGTGCCCGCAGTCCGTGCAAACCATGCTGATCTCAGGCGTCATACGGCTTCTCTCGGCGGGCGGGCCGTCAGCGCGGCGGCGTCAGCGGCACGGGCCGACCGCCGTTCACCTTCAGCCCCGGCAGCCGGTGCAGGGCGCGCGTCAGGTCGGTCTCCAGGATCGGCTTCATCAGGTAATCGGCGGCACCCAGGCGCAGGGCGCGCTCGCGCTCGTCTGTGATCGTGCACATGATGACCGGGATCTGGCGCGTCTCCGGGTGCTGCTTGAGGTCGGTCAGCACCTGCCAGCCATCCAGGTTGGGCATGAAGACGTCCAGCAGGATGGCCGCGGGTTTCAGCTCGGCGGCGCGGGCCACGGCCTCGCCGCTCTGGTCCACGCCGGCCAACCGGTAGCCGTGCGCTTCCAGATAGCGGCGGTAGAGCGCGAACAGGCCCTGGTCGTCTTCCACCACCAGGATCAACGGGTGCGCGCCCAGCGGCGCGGACTCCACCTTCGGCTCCGGCTGGAAGGCGGGCAGGCACAGGCGGAAAGTGGCCCCCTCGCCGGGGACGCCGGAGCTCTCGGCCCAGATGCGGCCGCCGTGCAGTTCCACCAAGTGCCGGCTGATGTTCAAGCCCAGGCCGGTGCCGCCGGCCTTGCGCGTGGGCGAGCCGTCCACCTGCGAGAAGCGCTCGAAGAGCTTAGGCATCTCCTGGGCCGGGATGCCCTGGCCGGTGTCGCTGACCCAGATCTCCACCTGCGGCCGGCCGTCGTCGGCGACGCCGGTGTGGGCGCCCAGCGTGATCTGGCCCTGCTCGGTGAACTTGGCGGCGTTGGCCAGCAGATTGAGCAGTACTTGGCGCATGCGGGTGGCGTCGGCGCGCACCGTCGGCAGCGCCGCGTCGACGGCCTGCACCAGTTCGATCGGGCGGTCCTTGATCAGGCCGCGCGCGGTGGCCAGCACGCCTTCGAAGATCTCGGGCAGGTGGACTTCGTCGAAGGCCAGCTCCATCTTGCCGGCCTCGATCCGCGAGAGGTCGAGGATGTCGTTGATCAGCCCAAGCAAGTGCTGGCCGGAGTTGTAGATCGAGCTCAGGTCTTGCTGCTGCAGATCGTTGACCGGCCCGTCGATGCCCTTCAGGATGACGCGCGAGAAGCCGATGATCGAGTTGAGCGGCGTGCGCAGCTCGTGGCTCATGTTGGCCAGGAACTGGCTCTTCAGGCGGTCCACCTCCTGCAGGCGCTCGGCCGTCTCGCGCTGCAGGCTGTACAGGCGCGCGATCTGGAGCGCCGCCGCCGCCGTCGTCACCGCCGCCTGGAGCAGGTTGAAGTCGTCGCTGGTCAGGCCGCTGGCCGGCCCGGTATGGACGACCTCGACCACGCTGTCGACGGCGTCCTGGTAGAGCACCGGCATGAGCATGCTTTCGCGCAGCTGCTCGTCGCTCACCTGGCCCAGCGGGCGCACCCGGCCGGTGCGCGCCACCACGGCCTCCAGCAGCTCGGGGCGCTCCAGGGCCGGCACGGCCAGGCCCGGCTCCGGCCAGACGGGCGCGGCCTCCCCGCCGCCGGACGACCGGACGACCCGCGGCGTGAACGCCCCGGTCTCGCCGTCCCAGCGATGGACCACGACGCCGTCGGCTTGGAAGGCGCCCAGCAGTTCCTCAGCCAGCGTCTCCCAGACCTCGGCCTCCTCCAGCCGCGCGGAGACCGCCCGCGCGATCTGGGCCAGGGCGCTGGCATTGAACTCCTGCGTCTGCACGCGCCGGAACAGGCGCGCGTTCTGCAGCGCGCCGGCGATCTGGTCGGCCATGGTCTGCAGGATGGCGATATCGGCCTCGGAGAAGGCCTGGCGCTCGACCGATTGGACGCTCAGCGCGCCGAGCGCGCTCTCGCCGACGAGCAGCGGCAGGGCCATCTCGGAGCGCGTTTCCGGCGTCAGCGGGTTGGCGAAGCGCACCGTCTCCTCGGCCACGTCCTCGGAGATGCGCGCCTTGCGGTTGGCCACCGCCCAGCCGATCATAGACTTGCCGCCCACTTCCAGCTGGTGGCCGAGCTTGAGCAGCAGCCGGCCGGCGTCGGCGGCGCCGCCGGTGGCGTGTTTGAGCACCGCCCAGCGGCCGCTCTCATCCACCAGGAACAGCGCCACGTAGTACAGCCCGAAGCGGGCCCGCACCAGCTCCACCGCCCGTTGGACCAGCTCGCGCTCGTCCAGCAGCGACGTCACCATGCGGCTGACCTCGGCCGCGGCCAGCAGCTGGCGGGCGCGGCGCTGGGCCTCCTCCTGGGCCTGCTTCAGCTCCGTCACGTCGCGCGAGATGCCGAAAGTGCCGATGGGCCGGCCGTCCGGCTCGCGCAGCACGAGCTTGCTGGTGAGCACCCAGGTGTCCGGCCGGTCCGGCCAGGTCTCGCGCTCCAGCTTGCCGAGCAGCGGCTGGCCGGAGGTCATCAGCTGCTGCTCGTCCTGGTAGGCCTGGCGGGCATGCGCCTCGCTGAAGAAATCGAAGTCGCTCTTGCCGATCACCTGTTCCGGCTGCAGGCCAAACTGCCGCGCCACGGCCTGGCTGGCGCGGATGAAGCGGCCGTGCTGGTCTTTGAAGTAGATCTTGTCCGGGACGTTGTCCAGCAGGGTCTGCAGCAGGAAGCGCTCATAGTCCAGGGCCTGCAGGGTCAGGCGCAGGTCGCCCAGCACCTGCGCGTTGCGGATGGCGATGGCGATCTGGTCGGCCATGGTCTGCAGGATGGTGATGTCGGCTTCGCCGAAGGCATTCGGCTCGGTGGATTGCACGCTGAGCGCGCCCAGGGCGATCTCGCCGACGGTCAACGGCAGCGCCATCTCCGAGCGCGTGTCCGGCAGCAGCGGGTTGGCGAAGCGCACCTTCTCCTGGTCGACGTCCTGGGCGATGCGCGGCTGGCGGTGCTCCACGGCCCAGCCGACCATCGAGTTGCCGCCGATCTCCAGCCGGTGGCCGCGCTCCATCAGCTGCCGCCCGGCCTCGCCGGTGGCGTACACCAGCACGGCCCACTTCTGGTCGGAGTCGGTCAGGAACAGGGCCGCGTAGTACAGGTTGAAGCGCTCGCGGATCAGCTCGGTGGCCTGGCTGATGAGCTCCTCGGTGGCCGTGATCGAGATCGCGGCCCGGCTGACTTCGGCTGCCGTCAACAACTGCTGGGCGCGCCGCTCGATCAGGGCCACGTTGCGGAAGTTCTCGATCTGGACGGCCGCCTGGCGGGCCAGGCTGGTCAGGCGCCGGACCTCGGCCTCCGGGAAGGTGGTGAGGGCCGTGAAGAAGGCGCCCAGGAAGCCGAGCCAGTCGCCGCCGACCACCAAGGGCACAAACAGCGCGCTCTGGATGCCTTGCCGGATCAGGTAGACGGCCCGCGCCGCCTCGTCGAGGCGCGCGTCGTTGGCCACCTCTTCCACCACGGTCGGCGCGTTGGCGCGCAGGTGCTGGCTCATCCAGGCCGGCAGCGGCTGGCGCAGCGGGGCCGGCTCGAGGGTGTCGTCCGCGCTCCAGCGCGCCAGGAGTTGGGTGGCTTCGGGGATCTGGCGGCCCGTCCACGGCCGGTCGAAGTAATGGACCTGCAGCATCTGGGCGCCGCCCAGCAGGGTGTGGCGGCGCAGGCTGGCCAGCAGGCCGGTGAAGTGCTGGGCGGTGTTGAGGTCGGCGCTGGCCTGGTAGAGGGCCTCGGTCTCGGCTAGGGCCGACTGCGTCTGCTGGAACAGGCGCGCGTTCTCGATGGCCACGCCCAGGCTGGCGCCGATGATCGAGAGCAGCCGCACGTCGTCGGACGTGAAGAGGTCCTCGCGCGTCGTGCTCTGCACATTCAGGATGCCGATGACGTCATCGCCGACCACGATCGGCACGCCCAGGTAGGACAGCGCCGGCAGGCCGGAGACCACGGCGCCCAGTTCGGTGGCGCGCTCCAGCGAGTCATGGTTGAGGAGCAGCGGTTGGCGGGTCTGGATGACGATGGACGACAGGCCGCGCCCGAGCGGCACGGGCGGCGTCGGCGCGGCCTCGCCGGCCTCCATGAAGTACGGGAACTCGATCAGGTTGGTGGCGCTGTCGTACAGGCCGATGTAGCCGGAGCGGACCCCGAAGGTCGCCAGCACTTTGTCGCCGATCTGTTTCAGCATCGTGTACAGATCGACCTGCGAGCTGACGATGGCGCCGATGCTGTTGAGGGTCTCCAGCTCCTGCAGGCGCTGGCGCGTCTCGGCCAGCAGCCGGGCGTTGGCCAGGGCGGTGGCCGCCGCCGCCGCAAACAGGCGCGCGCTGGTCTCATCCTCCGGGCGGAAGGCGCGCTCCGGGGCGGCGCGGCCGAGCGTCAGCACGCCGAGCACGGTGGTTTGCCAGGTGAGCGGCAGCGCCAGCACCACCGGGAAGGGCGAATCGGGGGGGACCTGGCCGGCTTCGGGCCGCCAGAGCAGGCCGTTCTCCCAGACCTGCCCGGCCAACCCTTCGCCGCGCTTCAGGCGTTGGCCGGGGCGTTCGGCGGCGGTGGCATTCTGGGCCACCAGCAGCTCAAGCTCGTCGGCGTCCGGCGCCGTCAGCCACACGCACACGCCGTCCGCCTCCAGCAGGGCGCGGGCCTGGTCGGCGATGCGCGTCACCAGCTCCGGCAGCGCGAACTGCGGCCCGGTGATCTCGAGCACGGCGGCCGACAGGGCCGCCATGCGCTGCGCGTTGGCGCGCGTCTCCAGGAAGAGCCGGGCGTTCTCGAGCGCCAGGCCCATGCGTTCGGCGATGGCCGCGGCCAGCTGCAAATCGTTGGTCGACCACTGGCCGTCCGCGCGCTGGAGTTCGATGACGCCCAGCGTCTCGTCGCCCAGGCGGATGGGCACCTGCGCGGCCGGCCCGCCGGGCGCTTCCAGACGCGCCTGGCCCAGCGGGACGACGTCGACGCCGTCGTAGCGGAAGGCCAGCGCCTGGGGCGCGGCCAGCTCCTCGGCCAGACGCGTGCGCTGGGCGGTGCGCAGGTCCTCCAGTTGGCGCTGGGTCTGCTGGAACAGGCGGGCGTTGTCGATGGCGACGGCCAGTTGGTCCGCCAGCGTTTGCAGCGCCGCGATGTCCTCGTCGCTGAAGGCGTTGACAACCGTGGACTGGACATCCAGCGCGCCGACGATGCCGTCGCGCCCGCGCATCGGCAGAGCCATCTCAGACTGCGTCTCGGGCAGGTCCGGGTTGCGGAAGTGGACGACGTCCTCGCCGACGTTCAGGGCGATGCGCGGCTGGCCGGTGGCCGTGACGAAGCCGACAATGCCCTGCTGGCCGACGCGCAGCCGGTGGCCGCGCGCCAGCATGCGCTGCCCGCCCGGGCTGTTGGCGGCGCGCAGCACCGCCCACTCGCCTTGTTCGTCCAGCAGGAAGATGCCGGCGTGGTAGAAGCTGAAGCGCTCGCTGACCAGGCGCACGGCCGTGTCCAGCAGGGTCGGCAGGTCCTGCAGGGTGACGGCCACGCGCGCCACCTCGGCGCTCACCGCCCACTGCGCGGCGCGGTGGGCCAGCGCGTCGGATTGAGCGGTGAGCTTGCGGTTGGCCTCGCCCAGCTGGCGCGTGGTCTGCTCAAGTTCGTGCGCCTGGCGTGTCAGGGCCGCCTGGGCCTGCTCCAGGTCGCGCTTCTGCTGTGACATGGTCACGGCGGCCGCCTGCGTCTCCAGGAACTGCCGCTGCGGCAGGATGACGGCGACCATGATCATCAGCAGGCTGGCCCCGGCCGAAAGCCAGTCCACCCACTGGATCGAGCTGGGCGCGCCGGCCGGCTCCACGCTCCAATAGCTGAAGGCGGCGCCAGCGCCGAACCAGGTCAGCAGGCTGAGGGCGGCGGCCCAGACGCCGGCGCGCTGGCCGAACAGCACCGTGGTCAGGACGGTGAAGGCCAGCAGGAAGACGCGCGCCGAGCCGCCCACGCCGACATCGGCCAGGCTGAGGCCGGCGGCGGCGTAGAGCAGGGCCAGGAACAGGCCGCTGCGCCAGGTGTAAGTCAGGCGCCGCGCCAGCGACAGGGCCAGCAGCGCCACAAACAGGACGCCGTACAGGGCCACCGAGCCCCAGGTGTCATAGAAGAAGGCCGTCAGGGTGTAGGCCACCAGCGCGGCCAGGGCGACCCAGCGCAGGCTGCGCAGGACGCGCTCCAGCACCTCCGCGCGGGCGGAGGTCAGCGCGGCGCTCAGATCAGGCGCCGAGGTGGGCGGCAGGGCGCTCATGCCGCCGGGCCTCCGGCCTGCGGCGGCCCGCCCAGGCGCACCTTGACCTCGGTGGCGCCCAGCACGCGCCCGAGCTGGCGGATGCTGTTCTGCAGGATGGCTGTCGGGCTGAGCGAGGCGCGCATCTCGTCGGTGATGGCCGTGATCAGCCGGTCGCGCCGGCTGCGGGCCTGGCTCTCTTGGACGAGCACGGCGCTTTCCAGAGCGGTGGCGAGCTGCGCGGCCACCGTGTCCAGCAGGGCCTCTTCCTCCGGCGAGAGCGGGGTGGCCTCCGGGCCGCGGTGCAGTTCGATGGTGCCGATGACCTGATCCCGCAGGCGCAGTGGGACGAGCAGCGGGGCCGCGCTGACGGCGCTGCCCGGCTCCAGGTCGTAGACCAGCTCGCGGGCCGTGCCGCCCAGCACATCGCGCCAGTTGGCGTCCAGAGTCTGCTGGTAGCGCGCGCGGGCCTGGGCCAGGTCGCTCTGCGCCGCCTGGAACAGCTGCGCGTTCTCGATGGCGATGCTGAGCTGGTCGGCCAGCACCTGCAGCGCCTGCACGTCGGTCTCGCTGAAGGCGTCCACCTCCTGGCTCTGCACATCGAGCGCGCCGATCAGCCGGTCGCCCACGATCAGCGGCAGACACAGTTCCGAGCGGGTCTCCGGCAGGAGCGGGTTCTTGAAGTGGAAGGGGTCGCCGGCCACATCGCGGGCGATGCGCGGCCGGCGGTTCTGGGTGACCCAGCCCACCAGGGAGCGCGAACCGATGGCCAGCCGGTGCCGGCGGGCCTTGAGCTGCGCGCCGATCTCGCCGGTGGATTCGCGCAGCTGGGCGTACTCGCCGGCCTCGTCGATCAGGAAGACCGAGGCGTGGTAGTAGCCGAAGCGGCCGCGGATCAGCTCCACGGCCAGCTCCAGCAGTTCATCCAGATCGCGCACGCCGGCTGTGGCGCGGCTGATGTCGGCGGTGGCCTGCAGCTGGGCGGTGCGTTCGGCCACGCGCTGCTCCAGGCTGCTGAGCATTTCCTGCAGCTGGGCCGTCATCGTGTTGAAGGTCTGCGAGAGCAGGCCGATCTCGTCGCTGGCTACCGGCTGGGCGCGCGCGCCCAGGTCGCCGCCGCGCACGCGTTCGGCCGTGGCCGTCAGGTCGTTGATCGGCATCGCCAGGTTGCGCGCCGCCAGCACGGAGACGGCCGCCACACCGAGGGCGAAGACAATCGACAGGAAGATCGACACGCGCGTCTGGCCCTCGGCCGGGGCCAGGGCGACACTCTCCGGCTGGGCGAACATGACCACCCACGGGCGCGTGCTCAACGGCAGCAGCGCGGCCAGATGCTGCGGCTCCGGCCGGTTGGGGTTGGCGGCATAGTGCACGATGCCGGCGAAATAGAACGTGGCTTGTTGCGACTGCGCCTGCCACACCTGCTGGGCCAGCGTGGGCAGGCCCGCATTCAGGTCCTCGGGCGGCAGCCCGGGCAGTTGGCCGGCCTCGGCCAGGCTGGCCAGGCGCTCGGCCGCGGGCAGGTCCGCGAAGCGCGGCACGTTGGTGCCCTCCGCCGCGCCGTCCGCCAGGCGCAGGCCGTTCTCGTTGAACAGCGCTGCGAAGGAGGCCGAGCTCCCGCCGAGCAGGTTGTTGCTCTGGACGATGATGCGCTGCAGCCAGGCCGTATTCACCTGCGTCACCAGGACGCCGACGACGCGCTCGTCCAGGTCCAGCACCGGCGCCGAGAAGTACAGGCTGCCCTGTTCCGGGCCGGTGAAGTACACGGGCGAGCCGTAGGCGCGGCCGGTCATGCGCGGCAGCATGAACAGGTCGCCGCGCAGAAAGCTGGTGTCGGCCGGCAAGGTCGGCGTGGTGGAGAGCGCGAGGTTGCCGCGCGTATCCAGCAGGAGATAGGCCTGGATGACGCGGGTCTCGGACTCGGCCGCCACGTTCTGGAGGTTCATCGATTGCAGCGAGGCCAGCAGGTTCTTGGCCTGGCGCTCCAGATCGCTGCCGGCCCGCTGCCGCTCGGGCAGGGCCAGGTAATCGCTCAACGTGGTCAGGCGCGCCTCGGCCGTGACGGCGTTGAGGTTGGCGTTCAGGAAGGCGTCGACGGTGGCGGCCGTGCGGGCGGCCGCGGCCAGCAGGGATTGATAGGCGGCCGTGCGCAGCGCCGCCCGGTTCTCCTGATCGTTGCGCACGGTCAGCAGTGTCAGGGGCACCAGCGCCACAGTCACAAAGCCGATCAGCAGCTTGGTGTTCAGGCGGTAGTTGGCGAAGCCGCGCGCTACGAAGAGGCCGAAGGCGCCCAGGATGAGCAGCGCCGCGCCGGGGACATAGAGGGTGCGCAGGGCTTCGGGCAGGGTCAGCCGCGCCCACGGCAGCCAGGCCGCCAGGAAAAGGTCGATGGCGATGGTGAGCACGCCGGCCAGGATGCCGGCCAGGATGGCGATCCGGGCGGCCGGGCGGCGCATCGTGAGCGCGGCCATCACGCCGGCGGCGGCGAGCAGGACGACTCCCAGCGCCAGGCCGAGATCGGCGATGAGGGCGCTGACTACCGGCCCCAGGACGGCCAGCCCGCCCAGCGCCAGCCCGGCGCCTTCGGTAGAGCGGCCGCGTTGAGCGAGCCACAGCCCGGCGCCGGCCGCGGCCGCGCTGGCCAGCAGCGCCGTCAGCAGCGCCAGGCTGACGGCGCCGCGTGTCTGCCAGAAATAGATCGCGGCTGGCGTGCTCGCGGCGAGCACCACCGTCAGCGTGGCCAGCGTCAACTGGACGGCGCGGCGGCTGCGCAGCGGCGCGCGGATCTGCGAGAGCGGGACGACGGTGGTCATGCCGGGTTCAGCGCATCCGGCCCGTCGCCGGGTGGGGCGGCGTGGCCGTTGTGGCCGGGTTGAGGCTGGCCGTCGCGCTCGAGGGCCGCGTCCGGCCCGGATGTCGGCGCGGCCTGCAGCCGCACGACGGCGCGGCCGGCGCCCAGCGCCCGCCCCAGGTCGGCGGCCGCGCTTTCCAGGATCGCCTCCAGCTCGACGGTCTGGTGGATCTTGGTGGTCAGCGAGAGCACCAGCTGTTCCAACTGCAGCAGGCGCTGCTGGCGCGCGAACAGGAGCCCGTTCTCCAAAGCCACGCCCACCTGGTCGGCCAGAATCTGCAAGACGTCCAGGTCGGCCGGCGCGAACGCGGCCGGTTTGCGGCTCTGCACGTCCAATACGCCGATCAGGCGCTCGCCGGCGCGCAGCGGCAAGGCGGCCTCCGCGCGGGTCTCCGGCAGGAGCGCGTGGCTGAGGAAGCTCGGGTCGGTGCGGACGTCGGCGATGACGCGCGGCTGGCGGGTGGAGGCCACCCACCCCACGATCGAGCGCGCCTCGAGCGGCAGCCGGTAGCCGTCGGCCTTGAGGCGCGCGCCCACCGGCCCGGTGGCCTCGCGCAGCACGAGGCTCTGGCCGCTGTCGTCCATCAAAAAGATCGAAACGTGGTAGAAGCCGAACCGGTCGCGGATCAGCTCGACCACGCGCGCCAGCAGCGGCTCCACGTGCAGCAGCGCCGACACGGTGCGGCCGACGTCGGCGGCCACCACCAACTGGGCGGTGCGCCGTTCCAGGTCGCGCGTGCGCGTGTCGAGCAGAACCTGGCTGGCCTGCAGCTCACGCTGGGCCTGCGCCAGGGCCGCATGCTGATCCTGTTCCAGCCGGTGGTAGTAACGGACGACCACGGCCAGCAGGCCGGCGCCGACAGCCAGCAGACCGGCGGCCACAGCCAGGTCTGGCACGGCCAGCGCCGGGAAGAGGGCGGGCAGCCAGGCCAGGCCGGCCAGCTGCGCGCCGGCCGCCAGAAGCAGACTGGTCAGGCCGAACAACTGGCTGGCGACGAGGAGCCCGAGCAGGCCGGCGGCGGTTGCCAGAGTCAGGGCGGCCAGATCGGCCGAGCCCCAGGCCGCCAGCGCGGCCCCCGGCAGGATCGCCACCATAACGACGGCGGCGGCGGCCGCCGCCCGATAGAAGCGGGTCCGGCTGACGAAGTAAGCAACACCCAGCAGGAGCGCGACGCCGGCCAGCAGCCAGGCCAGCGTTGAGCGGCCGGCCGGCGCCAGGCCAAAGGCCATCAGGGCGGCGACCGTTTGGGATGGGGTGAGCAGCAGGAGCAGGGCGGACAGGCGTTGGGCCCGGCGCCGATCGCCGGAGCCGACCGCGGTCGCCGGCCCGGTGAGGGCTTCCCAGACCGCCGTCCACCAGGCGGCCGGCGGCGCGGGCTTTGTTTGGGGCTCAGGCGGTAACATGGCGACGTCTCCGGGCGACACCTGCGCCGGGGCTGGCCCGCCTCCACCCGGGGCTGACGTCTCGCGCGCCCGTCACTGCTCCCAGACTGGCTCGCCGCGAAGCAGGCGGCGGATCTGGTCCGGGAAACGGTCTGGGTCGAGGGGTTTGCCCAGGAAGCCGTCGAAGCCGGCCGCGCGGGCCTTGTTCAACTGCTCCTGGCTGGCCTCCGCCGTCACGGCGACGACGATCGTTTCCTTCAACTTCGAGGTGTTGCGCACCTTGGTCAGGGCGGCGTAGCCGTCTTCGTAGGGCAGACGCAGATCCATCAGGATCAGGTCGATGCGCGGCAGGGTATCGGCGAACTCCACCACTTGCCAGCCGGAGGTCTTCCACTCGCAGCGCGGCACGCCCATGTACGCCAGCATGCGCGCCATGAGCACGAAGTTGGACACGTTATCCTCGACGATCAGGATCGTGGCGTCCTTCGGGTTCACGGGCTCCCGCGCCGGGCGCGAGGGGGCGGAAGAAGGCGGAGGGGGCGGAGGGACACTCATAAACACCGTTTTAGGAATGCGAGTGCGGCAGGAAGCGCAGGATCTGGCGCGGCAGGGCGTCGACGTCGATCGGCTTCTGGATATAGCCATCACAGCCGGCCGCCAGGGTTTTCTCGCGATCGCCCTTCATGACGTTGGCGGTCAGGGCGATGATGCGGACGTGTTCCAGACCGGGGGTGGCCTTCAGGCGCGCCGTCATCGTGTAACCGTCCACCTCCGGCAGGTTGATATCCATCAGGATCACGTCGGGCGTCTCCGCCAGCGCCGCTTGCAGGCCGCTCCGGCCGTCGGCGGCCAGGACCACCGTGAAGCCCTCCGCCTCCAGCACGCGCTGGACCAACAGCCGGTTGTCGGCGTTGTCTTCAATATAGAGGACCCGCGGGTTTGCCTTGCTCATAACCTCTGGACTGCCAGCCTACAGCAGTTCGATTTTAGCCCAGCGCCGGGTTTTCCGCAGGGTCCGGCGGCGGCAACGTCTGAAAATGGTTGGAGCCAGCGAAAAAAAGTCACGCCCCCGGAGGCTCAGGGGCGCGCATAGGGTGAGAGCGGGTGATGGGATTCGAACCCACGATATCTTGCTTGGGAAGCAAGCGTTCTACCACTGAACTACACCC